>DASPPB010000058.1:0-98738 GCA_035625725.1 Burkholderiaceae bacterium
ACCTGCGAGGGCGCCGACCGGTCGCCTCCCCTGTCATGGTCCGGTGTTCCCGCAGCCGCACGCTCCCTGGCGCTGATCGTCGATGACCCGGATGCACCGGACCCGGCTGCGCCAAAGATGACCTGGGTACACTGGGTGCTGTACAACCTGGCGCCACAGACGACAGGCCTGGCGCAGGGCATCAGCCCGCACGCGCTGCCCGCGGGCACCTTGCAGGGCAAAAACGACTGGAAGCGCACCGGCTACGGCGGACCGTGTCCGCCCATCGGGCGCCACCGCTACTTCCACAAGCTCTACGCGCTCGACACGGTGCTGCCCGACTTGGGAGAGCCAACCAAGGACCAGCTCTTGCGTGCCATGCAAGGCCACGTTCTGGCCCAGGCGGAACTTGTTGGCACTTACGAAAAACACGCCTGAGCTGCGCGGAGTGCCCCCCGGGCGGGCGGCGTCGGGCTCTTCCTTTTGGCCGTGCGAGATCCGTCGCGCCGCCTTGCGCCGCGAAGCGAAGCGTCATGACCGCGGCTCCCTTAACCACTTTTCGGACGCGTGTATTAAGCCGGAGCAGAGCGTATGGTTATTTCGGGAATAACAATTCCCATTTACGAGATGGAGAGCGACATGGACGATGTGGACGTGTGGCACAGCATCCGCTTCTTTTTGGTGGTGGTGCTCGGGATCACGGCGCTGGGCGTTGCGTTTTTTGCGGTTGCGTAAATCGTAGAGCTTCGTAGGTCAAGGGGCCTTGCGGCCTAGGTCTGCGGCGCGTTGCCGTGGGACCGAGACCGGTCATTTGGTTTTTGCTTGGCTGAGAGCGCCGGCGCGCGCTGCACGCGGCAAGGCGTTATTTGCGCTGCGCGTTTTAGTGAAAGTCGCGGCTGTTGGTCATCAGCCCCCCGAGTAGCGCAGAGTGGTCGACCAAGCGATCGGCGATCACGTGCACGACTGGGCTTGCGCTTGTGTCGACCCGTTCCAGGCGTCCGTATACGACGAGCAGACAGGCTCCCAGCAATTCTTTGCGGAAACGCTCGGCGGTGGCGCGCCACACGACGATGTTGACGCAGCCCGTTTCGTCTTCCAGCGTGACGAAAGTCACCCCGCTGGCCGTGGCGGGGCGCTGGCGGCAGGTGACGATGCCAGCGGTGCGGATCAGTTGTCGGTGGCGGCCACGGGCGACTTCTCGGGCGCTGCACAGCCGCATGGACTGCAGGCGCGGCCGTAACAGGGCAAGAGGGTGGCGACGCAGGCTCAGGCCGGTGGTGCGATAGTCGGCCACGATGTCTTGGCCTTCCGTCGGAGCAATCAGCTCCGGTGCAGTTTCGTGTGCCGGCGCTTCGGCAGCCAGGGGCGCTTGGCGCGGCGCCTGCACGTCGATTCCCAGGGCGCTCCACAATGCTTTTCGGCGGTGGCCGCCAAGAGCCGCAAGCGCATCGGCTGCGGCCAGTCGCGCGAGTTCGCCGCGGTTTAGTTGCGCGCGGCGCACAAGGTCCTGCACGCTGACAAAGGCCGATTGGGTTCGCGCTGCCAAAATGCGTTTTGCGCTGTCTTCAGCCAGTCCCTCCACCAGTGCCAGTCCCAGCCGCACCGCCGCTGTGATCGGATCGCTGGCATCGGCTTCGAGCGTGCAGTGCCAATGGCTGGCTGTCACACATACCGGCCGCACAGCAACCCCATGGTCGATGGCGTCGCGCACGATCTGCGCAGGCGCGTAAAACCCCAGCGGCTGGGAGTCCAGGAGGGCGGCACAAAACGCGGCCGGCCGGTGGCACTTGAACCACGCGGATACGTACACCAGCAGCGCAAAGCTGGCTGCATGGCTCTCGGGAAAACCGTATTCGCCAAAACCCTGGATCTGGCGCACGATCTGCTCCGCGTAGCTGGCGCTGTAGCCACGCGCGAGCATGCCGCTGATGAGTCGATCGCGAAACGGGCCGATGCCCCCCTTGCGCTTCCATGCCGCCATGGCGCGGCGTAAACGATCGGCTTCGCCCGGCGTGAAGCCGGCAGCCACCACGGCGAGCTGCATCACCTGTTCCTGGAAGATCGAAACCCCGAGCGTGCGCTCCAGTACTGCGCGCACACTCGCCGAGGGGTAGGTGACAGGCTCCAGGCCTTGTCGCCGTCGCAGATACGGGTGCACCATGCCGCCCTGGATCGGACCGGGCCGCACGATCGCGGTCTCGATTACCAGGTCGTAGAAGCACTGCGGTCGCAGGCGCGGCAGCATGTTCATCTGCGCCCGCGATTCGACCTGAAACACACCCAGCGAGTCGCCACGCCCCAGCATTTCGTAGACCTGGGGGTCTTCCGCCGGAATATCGGCAAGCGTCATCGGAGCCGCTTTCGCGACGGCGGCGGAGGCGGGTGCCGCGGCCACGCTCGCCCCGAACACGTTGACATGGTCGATGGCGCGGCGCAGGCACGAGAGCATGCCCAGTGCCAGCACATCGATCTTGAGCAGACCCAGTGCATCGAGGTCGTCCTTGTCCCACTGGATCACCGTTCGATCGGCCATCGCGGCGTTTTCGATCGGAACCATGCGGGAGAGCTTCTCGCGTGCAATCACGAACCCGCCGCTGTGTTGCGAAAGATGGCGCGGAAAACCGATCAATTGGTGCACCAGCTCGATGAGCTGCGCGATGAGCGGGTTTTCCGGATCGAAGCCGGCAGCGAGCAACTGCGAGGGGTCGATGCGCCGGCCATCCCACCAGGCCACAGTCTTGGCGAGCTTGTCGACTTGATCGAGTGAAAGCCCAAGTGCCTTGCCCAGGTCACGCAGCGCACCGCGTGGCCGGTACGTGTGCAAGGCAGCGGTCAGCGCGGCGCGCTCGCGGCCGTACTTGGCGAAGATGTACTGCATCACTTCTTCGCGCCGCTGGTGTTCGAAATCGACATCGATGTCGGGCGGCTCGTTGCGCTCGCGGCTGATGAAGCGTTCAAACAAGACGCTCATGCGCTCCGGATCGACCTCCGTGATCCCGAGGCAGTAGCACACGGCCGAGTTGGCGGCCGAGCCGCGGCCCTGACACAAGATGGCGCGACTGCGCGCAAACCGGACGATGTCGTAGACCGTTAGGAAATAGGGCTCGTAGCGCAGCTCCGCGATCAGGCGCAGTTCGTGCTCCAGCAGAGCCCGAACTTTTTCTGGCACGCCTGCCGGGTAGCGCTGCGCGGCACCCTCATGGGCGATACGGCGCAGGTAGCTTGCCGGTGTTTCTTCCCCGGGGACGATTTCGTCCGGGTACTCGTAGCGCAATTCATCGAGTGAAAAGTCACAGCGCCGGGCAATCTCCTGGGTTTGCAAAAGCAGCTCTAGAGGGTAAATGCGCATCAGGCGGGTGCGGGGGCGCAGATATCGCTCCGCGTTCGGAGCCAGGCGGGCGCCGCATTGAGACAGCGGTGTTTTGCTGCGCACCGCGGTAAGGGCATCTTGCAGTTTCTTGCGGCCCCGTATGTGCATGTGCACCTCCCCCGTAGCCGCCAGGGCCATGCCACAGCGGCGCGCTACGGCCTGCAGCACCGTGAGCTGCTGTGCGTCGTCGGGTCCATTTACCAACGCACATGCGATCCAGGCACGCTCTGCGAACAACGCCTTTAGCCACAGCGCCTGTTGCTCGATCGTGGCTGCGTCGAGGGGTTCCCGGCAAACGTTGCGGCCGGCCGCGGGCGATGCTCCGGGGACCAGCAGCGCCAGGGTGTCATCGAGCAGATGCGAATTGGCCTGGAGCGCGGCGCAATCGATCCGATACTGGGCCTTGTTCGCAGCACGTCGGGCCAGTGTCACCAGTTCGGACAAATTGCCATAGCCCCTGCGGCCTTGCGCCAGCAATACCAATCGTGGCCCGTCGGCAAGCTGGATCTCGGTGCCGTGGATCAACTGGAAGGCTGCTGCCTGCGGATGGCTCTCGCGTACTTGGCGCAAGGCCAAGTGGGCGCGCACGGAACCGGCAAATGAGCACTCATCGGTCAGCGCCAGTCCTGCGTAGCCCAGAGCGAACGCACGTTCGACCAACTCTTCCGGATGCGACGCGCCGCGCAGGAAGGAAAAATTGGATAAACAGTGGAGTTCCACATACGGAATCTGCATACTGTAAATAATAACAGTATCAAAAATCAGTGCGAACGCGTGCGCCGGGACCAACCCCGCACGCGCCCCGCAAACTGCGTCCGGCAAGGCGCCCGCCGCGACATCCCACCGGCCGCAGCACCCCACGGGCCGACGCGGTTAAGGCACAGCGGCTTGTGCAAGTGCACAAGACCCGGTGCAAGCGTGGCCTTCTATGGGCAAAGGACACCATGCTGGGAGCTGTTGCCCAGGACGCACGCGGCGTCGAAGCCCCGGGGCGAGCGCAAAATTTTTGGGACGGTTTAACCCCGTCGGCGGGCCGGCTTCGTTTGTAGCTGGACCGTGTTCAAACAGGAGCCCGCAATGATCCGCCACGCCATCGGCGCAGTGTCCGCCTTCTTTGCTGCCTGCGCGCTGTGCGCTCCCGTCCATGGCGCCGACGTTGCCGCGCCAACGCTTCGCCCGCCGGGCGAGGTTCAAATCGTGGATCGCGACTCGGGCGAGCTCCTGACCGTGTACTGGCACAACGGCCAGCGCTGGATCGCGGGCCTGCCCGGGCACAGGTATGCCGTGCGCCTGCAAAGCCGCGCCAACGGTCGAGTCCTGGCCGTCGTTTCGGTCGACGGCATCAATGCGATCAGCGGCCAGACCGCCGGGTGGAATCAGAGCGGCTATGTCCTTTACCCATGGCAGAGCACCGACGTGCTGGGCTGGCGCAAGTCCCAGGAGCGGGTCGCGGACTTTGTCTTCGGAACCCTGGAGGATTCGTACGCGGCGCGCACGGGACGCCCCGACAATGCCGGCGTGATCGGCGTTGCGTTTTTTCGCGAGGCGCCTCGGGACGCACTCGCCCCGTCCGCGCAAATCGACCCGGGCCGCGACGACTCCTCGGCCAACGGGCAAGCACCCGCCGTGCCCGGGGGTGCAGGCGCCGCCCAAGCCGCTCCGCGAGCGCGTGCCGAGCGCCCGCCGATGCAGGGCTCCCTTGGAACCGGCCACGGCGCGAGCGAGGAGTCTCTCGTGGAATCGACGAGCTTTGAGCGTGCGCAATCGATTCCGGATCTGGTGATTTCGATCCGCTATGACCGGCGCGAGCGCCTCGTGGCGATGGGGATCATCCGCGATACGCGCCCACCATTGCCATTTCCGGAATCCGCGCAATTCGGCTTCGTTGCTGATCCGCCGCTTCGCTGATCGTCGTTGCCGCGGCCTTCGGGCGCCTGGCTTTGCACCGGCCGATAATCCGCCCATGCGCGCCACAGCCTTGCCCCAATCGACCGGTGCCACGGCAGCGGCCGGCCAAGCCGATATCGCGCAGCTCCCGGCTGCCGACGAGGCGCTCATGCTGGCCTATGCGCGCGGCGATCTTGCGAGTTTCGAAGAGCTCTACAGCCGGCACGAGCGTCCCCTCTATCGGTTTTTGCTGCGCTCGGTGCGTGTTCCCAGTGTGGCCGACGAACTGCTTCAGGAGGTGTTTCTGAGCGTGATTCGCTCCGCACCCCACTACGAGGCGCGGGCACGCTTTACGACCTGGCTGTATCGCATTGCACGAAACCGTCTCGTAGACCATTGGCGTTCTTCGGACGCGGCAGCCTGGCAAAGCGTGAACGACGTCGACGGCCACGAAATGTCGCTGATCGACAATCTGGTGGCCGACGCCAGCGGTCAACCCGAACACATTGCGCTCGACCGCGGGCGTGCGCGTGATCTTGCGCGTGCGCTCGAAGATCTGCCCGCGGCGCAGCGCGAGACCTTCTTGCTGCACGTGGAGGCGGGACTGACAATTGAACAAATCAGTACCGTCACCGGCTGTCCGCACGAATCGATCAAGAGTCGCTTTCGCTACGCGTGCGCAAAACTGCGTGCACGCATGACGCACTGGAGCCAGCCATGAGCGAGGACGAACGTTCGGATGCGACCGTGCGCGCCGTGCGCGAGGCCCACGGCCTTTTGGACGAGCGTCCATCGGCGGGCGTGCGAGCGCGAATTCTGCAGGCCGCGGCTTCGCAAAGGTCTGTCTCGGGCGCAAGCGCGCCCGCGCGCGGCATGCTTGCCTTTGGCCGCTGGCTGCGCGCGCCGTGGTTTGCCAGCGCCGCGGCTATTGCCGCCGCGACAGTCCTGGTATTGGCGATCGGTTTGGGCCTTGAGCAGCCGCAGCGGACCGTAGAACCGCTGGTGGCCAGGCTCGAGGCAAGCCGCGACGCGGGTGCGCTTTCGGCGCCCCGGTCTTCCTTGCTCTCCGAATCTGGTGCGGGCGGGGCGGGCGCCCCCGCCGCAGGCTCCTCCCAGAGCGAAGCGGCGGCGCCCCAAGCCGCCCGTTCGGGCTCCGCGCTCCGGCCGCCGGGCGCGAAAGTGCAGGCCGATGAAGGAGCACGACCCTCGGGCGTCGAGCCTTCGGTCGCACTGCTGCAAGATGCGGCGAGCGCCGACCGAGGCTTCGCACGCACTCAGGGGGCAGCAGGCGCGGTCGAGGAAGCGGATGGGGCTTCGTCCGGGCAAGCCTCCGACGCGGCGAGTTCGCTTTCGCAGCGTTCGGCCCAAGGTGCGCAACGCGCACAGGCCAACGCCCTCATCGCCCTGGGCGCGCCCGGTGAACAAAGCGCGCCGCTATTTCGCAAAAACGCGCAGACGTGGCTTGGGCACATTCGGGAACTGCGCAAATCCGGGCAAAAAGACCAGGCCGACCGGGAGCTCAAACTTTTTTTGCAGGCGCATCCGGACGTCGTACTTCCCGAAGACCTTCGTCGGCCCTAGTGCGGAGCCCCGATTCTGGCTTGGCAGTCCTCTTCCCGGATTCCCGGTCGCCTCCAGGCGATAGCGCACTCGGGCACCGGCACGCCCAAGGTGTCGATTTCGCAAGGGAAGCCGCCTACCGCTTGGTAGTGCCCGCCGCAGCGCCACAGTCGGCCAATCGCAAGGCCGCGCGCAGACGCCCCAACGGATGCGGGGACCGCGCCAGAGCGGGTTCATCGCGCCCCGGCGCAAGGGCCCGCGCGCGTGGCTGCGCTTTGCGCCCCCGATCAGTGGTTGCGATGAATATCGACCAGCAGGCCGTAGATGCCGGGGCAAGGGCGCCAGGGAGAGTGCGCGCGCGCATTGCCCGATCCGGCGGCCGCGCTGCTGCGGCGGGTGGCCCAGAATGCAAGGGCGCTCTTCCAGCCGCCCAGGGACAGTTTGCGATGAAGCTTGAGCGACATTTGACACCTCCAACGACTAAGCGACTACGGTAACCCGTGGTCGTACGGCATAAATAGCGCCGGCTTTAGCCCAAGGTCCCGAATCGGCCGCGCTGCAGGCCATCCGGGCCAGGAGCCTCGGTTAGCTTCGAAGCGAGATTTCGGCTCGAAGCAAACGCGTCCGGCGCCCTTCTTACCGGGAGGTGATCAGTGCCTGTTTCGGCAGGCGTTTGAGAAGCATCCCTTGAGACGCTTTTCAATGGCTTGCCGACGCTAAGACCGCCGAGCATTGCCCGGCTTGACGCACCATCCCGCTTCCCAGCGAGACGGCGGTAGGAGAATGGACTTCTGCCGCGAATCCCGCTGATCACTTCCTAATCTGATTCGAACAGCAATCCATGGGGGAGTTCCCCGATGTGACGACGCGGCGCAGTGTGAACCTGGGCTCATGCAATGTCAATAGAAAATTGAGGGCGAATTCCGCAGGCGAGGTCCACTTCGCGATCCGACGCTTGGACCTCGGCCCCCAAGACCGTTCGATGCCCGTGGCGATGCGGCGACTCACGGGGCCGAGGAGACTTCCACGGTCACGTGCGAAAGAACCTGGAAGCGCTCGAGCCTTGCCCGGTAAAAGCCCGCCTCGCGGGGTTCGCTTGTGACCACCGAGACGATCGCAGCGACGTGGCCGGGACCGACGCGCCACAGATGCAGATCCCGGACACGGTCGCCGTCGACCTCGATGGCAGAGCGCAAGTTCTCTGCGAGCTTGCGGTCCGGAATGATGTCGAGCAGGATCGCGCCCGTGTCGCGAATCAACGCGTAGGACCAGGCCGCGATCACGATTGCCCCCACGATTCCGGCGACGGGATCCATCCAAAGCCAGCCAAAGGTCCGCGCGAGAACCAGCCCCGCAATTACGCAAACCGACACGGCTGCGTCCGCGGCGACGTGGATGATGGCAGCGCGCAGATTGTTGTCCCGGTGCGTGCGGCTCCCATCATCGTGCTCCTCGAAAAAGACGGCCGCGCCGAGGCCGTCTTGGCTTCGGATGTGGGCTGTGAAGGAATGCGGCTGCGGCACTTCGTCGATCGACTCGAGAAATCGGCCGGCTTCGCGCATAGCAAACAGTTGGCGCGTTCCTTCGGGTCGTAGTGTTTCGATCGTTATCGCGTGCGGCAACGCCGAGACACCGTCGTCGACGTAAAGACGAAATCGGGGAGGTGCCTCGTGTTCGAAAAGCTCCAGTCTCAGGCGCCGGCCGCCGACCGTGATGGGTTGGGGCAGCGGCGCCCGTTCGCGAGGATGTCCGTGGGCGCCGTGGCCATGGCGTGCGCCGCCCAGCAGCCAGGCGCTCGCGAGATTGACAGCCAGCCCGAGCAAGGCGATGGGAATGGCCTCGGCAAAGCGAATGGCGACGGGCTGCACCAGCCGCAGCACCGACTCGTAACCGATCAGAAGCGCAATCATCGCAAGCACGATCGCGCTCGTGAACCCTGCAAGGTCGCCCAGCTTGCCCGTGCCAAATGTGAAGCGCGCGTCATCCGCGTGTTTGCGTGCGTAGCGTACGCCAGGGCGGCAAGCAGGAGCGCGCCGGCGTGGGTGCTCATGTGCAGCCCGTCGGCCACCAGCGCGATCGACCCGAAGAGCACTCCCCCCACGACCTCGGCCACCATCATGAGGCCGCACAGCGCGATGACCGCCCACGTGCGTCGCTCGCTGGTTTCGTGGTCGGCCGCGAGAAACACGTGGCTGTGGGGCTGTACGCCGGTGGCCAGCGCCGATTCGCTCATGAGAATTGCCTGCCTCCACACAGACGCCAAGGTCGCGCCTCAGCTTCGCAGGCGCGCGCCCAGGGCCATCTTCTCGATCTGGTCTTCATAACGTGGAAAAAAACCCAAGCGCGGCGCCGAATAATCGATGACCGTGAGCTCGCCATCGCGAATGGCGCCATAGCCGACGCCGGCGAGCCGCACGTCGTCGCTGCGCCGCACGAGCGTGTAGCTGTACTTGAAGCCGGGTTCTCCGATGAAGGTTATGGGCTCGATGCGCTCCAGCGTGAAGGTCGAGCCGTCTTGCGTGTACAGTCCCTCGAACAGTGCGACAACCTCGTGCGCATTCATGGACGAGTGAAAGGTGAGCGGCCGCTGCTTGGACTCGTCCTTGGGCCGCTTGGCAATCGGCTCGCCATTCTTGATGCCAACGAAAAACTGCAGGCGGTCGACCGCAAAGCCCTCCACGGTCCACGTGGGAACGTCGACGCCGTGGTTGAACTCATTCCAGGGTCCCTGCAAATCCACTACCAGCCGGTCGGCTACGATCTGCTGCCCCGTGTCCACTTTCCCCATAGCGGCACAGGCGGCGAGCGCAGCACACAGCGCGAGCACGATCAAACGATTCACGACCCCAGCTCCCGGATGTAGGACTGGATCATCGGCGCGTCGGCCGCATCGGGTGAGGCCCGCAGGTAGCGGCCAAAGGATTGCACCGCGGCCGCGCGCTCACCGCGTGACTGGAGGATGAAGCCCAAGGACCGGTCGACTTCCGGTGGGTATTGCGCTATTGCCGAGGCTGCGTTCAGATCGGCGAGCGCGAGCTCGATGTCGCCATCCTGGGCCCGCAGTCGATACGCTTCGGCGCGGTAATACAGCAGATCGGCTCGCTCGGGCGATCTCTTCGTCAGTCGCGTCAGCAGCACAACGGATTCGTCGAATTCCGCCCGCTTGAGTTCGTCCTCGAGCAACACCTTTCGCAGGGGCGCCGTGCTGGCGAGGTACTCGGCCTCCAACAGTTGCCCGCCGCCCGCGCCGGCCAACTCGGCCAGGGTGTTGCGCCGCTCGGCCGAGGCCGGGTGGGTCGCGAACATCGGGCTTGTGGTGGAGAGATTCGCGCCCGGATGGACCGAGGCCTCGTCGAGGAGGTTGGACCAAACGACGCTTGCCTCGCGCGAATCGTAGCCTGCACGTCGCATCAGCTCCAGGCCGATACGGTCGGCCTCGCGCTCCTGGTCGCGCGTATACGAAAAACTGCCGGCCGCAACCAGCAGCCCGCCCAGGCTGCCGCCGAGCCCCAGCGGGCTGATCAGTGTCGCGAAGGCGCTGCGCGAGCGCGCGTCCTTGAGTCTTTCCAACGAGTGGCGCTGCAGGTAGTGCCCGAGTTCGTGACCCAGTACGGCGGCGAGCTGCGCCTCGTTGTCCACGCGCAGCAGCAGCCCAGACCAAACTTGCATCATTCCGTTGGGCGCCATGCTCGCGTTAAACCAGGGCGTGCGCAAAGGATAGACACGGATGTCGGGACAGTGCTCGCCGCCGAGCTTGCACGCGACGCCTTGCAGGTATAGACGCAACCCAGGGTCGCGAATCAACAGTTGCCCGCGCCGGATGCGTTGCTCCTCGTGCGCCATGAGCGCCCACAGTCCGCCTTCTTCGCTCGAGGGATCCGGGGCCGTAAAGCGCGGCGGCGGCTCCCACGCGGATGCCTCCGCGCTCGACGTCCGCCGCGCTGCCAGGGCAAACGCAGCCGCACAGATGCCGACTCGGCAGACGAACCGGCGGCGGGCGTCAGCCTCGAGTGTCATTTGGCGGCGGGGAAGTTTTTCAGCAACTCGCCGACGGTCTCGGCAGCCGAGTCCGTCTCGCGCAGATCGCCGCGACCGCGCGCAATGTGGTTAAACCACAGTACGCGTCCACTTTCGAGGTCCACGAGCGATGCGTTGGCCGATTGCACGCCGCCGCCCAGAATCACGTGTCCCAGCGACAGGATCGCGGTCAGAGCGATCGTGGCCTGTCGGCTGGCCGACGCGTAGCCATCGCGCACCCAGATGAAAAGACAGTACCGCGCCCCCGATCTTTGCTCGAGCGGCTGCATGGCATCGCCGTAGCTCCAGTCGAGCTGGCCGTTTTTGGTGGGAAGGGGCACCCCTCCGAAATGGTGTGTCGCAATCGCCTGCGAAACCGCAGCCTGAAGGCTCAGTACCTCGCCGAATTCGTCGGCGGTACCCTCATCAAGGTCCAGGGTTTGCACGCCGAGGCTGCCGCGTCGGCTCTCCAGTTCCGCGCGCAATAGGTGCTTCGCGGTTTCGGTCCAGTCCCCTCGTGGCTCTGGTACGCCCCCGGCACTAATCTCAAAGAGTTCGATGTCCGGCGGAGCGATCAGTACTTTCGCCGCCGGTGGCAGTGCATTGAACCCGGGCGCGAGATTCTTTGAACTATCTTCGGCTAGCGCGGCCGCCCCTGCGAGGAGAAGACCTGCGGCCACACCTGTCAGTCGCGTGACCTTGCCCAACGTTTGTCTGCTGCGTAGGCCGTTCATTGCACCTCCCCCGTTCGACGTCATCGCGCCGCGGATGCGTATCCGCCGGCGCACGGTGCAACCGAAACAACGTTACACGCCGCACACGACGCTGTCACTATGGTGCGCGGTCACCCCCTGCGAGGCGAATCGAACCCCCGGGCTCGCTCACAGCGCGCGCTATGGGATGTCGCGACAGAAGGCTGCGCGAAGCCCGGCGCAGACGACTTGTGCTGCCAAGCCCAGGGTTTTGGCTGCTGCCTGCACGCACCCTTTGGCCCATGCCGCTGTGTGCTCGCCCGCTCGGCGGTCGCGGCTCCGTGCCCCATCAGACAAGCGTAATTTTTTGTGCGACACGGCGACGGCGCTCGGCGGTCGCGGAGTTGTTCCGGACCGTGGCCAGCCGGCGGTTGGCCCGGGCTAGTGAACTCGAAATCCCGCGGCCGCAGACCGAGCATTGCCATTTGCTGCCAATCCCACGGCAGCGCGGAGCTTATAAAATTTCGAGCGATCAAATTGCGCTAGATTGCCTCCTTCGCAAGTTGTGACGGGCCGCGGCGAGCCGGCGGGCGCGAGGACTCTGCCGTCGGCAACGTCCGAGAAGAAACGGGCCAGTCGCAACCAGGACCTTAACTGCCATCGGGAAAACCGCCGTGGGCGATGCATTCATCTTGCGTCAACTCTTTGATGCGACGTCATCGACCTACACCTATCTGCTGGCAGAGCGGCAAAGCCGCAAGGCGGTAATCATCGACACGGTGTATGAGCAACACGGGCGCGACCTGGCGCTCGTCGAAGAGCTGGACTTGGGCCTCGTCGCGGCCCTCGACACGCACTGTCACGCTGACCACGTGACCGGCGCCTGGTTGATGCAGCAGGCGACGGGCTGCGCCATTGGCGTGTCCAAAGCATATGGCGAGGCTCTGGTCGGAGCGGACCTGCGGCTGGGCCACGGCGATCGCCTGGATCTGGGGGCCTCTCAACTGGAGGTGCGTGCCACCCCGGGCCACACGCGGGGGTGCATCAGCTTTGTCACCGCGGGACACCGCATGGTATTCACCGGCGACAGCTTGCTCATTCGCGGCGCGGGCCGATGCGACTTTCAGCACGGAGATGCGCGCACGCTCTACCGTTCGATCAAAGAGCAGATTTTCAGTCTTCCCGACGAGTGTCTGGTGCTACCGGCGCACGACTACAACGGCCGCACCGTGTCCTCGGTAGGCGAGGAGCGCAGGCACAACCCGCGCCTTGGAGCCGGCGCCGACGAACGCGATTTCGTGGGTTTCATGCACAACCTCGATATCCCTCATCCCATGCACATCGACATTGCGCTGCCGGCGAACATGGTCTGCGGCCGTCCGCCCGACGGCAGGATGCCCAAGGCGGCGGACTGGGGTCCGGTACGGCAAAGCTACGCGGGGCTGCTCGAGATCGACCCGCAGTGGGTCGCGCAGCATCTGCAGGACGTTCTCGTAGTCGACGTGCGTGAACCCGAGGAACACGATGAACGGCTCGGTCGGATTGTCGGCGCCCAATCGATTCCGCTGGGGCAACTGCGCGCACGAACGACGGAGATCGCAACGGACAAACCGATAGTTACCGTGTGCCATGCCGGCATGCGTTCCGGCCAGGCCACCGTCATTTTGCGCAAGGCCGGCCTGACACGGGTGGCAAACCTCAAGGGCGGAATGCTGCTCTGGCAGCAGATGGGATTGCCCGTCGCGTAGGGTTGCGAGCCACCCGCATGAGCGGCGGCGGCGTTGCGAGAGGTCTCGCAAGCCCGTAGCCCTCGGCACCCCCCGGCTGGCGCCCCGATGCGTGAGTCCTAGCAGATGCGCGGCAGCGGATCGTCAAAGAGCTCATCGAGAACCCGCTCGCCACCCAGCGCCGTCTCGAGAACGACGCGCGCGGCCCCCGATTCGACGCGGCCGATGATCGACGCCTCGCGCCCGGCCGGCAGTTGGCGCCAGCGCTGCAGCGCCCGCTCGGCCTCGTCGGATGCGACAACGGCCAGCGCCCGCCCCTCGCAGGCCAGATACAGGGGATCGTAGCCCAGCATTTCACAAACGGAAGCGGTCGCCGCACGCACCGGTATGGCTGCTTCGAAGAGGCGGATTCCCAGACCTGCGCCTTGACATACTTCGTTGGCCACGGTTGCGATGCCCCCGCGCGTTGGATCGCGCACAAAGCGCAGCCCCGCAATGGACCATAGGGCACGACACAAGTCGAGCACGGAAGCCGAATCGGAACGAACCTCGCCGCGCATCCCGAATTCCTCGCGCGCAAGCAGAACCGCGACGCCGTGATCGCCGACCGGGCCGCTCACCAGGAGCGCGTCGCCCGCCTGGATGCGACGCAAGTCCAGGGCCTCGCGCGCGCGCTCTCCGATGCCCGTGACGACCAGGTACAGACCGCCGCCGCGCCCGTGGGGAACGACCTTCGTGTCGCCCGCGACCACCCGAACCCCGGTCTGCAGCGCAGCCCGTGCAAAGCTGGCCACCAGCCGCTTCAGACGATCGATTTCGAAACCCTCCTCGATGATTGCGGCCAGCGTCAGCCATCGGGCGACGGCTCCCGCGACCGCAAGATCGTTGACCGAACCGTGCACCGCGAGCGACCCCAGATCACCGCCGGGAAACTCCAGCGGCTCGACGGTGAAACCGTCGGTCGTGGCCATCAGGGTCGCGCTGGCAGCAGGCAGCGCGCTCGCGTCCGAGAGATATTCGGGCGCGGCGTCGCCCAGTGTGCGCACGAAAATCTCGTCAATGAGCCCACGCATCAGACGCCCGCCGTTACCGTGGGCCAGTAGCACGCGCTCGTTCATTTCGGAGCGCTCGAAGCCGCGAATTCGATTACCTGGCCAAACGCCAGCCCGGCATCATTGACCGGGATCCGGACGGGCAGATGCACCGGGATGCCGGCCTCGCGGAAGCGCCGCGCAAGTTCGTTGCAGAGCGTTCGGTTTTGGAAGACGCCGCCCGTGAGCCCGATCGCGTCAAACGCGACCCGCGCGCGGATTGCGAGCGCCTGTTGCAGCGCCGCCTGCGCGAGCGTGGCGTGAAAATCGGCCGCGCGACGCTCGGGTGAAACCGCTGGGTCGGCCAAGCGCCCGACCAAGGGCATCCAATCGATGCGGATGATCCCCTCGCTATCGAAGCGCATCGGTAGCGACTGCGCGCGGCCCTCGCCGCCCCCGGGGGCCAGAGCCTCGAGCTGCATCGGGCCTTGGGCCTCATAACTCACGAGGTCCAGTCCCAGAATCAGGCATGCGGCGGCATCAAAAAGACGTCCAACTGCGCTGGTCGCGGGTGCATTAAGGCCGCTGTGCCAGGCCCCATGCGCTGTCTCGATTTCCGCAATGGGGTGATCGAAGTCCACCCCGGCTTCCCAGCAAAGCGCAGCCGCGCTGCGCCAGGGTTCCCGCGCCGCGCGCTCTGCGCCCGGTGGTCGGAAGGTGCGCCAGGAGCCTTGCCGGTGCCAATGGCCGGCGCGCCCCGTCAATGCCTCGCCTCCCCACAGCGTGCCGTCGGCGCCCAGGCCCACGCCATCCCACGTGAAGATCAGCCACGACGCGATTTCGGGGTGCTCCCAGGCAAGCGCCGAGGCGTGCGCATGGTGGTGCAGCACTTCGGTGAGGGGCAATCCCGTCGCCTGCGCCCAGACGCGGCTCGCATAACCGCGATGGCAGTCGACGATGATGCGTTGCGCCCAAACGCCATAGAGGCGCTGCAGGTCCTGCGCTACTTCGGCATACACGTCGCGGGAGCGCGGAGCGTCGAGGTCGCCGATGTGCGGCGAGACAAGGACTCGGTCATCAAACGCAAGTGCGAGCGTGCTCTTCATGTGACCGCCGGCCGCAAGCACCGGTTCGGACAGTCCGTAGCCCAGGCGCTGCGCAAGCGGGGCAGTACCCCGCCCAAGGCGTATCGGGCGCGGTTGTCCCAGTGCCACGCGCACCACCGCGTCATCGGCCGGCCGAAGGATCGGCCGATCGTGATGCAAAAACAAGTCGGCAACCGGCGCAAGCCTGTGTTGCGCGTCGAGCTCGTCGGTAATGACGGGCTCGCCGGAGACGTTGCCCGACGTCGCAACCAGCGGAGCGCCGAAGTCTTCGAGCAGGAGAGTGTGCAGGGGACTGTAGGGCAGAAATGCGCCGATCTCCTGGAGTCCGGGCGCCAGACCCGGGGCCAAGGAGCAGTCGGCCCGTCGCCGCACGAGCACGATGGGACGCGAGGCGTCGAGCAGCGCCGCGCATTCATCGGCGTCGGGATCCAGATCGCTACGCAACCGCTCCAGGCCGTCGGCGCCTGCGAGCGGGAACAATACCGCCAGGGGTTTGTGCGGGCGGTGCTTGCGCGTGCGCAGCCGCTGCACCGAGTCCTCGGCGTGCGCGTCGCACATCAAGTGGTAGCCGCCCACTCCCTTTACGGCCACGATGGCACCTTGGCGCAGCGCGCGCACGCATTGGGCCAGGGCCTGCTCGCGCAAGAGCGGTGCGTCGCCCGTGGGGTTTTGCAGACACAATCGCGGGCCGCATTGCGGGCAGGCCAGCGGTTCGGCATGAAACCGTCGGTTGCGCGGGTCTTCGTATTCGCGCCGGCACGCGGGGCACATGGGAAAACCGGCCATGCTGGTCGCGCTGCGATCGTAAGGCAGGTGCTCGATGATCGTATAGCGCGGCCCGCACTGCGTGCAGTTCACAAACGGGTAGCGCCAGCGCCGGTCGCGCGGGTCGCGCAGTTCGCGCAGGCAATCGGGGCACAGCGATTGGTCGGGGGGAAGATTCGCGTCGCGCCCGCCCCGGTTGCGGCTTTGCAAAATCTGAAACCCGCGCGTTGGAGCAGGCATCGCGGCAGCCACCGTCACGATTTGCGGACGAGACAGGCCAGGGGCCTCCCGCAACAACGCGGTGAGAAAGGCTGAGAGGGCCTTGGAAGTTCCGAAGGCCTGAATTTCCACGCGACCGGCGTTGTTGCGCACGCTGCCCGACAGGCCGTAGCGGTTCGCAATCCGGTAGACGAACGGCCGAAAGCCCACGCCCTGAACACGGCCCGCCACGATGACCCGTCGGCCTTGCAGCCGTTGTGCGTCCGGCTCGGCTTTGGCCCCGTTCACGATCCGGCCCCCTGGAGCGCGGCGCCTTGTTGGGCATATGCGTTTGGCGACTGCTCCAAGGCTGCGCGCCCGGCCGGTTCGCGCGCGCCGCTCGCCCACCAGATCCGGCACGCGCCTTCATCGGAAACCATGCACGGGCCCACGGGGTGGTGCGGCGTGCAGGCGCGTCCGTAGAGCGGGCAGCGGTTCGGATACATCTGCCCGAGCACGACTTGAGCGCAGGCGCAACCCGGCGGCATCGCTCCGGCTCGCTTGCGCGCGGTCTCGACCTGCCGGACAAAGCGCACGCGCGCGTCGAGCGCACGGAACTGCGGCTTTAGCGCAAAACCCGAACGTGCAATGGTCCCGATGCCGCGCCAAGTCGCGTCGACCACGTCGAACGCCGCGCCCAGTGCGGCCTGCGCACCGCGATTGCCGCCATCGCGCACCACTTCGGGGTAGCAGTTATGGAGGAAGGGCTGGCGCACGATCACCTGGTGGATCACCGAATGCAAGGCCGCGAGCAGGCCCGATGCAGTAAACCCCGCAATTGCCGTTGCAATGCCGTGGCGCTGCGGCACGAATGCCCATTGTTCGGGTCCCATCACCGTTGCGACGTGTCCCGGCGCGATCAGCGCAGCAAATCCCGGTGTCCCGCTCTCCAGGAGCATCGCCACCGCGGGCCAGGTCAGCCGGCCCGAGACGAGAAGCGACAGGTTCTCGGGCACGCCTTCGGCGATCATCCCCGCAACCGGCGCCATGGTGGTTTCAAAGCCTGCGGCAAAAAACACGAACTGGCGATCGGGCTGCGCCAGGGCCATCTTCGTCGCCTCGCGCGGCGACGCGATGGCGCGCACGTCGGCGCCCGTTGCCCGTGTCTGCGCAAGCGAGGAGGGCTCCGCCTTGGGAGCGTTGCAGGGCACCCGCAACATGTCGCCAAAGGCGAGAACCGTGACATCGCCGCGCAGCGCAAGCGTGACGGCGAGATGGATGTCTTCTTCGGGGCACACGCATACCGGGCAACCGGGTCCCGGTATGAGTTCGATGGTTCGCGGCAGCACGGCCCGCAACCCGGCCATCGAAATGGTGCGCTCGTGGCCTCCGCACACGTTCATTACGCGCAAGCCCTCGGGCAGGGGCAGCGCGCGGATTCGTGCCAGCCAGTCTTGGGCGCTGCGCATCGGGGCTAGAGAGCGACCGCGGTCCGCCGCCAGAGCGCACGTCGTTGCTGGCGCTCCTGCTCGAGCCAGTCGATCCATCCCCGCAAGCTCGCCGGACGTCGCGCCGAGACGCGCAGCACCGGGACTTGACTGGCCAAGGTCCGCAGGTGCCGCGTGGCGGCCTCGGGGTCAAAGTCATCGAGCACGTCGAGCAGATCGGATTTGGAGAGCAGCACCAGATCGGACTTGCGAAACATTACGGGGTACTTGGCGGGCTTGTCGTCTCCCTCCGGCACGGAGAGCAACGTCACGTTTCGATGCTGCCCCAGGTCAAAGCTCGCGGGACACACCAGGTTGCCCACATTCTCAATAAATAGCAGATCAACGGCGTCAAGATCGATTTCGTGCAGTGCGTGGTGGACCATGCGGGCGTCGAGGTGGCACGCCGAGCCCGTCGTAATCTGGACCGCGGGCACGCCCTTGGCGCGAATCCGGCGTGCGTCGTTTTCCGTCTCGAGGTCGCCCTCGATCACGGCGATGCGCAGCCGTCGGCCCAGCGCATCGATCGTCGATTCGAGCAGGCTCGTCTTACCCGATCCGGGCGAGGACATCAGGTTGACCGCGAGTACACCGTGGGCGTCGAAGTGCTCGCGGTTGTGCGCCGCTTCACGGTCGTTGGCAGCCAGCAAGGACTCGTGCACGGCAAGCGTTGTGCTCCGGGAGCCTTCGGAGCCGTGTCCCGCGCCCTCATGCGACGCATGTCCGCTTTTGGATTCCGAGCAGCCGCAGATATCGCACATGTCGATTCACTCTCCCGTTGCAGGCACAGCATCGCACTGCGGCACCGTGGATGCGCGCTCAAGCTCGATGCGGCTCAGGTGCAGCTCGTCGCCGGCAGTCACGCGCACGCGCCCGCCGCCGCAGCTCGCGCACAGCAGCCGCTGGATGGTGGCCTCGCCTTGCGCTCCGCAGTCCTCGCAGACCACGCGCACGGGCGTTGGCTCAAGCAGCAGCCGCGCCCCTTGCGCCAAAGTGCCGGCGCTCGCGATCTCGAAGGCGCGCGCGAGCAGCGACGGCTCCACCCCAGAGAGGGCGCCGACCGTCACGGTGAGGGACACGACGCCGCTCGCATGCTCGCGGCGGGCAATTTTCTCGACGGCTTCGATGAGCGCCTGACAGAGCGCAAGCTCATGCATGAAAGCTACCCTGATCCGAACCCGACGCGGCCAGCATCTCGTCATACAGATCCCAGGCGCTGCGTGCCTCCTCCTCGGAGATCTTCTGGATCGCGTAGCCCACATGGATCATCACCTGATCGCCCGGCGCGATCGGTTCGTGCTGCAACAAAAACAAACTCACGCTGCGCTCAATTCCCTTGGCCTCGCAGCGCGCCAGCAGACCGTCGACTTCGATTACGCGCATCGGAATGGCAAGACACATCACCACGGCTCCCTTTTCCCCGCGAACATTACGCGAATGTGAGGAGCGTGCCACACCGCAGCGTTGACCAGAGTCAAGACCCGCGGGCGCCTGTGACCCCGATCCGCGATGGTCCGCGAAACCATCGCTGTACCGGGGTATTTGGCTTTTGTTGCAAAACGGTCATTTCATGATCTCGTCATCCGCACCGTTGCTCGTGTTGGGAGTGGGCACCCGCTTGCTCGGTGCTGATGCCGCGGGGCCGCTGGCAATCGATCGGTTGCGCGCGCGCGGCCCTTGGGGCGTGCGCGCACGGTTTGTTGACGCCGGCACCATACGGCTGAGCCTTCTGCCGCAAATCGAGCAGTCGGCGGGACTCATCGCAATTGACGCGGCCGCACTCGGTAAGACATTGCCGCAGTGCCGCGCGCTCGTTGCGGTGCGGCCCTAAACAACGGCGATGGCCATGAAAACCGCCGCCGCCCGTGGCCGCGGCCCCACCCGCGCATGTGCGAGCAAGTCGAGCACTTGTTGCAAGCCTGAACGCTCGGAGCGAAGCCATCGCGGCGAGCGCCGCCGCGCACCGGGCCCCGGCTGCTGTGGTCTTGGCGGTGTTGCGCGGGCTGATCGATCTGATCGACGCCCTCGCGCGCGTCCGACGTTGGAAGCCGCGATCGATGTGCGCAGCTTGCCCATGGACGAGGCCGACAGACAATGTGGTCGCGAAGCTGGCCGGGCTGCGGCGAGGTCGATGCAAGCGGCGGGGTGCGAGGAGGCGTTGCCAGCGCGCCCGAAACGTCCCTTGCGGGCTTTTGCTGGGTGTTGCAGCGCGCGGCCGATGCAACGGCGCTCGTCGAACAAATTGTCGTGGCGCGCGTGCCCGCGCTGCTGGCGGCGCATCCCGAGGAAAATCGCAGTCGCGCAGCAAAGCCTCGCCCGGCGCGCTAGCGAGCGCCAGCGCACAGGCGTAGGAACGATTCGCCCGCCCGGCCTTTTTTAGCGCTCGAGCCTTTCGATCCAGCGGTCCAGAATACCGAGACGCTGCAATACGAAAAAGAGCACGATCCCGACCACGATCCCGAGACCCAGTGCTTGCGCGACACCCATGCTTTTACTCCGAACTTGAATTTGCAAACCTTTCGTGGTGCGCCGGCCCTGCACACATCGGGCAAGCCAATGCGCCCAAGCTTGCGCGCCCACATGGAGGAAGAACTTTGCGCCCGAGACGGATTTTGTCCATGACCGGGGTCAAGCTCCCGTCTTTCGGAACGACCCAAGTCGCGGCACCACCTTGCGCCTCTGGCGAGCGAGAAAATCCTGGTTCGCCAAGGGGTTGCAGAGGTTGGATGCAGCGCGCGCACGAGAAGTATTGCGCGGGGGAAAGTTCGCCCGTGCGGTAGGATCCGCCCTCGCGCTCCGCGTGACGTTGCCCAGGCGGCCGCCCCCCGGACTTGCTCGGGGCTTGCCTTCGGAGCGCGGTACCAAAAACGGAAAAATCGTGAGCGTTTTTCTCTTTGGCGTGGGACTCGCCGGCGCGTCGCTTTGCGCGCTTCTTTTATGGGTGTACCGCCACCAGGAGGCGCTGATCTTTCATCCGGATCCACTGCCGCAAGGCTACGTTTACGATCTTCCCGAGGTGACCGAAATCACGGTGGCGGTCGATGGCGCGGAGCTCTCGGCCTTGCACCTGCGTTTGCCCGCGGCCAAGGGCATCGTCTTTTATCTGCACGGTAACGCCGGCAACCTGGCGAGCTGGTTTGCCGACACATCGGTGTATCGACACACGAATTTTGACCTGTTTATGCTCGATTACCGCGGCTACGGGAAGAGCACGGGACGCATCCGAAGCGAGGAGCAACTGCACTGCGACGCGGCGGCGGCGTGGCGCCGGATCAGCGCGCAATATGAGGGGCGACGCAAGGTTATTGTGGGCTGCTCGTTAGGTTCGGCGCTGGCCGCAAGGCTCGCAGTGCAGGTGCGGCCCGACTTGACGGTTCTGATTTCGCCCTACTGGAGCATGACGGAACTGGCCCGCTTGCACTTTTTTTCATGGATGCCGGTGCGGTTTATGCGCTATCGCCTCGAGACCTTCCGCGATGTGGCGCGCATTGATGGGCCGGTACTGCTGATGCACGGGGAGCGGGACGCGTTGATTCCGGTCACGCACAGTGTGCAGCTGCAGGCTCTTGCACGTTCGGCGCAGCTCATCAGGATCGCCGGCGCGGCACACAACGATGTGGAGGACTTTGCCGAGTACCGCAGGGGGTTTTCCGAGCGCTTGGCGGCGCTCTGAACGCGGGCGGGGGCGGTTCACGCAAAAAATCCGTGCAGGAACCAGTTGTGCGGGGCGGTCAGCTCGCGATAGATCCAAAGGGTCTGACCGCTTGGGTTGCGCGCGACAAAATAATCCCGGTGCACGGTCGCCCGCTGTGCCTGCCCCAGGTCCCACCAACCGGCTTCAATGCGTTCCGGGCCGGCGAGCAATGCGAGCGGGCCACCGTATCGCGGGATGCCGGACTGCGGGGACGCGGTTGGCAACCGACGCGGCGTCGGCAGAATCATCGAGGGACGTTGGGTTGGCAGCGGCACCTGGGTTTGGGGGTACGGCAGACCGGGCGCAAGGGGAACGACGCGATGCGCATATTCGGGCCGATGATCGCTGAGCGCCTGCAATTGGAACACCCCTGCCGAACCCAGGCGCGCATGCAGCGTTTCGGCCAGTTGCAGGGCGTCGGTTGCCTGCGTTGCGCACTGGGGGGCGGGGGGCAGGAAGCTGGCACTGCGCGGTGCCAGTTGCGCCATGTGTTCGAGCTCGAGCTCCACGCCGGTTGCCGGTTCGGGCAAGCTGATGCGTGTGAGCCGTTCGGTCAATAGCCGCAGCAGACGTTGCGCATCTCGCTCGGCAACGGCCAGCGCAAGGTCGATCGTCGTTGGTGCTGTGGGTTGTTCACGGCGCGCACTGTGGTGCACGCGCAGCAGCAATTTCGTGGCCCCGGCACCGCGGCCTCGCAAAAATCCCTCCAGCAAACGCAGCAGATGGTGCACCGGCGCGGTCAATTGTTCTATATCAAACAAGTCAGCGGGCAACTCGACACGTGCCCGGAATTGTTCTGGTGGCGTAAAAGGCGGCTGGGGGTCGGGAACCGTACCCAGCAGCCGATCCAGATCGCCCAGTTGCTGCGCTCCAAAACGCCGGGCGAAAGCCTCGCGCGGCAGTGCCAGCACCTCGCCAATCGTACCGAGCCCCAGCGCATGCAAGGTCTGGCTGATTTGCTCTTCCCACCCCAGCAGGCGCAGTGGCAGTTGTCCCAGCGCGCCGGGCAATTGGGCCGTCTCCACGGTGTCGGGCGCCGCCAAACCTAACCCCCGTGCACATGCGAGTATGCGTGCGGCTGCAGGTGTGGCGGCGCTGGCATTGGTGGCACGATAGCCAAGGCCGCGCACAGCGCCAGCGATGCGCTGACGCAGCGCATCGCGCCCGCCAAAGAGCCGCTCGCTAGCGCCCGTTTCGATCAGCAATCCACTGCTGTCGCGTCCTTGAAAGGATGCGATCTGGCCGCTGAACTGGTATGCCCAACATGCCAACTCTTGCAGTGCCGTGCGCTCGCGCTGTGCGTCGTGCCGGATGGCAACCAGGTCGTGGGCCAGCGCTTGGGCTGCGGCCAACTTCATGCCGGGGAAAACACCCGCACGGCGTGCCTTGTCGTTGCACAAGACGACATCGGTGCGCTGGAGGGGGCCGTCGACGATGACCAGCGCCAGGCTATGCGCAAGCGCTGGATTGAGCGCCCGTTGCGCCAGTTGCAGCGATAGCGCGGGCAAGTTCAAGGCGAGCCAGGTGGACATGGTACTGATACTGTATATTTATACAGTATTATTCCCCGAAATCCCGCCCGCGTCCCGATGGGGAGGCGCGCCGGCGGCGGCCAAACACATATCATCTACGGACGATGAGGCAGCGGCTCGGTCCGTGCAGGGAGGTCCAATCGTGGGCAATCAGTTTGTTTGGGTGGATATCCCGGTCGTCGATCTGGATCGGGCCATTGCCTTTTATTCGGCTGTGCTCGCCGGAGCTGTTTCGCGCGAAGGGGGGCCAGGCTTTTTCTTCGGGCTTTTGCCGCACGCGGGCAGCGCGGTGAGCGGGCGGCTGTATCAGGCGGGACCGGAGAACGCGCCTTCACAGCGCGGCCCGCTCATCTATCTCAATGCGAGCGGCCGACTGCGCGAGGCCGTGCGCGCCGTTCAGGATCACGGTGGCTACGTCGTCCAATCGATCCATCAGATTGGCGAGCACGGCTGGCGCGCGATCGTCGTCGACAGCGAAGGCAATCGCGTCGCGTTGCATGCGCCCAAAGTCTGACGGGGAGGTTTTGCGGCGTGCGCCACGGCGCATTTGGACGCGGACGATGTCAACTGTATCGTTACGCGAGTAGCGCGAAGCATCGCAAATCGAAAGAGACCCGCGTGCACACGAGCAGACCAGCCGGCTTTATGATCGACTGCCGCATCGGTGAGGTGTCGGCGGCGGCGAAATTCTTGGGCACAGCGTTGGGAGGACGGCTCGAGTCCTTGCCACCGGAGGACAGTGCCGAGTACAGTTTGCGCGCGACATCGCGCCGATTTTGGATCGATGGCCAATGTCTGGCCGTAAGGGACGCATGAGGCAGTTCTGCGCTTGGACCTCGACACCCGCGCTGCGCTCCGTGCGAATGCTCGCCGGGGTCTGCGCGCTCCTCCTGACGCCGTGGGGGGCACAGGCGGCATCCGACAGCGAGATGCGAGCCAGTGCCGTCAAGGCGGAGGCAGTGACCACGGGCGCCAACTGCGGCTCGCTGGTGATCCGCGATTGCCGCCTGCGCACGCCCTCGGTGGTGGTCGACTCCAGTCAGCATGTGCTTGCGGGTGCGCCGCGACAGTGGGAAGCGGTTCACGAGGCGGGGCCGGACTCCGAGGAGATTTTCGTCACCGGCGAGCGCATTCGGGGGCCGACGCCCAGCCAAGTGTTCGACCGCTATCTCGGTTCGCCGCAGGGTTCGACGAGTCTCATCAGCCGCGATGCGGTCGGCGGTGCGCGCTGTACGACGATTTCACGTTCGGCCGGCGTGCTGTGCTCGAGTTCCGGCGATGTGTATCCGGGAATGGGAACGCCGGTCACGAGCTGGTCGTTTTCTTTCTGACGCGGTGGCTTGAGCGGTCGGTTTTTAATGCGCGAAGATCGTTCGCATGGACCGGTTTGCGCTTGCCGAGAGGGCGTCGAGCATCTGCGCAAGCGATGGGCGTGCCGTGGACGGCGTGTGCTTGGGCGATTCGAGCGCGGGGGCCGGCGAATGGTTCCAGCGCGCGGGATGCACTTGTAATGCGACCGGTTCGAGCAACGGGCGCCCGCGGCGCTTGAGCAAGCGTACCTGCAGTCGGCCGTCTTGTTGGCTGAGGTGCAAGCGCAAGGCTGCGGGTGAGGGTGCGTGGGCATGGCGGGTGCCGCGCATGACAAAAACCAATGCCCGCTGCCGCTGCGCCAGCAGATGCAATCGGCGCAGCGAGCGAAAGTCGGCATCGGCACCAGCGCCCTCGGGCAGCCACCCCAGCAAGGCACCCAGATGGGTCGCTCGTAAAGACTGTTCCAGGGCCCAGCCACTCTCGCGCGCAGTAAGCGGTTTGACAAAAATGTTACGTGCCAGATCAATGCCGGCTTCTGCCAGTGCCGGGGCGTAGGGCAAAGCACGGTTTGCCGCCCCTGGCTCCATGGAGCCAGGGGGCAGGCGCATCGCAGCCGCTGGGTCCTCCTGGCACGGCAACACCCACACGCAGGTGCGGCCCGTGCGCGTTACCGCTGCCAGTGCGGGCAGCAGCAGGCTCAGTTCCCCAATACCGGCGTGATCGGCCAATAGCTCGACGAGTTGTCCGTGCGGCCAGCCATGGCCGGGAAGCTCGCGGTCGAGGTCTTCATAGCCGCACGACGTGCAGTCCGTGCGCGAATCTGCCTGGATCCAATCGCCACCACGCCAGAGATTGGGAATGGCGCCAATATCGGCCGCTTGTAGCAAGGGAACGAGGACGGTGGCAGCACGCATATGGATGGTTCACTGTCGTTTTAGATGGCAGGGCGAATGACACCGACCGCAACGCCCTCGATGGTCAGTGCCTCACGCTTGAGATCGACCATAATGGAGCTGTACTCCGGGTTCTCAGCGATCAATTCAACGCGAGCCCCGCGCAGCTTGAACCGCTTGACGGTGACATCGTCGCCGAGTCGAGCGACGACAATTTGGCCGTTATGGGCCTGGTTTTGCCGGTGCACCGCCAACCAATCGCCATCGAGAATGCCCGCGTCGCGCATGCTCATGCCGCGCACCTCGAGCAGATAATCCGCGCGTGGCCGGAAGGTGGACGGATCGACAGCAGGGCGCTTGAGCACGTTCTCCTGCGCCAGGATCGGACTGCCAGCGGCAACTTTCCCGATCAAGGGCAGGCCGAATTCGCGCGCCGCCTCACCAAGGGCGCGTACCGAGTCACGCAGCCGAATGCCGCGCGAAGTGCCGGCGAGCAGTTCAATCAACCCCTTTTTTTGCAATGCCTGCAGATGTTGTTCCGCGGCGTTCAGGGAACGAAAGCCGAAGGCGTGGGCAATTTCCTCGCGCGTTGGAGGTGCGCCGCTTTCCGCAAGCGTGCTGCGGATGAACTCGAGGATTTCATTTTGGCGGGCAGTCAGGACGGTGGCAGGATCGATGTTCATGTTCGGATCGCGAACTGGAGATGTTACACTGTAAATGTATACAGTATCCATTGTCAACCGCCGTTGCGGTATTCCTTACCGCCAATTGCATGTCTTGCAGCGTGCTGCCCACGTGATACACTGCACGGGTATCAATCGGGAGCTGCCCGGTATTCGACGGCGGCTCCAGACAGAAGCGGTCAGCCGTGTAAGAAGTGCCGACCACCCCGGCGCCCCGTGCACCGGTAGCCCGCACCCACGGTTCGTGCCGCATTAATTCCCGACGAAGCCCGTACGCGACCCCTGCAAGGCAGGGTCGGTCGGCCAACCGGATCTGGAAAACCGGAACCTTATGTTTTTGTTCGGCAACCCCGAACACCTCGCGTTAGCCATTGTGGCATCGCATCAACGCGCCCAACCGGCACGACGGCCGGGTGGGCGCGCTGCTCATTTATGAACACCCACGAAGCCAAGATCGTTCTGGAAGCGGCGCTGCTCACAGCGCCGCAGCCCCTGGCCGTCGAGCAGTTGCAAAGCCTCTTTGCCGATGAGCTCGATGAGGAGACCGTGCGCGTCTTGCTCGAGGAGCTGCGCGGCGATTGGGCGGGCCGCGGCGTCGAGCTGGTGCCGCTTGCCAGCGGCTGGCGCTTTCAAAGCACGGCCGCGATGCAGCCTGTCCTGGAGCGACTCAGTCCCGAAAAACCGCCCAAGTATTCTCGGGCGGTGCTCGAAACGCTCGCGATCATCGCCTACCGCCAGCCCGTGACGCGCGGCGACATCGAAGAGATCCGCGGGGTGACGGCCTCGGCGCACATCATCAAGACGCTCGAGGAGCGCGGCTGGATCGAGACGATCGGTCATCGCGAGGCCCCGGGCCGCCCGGCGCTGCTCGCTACGACGCGCGCATTTCTCGATGATTTTAATTTGCGTTCGCTGCAGGAGCTCCCGCCGATCGGCGCGGATGCGGCTGCAGCCGAGGCGAAGTTCGAACTGCCCTTTGCCGGGCCGGCTGCGGACACCTTTACGCCCGCCACGAGCGAAGCGGTCGAGGCGGTCGCGGCCACCGCGGAGGCGACCGAGGACAACGATGCGGCCGCCTCGCAGTTGCACCACATCGAAGACACGCAGGTCGATTACCGAGAAGCAAGTCCCCAAGGAGCCTCCTAGGCACACTATGAATCCGTCTTCCCTCAACGATGCGCTTGCCGCAACCATCGAGTCCGCGCCGCTAGAGCCGACCGCGGGCCCGGCACCGAAGAACCAGGAGCAAGGCACCCAGGAACCCGCACCGTCGCGAGCCGATGAAGATGCGAGCGCTGCTGTCGTGCTGGCGCAAGTCGAAGAACCGCTTGAGCACGATGGCCCCGACAGCGAGTCGGGCTCCGAGGCCGGCGTCGAAACGGTGGCCTCCGAGCGCCGGCAACATCGCGGCCCGCACGGCCGCCGCCGCCGCGGGCGCGTGGAGCGAGCGCCCCGTGAAGCAGTCCTAGGCGCTGCCGCAGCCGGCGGCGAGCCGCAGGCCCAAGTGCCGCCTCTGGCCGGAGAAGGCGACGAAGTCAACGGCTTGGCGATGGCCGATCAGCCTCTGCCGCAATCGCTGCTCGAGCGCGGGCGTCGCGCCGCGAAGGTCGCGCTCAGCGCGCAGTCCGATAAGTTGCACAAAGTCCTTGCTGACGCCGGCATCGGATCGCGGCGCGACATGGAGGAGCTCATCGTCGCCGGGCGCGTTTCGGTCAACGGTCAGCCCGCGCATGTCGGCCAGCGTGTGCTGCCAACCGATCAGGTGCGCATCAATGGCAAGCCCCTGCATACCCGTCGCCAGCCGGGTCGGCCGCCGCGCGTGCTGCTTTATCACAAGCCCGCGGGCGAGATCGTCTCGCAGGATGATCCGCAGGGGCGCCCGAGCGTATTTGAGAAGCTGCCCAAGGTCTCTGGCGGACGCTGGATCGCCGTGGGCCGGCTTGATTTCAACACCGAGGGCTTGCTGCTGCTCACGACCTCGGGAGAACTCGCTAACCGTTTGATGCACCCCCGCTTTGAGGTCGAGCGCGAGTATGCCGTGCGTCTGCTGGGCGAGTTGACGCCGGAGCAGAGAAACCAGCTGCTCGAGGGGCTGACGCTCGAAGACGGTGTGGCGCGCTTTTCGCGCCTGGAAGACGCCGGCGGCCAAGGTGCCAATCACTGGTATCGCGCGGTAATTTCCGAGGGCCGGAATCGGGAAGTGCGGCGCATGTTCGAAGCGCTGGGCATGCAGGTGAGCCGCCTGATTCGTATCCGCTACGGGGCGGTGCAATTGCCACGCTCGCTGTCTCGGGGCCGTTTTCTGGAACTGGCTCCGGTCTGGGTCGAGGCCTGGCTGCACGATTTGGGAATCGGTGCCGACGAGGTGCGCTCGCGTGCCTCGACTGGGCGCAAGCCCGGCGGCCCCAAAACCGGCAAACCCGGCCACCGGCCGGGCGGCATGCGCCAACCCGATCCGCTGGCCAGCACGGCCGGTTACTTTTCGCAGGACCCCAAGGGCATGTCGCGCGGCAACCGCACAGGCAAGCCCGGGCGGCCGGGAGGCGGTCGGTCGCCCGATCCCATGGCCAGCACGGTCAATTACTTGGCGCAAGACGCCTATGGGTCGCGGCGCGATCCCCAAGCGAACAAAGTGGGCCGGCCGGGAGCCAATCGACAGCCTGATCCGATGACCAGCACCGTGAACTACATTGCCCGGGGGCACGGCACGGGCGGCTTTCGTCGGCCCAAGGGCCGGGGCCGAATCGGCTAGGGCCCGGAGCGCCAGCGGTCGAGTCCGACCGCCGACCGATGCGCGACGAACGACGCGTGGCGGTATATACTATGCAGTTGTCAGGAATGGTGCGCCCGCTGGCATGAGTGTGGGTGAGTTCCCCGACGGCAGGGGTTTTCTCGGGCCGCCAGGGGAATGAGGGCGCCCGGCGTCATGGTCCGAGCCGTCGGAACCGGGGCGCCAGCCTGTTGATGGGGAAAAATGGGCTCGACGACGGCCCATTTTTTTTTGCTTCGCAGGCCCGGTGCGCGCGTGCGCGAAGAATCGATCGGCGCGCGGCGTGAGCGACGGCGCGAAGAGCACGAGGCGCGCGGCGGCGAGTGAACGTGGCGCAAGAAAGAGTGCAGCAAAACGGCGCAACAGGCGCGGGCAAGCTAGGCGCCTCGTCGCTCACCGCGCTCGTCGAGCGCACGGTTGTCGGGCTGGGCTACGAGCTCGTGGGCTTGGAGCGGGCCGGTCGCGGGCTTTTGCGCGTGACGCTGGATGTGGGCGCGGGCGATGCGACGGACTCCGGCGCGGCCCCGGCGCGGCAGATTGGGGTTGATGACTGCGAGCGCGTCAGCCGGCAACTGACGCACCTTTTCGCGGTCGAAGGTATCGATTACGAGCGGTTGGAAGTGAGTTCGCCGGGAGTGGACCGGCCGCTGCGAGGGGCACGCGATTTTGCCCGCTTTGTCGGAGCGATGGCGCAGGTGCAGCTGTTTGCACCGGTCGATGGGCGGCGCCGATTGCGCGGAAGGCTGCTGGGGCTGACCGCCGACGAGGGCGTGCCGACACGCGTTCGCATGACGCTGGTGCCTGCGCCGCAGCCGCCGGCGCGCGGGGCGCGCAAGACTCGCGCACGCAAGCCCGAGGCGGGCGAGACGGTGGAGTTTGCGCTCTCCGACGTGGAGAAGGCGCGCTTGGTGCCGGAGTGGGAGTTTGATCGCGCTGCGATGCAACGGGCCGCACAATTGGGTTTGGAATGAAGTCCGGGATGGGGTTCGAGGAGCTATGAGTCGAGAAATCTTGCTGCTGGTTGACGCCTTGGCGCGCGAAAAGAGCGTGCCCAAGGAGATCGTCTTTGGCGCGCTCGAGTCGGCGCTTGCCTCTGCAACCAAGCGCCTGTTTGCCGAAGAAGATGTCGAGATCCGCGTGGCGGTGGACCGTGAAAGCGGTGAATACGACGCCTTTCGTCGCTGGCACGTGGTGCCCGACGAAGCCGGACTGCAGGAGCCGGGCCACCAGATCATTTTGTCGGACGCGCGCGATCAGATTCCGGATATCGAGGTCGACGAATACATCGAAGAGCAGCTGCCGCGACAGGACCTGGGCCGGCGCTTTGCGCAAGATACCAAGCAGGTTATCTTGCAAAAGATCCGCGACGCGGAGCGCGAACAACTTTTATCGGAGTTCCTTGCGCGCAATGACGCCATCGTCAACGGCACTGTCAAGCGCATGGACAAAGGCGACGTGGTCCTGGAGATCGGCAAGATTGAAGCGCGGCTGCCGCGTTCGGAGATGATCCCGAAAGAAAACCTCCGTATCGGGGACCGCGTGCGCGCCTATGTCGCGAAAGTCGATCGCACCTTGCGCGGCCCGCAGGTGATCGTGTCGCGCACGGCGCCCGAGTTCCTGATGAAGCTCTTCGAGCTGGAAGTGCCCGAAATCGAGCAGGGGTTGCTGCAGATCAAGTCGGCCGCACGCGATCCGGGCGTCCGCGCCAAGATTGCGGTCTGGACCAACGATCGTCGCATCGATCCGATCGGCACCTGTGTCGGTATGCGCGGCTCGCGTGTGCAGGCCGTGACCAACGAGCTGGGCGGTGAGCGCGTGGATATCGTGCTTTGGTCGGACGATCCGGCCCAGTTCGTGATCGGGGCGCTCGCCCCGGCCAATGTATCCTCGATTGTGGTCGATGAGGACAAGCATGCGATGGATGTCGTGGTCGATGAAGACAACCTGGCCATCGCCATCGGCCGCAGCGGGCAGAACGTCCGGCTGGCTTCGGAGCTCACTGGCTGGCAGATCAACATCATGACGGCCGAGGAGTCGGCCCAGAAACAGCAGCAGGAGCGCGAAGCGATTCGCAACGCCTTCATGCAAAGTTTGGACGTGGATCAGGAAGTTGCCGACATCCTGATCGGCGAAGGCTTCTCGAGCGTCGAGGAGATCGCCTACGTGCCCGTCAACGAGCTGCTGGAGATCTCCGCCTTCGACGCCGACACGGTGGAGGAACTGCGTACCCGGGCCCGTAACGTGGTTCTGACCGAGGCGATCAAGCGCGAGGAGACTTTGGACCGCGCGGACAAGTCCTTGCTTGATCTCGAGGGCATGGACACCGAGCTCGCAATCAAGCTTGCCTCCGGCGGGGTGCGCACCCGCGACGAACTCGGTGATCTGGGGCTTGACGAGCTCGTTGAAATGACGGGCATCGAAGCGCCACGTGCCGGTGCTCTAATCTTGGCGGCGCGGGCGCACTGGTTTTCATAAGGCGCACGCACCGGTTCGAACGAAAGAGGAAACCAAACAGCATGGCCAGCAATACTGTCGCGCAATTTGCCTCCGAGCTCAAGCTCACGCCACCCGTGCTGCTCGAGCAGCTGCGCGCGGCCGGCGTGGGCAAACACGCCGAGACCGACGAACTGTCGGAGGACGACAAGGCCAAACTCCTGGAAGCCTTGCGCAAGGCGCATGGCGGCCAAGAGATTGAAAAGCGCAAGATCACCTTGACGCGGCGCTCGACCTCGGCCATCAAACAGGCCGACGCGACGGGCAAGGCGCGCACGATCCAGGTCGAAGTCCGCAAAAAGCGGGTGTTTGTCAAGCGCGACGCCGAGGCCGAAGCCGAGACCGTCCTGACTCCGCCCAGTCCCGTCATCGACGAAGCGGAGATGGCACGCCGCGAGGAAGAGGCGCGCCGGCAGGCGGAATTCGTCGCGCGCCAAGTCAGCGAGGCGCGCGAGCGCACGGAGCGCGCGCAGCGCGAACTCGATGAGTTGCACCGACGCGAGCGCGAGGCCCAAGAAGCCTCGGCGGGGCGCGACGCCGCGGCCGCGGCCCAGGCGCAACAGGAGCGCGCGCAGTCCGAGATGGCGGCAGCCCTGCAGGCGAAGGCCTCGGCGGCAGTGGCCGAGCAGGCACAAATCGCGCACGCGGCGCAGGAGCGGGCGCGCCGTGCGGTCGACGCGGAGGTCGCCGCCATCAAAAGCATGATGTCGGCGCCCAAGAAGGTGATCAAGGCGCCCGCCGCGGAAGGTACGCTGCACAAGCCGGCCACCGCCAAGCCCGAGGCGCGAGTCGCGGAGGAGCGCAAGGAAGAGAAAAAACCCGGGGCCAAAGAGGTCAAGTCGGCCAAGCTCGCCTCGAGCTGGTCGGAGGACGCCGCCAAGCGCCGGCAGATCAAGACCCGCGGCGACGCCTCCACCGGTGCGGGCACCTGGCGCGCGCCCAAGGGACATCGGCGTCAAGAGGAGCGCGAAAAAGTCGCCTCCTTCACGGCGGCGCCCGAGCCGGTCGTGCGCGACGTTTCGGTGCCGGAGACGATCACCGTGGCCGAACTGGCGCACAAGATGTCGGTGAAGGCATCCGAGGTGATCAAGGTCCTCATGAAGCTCGGACAGATGGTCACGATCAATCAGGTGCTGGATCAAGAAACGGCCATGATCGTGGTCGAAGAGATGGGCCACAAGGCGTTTGCCGCCAAGCTCGACGACCCGGAGGCCTTGCTCGCGGTGCGCGAGGAATCTACCGCCGAGGCCGAGCTGCTTCCGCGGCCCCCGGTCGTGACGGTGATGGGTCACGTCGACCATGGCAAGACGTCGCTGCTTGACTATATTCGGCGCACCAAGGTGGCCGCGGGTGAAGCGGGCGGGATCACGCAGCACATTGGCGCTTATCACGTCGAGACGCCTCGCGGAGTCATCACGTTTCTCGATACGCCGGGACACGAGGCCTTTACGGCGATGCGCGCGCGAGGCGCGAAGGCCACCGACTTGGTCATCTTGGTGGTGGCGGCCGATGACGGAGTAATGCCCCAGACGATTGAAGCCATCGCACACGCCAAGGCCGCATCGGTGCCCATCGTGGTAGCGATCAACAAAATCGACAAGCCCGAGGCCAACTTGGAGCGCGTCAAGCAGGAACTCGTGGCGCAGCAGGTGGTTCCGGAGGAGTACGGCGGCGATTCGCCGTTCGTCCCGGTTTCGGCCAAGACCGGCAAGGGTGTTGACGAGTTGCTCGAGCAAGTCTTGCTGCAGGCCGAGGTGCTCGAGCTCAAATGTCCCAAGGACGCGCCGGCCAAGGGTTTGATCATCGAGTCGCAGCTCGACAAGGGCCGCGGCCCGGTGGCCACCGTGCTGGTGCAGTCAGGAACGCTGCGGCGCGGCGACGTCGTGCTCGCCGGCAGCTGCTTTGGGCGCGTGCGCGCGATGCTCGACGAATCGGGCAAGGCGATCTCCGCCGCGGGACCGTCGATACCGGTAGAAATCCAGGGTCTGTCCGACGTTCCGGCAGCCGGCGACGAGATGATCGTGCTGGGCGACGAGCGCAAGGCTCGCGAGATCGCGCTGTTTCGCCAGGGCAAGTTCCGCGACACGAAGCTCGCCCGCCAGCAGGCGGCCAAACTCGAAAACATTTTCGAGAACATGGGCCAGGATGGAGGCGCGAAGGTCCTTGCGCTCATCATCAAAGCCGACGTGCAGGGCTCGCAGGAGGCGCTGGTGCATGCGCTCACCAAGCTTTCGACGGCGGAAGTCAAGGTGCAGATCGTGCACGCCCAGGTCGGTGGTATTTCGGAGAGCGATGTCAACCTGGCCGTTGCTTCCAAGGCCGTCATCATCGGCTTTAACGTGCGCGCCGAGCAGTCGGCGCGCAAGCTCGCGGAGAACAACGGCGTCGACATTCGCTACTACAACATCATTTACGACGCGGTCGACCAGGTGAAGGCGGCGCTCACGGGCATGCTCGCACCGGAGCAACGCGAACAGATTCTGGGTCTGGTCGAGATCCGCCAGGTGTTTCGCGTCTCCAAAGTGGGCACGATCGCTGGCTGCATGGTGCTCGACGGACTGGTCAAGCGCGCGGCGCATGCGCGACTGCTGCGCGACAACGTGGTGATTTGGAGCGGCGAGATCGACTCGCTCAAGCGCTTCAAGGACGACGTGCGCGAGGTCAAGGCCGGCTTCGAATGCGGCTTGTCGCTCAAGGGTTACGATGACATCAAGGAAGGCGACCAGCTGGAGATCTTCGAGGTCCAGGAGGTTGCGCGGACGCTGTAATGCAAGCAGGCCGCGGGCGCTTGGGTGCGCGCCGCGGTCGACTGCAACCTCCGGGCCAGCCTCTCACACATATGGTTCGAGCTGCCAAAATGTCCAATCGGGCGCAGCGCGTCTGCGACCAGATCCAGCGCGATCTGGCCGAACTCATTGCGCGCGAGGTGCGCGATCCGCGCGTGGGGATGGTTACGCTGAGCGGGGTCGAGCTGACACCGGATTATGCGCACGCCAAAGTGTTCTTCACGGTGATCGGCTCGGAGCCCTCCGAGGCCGCCGCCGGACTCAACGCCGCGGCGGGACATCTGCACAATCTGCTGTTTAAGCGGCTCCGCATCCATACCGTGCCGCGGTTGACGTTCCTGCACGACACGTCGCTGGAGCGCGGTTTCGAAATCGACGGTCTCATTCGCCAGGCGCTGCAGGGCGCGGGTGCTGAAGCAGCGCCCGACGTGGCCGCCTCGAAGCCCGGACGCGAATAGGACACTAACCAAGGACACCGGATGCGGCGCGCGGCGGCCGACCTCGTAGACGGCGTGCTGGCGCTAGACAAGCCGGTAGGCGTGTCTTCCAACCTGGCTTTGCAAAAGGCGCGCCGGCTGCTGCAGGCGCGCAAGGCGGGTCACACCGGCACGCTCGATCCCATGGCCAGCGGCCTGCTGCCCCTTGCCTTCGGCGAAGCTACGAAGTTCTGCGTCGATCTGCTCGAAGCCGAAAAGCAATACGAGGCCCGGCTCGAACTAGGCGTCACAACCCGCACGGGGGACACGGAGGGCGAGGTCGTTGACCGGCGCCCGGTGAACGTGAGCCGGGCGCAGCTCGAGGAGGTGCTCGCGCGCTTCGTCGGCAAGGGGCAGCAGGTGCCCCCGATGCATTCGGCGCTCAAGCGCGACGGCCGGCCGCTCTACGAGCTCGCGCGTCTCGGGCAGGAGGTCGCTCGTGCCCCGCGGCCCATCGAAATTCGGTGCATCGAACTGAGCATGTGGGACGAGCGCCAACCCCGGCTCGAGATCGTGTGCAGCAAGGGCACCTACGTGCGGGTGCTGGTGCAAGACATCGGCGAGGTCCTGGGGTGCGGCGCGCATCTCGTTGGCTTGCGCCGCACGCGGGTCGGTCCCCTGGGACTGGCGCAGGCCGTGACGCTCGAGCAGCTCGAGGCGCAATGCCTGCAAGAGCGGCGCGCGCGCCTGCTGCCAGTAGACACGCTGCTTGCGACGCTGCCGCACGTTTCGCTCGACGCAGACGAGGCGGCGCGCTTGGCGCACGGCCAGGCCGTCAGGCTGCCGGGCTCGGTCGTTGAAGATGCGCCGCGGCTGCGCGTATACGACGGCTGCGCGCGGCTGCTCGGTGTCGCGAGTTGCCGCGACGGGTGGCTGCGGGCTGCGCGCCTGGTGGCCGCCGAGGGTGCGTTGCGCCCCGCGCCGCGCGACAGAATGCAGCAGAACGGAATCGAGGGTCGGACGTGACATCCAGAGCTTTACGCAATATCGCCATCATCGCCCACGTCGACCACGGCAAAACGACACTGGTCGACAAACTGCTGGTGCAGTCGGGAACGTTTCGCGAAAACCAGCAGGTGGCCGAGCGCGTTATGGACAGCAACGACCTGGAACGCGAACGCGGCATCACGATCCTCGCGAAGAACTGCGCGGTCGAGTATCGGGGCACGCATATCAATATTGTCGATACGCCGGGCCATGCGGACTTCGGAGGCGAGGTCGAACGGGTGCTGTCGATGGTCGACGGCGTGCTGCTGCTCGTCGACGCGGTAGAGGGGCCGATGCCGCAGACGCGCTTCGTGACGCGCAAGGCGCTGGCGCTGGGTCTCAAACCCATCGTTGTGGTCAACAAGATCGACCGTCCCGGGGCGCGTCCCGAATACGTCGTGAACGCGACGTTCGATTTGTTTGACAAACTTGGGGCTAGCGAGGAGCAGCTCGACTTTCCGGTCTTGTATGCCTCGGCGCTCAACGGTTACGCGATAACGGCGCTCGAGCAGCTCGACGGTGTCTTGGAGCGCAACGAGGGAATGCGGCCGTTGTTCGAGGCGATCTTGCAGCACGTTCCAGTGCGCGATGAAGATCCCGAGGGTGCGCTGCAGTTGCAGATTTGCTCGCTGGATTATTCGAGCTACGTCGGCAAGATCGGCATCGGGCGGATTCGGCGCGGCCGAATTCGGGCCGGTCAGGACGTCGTTGTGCTCGACGGGCCCGGCAGCACCCCCACTCGCGGGCGGATCAATCAAGTGCTCCAGTTCAAGGGGCTCGAGCGACAGGTCGTGGCCGAAGCGACCGCCGGAGACATCGTGCTCGTCAACGGTATCGAGGCGCTGAACATCGGTTCGACGATCTGCGCTGCCGACGTGCCCGACGCGCTGCCGTTGCTTCGCATCGACGAGCCCACACTGGTGATGAATTTTTGCGTCAACACGAGCCCGCTTGCCGGTCGCGAGGGCAAGTTCGTCACCAGCCGCCAGTTGCGCGAGCGCCTGGAGCGCGAGCTCAAGTCCAACGTCGCGTTGCGCATGCGCGAGACCGATGACGAGACCGTCTTTGAGGTCTCCGGGCGCGGCGAGCTGCACCTGACGATCCTGATCGAGAACATGCGGCGCGAGGGCTACGAGCTGGCCGTCTCGCGCCCCCGGGTCGTCTACCGCGAAATCGATGGACAGCGCTGCGAGCCCTTCGAGATGCTGACCGTCGACGTGGAGGAACAATACCAAGGCGCTGTCATGGAGGAACTGGGCCGGCGTCGTGGCGACTTGACCGACATGCAGCCCGACGGGCGCGGGCGGGTGCGACTCGAATACCGCATCGCGGCGCGCGGACTCATCGGCTTTCAGGGCGAATTCCTGACCATGACGCGCGGCACGGGCCTGATGAGCCACGTCTTTGACGACTACGGAGCCGTGCGCACGCACGATCTGGGCGAACGGCGCAACGGCGTGCTGATTTCGCAAGACGACGGCGAAGCGGTCGCCTACGCGTTGTGGAAGCTCCAGGAGCGCGGCAGGATGTTCGTGGAGCCGGGCGAGAAGCTCTACGAAGGCATGATCATCGGTATCCACTCGCGCGAAAACGATCTGGTCGTGAATCCGATCCGCGAAAAGAAACTCACGAACGTGCGCGCGGCCGGCAAGGACGAGCACATCGATCTGACGCCGCCCATCCGACTGACGCTCGAGTACGCCGTTGAGTTCATCGCCGATGATGAACTCGTGGAAGTCACGCCTTCGACGATCCGGCTGCGCAAGCGCTTTTTGAAGGAAAACGACCGCAAGCGCGCGCAGCGCGAGGCCGCCTAGCGCCGCTGGGGCCGGCGGCAACAAGCAAGGTACGGGGCCGATGACGATGCCTGGGCCGACGAGCGGCGCATCCGCGCAGCCGAACCCCTGGCGCCTGTGCGTAGCGCCGATGCTCGACTGGACCGATCGGCATTGCCGAAGCTTTCATCGGCTGCTAAGCCCGAACGCGCGGCTCTACAGCGAGATGGTGACCGCGGGAGCGCTGCTGCATGGCGATGGCGCGCGGCACCTCGACTTTGACCCCGGCGAGCATCCGGTGGCACTGCAATTGGGCGGATCCGATCCCGCGGAACTGGCGCATTGCGCCCGGCTGGGCGAAGGCTGGGGTTACGACGAGATCAATCTGAATTGCGGCTGCCCCTCCGAACGGGTCCAGCGCGGCTCCTTCGGCGCGTGCCTCATGGCCGAGCCGCGCCTTGTCGCCCAATGCGTGCGCGCCATGCGCGAGGCCGTTTCCATTCCCGTGACCATCAAGCACCGGATCGGTATCGAGCGCAATGAGGACTACGCGTTTGTGCGCGATTTCGTAGGGCACAGTTTCGATGCGGGGTGCCGGGTATTTCTGGTGCACGCCCGAAACGCCTGGCTGCGGGGACTGAGCCCGAAGCAAAACCGCGAAGTTCCGCCACTACGTTACGACGTCGTGCGACGGCTCAAGCGCGATTTTCCCGAGGCCACCGTCGTGCTCAACGGCGGCCTGGTCAGCGGGACGCTGATTGCCAGCGCCCTGGAGGACCTCGACGGCGTGATGCTGGGCCGTATGGCCTATCAGCAGCCGCACTTTCTCGCGCTGATGGAAAGGGAACTGTTCGGCCGGGCGCTGCCCGCGCGGGGGCCGGCAGCCTGGGTGGAGCCCGCTTCCCGCTACCTCGAGCGAGCCGTAGCGCAAGGCGCATCCCCCTGGAGCGTGATTCGCCACACTTTGGGGCTCTTCCACGGATCGCCCGGCGCGCGCGCCTGGCGCCGCCAGTTGTCCGATCCGCAATTCGTCGCCCGGCATGGCGCCGATGCGCTGCGCCGGGCCGCGGAGAGCGTTGCGCCCGAGGCGCAGGCGCTTGCCCGGGCTACGGTCCGGGAGCGCGTGGCCTAGTGCGTGACGCAGTTGGCTTCGTGCTCGTCCTGGAGCCGGCGCAGCTCAAGCTCGACGGATGCTCGCTCGCCGGGAGCGGCGGCGAGCTGATCTTGCTGTGCGTACTCGATGCGTCGCACGAGATCGTCACAATGCGCCACCTGGGACTTTTGCTGCTCACGCGCCACCTCTTGCGCATGCTCCGGCGTTTTGGGTTCGGCCGTGCCGCTGGAGGGAACCGCGCTACTGACCTTTCCGCTACGCGGCGCGGTCTTCTCGGCAGAGCCATCGTGCGGCACCTCCACCGCGGGCCGATCGTCAACGGACCGCTCCTTGGCGGTGCCCGTCGGACACGGCTCGTTGGAGTATGTAATGCGCCCGCTCGCGTCCTCACAGCGCCGCAGGTCCGCGCGGGCGGAGGCGCCGTTTGTTGCAAGGGCGGCGAGTACCAGGACGCCGATCCCCAGTGCCGCGGCAATAGTCTTGCGTGCTGCCATTGTTGCTCCCGGACCCACCGTGGGTCCCTGTGTTCGACCGAGATAGTACTTGTGTCCGCGCAATTGGGGTACTGCCTGCGACGTTCAGATGACCTTACCCGGGTTGAATAAACCCTGAGGATCGAGGAACCGCTTGATACCACGCATCATTTCGAGCTCTATCGGTGGCTTGACCCGCTGCGCGAGGTCGCGGCGCAACTGCCCGAGGCCGTGTTCGGCGCTAATCGATCCGCCGCAGCGCGCCACCGCCGCGTAGACAATCTCGTTGATCTGCGCTTCGCGCTCAAAAGCAATGCTCACGGGCTCGCCTTGCCGCGCGCCGACATTGAAATGCAGGTTGCCGTCGCCCAGATGTCCGAAGACCAGCACCTGCAGCTGCGGGCAAAACGACAGCAAAGCGGTCTGCGTGTCCTCGACAAAACGGTCCATGCACGCCAGCGGCAAGGAGATGTCGTGTTTGACGTTTCCGCCGTTGCGTGCTTGCGCCTCGGGGATCGCCTCGCGCATCCGCCACAACGCGGCACAGTCCGCCAAGGAGTGAGACACGACAGCGTCGAGGGCCTGGGACGCTTCGATGGCCGCGCCACACAGGCGTTCGCATTGGCGTAGCGCGTTCTTTTCGTCCTCATGATCGACCCATTCGAGCAATGCCAGCCACGGGTAATCCTGGGCAAACGCTCGGCGTTGCTGTCCGAGAAGGCGCCCGACAAGGTTCACACAGGGTTCCGACATGACTTCAAAGGCCGTTAGGGCAGGGCCCGCCGTGGCTCGCGCACGCTGCAACACGTCGATGGCGGCGGCCAGGCTGGGCAGCGCAAGCAAACCGACCGCACGCGCGCGAGGCAGCGGAAAAAGCTTCAATGTCGCGGCCGTGATCACCCCGAGCGTGCCCTCCGAGCCGATGAACAATTGCTTGAGGTCGTAGCCCGAATTGTCCTTGCGCAGCCCTCGCAGACCGTCCCACACCTCGCCGCTGGCCAAGACGACCTCCAGACCTAGCGTCAGGTCACGGGCGTTGCCGTAGCGAAGTACCTGGGTGCCGCCCGCGTTGGTGGCCAGGTTGCCGCCAATCGTGCAGCTGCCCTCGGAAGCCAGGCTCAGCGGAAAAAGCCGGTCCTGGGCCCGCGCCGCGTCTTGGACGTTTTGCAGCAGGCAGCCCGCCTCCACGGTGATCGTGTCGTCGGCCGTATCGATGTGCCGCACGCGATTCAGTCGCCGCGTGCAAAGCAGGAGCGCGTTTCCGCTGTCGTCCGGTGTCGCGCCTCCGACCAAACCCGTATTGCCGCCTTGCACGACGATCGGCACTCCCTGGCGCGCGCACAATTGCACGATTTGCGCCGTCTCGAGCGTTGTACGAGGCTGGGCCACCGCCGCGGCGCGGCCGTGGAAACGTCCGCGCCAGTCCGTGAGATAGGCGCCCATGTCTTGCGCGGTGTCGATGACGCCGTTGGCATCGACCAGCAATCGCAACTCGTCAACCCAGTTCATGATTCCATCGACCGCGGACGCCCGAAATTGGTAGCCCTTGCGCGCCCGGCCGGGCCGGATGCGGCCGGCAGCTCTCGAGCGCCCGGCGTTGCGCGCGGCCCCAAGCGCCGGGGCGACTCGCGGCCCTGTCGATAGGATAATCCCGTATCCGACATCGCGACGGCCGCACCCCCCCAACGGCATGATGGAACACATGGAACCTGCGCAACCCCCCTTTGTCGCATCGAAGGACTCGCCCGCGCACGGGCACGTCGGACTGGGACCCCGACTGATGCGGACCCGCGAGGTGGTCGAATTTGCCATTCACACGGCGCGCAAAACCCAACTGCCGCAGGTTGCCGCCGGTCTGACATTCACCTCCGTCCTGGCGCTCGTACCCCTGCTGGCCGTCGTCTTGGCGGTGTTGACGGCTTTCCCGGTATTTACCGAATTTCGCGAGTCGATCGAACGCGAATTGCCAAAAGTTTTGCTGCCCGAGCCCTACGGGCACGCGATTTTGGGCTACTTGGGCGACTTCGCCGCCAAGGCCGCGGGGGTCGGTGCGGCGGGCCTTGCATTTCTGGCACTGCCCGCGTTTTCGATGATTCTCACGGTCGACCGCATATTGAATGACATCTGGCTGGTGCATCGACGCCGTCCGATCGTTCAGCGCCTGCTCGTGTACTGGGCGGTCTTGTCCTTCGGCCCGCTTCTTCTGGGGCTGAGTCTGAGTCTGACCTCCTACGTCGTCTCGGTGTCCGACGCACGCGTCGACCGATGGGGCCCTGCCGCTTGGCGACTGATCCAATTGGCCTCGCCTTTGATCGCCACGGCGGCCTACACCGTCGTCTACGCGCTCGTGCCGAACCGCAAGGTTGCGTGGCGCTACGCTCTCACGGGCGGGGTGGTCACGGCGATTACTGGAGAACTCATGAGCCGCGCGTTTGCCGCCTACGTGATTCACGGGGGCGTGCTCACGATCTACGGCGCGTTTGCCGCCATCCCGATTTTTCTGATCTGGATCTATTTGTCGTGGCTCACCTTTTTGTTTGGTGCGGCCATAGCCGCGACCCTTCCCCAGCTACGCACCACGCGGTTTTTCGATACCCGGCGCGCCGGCGACCGAGCGATCACGGCGATGGCGCTGCTCAAGCTGCTGCTCGAAGTGCAGGGCAAGGGACCGCTGCGGGGGCTCGGCACGGGCGCGCTGGCCCGGACGCTGCGAACCGACGAGGAAGAACTTGCCTCGCTGCTGACGGAGCTCCAGAACCTGGGATACGTGCGCAAACTCGCCACCGACGTCGACTCGGATTCGGACGAATGGGTCCTGTCCTGTGATCCGCAAACGCAGGGACTGGCTCCGCTTTTTCATCGCTTCGCACTGGACCCGGAAAATTCGCTCCTGCACCGCCCGGACCTGAGTCTGGAGGCGTGGCTTGCGCCCGCCATCCGTGGACAGTGGCTGCAGCGGGGGCTCGCGCAGCTCGAAGGCGCACGGTCGGCGCCGACGGGCGCGGCCGCGAATGCAACTCCCCGCTCGGGTCCGCCCTCAACCGTTGGCTAGTGCCCCGGCGCGCTCGGCCGGGCCGACCTGTGCGCGCCCCAAGAGCTGCGTGCCCGTGGTAAGCGCGATGTGCGCTCGTTCGAGGAGAACTCCGAATTGCGCGCTGGCAAGAGCCGCGAACTCCATGGGGCGCGCCGCGGCTAGCGGGTCCTCGGCGCGCGAACGCAGCGCCGGGTGCGACATCAAGACGGTGGCCTCCGGGCCCTCGCGCACCCAGCGCTCAAGGTGCATCCAGTACGCCCGGGCGTCGGCACGAAAGTCGTATACGCCGACCAGGTACGCGTTGGTGGCCAGTTGCGAGGCCGCCGCCAATTCGCGCAGTCGCCGATCGCCCAGCGCAGCGATGCCGCGCGCTTTGAGGTCGCGCACGGCCGCCGGCGGGCGCGTGCTGCGCACCCAGGGCAACCGGGAGCCGTATCTTCGGCGCAGAGCGCCCACCAGCGCCTCACGCACCACCGCAAACTGGTGCACGTGCTGGTGGCCATCGACATAGTCGGGCCGCTGCCCCAAGGCCTCTTCGAAAGCGTCGAGCTGGTGCTCGATGGCCCGGTGCAGCAACGGGCGCGGCACGGCGCGCAGCGCGCAGCGTGCCATCAGTTCGGCCAAGGGCCAAACGGCCGTCTTTTGGCCGGCAAAGGCCTGGGTCAGATTCAGATGCAAGCCGACGTCGGCGCGCGAGGAGCCATGCGCCGCGCTGCGCTGCAGCTGCGCTCGCAGTTGTTGCGCGGAAGACTGCCACAAGGGGGAATCGACAAGCGCGCTCGTGGCCGTGATGCGCCCGCGCTCGATGAGCTCCAAGATACCGTCGACCGCGCCCTCGTCGATTGCAAAGTCATCGGCGCAGCTGATCCAGTGGCGCGGCTCGGGGTCGCTCGGCGGCACTGCTGCGGCCGCGATCACCTCGGGGGCGCCGATAGCGAAGCCATCGGGGTTTCCATCGGGCTCACGCCCAGGCGCCGCGCCACGATGTAGCGCGGCCGGGACTTCACTTCCTCGTATACGCGGCCGAGATACTCGCCCAACACGCCGATGAACAGCAATTGGACCCCGCTCAAGAGCGTAATGCCGACAACGATCGTCGCCCAACCAGCCACGTCGCTGCCGTTGAGAAAGTGGTCGACAACGACCCACGCGCCATAGGCGATGGCAATGACCGCGAGGACGAAGCCAAACGCGCTGGCCAGGCGCAGGGGCAGGTTGGTGAATGCCGTGATGCCAGAGGCGGCCAGCGAGAAAAGCGCACGAACGCCGAATCCGCTGCGCCCGGCACTTCGCGGCGGCGGCGTGAATTCGACGGCGCGCGAGCGGTAGCCCACCCACGCATACAGCCCTTTCATGAAGCGCGTGCGCTCGGGCAGCGCGCACAGCGCGTCGACCACGCACCGGTCCATGAGCCGAAAGTCGCCCGCATGCGCCGGAATCTCGATGGCCGAGCCCAGCTTGAGCAGCGAATAAAACAACCGTGCCCCCATACGTTTGAGCGCCGATTCGCCGCTGCGGTCGGCGCGCACCGCATAGACCATGTCGCAGCCCTCACGCCAGTGCGCGAGCATGGGCGAGAGCATCTCCACGGGATGCTGCAAATCCGCGTCCATCGTAACGACAACGTCTCCGCGCGCATGATCGAGCCCGGCACCGAGCGCGGCCTCCTTGCCGAAATTGCGCGACAAGGCCAGGCACACGACACCCGGATTGCTCAACCACGGGTCGATCGCCGAGAGCGTCTGGTCGCGGCTGCCGTCGTCGACGATGACGATCTCCCAGCGGTCAGTGAGCGACCGCAGTTGCTCGATGAGCACGGGCAGCAGCCGTGGCAGGTTTTGCGCTTCGTTAAAGGCGGGCACGACGCACGAGATCGACGGCGTGCGCGCACGGCGGGCGGCATCGGCGTTGGGCGCCGAGTAGATGCCGCCCTTCGGCGCAGGCGCGGCATTCCAGCCAGGGGTCGACTGATCGCGAGCGGACATGGGCGAACTGTACGCGAACCGTCCGCAAACGTGCCAGCGTGCGGCGCGTAAAATAGGGGCCCAAGGGTCGCGTCCCGGCGCGACCTCCTCGAGGCGAAAAGGCGCCGGTGGACATGGGATACGTCTTTGCCGCTCCGGGGCAGGCCGTCGTGCCCGTCGCTGGGACGACGGATCTGTTCCCGGTGCACCGCATTTACTGCGTCGGCCGAAATTACGCCGAGCATGCCCGCGAGATGGGACAAGGCGAGCGCGCGCCGCCGTTTTTCTTTGCCAAACCGCCCGACGCGGTCTTCGCGGTAACCCAGGAGGCCGTCGGCAAACTGGGCTACCCCTCGCAAACCGCCGATCTGCAGCACGAGGTCGAGCTTGTCATCGCCCTGGGCCGACATGGCGCGGACGTTCGGGCGCAGGAGGCCGGCGCACTGATCTGGGGGTATGCGGTGGGCATCGATTTGACACGCCGGGATCTGCAGGCCCAGTTGAAAAACCAGGGTCGTCCCTGGGAGATTGCCAAGTCCTTTGATCAGTCCGCGCCGATGTCCGAAATCCGTACGGTGCGCGAAGTCGGTTACATCGAACGCGGAAAAATCTGGCTCGAGGTCAACGGACAGCGGCGGCAAGAAGGCGATGTGTCCGAGATGATCTGGAATCCCTACGAGATCATCGAAGAGCTGTCGCGATATTTCGCACTGGCCCCGGGCGATTTGATTTTCTCGGGCACACCGGCCGGTGTCGGGTCGCTGCGGCCGGGGGACGTCGTGAGCGCCGTGGTGGAGGGGATCGGGCAGATCCGCCTTGAGGTTCTCGAGCGGCCCGCCTAGCGCCCTGGGCAGCGTGCGCGGTCAAGAAACGAGCCGGACGGGCCGCCACAGGCGCAACTGCAGGCGCAGACCGCGCAGGCTCTCGAACTTTCCGTTGTTGGAGAGGCGTTCGTAGCGGGCCGCGCTGATCTGGGCCAGTATGCGATGCAATTCGGGCAGGCAGACCGGATCGAGCTGCTCGGCCGCGGCGCGTTCCATCGTGCGCAGTCCCATGTGCGGCGGAATTTCGATGCCGATGCGCGAGAGCTTGGCGCGCAGCTGCACGACGAGGTCGGCGAGCGGGTCGCGCGCGGGGCGCTGGCGCAAGGACAGCAGCGCCAGCAATACCAACAAAACGCCCATAGCGGCAATGGCCACGGCGGCGACGTTTTCCAGACTGGGGTGCAAGCCGATCCGGGTCATCAGCGCGCGCTGGCGCTCCGCGGAGTAGGACAGAATCCATTGATTCCAGGCATTTTCCAATGCCTCTTTGCCCGAACGCCAATCGCTAAGCCACGCCCAGGCCTCCCGCGCACCGTCGGGTTCTTCCGCACGGCGCTCGCGCAAGGTGTGCTCGATGCGGTCCGGAGCGACAGCCGCTGTCGGGTCGACGCGCTGCCAGCCGCGGTTTTGCAGCCAGACTTCGGCCCACGCGTGCGCATCGGACTGGCGCACGGTGAGGTAACCATCGAGCGGATTGATTTCCCCGCCTTGGTAGCCCGTTACGACACGCGCCGGAATGCCCATGGCGCGCATGAGCACAACGAAGGACGAAGCGTAGTGTTCGCAAAATCCGGTGCGGGTTTCGAAGAGAAACTCGTCGACCGAGTCTCGTCCGAGCAGGGGCGCATTGATGCTGTAGCGGAAGGCTTCGTCGCGAAAGTATGCAAGCACGGCTTCGACCAGCCGCGCGTCGGCTGCCATTGCGTCGCCCGCGCTAAACGCGTCGGCGGGCGAGCGCGTACGGCTCTTGAGCTCGCTCGCCCAGCGCAGGGTCCGCGGGTTGAAACCCGCGGGCAGCTGCAGCCACTCGGAGAGGGAGGATTCGTAGTGTGTCGGTCCGGTCGCAAACGACAGATAGCTGCGCGCGCGGTAGCGCAGCCGGCTCACCACCGGCGCTGCGGTTTGCAGCTCCAGCGTCTGCGTCAGGCGCGAGCCCGAAGTTGGCACGTCGTCGATGGACTCCGCAAATTCGAGCGCGACGAGTTCGCGCCGCTGTGTCGCTTCCAGGGTCACTGTGTACTCAACGGCGCTGGAAGCGGCAAAGCGCACGCTCACCGCGTCGCTTGTGGACGGGCGCGGCGGATACAGTGGCGACCAGGTGCGCCCGTCAAAAAAACCGAACACCGGGCCGCGCCAGTACAAGTTGCGCCGCGACGGAATGTGCGCGTCGAATTTGGCGCGCAGTGCGACCGCATCGTTGCGCAGCAGACGGCTGATCGATCCCGGCGACATGGATTCGGACAGACCGGTTCCCGCGCTTGCCTCGTCTCCCACGCCGTGCCACAACGGCCCGGGCAGCCGGGGAAAGAGGAAAAACAGGGCCGCCGTGAGCGGTGCGGCAAGCAGGAACACCCGGGCCAGGTACCGCATCTTGCCCGTCAGGGCAATGTCGCCTTCGGGCAGATTGACGCTCAAGAGGACGAGAAACAGCAAGAAGACCGAAGTCACCATGATGAGAGCCGATACGATGCTCTCGTCGTACAAGTATTGCGTCTGCAAAACGAACAGGGACAAAAAGACAATCACGAGAACGTCGCGGCGCGCACGCATCTCCAAGATCTTCAGCCCGATAAGTACGAGCAAGAAATTGACACTGGCGTTGCGCCCGAACAAGGTGCCGTATTGAAGCCACACGCCACCCGTGCATAGCGCCAACAAGATCAGCATGAGCGCTCGCCCGGGTGCGGGTTTGAGCGACTGGGTCAACCAGGCGCGCCAGATCCACAGCGAGCCGATGGTGACGATGGACCAAAGCGGCAGATGGCCGAAGTGCGGGGTGACGACCACCGCAACGGCCAGCAGCAAGACCGTCTGGTCGCGCTGTTCCCGCGCGCCGCTGGAGATCTGGGGTTGCAACCAGTTGCGCAGACGCTGCCAGCGCGGCCTCGTTCCGCGCGCCGGCACCTGCGAGTAAGCGAGACTCTGCGCCATGGGGATCAGCCCGGGTACAGCGCCAGTGCTTCGAGGCAGCGCGTGCGCTGCGCCGGGCCCGCCGCGGTTGCAATGGGGCTGGCGGGCAAATTCAGGCTGTAGCGCAGTCCGGCCGCATCGGCCATCAGCACCCAGCGCGTCAGACGCGCAATGCGCTGCTCCAAGGGCAGAGTCGCCGGGAGCGCGTCGAAGTCAAGCACCGTCTCTTCGCCCGCGCTGGACTCGAAGAGCTTTACGGACAATTCGTCGTTGCGCGCCGCCAGCCGCCAGGCGATGGACTTGAGCGGGTCGCCGGCGCGATAGGGCCGCACTCCCGCAAAATCGTCGTTGCCGGCGACAATGGCGTTGGCCATCTCTCGCTCGCCACCGGTACCCAAGGGAAGCGGCGGAGCGTCCGCCTCCGGGGTTGGATATACCACGGTCGTCATTTGCGGGGAGGCGTAAGCCCAAGCCTCCCACAGACCAAAGGGGAATCGTGTCGAAATGCGAACCCGCGGACAGACTCGCCGGCCGCGCCGGCGCGTGGGCAGGCCGATGCTCACTCGCACGCCGCTGGAAGCGGCGACGTCGACCCAAACGCCCTGCATCGGACCCTCGGCCTGCCGGCGCGCCTTGGATTTGCGCCGTTGCGGCAGCACGAAAGCCAGATTGACGGCGTAGCGCGCTTCGCGGGTCGGGTTGTCGATGACGAAGTCGAAATTCGCAACCTCGCCCGCATGCACCGGCGCGACCCGCTGTTCGCGCACCGCCAGCTGCATGAGGTTGCGGTGCGTCTGGTACATGCCCACCAGCGCAATGCTCAGCACGAGGAAAGCGAGCAGATAGCCCAACTGCAGGTTGAAGTTCAGCGAGCCAAGCCAGACGGTCAGCGCCACACCAATGAAAATCAGGCCCGCGCGCGTTGGAAGAATGAATATGCGATTGCGGTCGAGCGTGACGTCGCCCAGCGGTTCGCGGTGCTTACGGAATACCCACTGCACGAACCTCGGCGGCAGGGGACGCAGGATTGCGCTCACACGCGGGGACTCCGAAGGCGGCGTCTGATTACGGCACCCCTACGGCTTGGAGCAGATGCGTTGCGAGCTCCTGGCCATGGAGGGCGCGGCTGCCATCACGTTTGGCGGCGCGCAGGCGGTGCCCGACAACGCCGGGAACGACATTTTGCACGTCTTCGGGAATCACATGATCGCGCCCGTCGAGCCAGGCCCACGCGCGCGCGGCCGCAAGCAGCGCCAGGCCCGCGCGCGGACTCAGGCCCTCGACGTAGGTTCCGGAGGTGCGAGTGTGCGCCAGCAGCGCCTGCACGTAGTCGAGCAGCGCGTCGGAACAAAACACCTGCTTGACCTCTTGCTGAGCCGAGAGCAGGTCAGAGGCGCGCGACATCGCCGGCATGGCCTTGAGCATATCGCGGCGCGAGTCGCCGGCTAGCAAGGAGCGTTCGGCGGCGTGGTCCGGATAGCCCAAAGAAATGCACATGAGGAAGCGATCGAGCTGGGATTCGGGCAGCGGAAAGGTTCCGACCTGATGCAGCGGATTTTGGGTCGCGATGACAAAAAATGGCTGCGGCAGGGGTCGCGCCATGCCATCGATCGAAACCTGGCTCTCCTCCATGGCCTCCAGCAGAGCGCTTTGCGTTTTGGGGCTGGCGCGGTTGATCTCGTCGGCGAGAAGAACCTCGGAGAAAATCGGGCCGGGATGAAAAATGAACTGGGCGCTGGAACGCTCGTAGACCGACACCCCGATGACGTCGGAGGGCAGCAGATCGCTCGTGAACTGGATGCGCCGAAATGGCAGTCCCAGGGAGATTGCAATGGCGTGCGCGAGAGTTGTTTTGCCGACCCCCGGGGCGTCCTCAATGAGCAGGTGCCCGCCGGCGAGCAGGCAAGTCAAGCTCTGGCGGATCTGCAGATCCTTGCCGACAATGACGGTCGCAATGCGTGTCGCACAAGCCTGAAATTTCTCTAACATTGGTGGCGGATGTTTGCAAAGGAGATAATGTCTTGAGTACGGGATTGCTGTCGCACAGCGCATGTGCGGCGCACGAAATGGGCAGCTGGCACCCGGAGTGTCCGGCTCGTCTGGCTTCGATCCAGGACCGGCTGATTGTTACCGGGCTTGCCCAGCACCTCGAATATATCGATGCGCCCGAGGCACCGATCGGCGCGATCGCCCGCGCTCACGACGCCGCTTACCTCGAGATGCTGCAACGCAGCATACCGCAAGACGGATATTACTCGCTCGATCCGGATACCTTGGTTTGCGCCTATTCCTGGGAGGCGGCTCGCCGCGCTGTGGGAGCGGTGCTCGAGGCCACCGATCGGGTGATCGACGGCGAGTTGGAAAACGCGTTTTGCGCGGTACGGCCGCCGGGCCATCATGCGGGCTCGGCCATGGCGATGGGCTTTTGCCTCTTGAACAACGTGGCCATTGGCGTGCTGCACGCCCTCGAGGTGCACGGCCTGGAGCGGGTCGCGGTGGTCGATTTTGACGTACACCATGGCAATGGAACAGAGGAGATTTTGGCCGCGATCGAGTCCGGCGGCGAGCGAGTACTGATGACCAGTTTTTTCCAGCATCCCTTTTACCCGTACTCCGGTACCGACAATCCGAAGGAAAACATGGTCAACGTGCCTTTGCCGGCGGGATCGGATGGAGCGCGGGTGCGCGCGGTCGTCGATGAGATCTGGATGCCGCGACTCGAAAAGTTTCGCCCCCAGATGATCTTTGTCTCGGCGGGGTTTGATGCGCATCGCGAGGACGATATCGGACAGATGAGTCTGGTGGAGGCCGACTACGCTTATATCACCCAGCGCCTCATGGAACTGGGGCGCCGCCACAGCAAGGGGCGCATTGTGAGTTCTCTGGAGGGCGGCTATAACCTCAGTGCGCTGGGGCGCAGCGCCGCAACGCACGTGCGCGTGCTCGCGCAGCTCTGAACGAGGGCTGGCGCGGCGCTTTGGTGTTTTGCTGACGATCGTCTTTTGAGCTGGAGGCATCGGTGAGTGCCAAATTCGCAGACGTAGCCCCGCTGGGCGCGCCGCTTCTTACTCGAGCGCAGGACGGTGCGGTCTTGCACCTGACGCTGAATCGGCCGCAACAATACAACGCGCTATCGCACGAGATGCTTGGCGCACTGCGCGAAGCGTTTTCGCAGATCGGCGCCGATGCATCAATACGGGTCGTGGTGCTCGGCGGGGCCGGCAAGGCGTTTTGCGCTGGCCATGACTTGCGCGAGATTCGGGACAACCCGCGGCTGGAGTACCACCAGCGGCTGTTCTCCGAATGCGCTCAGCTCATGGCGCAGCTCCGTGCCCTCCCCCAGCCGGTTATCGCACGCGTGCACGGAATCGCAACGGCGGCGGGCTGCCAGCTCGTGGCGTCCTGCGATCTGGCCGTTGCCTCCACGGAGGCCCGGTTTGCCACCTCGGGGATCAATATCGGCCTTTTTTGCGCCACGCCCGCCGTAGCGCTGACGCGCAACGTTGCGCAAAAGCCGGCGTTTGAAATGCTCTTCACGGGCGAATTCATTGACGCCCAAAGTGCCCGCGAACGGGGCCTCGTCAACCGTGTCGCGCCCCCTGAGCGCCTGGATGAGGAAATCGGGCGGCTCGCGGCCTCGATCCTTGCCAAACCGGCGCGCATCGTGGCCGCGGGCAAGGAGCTTTTTTATCGCCAGCAGCAAATGGGCGTTGAAGCGGCCTACCAGCTCGCGGCGCAGGCGATGGCCTGCAACCTGCAGGAGGCCGCAACGCTAGAGGGTATTGACGCGTTTTTGAACAAGCGTCGGCCCCGGTGGGAGGGCACCGGCAGCTGACGCGCAAGGGCGGCGTTTTGCGCCGACGTCTTGGCCGGCGGTCGGGGCCCGCGCCACAATAACCGTGCCCTGGGGCGGTACGCCTGCGAATTATTCGCCCGAGCTCCCGGCCGCCGTTCGGTCGGGGCATGAGACGCCGCGACGCACCCAGATCTCGCTCCGAGCGCGATCTGCGGGCCCGTGCTCAAGCCGCGCGCGGTGGTGCGCAAAAAAAAGCCGTCCCCGGGGGTGCGCAGGCAGCCCGAGGACGTACCTCTTGCCCTGGCCCGTGCTTAGGACACGCGCAGCGATTTGCCGGCTTCGCCCCGGCGGCCACCGCGCCGCGGTGCAAATTGCTTGGGATCGACGTTGCGCAAAATGGAGTTGAGCGAAAGGTCCACGTCCTGAGTTTTTCTTGGCCGTAGCACGCCATCGGCGCCCAGCTCCATGAAGTTGAAGCTGGTGCGAATCGCGGCGCGCACCGCATCGACGTCGGGCGCCGAAGGTTCATTTCCCAGGAGCGTTGCCACGATGTCGAGCGCTTGCCACGGGTGCGTGTCATCGTACTCGGCGTGCACCCGCAGCCAGCGCATGGCCGCGGTGCGCGAGGATGCCGGCAGGCTGTTGGCATAGTCGTCCTTGGAACATATCAGGTTCGACCACTCGCCGGTTGCTCCTTCGACCGCGTAGTTGGTTGCGGCAACGCCGACGACCAGGGACGGTTGCGCGCTGATGTACCAGCACCAGTGCGCCAAAGCCTGTACTTCGAAGCAGTCGCTTGCCATTTTCAGATTCTCCAGGTGCAAGCCGCTTGCCTGCGCCCAGGCCAACCAGTAGTCGGCATGCTTTTGCTCGACGCGGATATTCTGGATCAGGAACCTCCGGGCCATGTCTACGCCAATACTGTCGCCGACCTGCGCCTTTTGCAGGTTCATCGCCATGAAATGGGGAAAGCGCTCGACGGTTAACCAGACGCCGCTCAGAAACCGTTGTAGTTGCGGCAGGGGCAAGGTTGCGTCGCGAATCATCGCGAACAGCGGGTGGTTGACGACGCGTTCTTTGTCGGGGTTGGTTTCACGCACAACGTTTTGTAGCCACTGCGGGTAACTCGTGAGTTCCTTTAGAGGGCCAGTACGCCGAAATTCGGTTGCAGCCATTACGATCCCTTCCTCCTTCGTTGTTGTAGAACCCGTCGAACCGAGAGACGGCCTTCACTCCGTCTGCTGCCTGCCCCGAGGCCACGAAAAAACGAGCGCAAACCGCCTCCGCGCACGTTATGCGTGGTCGCCGATTCAGGGATTCTCGAAAGTTGACGGCTTTGCGAGCGCGCTGCTCTTTGGCGAAATCGCAGCGAGAAAAGACAACTTCCCCTCTTTACCTTTGGGAAGCATTTTTTTCGCGGCTGTCGCGAAATGTCAAGCTCGTGTGCTTGTCAACACGCCCGTTTGCGCGATGTCTCGTGTTTCATATTTGCAAATCGAGCCAACGCCCGCATGCGAGTTCGATGGTGCTCGCCGCATCGCTTCGTGCGCCGTGTGCATGCTGGGCCCGGACGCACACAGTTCGGGGATCGTCGTTCCTGCGTCGGATCGTCAATCATTCGCGATTCGATGGGCAGCAGCCGGCGCGCCGACGCCGGACGCCTCCGATGTCGCAGCCTCGCACTCTAGGGGTGTCGGATCGCAATCCCGATCCGATGCGCTGTTCGACGCGCAGATCGGCCGTGCTGACGCACCTCGCATGGTCGAGGTGGATCACGGCGCGGGCCCTTTCGCCCGGGTCCAAACCCGCCTTCGGCCGCCCGGATGCGGCGCTCACACTGGGGCGAGGAGCCCAAGGCGCAGCAAAAAAGGGCCGCTCGAGTGTGGATCGCACCGCGCCGCGTAGCCCTTTCGGGCTCCCGGTTTTGCGCCTGCGCGCCCCTGCCGGACGACAGGCCCATGCCAGGCCAAGTTTTACGCCCCATATCGGCCAAAGCGACACGCCGAGGGAGGGCTTTTTTTGCGACTCGTTTTGACACCCGGGCCGCTATTCTTGCCCATCACCAGCAACCCGCCCAGGAATTCGTTCGCTGCGCGAGCGACTGTCACGATGAAATGCTGCGCGTACCCCGGCGAGCTCGCGCGGGCAATGCTCTCCGAGCGCACCACGACGAAGCTCGGAAATGGGGCCCAGACGACCCTTAATTCTCCCCAATGGCAGTCCACGGCGCCGAGCGATGCCTGAAACCTCCGCCCGGCAGGGAATTTTTTCGCGATCGACGTGGGGCGACGCGTGGCCCTACGTTGCGCTGATCGGATGCTTTCTGGCGGTGAGCGTCGGGAGCATGGAAGTGCTTTCGGGGGTTCGCGCTTACGTGGAAGGCGAAGGGCGGTATTCGAAGGCCCAGAAGGAAGCCGTGGTTCTGCTGTCGCGTTACGGACGCACCTACGACGATCGGGATTACCGCCGCTTTCAGGGGGCAATCGCGATACCGCTGGGTGATCGGTCCGCGCGCCTGGCGCTCTCCCAGGAAGAGCCGGACGTACAGGCCGCGCGGGAGGGACTGCTTGCGGGTCTGTGCGACCCGGCCGATCTGGGCCGGGTCATTTTTCTGTTTCGGTGGGGCCGCTGGTTCGGTCCGATGCAGCACGCCGTCGATCTTTGGACGCGCGGCGATGAGTACGTCGTTCAAATCGAGCAGCTCGGCCGTCAAGTGCATGAGGAAATCTCGGCGCATCGTGGCTGGTCGGAAGGCGCACAGGCGCTCGCGGCGCGGCTGCAAGCCATCGACGAGGCCGTCACCCCTTTGGAGGACGAATTCTCGGCGACCCTTGGCGAAGGCGCACGCGAAGTGCAAAACACGCTTTCGCTGGTTCTGGCGGGAACGGCCGCGGGTCTGGCCGCGTTGGCCCTTCTGGTCTACCGGAACCACCGGGCCGAACGTGCACGCTACGAGTCGACGCTGCGCACCAGCGAAGCGCGCTACCGGTCCGTCTTCGAGAGCAGTATCGACTCCATCGTCATTTCCTCGCCAACGGGCGGGATTCTTGAGGCAAATCCTGCGGCGTCGCGGCTGTTCGGACACCCTTCGGGCGAGCTCGCCGCACTCGGGATAGGCACGCTCATCGAAGAAAACTCACAGAACGCAAAAAGAGCCTTCTTCGGTGGGCTCGAATCCGGTCACTTTCAAGGAACGCTGGAATTTCGGAAAAAAGACGGAACGCGCTTTCTCGGCGAGGTCTCGTCGGCGAATTTCACGGATCTGCATGGCGAGCACCGCAGCAGCGTTGTCGTGCGCGACGTCACCGAGAAGAACCGACTGTTGCAGGAGCTGATCCGCAGCGAGCAGCGCATGGATCTCGCCCTCGAGGGCGCAAATCTCGGCATGTGGGACTTCGATATCCCCACCGGCAGGTTCACGGGCAACGCCCGCCTGACCGGCATGCTCGGCTTCGCGCCCGGCGAGATCGAGGTCGATGCCCACACCTTTGAGTCGCTGTTGCACCCGGATGACGCAGCCAAGATGGCGGCCGCGTTCTACGGGCACCTCAAAGGGGAGATCGCCCAGTACGAGGTCGAATACCGCTTGCGCCACAAGGACGGCCACTGGGTCTGGATCGTCTCGCGCGGCAAGGTCGTCCAACGAGACGAAACCGGTCGCGCCCTGCGGGTCGTGGGTACCAACAAGGACATCACGACGGCCAAATTCGCCGAGGAAAATGAGAAACGCCTCAGCCGCGCGTTTCGCCTGTTGAGTCAGTGCGATTCGGTTTTGGTGCACGCGGAGCAACAAGACGAACTGCTCGCGCAAATCTGCAGGCTCACCGTCGAGATCGGCGGCCATCTCATGGCCTGGGTCGGGTCGACTCCGGGCGGTCGCCGCGGCCCCGTCCTTGCCTTGGCGCAGGCGGGCCACGAGCAAGGGTATTTGCAGCTTGCCGGCGTCCTGGGCCAGTGCGCGGAGGACTGCGCGGAACCGGTAGCGGCCGCAATTCGCACGAGCTCTACGGTCGTGGAGCAGGACATCGACGCGGGTGCCGACGCCGCGCCGTGGCGCACCGCCGCACGCTCGCGCGGTTACCGTTCGTGCGTTGCGCTTCCGCTCCTGGTGCGGGGGGACGTTTTCGGCGCATTTGCCATTTACTCGAGCGAGCCGCGCGCATTTCACCAGCACGAAGTGGAACTGTTCGAGCAGTTGGCCGCTGACCTCGCATACGGCATCCAGACTTTGCGCTCGCGCCAGGAGCATCGCGAAGCACAAATCGTCCTCAAGCGCGAAAGCGAGAAAAACCAGGCGCTGCTGCGCAACGCGAGCGACGGCATCCACATTCTGGATGCGGACGGTTATCTCCTGGAGGCGAGCGACTCGTTTTGCAGCATGCTGGGCCAATCACGCGAGGCGATGATCGGGACGCATGTCTCGCAATGGGACGCCGAATTGTCCCGGGCGGAAATTTCGGAAATTCTCCGGCTCCAGTTTTCGCGCCGCAGCCGAAACCAGTTCGAAACGCGGCACCGGCGCAGCAACGGCGAGACATTTGATGTCGAGGTGAGCAGCATTTCGATCGAACTCGACGGCGGAGCGGTGCTTTTCAACTCTTCGCGCGATATCACGGAGCGCAAACGGACCCAGGAGTCGCTGCGCGAAAGCGAGGAACGGCTCCGCGCCGTCATCGAGCAGTCTCCGATCGGCCTGGCGTTTGCGCGCGACGGGCTTCTCGTCGACGCCAACGCGGTCTACCTGCGGATGTTTGGCTATGACAATGCCGCGCAGGTGCGCGGCCGCCCGCTCCTCGAACAGATCGCCTACCCGTACACCTCGCAAATCGAGGAGCACAACCCGCTGGGACCGGGAACGGAGACGGTTGAGGGAGCATTCGAAACCGTGGGCTTACGCAAGGACGGATCGGAGTTTCCGGCCTACGTCTCGGCCAAGCGTCTCGACCTGAAAGACGGGCCCTGGACGATCGTCTTCCTGATCGACATAACGCGCCAGAAGATGTCGGAGGAGGAGATCCGACGCCTGGCGTTTTTCGACCACCTCACCGAGTTGCCCAATCGGCGGCTTTTGAACGATCGACTGCAGCAGGCGCTGCTCTCGAGCGAACGCACGGGACGTCGAGGCGCTTTGTTGTTCATCGACCTGGACGATTTCAAGTCGCTCAACGATACCCTCGGTCACGCGGCCGGCGATGCGCTGCTGCAGGAGGTTGCCCGACGGCTGAAGTCCTGTCTGCGCGAACGTGACTCGATCGCACGCATGGGCGGCGATGAGTTCGTCGTGGTTTTGGAGGATCTGAGCGAGGAGGTCGCGGTGGCTGCCCAGCAGACCGAGGCGATTTGCGAGAAGCTGCTCACCGTCCTTGACCGCCGCTACGAGCTGTTTTCCGACGAGTATCAGTGCACCGCAAGCATAGGTGCCACTTTGTTCTTCGGACGGGAGCAGCCCGACGTCGACCTGATCAAACAAGCCGACATCGCGATGTACGAGGCGAAACGGGCGGGACGCAAAAACCTCCGCTTCTTTGACCCCAAGATGCAAGAGGCGGTCAACGTGCAAACTGCGCTGGCTGCGGAGCTGCGTCGGGCTGTGGAACGGCGCGAATTCGCGCTGCACTTCCAGGTCCAGGTCGACAGCCGCAACCGGCCGATCGGTGCAGAAGCCCTAATCCGCTGGATCCACCCCGTGCGAGGATGCGTGCCGCCGGGGCAATTCATCGACGTGGCCGAAAGCACCGATCTGATCGTTCCGATCGGGCAGTGGGTTCTGGAGACGGCTTGCGTGCAACTGCGCTCCTGGGCGAAGACAGCCGAAACGCGCAATCTCTCGCTTTGCGTGAATGTGAGTGCGAAACAGTTTCACCGCGCGGAATTCGTCGATGCGGTCCGCGGACTCGTGCGCCGTTACGGGGTCAATCCGAAACGGTTGGTGCTGGAATTGACGGAAAGCTCACTCTTGCGCGACACCGAGGAAACCATCGCGACCATGAATGCCTTGCGCGAAATCGGCGTGCAGTTCTCGCTCGATGATTTCGGCACCGGCTACTCTTCCTTGCAGTACCTCAAGCGACTTCCGCTCCATCAGCTCAAGATCGACCGGTCCTTCGTGCGCGACATTGCCATCGATAGCAGCGATCTGTCGATCGTTCAGACCATCATCGCAATGGCACGGAGTCTGAATTTGGAAGTGATCGCCGAAGGTGTTGAAACCCAGGAGCAGCGCAGGTTGCTTTTGGGCATGGGTTGCAGGGAATTCCAGGGTTTCTTGTTCGGCAAACCGGTACCCATCGATCGGTTTGAAGCAGCGCTCAAGTCGATCGCCCTGATCACATAAGCCGGGGTCTGTACCGCTTCGTCTGGCCATCGGCCGGCAGACGGCGCGCGTCTCCAGATTTCGCGCGGCGCATCGAGGTCTGCGCGCGATCGGTTGCCGGCGCCCAAAGGCTCCTAGGTCTTGTCCGACAAGGCCTGGCGGATCTGCTCCAAAGCGGCGGGGTCCTCGATCGTCGTCAAATCACCCGCGTCCCGTCCTTCACAGATGGCCTGGATCGTGCGTCGCAAGAGCTTGCCCGAGCGCGTCTTGGGCAGCACGCCCACGAAATGCACGCGCGCGGGCCGCGCCACGGCTCCGAGCTGCGAATCGACGACCTTGAGAATTTCGTTTTCCATCGCGGCGCGCTGCGCCGCATTGGCAACCGCCGCCGGGTCGCGGGCTACGGCAAAGGCAACAGCCACCTGACCCTTGAGCGCATCGGCGATTCCCACGACTGCGACTTCGGCCACACCCGGGTACGAGCTGATCGACTCCTCGATCTCCCGGGTGCCCAGGCGGTGGCCTGCGACATTGATGACGTCGTCGGTGCGACCCAGTATGAAGAAATACCCGTCGTCGTCGCGAATCCCCCAATCGAACGTCGAATACACGTTTTGACCGGGCACGCTGCGCCAATAGGTGTTGACGAAGCGTTCGTCATCCCCCCAGATCGTGCTCATGCATCCCGGCGGCAGCGGCCCCTTGATCGCGACCACCCCCTTGGTGTTGTTGCCGACCTCCTTGCCGCTCACCTCGTCGTAGAGCCGCACGTCGTAGCCATAGCAGGCCACGCCCGGGCTGCCGAACTTGGGCGGCAGCGCTTCAATTCCGCGGGGCGTCGCAAGAATGGGCCATCCGGTCTCGGTCTGCCAGTAATTGTCGACGACGGGCCGCCCGAGGCCTTCAGCGATCCAGCGCGCGGTGGGTTCGTCGAGCGGCTCGCCCGCAAGAAACAGGGTTTTGAGCGAAGACAGGTCGTGCCGGCGCAGGAGCGCCGGATCCTGTTTTTTCAGGACGCGGATCGCCGTGGGCGCCGAAAACATGACATTGACCCGGTACTGTTCGACGATGCGCCACCATACCGCCCCGTCGGGGCGAATCGGCGTGCCCTCGTAGACCACGGTGGCCATTCCCGCCAGTAGCGGTCCGTAGACGATGTAGCTGTGGCCCACCACCCAGCCGATGTCGCTAGTGGAGAAGTACGTCTCTCCGGGCATGCCCGCAAAAATGTGCTTCATCGACGCGGCCAGCGCCACGGCGTAACCCCCCGTGTCACGCTGCACGCCTTTGGGCCGGCCGGTGGTCCCGGAGGTGTACAGGATGTACGAGGGCTCGTTGGATTCGAGCCAGACGCACTCGACCTGTGCGTCCCAGTGCTTGCGCAGTTGGGCCGCGCCATCCAGATCCCGGCCCGACGTCATGGGCATCGGCGCGAGGCCCCGGTCGAACAGAAGCACGTGCTCGGGTGGGTTCTTCGCCAGCGAAATTGCCTGGTCAAGCAAACCCTTGTAGGCGACAGTTTTGCCGGCTCGGGAGCCCGCGTCAGCCGAAATGATGATTCGGGGCCGCGCATCATCGATTCGCGTGGCCAAACTGTGGGACGCAAAGCCTCCGAACACCACGGAATGAATTGCCCCTATGCGCACGCAACCCAGCATCGCGAATACGGCCTCGGGGATCATCGGCATGTAGATGAGCACCCGATCACCGCGCTGGGTGCCCAGTGCCCGCAAGAGCGCGGCGAATCGGTTCACTTGCCGGTGCAGCTCCGCGAAGGTGTAAGTCTTTTCTTCGTTGGTCTCGGTCGAAACGTAGATCAATGCCGGCTGATTGGCCCGCGCAGCCAGATGCCGGTCGACCGCGTTATGGCACAAATTGGTGCTCGCACCCGGAAACCAACTTGCAAACGGCGGGCGCGAGGCGTCGAGCACGCGCTGCACCGGTTGGCGCCAATCGATCAGCCCGGCTTGCTCGCCCCAGAAGACCTCGGGCTGGCGCAGCGAACGGGCGTGGAATTCCTGGTAGGCGTTCATGATTCCTTCTCTGAGCCGGTAGCGCGCTTGCTGCTGGGCTGGTTTTGCTGTTGGCGGATCAAGCGAAGCAGCGGATTGAGTTGCTCGAGCAGCCGCGGGATATGCGATATGACCTCCGCCGAGCGGCCCGATGCGATCAGCACCAAGGCGAGACTGACATCCATCGAGCCGCTTTCGGCGTTCGGATCAAAGCCCCCGGCTTTGGCTGCTTCGGAGGCTCCGAGCATGATGCGCCGCGAACGCGTGCTTTGGGCCATCTGGGCGCGCCGCTGCGCCTGAGCTCGCAGCTCACCGGCGCTGCGGCGCAACTCTTCCGATAGGGTCGCCACCCCGATGCAGGTCCAGACCTCCACGCCAGGGCCGGCGGCATCGACGTTTTCCAGGACCTTGCGCAGGCGCGCGGCAAACCGCAGCATGTCCGTCATCCCGTTGTTTTGCGTAGCTACGCAAAACTCGGTCTTGTCCGACCGGGTCGCGAGGTCCTCCAGGCGCACCGAGGAACTCAACGCCCGCCCGACGTGCCGCATGCGCTGTTCAATTTCGCCGTCCCAGGCCTCACTGCGGGGCATCTTGAGCTCGACGCGGATGCAGATCAGGGCGAGGTCCGAAAGCGCCCGGCGTGCATACGACAGCAGTTTGTCCACCTGCCGATCGAAGGCCGGTAGTGTGAGTAGCTCCGTCTCCGGATCCACCGTGCGCGCCGAATCGAGCTCGGCGCGGCTCTCGATGAGCGCCTCGCGCGTGGTGGCAAGGTCAACGAGCACCCGAAGACGCGAAAGCAACTCCCCGGCCGTAGTCGGGGAGAGCGGCTCGCTGATCAGCAGCGAGGTGGCTTCGAGCGCTTCGACCCGTGGGCTCTCGGCGGCGCTTGCCTGGTCGAGCAGCGCGATGGCAGGCATGTCACGGATGCGCTGGACTTTGGAGGCCCGCAGACGGCCGAGCAACTCCAATGCGCGTACCGCCGGTGCGGCCAGCTCAACGATCACGACACGCACCGACGAATCCAAGAGCACCGCCTGCCAAGCAGCTTCCGCGTCGGCGACCTCGCGCACGTCGAAATGTTTGCGCACGGCCTCTCCGGCAGCCCCACGGGAAATTCGACCCGCGTCGGCGAGCAGGATCCGGGGTTTGGCCGAAGCGGGGACGCTTGGCGCGGGCGCGGTTTGCGGCGCGCCTGGGGAATCCGGTCCTTTCTGGGTCACGTCGTTACCACCTTGTGGGTTGGCTGCTTGCCGTTGATGGTCCAGATATCGGGCGCCAATACGCTGGGTTGCACCGATCAGGGTCCGGGCGCCGAGACGGCAGCCGCGGCGATGCTTTGCCGGGCGCGGGCGACGGCCGCCAGGATCGCATTCGCGTGCGTGGCCACGGCCAACTCGCCTTCGCGGATGGAGGACTCGCGCGCCGCAAAATCGGTACTGCCGATTGCGTCGACGGCCGGCTCCAGCACAACGTCGGCCTCGCCCAGCTCGCTGCGCGCTATCGCCTGTCCCATGATCGTGAAGGACTGCAGGAGGATGTCGAAGGTGCCGGTGGTGCTCTGGTATGCCGGTTTTTTCGAGATGTCGACCGCGATCACGACATCGGCGCCCAGGCGTCGAGCGGTGCGCACCGGAACGGGGCTGACCAGGCCGCCGTCTACGTATTCGCGGCCCCCGATGGCCACGGGCTGAAAGACCCCCGGGACGCTGCTGGAGGCGCGCACTGCCATGCCGACATTGCCCCGCTCGAAGACCATCATTTCGCCCGTGCGCAGGTCGGTGGCCACAATGGCGAGCTTGCGCGGCAGCTTTTCGATCGGTCGCTGCTCGACTTGCTCATTGACGAAGTCCTGCAAGGCTTGGCCTTTGAAGAGTCCGCGCGATGGCAAGGACCAGTCGGTGAGCGTCGATTCCTCGAACTGCATCGCCACGCGCTGCAAATGGGCGCCATCGTATCCGGAAGCGTACAGCGCGGCAACGAAGCTGCCCACACTGGTGCCCACGAGGATGTCGGGCACGATTCCCTGGGCTTCGAGCGCTTTGATCACGCCGACGTGGGCAAACCCGCGTGCGGCGCCGCCACCCAATGCCAAGGCGATCCTTACCGGCGGCGCGGGCGGCTGCGATGGCGCAGCCGGTGCCGGCGCGGACTCGGGCGCAGCCGCTGCCGGCAGCGCGTTTTGTTCCGCTGCGGGCGTCTGCGAGGGCGCAGCGACCGCCACGGGAAGCTCGGCGCTAACGGGCGCGGTCGCGGGCGTGGGGCCACCTGCGGCGCGCTCCGGAGCGAGCGTCTGGCAGGCGGCGAGGGCGCCGATTAGGCCGCAGAGCGCGAGGCGCGCGGCGCCTCTTGTAAGGGTCGTTAGCAAAACCAAGCCATCGAAAAGTGTGGTAACAAGCCAGCCGTGTCGGGATGGGGGATCTACTCAGGGCACAGCGGTGCCGCGCTGGATCTGGCGAAAGAAGGAGAAGCGGACTATGGCCGCCCCGATCGCAGACGTCATTGTAGTAGGCGCGGGCCACAACGGTCTTGTGTGCGCCAACTACCTGGCGGCCGCGGGCTTGAAAGTGACGGTACTCGAGAGGCGCTCCGTCCTGGGCGGGGCGGCGGTGACCGAGGAGTTCTTGCCGGGGTTTCGCAATTCCTCGGCGAGCTACACGGTGAGCCTGCTGCAGCCCACGGTGATTCGCGACTTGCGGCTCATCGAGCGTGGCTTGCGTATTGTCGAGCGACCGTTTGCCAACTTTGTTCCGTCGGCCGACGGGCGCGCGCTGCGCTTTGGGGGCGCGGCCGCCCCAGCGACGGACGATGCATCGGGCATTGCGCTCGAGCGGTTCTCACCAAGGGACGCGCAACGGTTGCCGGAGCATTACGCACGGATTAAGCGCATTGCCGACGTGCTGCGACGCTGGGTGCTGCGCACCCCTCCGGAGCTGGGCGGGCGCTGGATCGTGTCGGATTTGGCTTCGGCCCGCACCGTCGCGCGGCTGGCCGGGGACATCGGCGGCCTGGGGCTCGCCGGTCAGCGCGATTTGTTGTCGGCCTTTACTCGCAGCGCCGGGGAGTGGCTCGATTCCATGTTCGAGTGCGATGCGCTCAAGGCCGCTTTGGGCTTTGATTCGATCGTGGGCAACTTTGCCAGCCCGTACGCATCCGGATCGGCCTACGTGCTGCTGCATCACTGCTTCGGCCAAATCAACGGCAAGCAAGGCGCCTGGGGACACGTTGTGGGCGGTATGGGGCGCATCACGGAGCTCATGGCCGAGGAGGCCCGCTCGCGCGGGGTGAGAATCGAGCGCGACTGCGAGGTGCGCCGTGTACTGGTCGAGGGCGGGCGCGTCGCCGGAGTCGAGCTTGCCAATGGCCGCTCGCTGACCGCGCGTGCGGTAGCTGCCGGGGTCAACCCCAAGCTACTGTATCAGCGACTGCTCGATGCGCAGCATCTCAGCGCCGAGTTTCGCGCCGCCATCGAGCAATATCGTTGCGCTTCGGGATCGTTTCGAATCAACGTTGCGCTCTCCGAGCTGCCCGACTTTGGTTGCCAGCCCGGCACGCATGCACAGGAGCATCACGCCAGCGGGATTTTGCTGGGGCCTTCGCTTCGGGTCATGGACCAGGCCTGGCAAGATGCCGTTCGCGAGGGCTATTCCCGCGTACCCATCATAGAAATGCTGCTGCCGAGCGTTGTCGACGACACGCTGGCACCGCGCGGAGCGCATGTCGCGAGTCTGTTTTGCCAGCAATTCGATCCACAGCCCGCCGGAGGCTGGGAGGCGCGCAAAGAGGGCGCAATCGAGGCGATTTTCCGGGTCGTGGAGTCGTATTGCCCGAATTTCCGGCGCGCATTGCTTGGCTTTAAGGCGTGGTCCCCGCTTGATCTGGAACGCGATTACGGGCTCGTCGGCGGCGACATTTTTCACGGCCGGCTGTCGCTCGATCAGCTGTTTTGCTTCCGCCCCTTGATCGGCAGCGCCCGCTACCGCGGGCCGATCCGCGGGCTGTACCATTGTGCCTCGGGCGCGCACCCTGGCGGGGGGGTTTCGGGTGCTCCCGGATGCAACGCGGCGCGCGAAATTTTGCGCGACTGGAATGCCCTACGCCGAAGAGCCCGGGCAGCATCGGGCTAACTGCGTATGATTAGATGCGCATGCATCAGGGCGAGGCCGCGCACGGCGGCGTCGAGGGCGAAGGCCGTGTCGTGTGGGCAACGCAACGCAAACGGACGGAAGAAAAATGAAAGTAATGGTCTGCGTCAAGCGAGTGGTCGACTACAACGTCAAGGTTCGCGTGAAATCCGACCAGAGCGGCGTCGATTTGGGCAACGTCAAGATGTCGATGAACCCCTTTGACGAAATCGCCGTCGAAGAGGCCATGCGTCTGAAGGAGGCGTCGGTGGCGACCGAGGTCGTTGCCGTCTCGTGCGGCGGCAGCCAGTGTCAGGAGACGCTGCGCACGGCGCTGGCGATCGGGGCCGATCGCGCAATACTCGTGGAGACCAACGCGGAACTGCAGCCTCTGGCGGTGGCCAAGCTGCTGGCGGCACTCATGGAGCGCGAACAGCCGCAGCTGGTGATCATGGGCAAGCAGGCGATCGACGACGACGCGAACCAGACCGGACAGATGCTCGCGGCCCTGCGCGGACTGCCGCAGGCAACGTTTGCTTCGCGCGTGCAGGTGGCCGAGGGCAGGGCGCAGGTCACCCGAGAGGTCGACGGCGGTCTGGAGACGGTGTCGGTGCGGCTGCCGGCGGTGATCACCACGGACCTGCGCCTGAACGAACCGCGCTACGTCACTTTGCCCAACATCATGAAAGCAAAGAAAAAACCGCTGGAGACGATTTCACCGGAGAGTCTGGGCGTGGACGTGTCGCCCCGGCTCAAAACCATCAAAGTGACCGAACCGGCACAACGCAAGGCCGGAATACGCGTTCCGGACGTCGCGACGCTCGTTGCCAAGCTGCGTGACGAAGCCAAGGTGATTTCGTGACGGTGGGAGGGTAGGCGATGCGAGCACTGGTCCTGGCCGAGCACGACAACGTCTCGCTTAAGGCCGTCACGCGCAATGTGGTCACGGCGGCCACGGCGGCCGCGGGCGCGGTCGATGTGCTGGTAGTGGGAAGCGGCTGCGGGGCGGCGGCGCAGCAGGCCTGCGCCATCGCCGGTGTGAGCAAGGTGTATGTGGCCGACGCGCCGCATTTTGCCGATGCGCTCGCCGAAAACGTCGCAGCGCAATTGCTCGAGATGGCAAGCGAGGGCTATACCCACGTCATGGCGCCCGCGAGCAGCTTCGGCAAGAACGTTTTGCCGCGCGTTGCCGCGAAAATGGACTGCGCGCAAATCTCCGATGCGATCGCCGTCCTTGCACCGGACACCTACGCACGGCCCATTTACGCCGGCAACGCCATTGCCACCGTGCAATGCGCCGATCCCCTTGTGTTTGTCACGGTGCGCCCTACCGGTTTTGCGAGCGCACCCGAGGGCGGCGGCGCGACGATCGAGACCGTTGCTGCGGTCCCCGACGCGGGTATCTCCCGGTTTGTGAGTCGCGAGGTGGCAAAGAGCGACCGGCCGGAACTGCAGGGCGCCAAGGTCGTCATCTCGGGCGGCCGGGCTCTGGGTTCGGCAGAAAACTTCAGGCTGCTCGATGAACTGGCACGGCGCCTGAATGCCGCTTTGGGGGCTTCGCGCGCCGCGGTCGACGCGGGCTACGCGCCCAATGACTGGCAGGTCGGGCAGACGGGGAAAATCGTCGCCCCCCAGCTCTACATCGCCATCGGGATCTCGGGGGCGATCCAACACCTGGCGGGGATGAAGGATTCGAAGGTGATCGTGGCCATCAATAAGGACCCCGATGCGCCGATCTTTCAGGTGGCCGATTACGGACTGGTGGCCGACTTGTTCCAGGCGGTGCCCGAACTCATCGAGAAACTGGGATAAGGCCGTGAGCTATCGCGCCCCGCTCCGGGAGATCCAGTTCGTGGTCCATGAGCTTGCGAATTTGCGCGCGATCCAGGCCTTGCCCGGCTACGAGGATGCGAGCGAGGAGATCGTCAACGCGGTGCTGGAAGAATGCGCCAAGCTCATGGGCGAGGTCATCGCTCCGCTCAATCGCGTGGGCGATACACAACCGGCGCGCTGTGTCGATGGAGTGGTGACGACCTCCCCGGGCTTCCAACAGGCGTTCCGCGCGTTCGCCGACGGGGGCTGGCAAGGAGTCATGCACCCCGTCGAGCACGGCGGGCAGGGACTGCCCAAGCTCGTGGCTACCCCATGCCTGGAGATGCTGCAGGCGGCCAACCTGTCCTTCGCACTTTGTCCGCTGCTCACCGATGGCGCCATCGAGGCGTTTTTGCTTGCGGGCTCCGCGCAACAGCAGCGACGCTACGTGCCCAGACTGATCGATGGCAGCTGGACCGGGACCATGAATCTGACCGAACCACAGGCCGGCTCGGATCTGTCGCTGGTGCGCACGCGGGCCGAGCGCCAGGCCGACGGCAGCTACCGCATCTTCGGCCAGAAGATCTTCATCACGTACGGCGAACACGATCTGACGCAAAACATCGTGCATCTGGTGCTGGCGCGCACCAGCGATGCGCCCCCGGGGGTCAAGGGCCTATCGCTGTTTGCTGTGTCCAAGTTTCTTCCGGGTGCCGAGGGCGATCTGGGCAAGCGCAACGACGTCTACTGCGCGTCCATCGAGCACAAGCTCGGCATACGCGCAAGCCCGACGGCGGTGCTGCTGTTCGGTGACGGCCGCGGCGAGGTCGGGCCGGGTGCGGTGGCCGAAATCGTTGGCGAGGAAAACCGCGGTCTCGAAATGATGTTCATCATGATGAACGTGGCGCGTTTTCAAGTCGGCCTGCAGGGGATCGCCGTGAGTGAGCGCGCCTATCAGCAGGCCGCCGCCTATGCCCGTGAACGCGTGCAGAGTCGTGCGGTGGAGGGGTCGCCGGGTCCCGTGGCCATCATTGAGCACCCCGACGTGCGACGCATGCTGCTTTTCATGCGCTCGCATATCGAGGCGGCCCGCGCCCTTGCCTACGTGGCCGCTGCGCACAGTGACGTTGCACGGCACCACCCGGACCGCGCCGAGCGCGCCCGCGCGCAGACGCTCCACGACTATCTGGTTCCGATCGTCAAGGGCTGGAGCACGGAAATGGCCGTCGAACTCACCTCGGTGGGCATCCAGGTGCACGGCGGCATGGGTTACATTGAGGAAACGGGAGCGGCGCAGCACTATCGGGATGCCCGCATCCTTCCCATCTATGAGGGCACAACCGCAATCCAGGCCAATGACTTGCTCGCGCGCAAAACGATCCGCGATGGCGGCGCCGGTGCGCGCTTGTTCCTCGAGCAGATGCGAACAACACTGGCCGAGCTCCGGGCGCAAACCGGGCAGGACTTCGCGGCGATTGCCGCCCGGCTGTCGGAGGCGATCGAGTCCTATAACGGCGCGGTCGAATATTTGCTGCGCAGTTTCGGCGGGGACCTGCGCGGCGCATACGCGGGATCGGTACCGTATTTGAAGCTCGCGGGCATCACGCTGGGCGGCTGGCAGCTGGCACGGGCCGCGCTCATCGCGCAGCACCATCTGGCGGCGGCGGAAGACCGCTTTTACCGCACCAAAATCGCCACCGCGCGGTTTTTCGCCGACCACCTGTTGTCGACGGCACCCAGCCTGCGAGTGGCGATCGAGTCCGGCGGCGCGGGTGCGCTCGCGCTCGACGCAGCCGATTTTTAGTCCGCCAAGCGCCTCCCGGCGCGCGCGGCCGCCGCGATGTTTCCTCTTGATGACAGATAGAACTTGGCTATCGCGTTCATAATCACAATTCATTTGTTTAATCAACGCGGGGCGCGTACATTTTCCCTTGCCGACCGATTTCGGAAGGATGTCGCTGCAGCGATGAAACTACTAGGAGAGCCTTATGGCATTGAAGGGATCAAAGACTGAGGAAAACTTGAAGGCGGCATTTGCGGGGGAATCGCAGGCAAACCGGCGCTATTTGTACTTCGCGTCCAAGGCGGACGTCGAGGGCTATAACGACGTGGCGGCGGTGTTCCGTTCCACGGCCGAAGGGGAAACGGGACATGCGCACGGCCACCTCGAGTATCTCGAGCAGGTGGGGGATCCGGCGACGGGTTTGCCGATCGGACCGACGCGGGCGAATTTGAAGGCCGCGATTGCCGGGGAAACGCACGAGTACACCGACATGTACCCGGGTATGGCCAAAACGGCGCGCAGCGAAGGTTTTACAGAGATTGCCGATTGGTTCGAGACGCTGGCCAAAGCCGAGCGTTCGCACGCCAACAAGTTCCAGCGCACGCTGGACTCGTTGGCCGACTAGGCACCGAGGTATCCGGGCTGCGGCCCCTCGAACGCGATGCGCGCGTTGCGCGCATCGCGCTTTGAATTTTCCCAGCGCAAGGCAATCATGAGCACCAAAGAAGGAAGCCTGGAGGCGCCTACCCGCAAGCCCATTGCATGGAAGGAGCCGGACTTCTGGGACACGTCCAAGCTCGAAAAGGAACTCGAGCGGGTCTTTGATATCTGTCACGGATGCCGGCGCTGCGTGAGCCTGTGCGGCGCGTTTCCGACGCTCTTTGATCTGGTCGACGGCAGCGCAAGCGGCGAGCTCGACACCGTACCCAAAGAGCGCTTTGTCGATGTCGTCGACCAGTGCTACCTGTGTGACATCTGCTTCATGACAAAGTGTCCCTACGTGCCTCCGCACGCCTGGGATTTGGATTTCCCGCATCTGATGCTGCGCGCCAAGGCGGTTGCGTTCCGCCGCACGGGAGGACGCTGGCGCGACCGGGTGCTCTCTTCCACCGATCGGCTGGGCTCGTTTGCCGGAATTCCCATCGTGACGCAGGCGGTCAACGCAGTCAATCAGAGCGGCGCGGGGCGGGCGATCAGCGAGAAGCTCCTGGGTGTCGATCGCAGGGCGTGGCGTCCGGACTATGCGGCCACGAAGTTTCGCGGCTTGGCTCAGGTCAATGCCTCGGCGCCGGTGCGCGACGGCGCGCGCACGCCGGGCAAGGTAGTCGTTTACGCGACTTGCTACGTGAAGTACAACGAACCGGGGATCGGTGGGGATCTGCTAAAGATCCTTGCGCACAACGAGATCGCGCACGTGGTCGTGGAAAAGGAGGCCTGTTGCGGCATGCCCAAGCTGGAGCTCGGGGATCTGGAAGGCGTGCAGCGCCTCAAGGAAGTGAACATCCCGGTGCTGGCCCGTTATGCACGCGAGGGCTACGCGATTCTGGCGGCCATTCCGTCTTGCACGCTGATGTTCGCCAAAGAGCTGCCGCTGCTGTTTGCGGACGATCCGGATGTGCGCCTCGTCGGCGAGGCCATGTGGGATCCGTTCGACTACTTGGTGGCGCGTCACAAAGACGGGCTGCTGAAAAGTGATTTCCGGCGGTCGCTGGGTGCCGTCGCCTACCACGTGCCGTGCCACAACCGCGTGCAGAACATCGGTCGCAAGACCGAGGAGGTCCTGAAGTGGATTCCCCAGACCACGGTGACCACCGTGGAGCGTTGCTCAGGCCATGCCGGTACCTGGGGTGTGAAGAAGGAATTCCACTCGATGGCAATGAAAATTGGTGTACCCGTCTTTCGTTCCATGTCTCAGGCGCAGCCCGACTTTATTAGCTCCGACTGCCAGCTTGCAGGGCACCACATCGAACAGGGAATCGGGGAGCTCGACGGCAGCCCGGCGAACGGCAAAAAACCGCGCCTCGCGCATCCGCTCACGCTGCTGCGCATGGCCTATGGCATCGAGTAACCGGGGTTAAGCGAGACGACGATGGGCGCAATCTCCGCATCGAGCCTGCTGACGCTGGAGGCGTATGCAAAGCAGCGCAATGAAATTCGCAGCCGTGTGCTCGCACACAAGAAAAATCGGACCGTGCATCTGGGTGCGAATCTCACCCTGATTTTTGAGGACGAGACCACAGTCCGCTATCAGATCCAGGAGATGCTGCGAATTGAAAGGACGTTTGACGAAAAAGGGATTCAAGACGAGCTCGACGCCTACAATCCGCTGATTCCGGACGGAACGAATCTCAAGGCAACGATGATGCTCGAATATGAGAATGCGGTCGAGCGCGCGCGCGAGCTCTCGCGCTTGATCGGCATCGAGCGACGTGTCTACCTCCAGGTGGAAGGATGCGAGCCGTGTTTTGGGATCGCGGACGAGGACCTCGTGCGCGAAAACGAGGAGAAAACTTCATCGGTCCACTTTCTGCGCTTTGAGCTCGCGCCGCAGGCGATCTCGGGTTTTCGCGCGGGTCGGCGTGTCTCGATTGGCGTCGACCACCCCCGATATCGGGCGCGGGTCGATGCGATCGAACCCGGGACGCAGGAATCCTTGCGCCGGGATTTCGCCTGAGCCTCAGAACAGGTTCTGCTGCGCGCAGGGCGCGGACGGCACACGGAAATGCTCGCAGGCCAGCGGCGGACAATGCTGCGCGAGTCCGAGCCTGCGGCAGGCCAGCGCAAAGCGTTGGCGCAACAATTCGGCGAAGATACCGGTGCCCGTCATGCGTTGGCCGAACTCCGAGCGGTTGTCCCGACCACCGCTGATCTGGCGGACGCGACTTAAGACATGATCCGCGCGTAGCGGGGCGAACTCCCGCAACCATTCGACAAACAGGTCGCGGACCTCCAAGGGCAGGCGTAAAACCGTGTACCACGCGTACGTCGCACCGGCAGAGGCGGCTGCCTCAAGCACCGGCTCCAGGCTCGATTCGTTGAGCGCGGGAATGACGGGTGCGACGATTACGCCCACCGGGATGCGCAATTGAGCGAGGGCGCCGATTGCCTCGAGCCGTCGAGCCGGCGTGCTGGCGCGCGGCTCGAGCGTTCGGGCGAGTGTGCGATCCAGCGAGCCAATTGAAATCAGAACTCGTACCAAATTGCGCTGCGCCATTTGCGCGAGCAAATCGTGATCGCGCAGGATCAATGCCGATTTGGTAGTGATGGCGACAGGATGGCCGAACGAGGCAAGCACCTCCAGCACCGAGCGGGTGATGCGGTGTTCTTTCTCTATGGGTTGGTACGGATCGGTATTGGCGCCGAGCGCAAGCATGGCGGGGACATAGCCCGGTTTGCGTAACTCGCGCTCGAGCAACTCGGCGGCATTGTTTTTCGCAAAGAGACGGGTCTCAAAGTCCAGACCTGCGGAAAGCCCGAGATACGCATGGGTCGGGCGCGCATAGCAGTACACGCAACCATGCTCGCAGCCACGGTAGGGGTTTACGGAGCGGTCAAATGGTATGTCGGGCGAATCGTTGCGACTGATGATCGAGCGAGCGCGCTCCAGCGTCACGGAGGTCTTGATCGGTGCGCCCGTAACGGGCAGCGGAGCCCCGGGCGCTGCCGGCCGCGTTTGCACGGGATCGAGCGTTGCTTCGAGCCGCAGCACTTCCAGGTACTGGGCATCGAGCTCATGCTCCATCTTCGCAAAGCGCGAATCGCGATTGCTTCGTGCGCCGCGTCCTTTGAGATCGGCGAAGGCCTCTGCCAGTAATGCGGATCGAACCGGTTTCATGTAAGTTCCGGGCCGGTACTGTAAATACATACAGTATAGGGCCGACACCCTTGGACGCGCAAGCGCCGCCGGGGGACGCGCACACGGTGGGTGCGCTCGAAGACCGAGTGCGTCGGGCGCGCGCGCTCGTTGGCAAAAAGCGCGGCCCGGATGCGCAACTGCAGCCGGCCCGCGCAAAGTCGCTTTCTTGCGGGCGGCTGGTATTGCACGACTGGCGCCCTAGGGGCTCTTTTTCATTGCGGAGGCCGCGGCCACTCCTGCCAACCAGTCCGGCGCGGGAGCGCGCGCCTAGAGGATCAATACAAAGGACCGAGCAACGCTCGCGGCAAGACGCAGCGCGTGCGCGCCCGTGCGCTAGTGCCCGACGCCAAGCGTGTCGAGTCCCTCGGCAACAGGCAACAAAGCCAGAAGTCCGACCGCGCCCGCACCCCCGGCGGCAAGGATTCCACAGTACAGGGCCGTGTGCGCTCCGAACACTGCCCCGATGGGCACTAGCCAGACCACGGCGCAGGCGACAGGAACGACCAACGGCCAAAAATTGTGTCTCTTTGTGCGCCCCCGTTGCGGGAGCACTTCCGGTCGATCTGCGTAGTTCATCCCTATCTTCCCCGCTCGCGGCGCGGTATGGCCCAAAACCTCGCCCCACCACAAATGGTCGCGACTCGTTAAAGGCGCTTTGCTTCGCACGACTCCGGGCAGTCAGCCTATCCTTGTCTCCGACGAGATCTTTGATAACCATCAAGCATTTGGGGCGATGCAAAGCTCGGTCGAACGATTCGCAACTTCGACGGCGCGAAGTCATGGGCCGCAGGGCGATTGAGACGGTTCGCGCTGGCCCGACGCGGTCCGCGTGGTGCGACCGATCCTCCGCCTCGACTTGCGCTTTGCCGCCGATTTCCTTGAACGAAGAGATTGTTTTCAAAGAAGAATTTTGCTGAGACCTGCTCGTCTCGTCCCCAAACCTGCCGGCGAGCCGTCGGTGCGGGTCGGCACGCGCCCAACCTCTGCAGCCTTGTGCGGATGTGGCGCCGCGAAAAAAACGCCGAGGGGCAGCCCCGTCGGGGGGACTTCGTGCTTTTTTTTATGGAACGTTCGTCGTATCGGCCGCGCCCGTAGGCGAAGCGAGACGACCAGGGGTTTTGTCGCGGCGCATGCTGCCAGCAACCATTTCGAAGCGAAACAGACGGCATTCGAGCGCGCCGTTATACAGCACCGATTTGCCGGACTCGCGTAAATGCATCTGCTGGGGCAGCCTGCGGTCCGCGCTTAGCAGCCATGCACGCCAGCCCGGGAATCTGCGTTTGAGCTGCGCGGCAAAATCCGCCATTAGGGAGGCGACGCTCGCCGATTTCGGGCTGCTCTGCTCGCCGTACGGTGGATTCGTGACGATCATGCCATGCTCGGCGATGGGCTCGCCCGCGCGGGCGTCGCTTGCCTGAAATCGCACCGCGCCCCTCTGCAGCAAAGCGCCCAGCCCTGCGCGCTCGGCATTGGCGTTTGCAATTGCAATCACGCGTGTGGAGATGTCTCGCCCGACGAGCTGCGCGCCGACGCGATCATCGACCGATGCACGGGCCTTGTGCTGCAGGCGGGTCCAGGCCGCACGATCGAAACTGCGCAGTTTTTCGAATCCAAAACGGCGCTGCAGACCCGGGGCGCGGCCGCTCGCCATGCAGGCGGCCTCGATAACAATCGTTCCGCTGCCGCAAAACGGGTCCAGAAGCGGCTGCTGCGGCTTCCAGCCAGCGAGCATCAGCAGCCCCGCAGCAAGGTTTTCCTTCAGAGGAGCCTCGCCCTTGTCGGCTCGCCAGCCGCGTTTGAAAAGTGACTCACCCGACAAATCGAGGTACAACTGCGCCGTTTGCTCGGTCAGGTGCACCAGCACCTGGACGTCGGGGCGCAGCCGATCGATCGAGGGGCGAGCCCCGCTGCGATCGCGCGCACGATCGACGATCGCGTCTTTGATCCGCAAGGTGGCGAACTGCAGGCTGCGCAGCGGGGAGCGATGTGCGGTGACATCGACGCGCAGACTCTGGTTCGGCGAAAATTCCCGCTCCCAGGCAGTGCCCCGGGCCAGGTCGTACAGATCAGTTTCGTTGTGGTAGCTGCCCTGGCCCACGCGCCACAAAATTCGGCTCGCAATGCGCGAATGCAGGTTGGCGGCGTAGCCGACGGCCAAGCTACCACGAAAGTGCACGCCGCCGGCCACCGGCGCGACTGCCGAGGCGTCTACTGCGCGCAGCTCCCCTGCGAGCAATTCTTCGAGTCCGCGCGGACACACTGCAAAGAAGTCTTGCGTCACGGGGTCGAGTCGTCTAAAAAGGCTTGACGATCACCAGAAGAACGACCGCAAACAGCAGAATCGTCGGAATCTCGTTAAACCAGCGAAACCAGACGTGCGAATGCGAATTGCGGCCGGCCCGCAGTGCGGCGAGTTCGCGCCCGCAGAGGTGCTGAAACACGAAAAGCGCTGCAACCAGCACAAGCTTCGCATGCAGCCAACCCTGCCCCCGCCCGAGGCCATAGCCCAGCCACAACGACAGACCGAAAGCCAGGACTGCGATCGAAAGCATGTTGGTGAACCGATAGAGCTTTGTGGCCATCAGCAGCAAACGGTCGCGCTCGTCCCCGGCTGCCGGTGTTTGCGCCAGGTTCACGAAAATCCGCGGCAGGTAGAACAGGCCGGCAAACCACCCGACGACGAAGAATAGGTGCAGGGCCTTGACCCAGAGCATGGGTGTCAGCCGCCGCGAACCTGGCCATCCCCGAAGACGACGTATTTCAGCGAGGTCAATCCTTCCAGGCCCACCGGCCCGCGCGCATGCAGCTTGTCGTTGCTGATCCCGATCTCCGCGCCCAAGCCGTACTCGAAGCCGTCGGCAAACCGGGTCGAGGCATTAATTATCACGGAGGCCGAATCCACCTCGCGCAAAAAGCGCATGGCATTTGCATGGTGGGTCGTGACAATGGCGTCGGTATGACGGCTGCCGTAGGTGTTGATGTGCGTTATGGCCTCCTTGATTCCGGGAACGACCCGAATCGACAAGATCGGTGCCAGGTGCTCGGTTCGCCAGTCGAGCTCGGTTGCGGGCTGCAGGCGAGCAATCCCGGCCCGGGCCAGTATGGCCATCGACTGCGCACAGCAGCGCATCTCCACGCCCTTGTCGGCGTAGATGCGCCCGAGCTGCGGTAACAGCGTGCCGGCGATATCGGACGCCACCAGCAACGTCTCCATGGTGTTGCAGGTCCCGTAGCGCTGCGTTTTGGCGTTATCGGCAATGCGCACCGCCTGCTGCAGGTCTGCCGAGGAGTCCACGTAGACGTGGCAGATCCCCTCGAGGTGCTTAATCATCGGAATGCGACTCTCGCGCATCAGCCGCTCGATGAGGCTGCGCCCGCCTCGGGGCACGATCACGTCGACCAACTCCGGCAAGGTCACGAGGTGACCGACCGCCGCACGGTCCGTCGTTTCGATGAGCTGCACCCCGGTTCGCGGCAGCTGAACGGATTCGAGCGCATCGCCCACCAATCGGGCCAGTGCTCGATTCGATTCGATGGCCTCGGAGCCGCCGCGCAGTACTACCGCGTTGCCGCTCTTGAGGCAAAGCGCTGCCGCGTCAATTGTCACGTTGGGTCGACTCTCGTAGACGATGCCCACGACGCCCAGCGGCACACGCATGCGGCCGACACTGATGCCGGAAGGCCGCGGCCGCACGTCTTGGATCGCTCCGACCGGATCGGGCAGCGCGACGATCTGGTCGACGCCGGCGGCCATCGCTTCGATCGCGGCGTCACTCAGAGTCAGCCGATCGAGCGCGGCGCTGTCCAGCCCCGCGTCTCGCGCACGCGCCACGTCTCGCGCGTTGGCTTGCGCGATCGGAGCGCGATGCGAGCGGATCAATGCCGCCAGGGCCGCCAGGCAGCCGTCCTTGACGGCTGTCGGTGCGCTGCCCAGCGGGGTAGAGGCGGCACGGGCGGCCTCGCACACGCTGCGCACATAGCCCGCGACGTCGGCAATTGCCTTCGGGCTCTGGTCGGTGCGAGCCGCCGATACGTTCATCTGTTCCACCCTCGGGGCACCCCGGTCAGTCCGACTGCATGCTAAGCGCCAGATCCGTCAATTCTAACCAAGGATCGTCATCCCCATCGGCCAGAGGAAGACCCTTGACGAGCCGATCGAGTTCGGCACAGCGTGCGAGCATTCGCGCCAGATGCTCCCCGCTCAGGCGCGGAAGCACCCGCTCCACGAGCGCAGGCGCTGCGCTCAGGCGTACGCCCCGTAGCGCAGCGGCAAACGGGCGCCCTGCGGCTAGCGCCTGGCGGATGCGCAACAGATTGCGCAGTTCCTCCGACACCATCCACAGCAGCAGCGGCAGCGGCTCGCCTTCGGCGCGCAGGCCCGCGATCAGCCGCGTGATGCGCAGCTTGTCAGCGGCAAGCATGGCCCCGGCCAGGGAATTGCCCTCGTAGCGGGCCACGTCGAGAACTGCCGCCTGAATCTGTCCGAGGGACAGCTCGCCGTCGCCGTAGAGGAGGTGGAGTTTTCCGATCTCCTGGTGCGCGGCGAGCAAGTTTCCCTCCACCCGGTCGGCAAGAAACTCGAGCGCGGCGCTCGAGGCACTTTGCCGCTGTCGGGCCAGGCGCGTCCCAATCCAGTCGGCAAGCCGATCGCGGGGGACCCGCGCGATATCGATCCAGACCCCAGCCGATTGCAGCGCGCCGGCCCAATCCGAGTTGCGCGCGGCGCGATCCAAGCCGGGCAGAGCAATGAGCGTCAGCGTGTCATCGGTTTGCCGCGCGGCGTGGGACCGCAGCGCTTCGGATCCCCGTTTGCCTGGTTTACCCGACGGCAGGCGGATCTCGAGCAACCGGCGCTGCGAAAACAGCGACAGGCTGCTTGCCGCCTGTTCGAGCAGCGACCAGTCCATGCGCGCATCAGCGTGCAGGACCTGCCGTTCGGCATATCCTTGTGCGCGAGCCGCCGCCCGGATGGCGTCTTGCGCCTCCAGGCTCAGCAGCGGTTCGTCACTGCTGACGACATAGCAGTGCGCCAGGCGCCCTTTGCGCAAGTGCTGCTCGAGCTGCTCACTCCGAATCTGCATAGGGTTTTGCGGCCGCAATGCGCCGCAGGAGCTGCTGCACCAAATCGGTTTGCATGTCCCGATATAGCAGCGCTTCCTCGGACTCTTTTGACAGGCGCTGCGAGTCGTTAAAGGTGATGTCGCGCTGCACCTGCAGATCCGTGGGCTCGATCACCTCGCGACCCTTGGCGTCGCGCAGACGGAACCGAAGACGATCGCGCAACGTGTACTCCAGCGCGCGACCTTGCGCGTCGATGGTCAGCACCTGGCGATCCCGCATTTCGGTCAGCAAATCGAACACCGCCTCCGCCTTCGTGGAATCGGCGAGGACCCGGGTATTCGTGCTCGTGCGGATGTTGCGCGCGAGCTCGGTGCCGAGCGGTGAATTGGGGGGGAAGTTCAGGGCGATCGTCTCAAAGGGCAGCTGCTGCGTGCCGCGCAGCTGAAAGCCGCACGCCACCAATAGCACGCAAGCAGCCAACGGGCCCGCCCAATGGCAAAAACGGTGCGCCAGGCGCCGAAGGCGGCTATACGACCACATTGACCAGCTTGCCCGGAACGACAACGAATTTCTTTGGGGCCGCTACGATGAACTTGGAGAGCGTCTGGTCCGCCGTGACCGCTGCTTCAATGGCTTCGCGCGTCGCGTCCACCGCGACGCGGATCGAGCCACGCAATTTGCCGTTGACCTGCACGACCAGATCGACGAGTTCGCGCTGCAACGCCGTCGGGTCGGGCTCCGGCCAAGGCGCGTAGACGAGTTCTCCATAGCGCGCCTCGCGTCCGAGCACGGTCCATAACGATTGCGTGATGTGGGGCGCCACTGGGTAGAGCACCCGCAGCAAGACGTCCAGACCCTCCTCGATCAGGCCTGCGGCGCCCGGCGAGCGGCTGGCGGTTTCCAGCAAATTGAGCAGCTTCATCGAGCCGGAGACGACCGTGTTGTACTGCAGCCGCTCGTAGTCATAGTTGACCTGTCCCAGCAGCCGATGCAGCTCGAAGCGCAGCTCCCCGGTCTCGGGTGTGGCAGCACTGCCGGCCGCGCGCAAATTGCGTGCGCTGTATGCAAAGGCCCACAGCCGACGCAAGAATCGATGCGTGCCTTCGGCGCCCGCATCCGACCACGCGGCGCTCTGGTCTGGGGGGCCGGCAAACATCACGAATGCCCGCGCGGTGTCGGCGCCGTATCGGTCGATGATGTCACGCGGCTCCACGACGTTGTTCTTGCTCTTGGACATCTTCTCCACGCCCCCGAGCAGGACCGCTTCGCCGTCCTCGAGCGAAACCGCACCGATCACTCGGCCGCGCTCGTCGTTGATCATCTTGACTTCGGAGGGGTAAAACCAGCGTCGGCGGCCCGACTCGTCTTCGCGGTAAAAGCAATCGTTGAGCAGCATGCCCTGGGTGAAGAGCCGCTCGAACGGTTCGTCAAAAGCGACCAGTCCCACGTCGCGCATCACCCGCGTCCAAAAGCGCGCGTAGAGCAGGTGCAGCACGGCGTGCTCGATGCCCCCGATGTACTGGTCCATCGGCATCCAGTAGCGGGTGCGTTCGTCGACCATGCTTTTATCGGAACCTGGCGAGCAGTAGCGCATGAAGTACCACGAGGAATCGACGAAGGTATCCATCGTGTCGGTTTCTCGGCGCGCCGGGCGTCCGCAGCTCGGGCAGGTGCAGCGCAAAAACGCCTCGCAGCGGTTCAAGGGATTGCCACTGCCGTCGGGGATGAGGTTCTCCGGCAGGACCACCGGAAGTTCGGCATCGGGCACCGGCACCGGACCGCACGCCTCGCAATGGATGATGGGGATCGGCGTTCCCCAGTAGCGCTGACGCGAGATGCCCCAATCGCGCAGTCGATATTGCACCTGCGTGGTTCCCAGCTCCATGGCCCGCAAGTCCGCCGCAATTGCGGCAACCGCCGCTTCGTGCGCCAAGTCGTCGTACTTGCCCGAGTTGACGCACACGCCGGCATGCTTGTCCGCGTACCACGGCTCCCACGCCTCGGGCGAGAACTGGCCGTTGGCCACCGCGATCACCTGCTGGATCGGCAAGCCGTATTTGTGGGCGAAGGCAAAATCGCGCTCGTCGTGGGCTGGCACTCCCATGACCGCACCTTCGCCGTAGCTCATGAGTACGTAGTTGCCCACCCAGACCTCGACCGGTTCGTCGGTGAGCGGATGGCGCACATGAAAGCCGGTAGCGATACCTAGCTTTTCGAGTGTCGCCAGCTCGACTTCGGCCACCGCACCGCGCCGGCATTCCTCAATGAATTGCGCGACGTCGGGGCGATCCTGCGCAAGCCGTGTCGCCAAGGGATGCTCGGCCGCAATTGCGACGAACGTCACGCCCATGATCGTGTCGGCACGTGTCGTGAACACGCGCAGCAGCGCCGATACTCCATCGATTTCGTAGGGAAAACCGAAATTCACGCCGATGCTGCGACCGATCCAGTTCTCCTGCATTGTGCGCACTTGCGCAGGCCATCCCTCGAGGCGGGTGAGCCGCTCGACCAATTCGTCGGCGTAACGCGTAATGGCCAGGTAGTAACCCGGAATCTCGCGCTTTTCAACCAAGGCACCCGAGCGCCAGCCACGGCCCTCGATGACTTGCTCGTTGGCCAGGACCGTCTGATCTACCGGATCCCAATTCACGAGCTGGGTCTTGCGGTAGGCAATCCCCTTCTCGAGCATGCGCAAAAAAAGCCACTGGTTCCAGCGGTAATATTCCGGTTTGCAGGTCGCGAGTTCGCGCGTCCAGTCAAAGGCAAATCCCAAGGGCTCCATTTGCGCCTTCATGTCCGCGATGTTGTCGTAGGTCCAGCGGGCGGGAGCGATCCCCTTGTCAATGGCGGCGTTTTCCGCCGGCAGACCGAAGGCATCCCAGCCCATGGGCATGAGGACGTTGTAGCCGCGCATGCGCAGGTGGCGCACCATCACATCGTTAATCGTGTAATTGCGCACATGCCCCATATGGAGCTTGCCACTGGGGTAAGGGAGCATCGAGCACGCATAGAACTTCCCGTTGGGGAAGCGCCGGTCGTGCTCCTTCGCGCTGTGCGCGTCGATGGCGCGCCAGTGAGCCTGCGCCCGCGTTTCGATGTCCTTCGGGAGGTATTTTTCTTGCATGAAGTACGCGCAGCGATTCCGGAAACAGTGTTGCGTGCCAGTCCTGCATTATAGGCGCCGGTATAGTGGTGAACCTGATGAACTTGCTCGATGATCTCAATCCCCAGCAGCTTGCCGCGGTGACGCTGCCCGACGAGCCGGCGCTCATTTTGGCCGGCGCGGGCAGCGGCAAGACGCGGGTGCTCACCACGCGGATCGCCTGGCTCATCCAGAGCGGCCGGGTCGGGCCGGCGGGCGTGCTGGCGGTTACCTTTACCAACAAAGCGGCGCGCGAGATGCTCGCGCGCATTGAGTCCATGCTGCCGATCCGAACGCGCGGCATGTGGATCGGGACGTTCCACGGTCTTTGCAACCGGCTGTTGCGGGCGCATTATCGGGAGGCGGGTTTGCCTCAGACCTTCCAGATTCTCGACGCGCAAGACCAGCTCTCGTCGATCAAGCGCCTGCTGCGCACGGCCAACGTCGATGAGGACCGTTGCCCGCCGCGAGAGCTGCAGTACTTCATCAATAGCGCCAAGGAGTCGGGGCGCCGCGCCGTGCAGTTGACCACGGGCGGGCACGATCGGCGCTGGGTCGAGCTTTTTGCCGCCTACGACGCGCAGTGCCAGCGGGAAGGCAGCGTTGATTTCGCGGAACTGCTGCTGCGAAGCGTCGAGCTGCTCACGCGCCAGCAGGCGCTGCGGGAACATTACCAAGAGCGGTTTCGTCACATCCTGGTCGACGAATTTCAGGACACCAACGCGTTGCAGTACCGGTGGCTCAAACTGTTGGCGGGAACCCTTCGCCCGATTTTTGCCGTTGGCGATGACGACCAGTCGATTTACCGGTTTCGCGGCGCCAACGTCGGAAACATGTCGGATTTTCAACGTGAATACGACGTGCGCCACCTGATCAAGCTCGAGCAAAACTACCGCTCCCACGGCAATATCCTCGATGCCGCCAACCAACTGATCGGCCACAACGCGCGGCGCATGGGTAAGCGGCTGTGGACACATGCGGGACCCGGCGAGAAATTGCGCTTGTTTGTGGCCGGCTCCGATGCCCTGGAGGCGGCCTGGATTGTCGAAGAGGTGCGCGAGTTGCAGCGCCGCGGCACCCGTCTGCTCGACACCGCGATCTTGTACCGATCCAACGCCCAGTCGCGCGTGATCGAACACGCGCTATTTAACGCTGGCATGGCATATCGGGTCTACGGCGGACTGCGATTCTTCGAGCGCGCCGAGATCAAGCATGCCCTTGCCTATCTGCGGCTCATCGCCAATCCAGACGATGACGTTTCGTTTGCCCGCGTCGTGAACTTTCCCCCGCGCGGGATCGGCGCTCGCAGCCTCGAGCAGCTGCAACAGGCCGCGGGTGGAGCCCATTCAAGCCTGTTTGCCGCAATCTCCTCGGTTGCCGGGCGCGCGGGCGCAAGCTTTACGCAGTTCGCAGGCCTCATTGATGCGTTGCGAATCAAGGCCGGTCAATGCGATCTTGCGGAATTGGTGCAAGAGACGGTGGAAGGCAGCGGTTTGATGGCGCACTACCGAAGCGAGAAAGACGGGGCCGATCGCCTTGAGAACCTGGCGGAATTGGTCAACGCCGCAGCCGGATTCCTGGCGGAGCAAGACTATGACGGTACCGACGTGGTCGCCGATGCCGACGGCCCCCAGGGCCCTGGGGCGGGCGCCCCTGGGCGGGAGACGGCGTTGCATTCTTTTCTGGCGCACGCCGCGCTCGAAGCCGGCGAAAACCAGGCAGCAGCGGGCCAAGACGCGCTGCAGCTGATGACAGTGCACGCGGCCAAAGGCCTGGAATTCGACACCGTCTTTCTCACCGGGCTCGAGGAAGGCCTGTTTCCACACGAAAACAGTCTGAGCGAGGCCGATGGGCTGGAGGAGGAGCGGCGACTGATGTACGTCGCCATAACACGTGCGCGCCGGCGTCTGAACCTAAGCTTTGCGCAAAGTCGAATGCTGCACGGCCAGACCCGTTATGGCCTTCGTTCGCGTTTCGTCGACGAACTCCCGGCCCATACCATCCAGACCCTCACCCCGCCGCTGCGAACCGGCTTTTCATCGGCGCCCGGCACCATGCCATGGGCAGGGCGGGGCGGCGGCTCCTTGCCGCCCGCTGTGCCATCCGACCGCGCCGAGCCGAGGGTAGGTCTGCGTATCGGTCAGGGCGTGCGTCACGCCAGGTTCGGCGATGGCGTCGTTGTGCGTTTGCAAGGATCGGGCACTGACGCGCGCGCGCAAATCAACTTCGGCGCCTCGGGCGTCAAGGAACTGCTGCTTGCGGTGGCCAAGCTCGAGACGATCTGACTCGGTCCCTAGACCGGCGTGTCCCGGCCTTGCGACAACGCATCGTGATTGCGCACCGTCGAGTTGTCGACGACGAGGTCGCGGTACATCGCCAACGTTGTGGTTTGTGTGATGGCAAGCATCAGTAGCGGCGGGGGCGCCAGCAGAAATTGCGCCAATCCGTCCTTTGCGTTGAGCAATCCGACCAAGGCGGCAAAGGCAAGTACAGCGACGCAGGCCAGGCCAAAGAGTGCCAGCAGGTAGACCAGCATCGCACCGCGGTTGCGCCAGCAGATGAAAAAACTGAAAAAAAGCGCCTTGGTCGCTGGCATTGCGTGCCAGGCGACAAGCGCCGGCGCGAACCAGATCGTCATCTGCAGCGGTATCAAGATCACGACTGCGCTAAGCAACATCACCATGCGCAGCGGGGTGAGCGCCAGGTCCGGCTCCGGGGCTTCGGACGGTCCCGGTGCGGCCGAGGGATTGGTCGAAGTCGGGGGCGCATTCGGGCCGTTGGCCGAGGGGGCCGACACCGGCGCCGGCGGTGCGGTTGTCGATGCCGGAGCGGTACCCTCGGTCGGAAGAAGGGACCAAATTGTTACCAGTGCGCCGATCACGAGGGCGTAGTACACGCCAATCTTGAGCAATTCCCAGCGCGCGGCCGGGTTGCGCAAAACCGCAAAGTAATTCGCCAGGCCGGGGATCGCGCCGTCGTCCACAGTGCGGCAGACTGCCAGCATCCCAAGCGAAATTGTCGGAAACATCATCAGCGCAAAAGCCGTACCGACGACGGGCAACAGGCCGATGGTCCAGTTCAATAGTGGCCCGAGGGCAACGAGCACAATAATGACCAATGGTCGGCGCGCAAAAAGACGCAGGCCGCTGTGCACCCATGTCAGGCCGGCGGCGGCTTTCCGCGTTCGGATCGATACCTCGGCCATCGCCGCTCTATGCCTGCGGAGACGGCGCGTGTGGCCAGGGAAGGGTGTGTTCGTGCACTCGTAGCTTCAGCATCCGCTCGAAGCGGACCGGATCATGCGGCCGCAACATCGCAGCCGGGCGCGGCAAGTACAGATCATAGAGGCGGGAAATCCAAAACCGAAGTGCGGCGGCCCGCAGCATTGCTCGCCAGAACATGTGCTCCAATTCCCCCAGTGGTCGCACGGCGTGATAGGCCCCAAGCAGTGCGGCAGCGTTGGGCGTATCAAATGCGCCGCTGACCGGATCGACGCACCAGTCGTTCACGGTGACTGCCATGTCGAACAACCAAGTGTCGCAACCCGCGAAGTAAAAATCAATCACTCCGGAGATGTTAGCGCCTTCAAACAGTACGTTGTCACGAAACAAGTCGGCATGAATCGGTCCCTTGGGCAACCGTTCATAATCGGCGCTGCGCGCGACGCTGTCTTGGTAGATAACCTCTTCGAGGAGCTCGTGAAAGGTCTGCTCTTCGAGATATGGCTGCAGGGACGCCGCCGCGTCTTTCCACCACCCCAGGCCGCGCAGATTGGGCTGGAATTGCGGAAAGTCCTGGGCCGCCAGATGCATGCGGGCCAGCAGTTCTCCCACCAGCGCGCACTGTTGCGGCAGCGGGTTCGGAAGGGCCTTACCCGGCAAGCGCGCGACAATGGCGGCCGGCTTGCCGCGCACGTAGGTAAAAAGCGTACCGACCGTGGTCTGGACCGGATTGGCAACAGGAAGGTTGCGCCGGGCAAGATGGCGCATCAATCCCAGATAAAAGGGCAGCTCCGCGGGATCCACCCGTTCGAAAACGGTGAGTACGTACTGGCCGGCCTCGGTGGTCAGGAAGAAGTTGGAGTTTTCGATTCCGCTAGGGATTCCCTGAAGGTCTCGCAGCGACCCGAGCCGATATTGTTCGAGTAGCGCAAGGATCTCTTGGCGCGATAGGTCGGTGAATACGGCCATATGGCAGCCATTTTATCGTCAGGGGCAAAACCTCCCGCCCGCGCCCTCCAACCGAGGGCCGACTCGCTTACAAATACAGCAGCTGCTCGCGCTCGTCGCCGCTTTGTGCAAACCCGCGCCGCTCGTAGAAATCAAAAATGCGTTCGGGGACAGCCTCAGGATCCTCGACGACCTGCATCAGATTCATATCTTCGGGCGAAATCATTCCTCCGGCGACCATGTGCTCGCGCATCCACTGCAGCAATCCGCCCCAGAAGGTGCCGCCCACCAGAATGATGGGGATCTGGCGCCCCATGCCGGTTTGAATGAGCGTAAGCGCCTCGGTCAGTTCGTCGAGCGTGCCGAATCCGCCGGGCATCACGACGTAGGCGCTGGCGTATTTGACGAAAGCGACCTTGCGGGCGAAGAAATGGCGGAATCGAAGCGAAATGTCCTGGAATTCGTTGCCGTGCTGCTCAAAGGGCAGTTCGATATTCAACCCGACGCTCGGTGAACGGCCGGCGAATGCGCCGCGGTTGGCCGCTTCCATGGCCCCGGGACCCCCGCCGCTGATGACCGCAAAGCCGGCGTCAGACAGGGCGCGCGCGATCGCCACGGTTTGCTGGTACAAAGGCGAGTCCGGTGTCAGACGTGCGCTGCCGAAGATCGATACCGCGGGGCGAATATCCGCCAATCGTTCGGCGGCCTCGACAAACTCCGAGATAATTCCCCACAGGTGCCAGGATTCTCGCGCCTTCACCTTGGTGGCCTGTTCCTGCGCCGTTATGGCGCGCAACGTCGGGATATTCTTTTGGCGGTCCAGCATAAAAGACTCCTATGAAAACGCTCTTGCTCGTGGACGGCTCCAGCTATCTGTACCGGGCCTTTCACGCAATGCCAGATCTTCGCACTTCGGGCGGGGAGCCGACAGGCGCGGTTCGCGGCTTCATCGCAATGCTGCGCGCCTTGCGCGCGGCGGTCCCCTGTGATTACTGTGCCTGCGTGTTTGACGCCAAGGGTAAGACCTTTCGCGACGAGCTATTTGCAGAATACAAGGCTCATCGCCCCCCGATGCCCGACGACTTGGCCACCCAGGTGCCGGTTATCCACGAGGCGACCGCGGCTCTGGGTTGGCCCGTTTTGCAAATCGGCGGGGTGGAGGCCGACGACGTCATCGGAACCCTGACAGCGCGCGCCGGCGAGCAGGGGTGGCGAACGGTCATCGCCACGGGCGACAAGGACCTCGCGCAGCTCGTGAACGATTCGGTGGAACTCATCGACACCATGAGCCGGGACGGTGGTCCACCCCGGCGTCTGGACCGCGCCCAGGTGCTCGACAAATTTGGCGTAGCGCCCCAGCAAATCATCGATTACCTCGCGCTTGTCGGCGACCCGGTGGACAACGTCCCCGGGGTCGAAAAAGTCGGCCCCAAGACAGCGGTCAAGTGGTTGCAACAATACGGTTCCCTCGACGGGGTGATGGCGCATGCCGCATCGATCAGCGGCGCTGTCGGCGAAAAACTGCGCCAGGCAATGGGCTGGTTGCCCACCGCCCGCATTTTGGTCACGGTGCGCACCGACCTGGATTTGGGCCCCGACTTCCAATCCCTGGAGGGTCTCGAGGTGCGCCCGCCCGACCGGGACAAGCTGCGAGAGCTTTTCGCGCGCTGCGAATTTCGCAGCTGGCAGCGCGATTTTGACGCCACGTTTCCGACCGCGGGGCCGGGCCAGCCGGCGCAAGACGCCGAGCCAGCGGCCGGCGCGCCCGCTTTCGATGTGCAAGAAGCAGTGCGGCCCGCGCAAAGTGGAACGCAGGCGCCGCCGCCGAATTCCTACGAGTGCGTGCTTAGCTTGGAACAGCTCCTCGCTTGGCTGGAGCGCATACGCGGCGCCGGTCTCACCAGCATCGATACCGAAACGACGTCGCTCGATCCGATGGCTGCGCAACTGGTGGGCATCTCGCTCTCGGTGCAGGCGGGCGAAGCTTGTTACATCCCGCTGGCGCACCGCTACCCGGGTGCCCCGGCGCAACTGGAGCGCGCAACGGTGCTCGAGCGTCTGCGGCCTTGGCTCGAAGACGAGCGCCATGCCAAGCTGGGCCAGCACAGCAAGTACGACACGCACGTGTTTGCGAACGCGGGTGTGCGGCTGGCGGGTATCACCCACGACACCTTGCTGCAATCCTACGTGGTCGAGTCGCATCGTTCGCACGACCTGGAGTCGCTTGCGACGCGCCACCTCGGGCGCGCAACGATCTCCTACGAGCAGGTGTGCGGCAAGGGCGCCAGGCAGATCGGGTTCGACGAGGTCGCGCTAGAGCGCGCGACCGAATATGCCGCGGAAGATGCCGATATCACGCTCGCAGTCCACGAGGTCCTGTGGCCCAAGCTCGCGGATGAACCGGGTCTGCGCTACGTGTACGAATCCATCGAAATGCCGCTGTCGCGGATTCTTTTTACGATGGAGCGCACGGGAGTTCTGGTCGACCCCGATCGGCTCAGGACGCAAAGCCGAGAGCTCGGCGCGCGCATCGGCGAACTCGAGCGTCAGGCCCACGAGTTGGCAGGAGAACCGTTTAATCTTGGGTCGCCGAAGCAAATCGGGGAAGTTCTGTTCGGCCGGCTGGGTCTGCCGGTACGCAAAAAGACCGCTACGGGCGCCCCGAGCACCGACGAGGAGGTTCTCGAGGAACTCGCGGCCGACTTCCCTTTGCCCAGGGCGCTGCTCGAGCACCGCGCCTTATCCAAGTTGCGGTCGACGTATTGCGACAAGCTGCCTGCCATGATCAATCCGCATACGGGCCGCGTGCATACCACGTACGGCCAGGCGATTGCGGTTACGGGCCGTCTTGCTTCGTCGGATCCGAATCTCCAGAACATTCCGGCACGCACCGCTGAAGGTCGCCGGATTCGCGAGGCATTCGTGGCGGCGCCGGGAACGCGCATTCTGTCGGCGGATTATTCGCAGATCGAATTGCGCATCATGGCGCACGTGTGCGCCGATCCGGGCCTCATTGCAGCCTTCGAGCGCGGCGATGACGTACACCGGGCCACGGCCGCCGAGGTCTTCGGCGTAGATCCGGCGCAGGTGAGCGACGATCAGCGACGCACAGCCAAGGTAATCAATTTTGGGCTGATTTATGGGATGAGTTCCTTCGGGCTGGCGGCCAACCTGGGAATTTCCAAGGACTCGGCCAAACTGTATATCGACCGCTACTTTGCGCGGTACCCGGGCGTCGCGCGCTACATGGAGGCGACTCGCGCCCGCGCCCGCGAGTTGGGCTACGTCCAGACCGTTTTTGGCCGGCGGCTTTGGTTGCCTGAAATCCGGGGTCCCAACGGGCCGCGGCGGCAGGCGGCCGAGCGAGCGGCTATTAATGCGCCGATGCAAGGTACTGCGGCCGACCTGATCAAGTTGGCGATGATTGCGGTCGATCGGTGGCTGGCGAAAGAAGGGCTCGCAACCCGGCTGGTGATGCAGGTGCATGATGAACTTGTCTTTGAGGTTCCCATGGCCGAGGTGGATATCGTGCGCGAAGCCGTCGCAAAAATCATGACGGGCGTCGCGCAATGGGAAGTTCCGCTGGAGGTCGACGTCGGCGTCGGTGAGAACTGGGATGAGGCACACTGATGCCGACCTTGCTTTTCATCATTGCCGCGAATCTGGCATCGACCGGCGCTTCGCTCACCCTGGCAGCGATGCTCAGTTTTCGCTGGCTGTCAGGGCTCGTCGACCGGATGGTGCACGTGTCTATCGGCTTGCTACTGGCCACGGCGCTGGTGCATATCATTCCGGACGCGCTCGCCGCTGGTCTGTCCCCCGGTCGCCTCGGGTGGTCGGTGCTCCTGGGTATCTTAGGTCTGTTCGTCCTCGAGAAAATGACCCTGGTGCACCACACCCATCCGCACGAGAGCGAAGGGCATGAACACCCGGCGCATGTCGATGCGCGCGAACTCGGCCGCGGCGGCTACCCGATCCTCATCGCCGACGCCCTGCACAACTTTGCCGATGGGGTGGTAATCGCCGCGTCCTTCCTGGTGGACGCGCGTGCGGGCTTGCTAACGGCCCTTGCTGTGGTTGCGCATGAGATCCCCCATGAGATCGGGGATTTCATGATCCTTCTGAACGCCGGATTCTCGAGGCGGCGCTCGTTTTTGTTCATGCTGCTGTCGGGCGGTTCCGCGGTACTGGGTGGTGTGGTCGGATATTTCGTGCTTGCCAGGGCCCAGGCGCTGTTGCCGTATGCGCTGGCGATTGCCGCCGCAAGCTTCATCTACATCGCGCTCTCGGATTTGCTGCCGGAGTTGATGCGCCGTTCCTCGCTACGCAAATCGCTGCCCGAGGTCGGTTTCGTATTTCTGGGGGTTGCGGTTGCGATCGCGGCGATGGGCTTGGAGCCCTAGCGAAACCGCCTCAGTTCTCCCCGCGGATTAGGGCGCCGCGCCACGCCGAACTGGCCTCGATGGGTCCGCAATCCATTGGCTCCACGACCCAGCAAACAAGGCGGCGCCCTGCAGCCCGGCCAGATGCATCGCAAGAAGGTCGTGGCATGCGATCACGCCTGAGCCGCACTGAACGATGACGTGTTGCGGCTTGCGACCAGCCAGCAGTGCCTCGTATTCCAGGCGCAGCTGGGCCGGCGGCTTGAAGCGCCCGTCCGGGGTGAGATTTTGTTTCCAGAATCGGTTGACTGCGCCTGGTATGTGACCCGCGACGGGGTCCAGAGTCTCATTGCGACCTTCGTAGCGATCCGAGGCGCGCGCATCGAGAAGGAGGTTGGGTGAAGCCGGCGCGGCGCTGCGAGACCACTTTACGACGGTCTCGATGTCAGCGGCTGTCTCCAAGGCGGGTCGCCGCCCGAAAGTTCCTGCCGGTAGAGCGGGCTCTTGCGCACTCGTCGGGCCACCCGCAGTCACCCAGGCGGGCCAGCCGCCATCGAGGACCGCAACCCTCGGATGTCCAAGCCAGCGCAGGAGCCACCAAACGCGTGCCGCAAAGGCGCCCTCGCTCGCATCGTAGGCAACGACGAGGCTCGAGGAGTCGACGCCCCAGGCGCGCAGGCGCATGACCAAATGCTCGGCATCCGGGAGTGGATGGCGACCGTTTGCACCCGTTTTGCTCCCCGAAAGGTCCTCGTCGAGGTGAGCAAAGACCGACCCGGGAATATGCGCCTTGCGGTATTGCTCGCGCCCCAGGTCGGGTTGCGTCAGATCGTGCCGGCAATCGATTACGCGCAGCTCGCGCGCGCCCAGAAGGTTGCGCAGCGAAGCAACGTCGATAATCCCCTCATGACCGGGGTGGCCGGCAGCCGCGGTCTGGTTCATGCGTCTTCGTACCCTCTAGCGGCGGATCCGCCTCCGGAAGCGACCAAGTGTACGCGGCCTGCGCGCGCCCCCGCCCGCCTCCGGCGCCAGGCCCGTGGGCTTTCCACGCGATGGGCGCTGAAACGCTAAAATGCGTCTGCGGTGCGGGTGCGCCAGTGGGGCGCAGCGGCGGATCATCCCTTGGTTGTCACGTCCCGCGATCGATCGACAGGCGCATGAAAAAAATCGTAGAACCCAAAGCACCGGAAGAGCTGAGTTTCGAGCAGGCGCTCGAGGAACTCGATGGACTGGTCCGCAAGATGGAGTCGGGCGAGCTGGGGTTGGATGATTCCATTTCGGCGTATCGTCGCGGCGCCGAGCTCGCGCGCTACTGCCAAGGGCGTTTGAGTGCGGCCGAGCAGGAGATCCGCAAGCTCGACAACGACGTGCTCAAGGCGCTGGAACCTGACGAGTTGCGGGGCACGGAGTCGTGAAGACAGAATCCGACACTGACGCGATTGCCCGGGCCAGGCAGCCGCACGAAACGAAACGTCGCGGTGCGGAGCTCTCATCACTAGCGCAGTGGATGCGCGAGCACCAGGACCGCTTTGAGGCACAGGCCGCCGGCGCGTTGCCGTCGGCCACACGCGAACCGCAGCGACTCCATCGAGCGATGCGCTATGCGGTATTGGGCGGAGGCAAGCGCATCCGGCCGCTGCTGGTATACGCGTCCGGGGAGCTGGCCCAGGCCGACGTGGGCGCACTCGACCATGTGGCGCTGGCTGTCGAATATGTGCATGTCTATTCCCTCGTGCACGACGATTTACCGTGCATGGACGACGATGTTTTGCGTCGGGGAAAGCCAACCGTGCACGTGGCTTTCGACGAGGCCACGGCGATGCTGGCCGGCGACGCGCTCCAGGCCGAGGCGTTTCGCGTTCTGGCCCAGGCCCCGCTTGTCGCGGCTGCACGTCTCGACCTCGTGCAGGAGCTGGCGCGTGCGGTCGGCACGGATGGTATGTGCGGGGGGCAGGCGATTGATTTGGAGGCCGCGGGGCGCGTGCTCGAACCCGCGCAGCTGGAGCGAATGCACCGCATGAAGACCGGTGCGCTGCTGCGCGCTTCGATACTCATGGGGGCCCGCGCCGGCCATCTGGAGGCAACCGCGCTACCTGCGCTGGAGCGCTACGCGCAGGCCGTCGGCCTCGCGTTTCAGATCGTCGATGATATTTTGGACGTGGAGGCAGACTCCGCGCAGCTTGGCAAGACCGCAGGCAAGGACAAGGCCCAGGCGAAAGCCACCTATGTGACGGTGCTGGGATTGGACGAGGCCAAAGATCGGGCCGAGCAACTGCGGCGGACGGCTGGCGTGGCACTGCACGAGACGGGCCTCGAGGCCTCACGCACGAACCGCCTGCTGCAGTTGGCCGAAATGATTGTTGCGCGCCGCAGCTGACTAGGAAAAGACCGCCTCCGACATGAATTCGCTCGCATCACGGTCGCTGCTTTCCCAGATCGATTCGCCGGCGGATCTGCGTCGCCTCGACCGCTCGCAGCTTGGACCCTTGGCCGATGAGTTGCGTGCTTTTTTGCTCCATTCGGTCGCCAGTACTGGTGGGCATTTGAGTTCGAACCTGGGTACGGTCGAGCTCGCGGTGGCGCTGCATTACGTGTTTCAGACGCCCGACGACCGGATCATCTGGGATGTCGGTCATCAGACCTACGCGCACAAGATCCTGACCGGCCGGCGCGATGCGATGAAAACCTTGCGCCAAGAAGGCGGGATTTCGGGTTTTCCCAGACGCTCGGAATCGCCCTACGACGCTTTCGGGACGGCGCACTCATCGACATCGATTTCGGCCGCGCTGGGCATGGCGGTGGCGGCGCACAGTCGCGGCGAGGAGCGGCATTGCGTGGCGGTGATCGGCGATGGCGCCATGACGGGCGGGATGGCCTTCGAGGCGTTAAACAACGCCGGCATCGCGCAGGACGTTCGACTGCTCGTGATCCTCAACGATAACGATATGTCGATCTCGCCCGCTGTCGGCGCGCTCAATCGCCACCTTGCTCGCCTGATGAGCGGGCGCTTTTACGCTGCGGCCAAGAGTGCGGGCAAGCAAGTGCTCAAACACCTGCCCCCCATGCTTGAGCTGGCGCGAAAGCTCGAAGAGCACGCCAAGGGCATGGTCGTGCCCGGCACGATGTTCGAGGAATTCGGTTTTAACTACATTGGACCGATCGACGGTCACGACCTGGATTCGCTCGTTCCGACGCTTCAGAATCTGCGGGGACTGCGTGGACCGCAGTTCTTGCACGTCGTAACGCGTAAGGGCCACGGTTATGCGCGGGCCGAGGCCGACCCCATTCTTTATCACGGACCGGGAAAATTCGATCCCGACGTCGGCATAAGCAAGCCGGCAGCGCCACCGAAACTGACCTACACGCAGGTGTTTGGCGACTGGCTTTGTGACATGGCGGCCGCCGATGCACGCTTGGTGGGGATTACTCCGGCGATGCGCGAGGGCTCCGGCATGGTCCGGTTCGAGCGCGAGTTTCCCGAGCGCTACTTCGACGTCGGCATCGCCGAGCAGCACGCGGTCACGTTTGCGGCCGGGTTGGCGTGCGAGGGAATCAAACCGGTGGTGGCGATCTATTCGACTTTTTTGCAGCGCGCCTACGACCAGTTGATTCACGATGTGGCGCTGCAGAACCTGCCGGTGATGTTCGCCCTGGATCGCGGCGGTCTTGTCGGTGCCGACGGTGCAACCCATCACGGAGCGTTTGACCTTTCGTACCTGCGCTGCATTCCAAACATGGTCGTGATGACGCCCAGCGACGAAAATCTCTGTCGCAAGATGTTGACGACAGCCTATCACCATACGGGTCCCGCGGCGGTGCGCTACCCGCGGGGCGCGGGCGTCGGGGCGAAGGTCGAAATGACGCTCGAAACCGTACCGATCGGCCGCGGGGAGATCGTGCGCGAGTCGCGCGCGCGTGCGGGCGGACGCATCGCAATTCTGGCTTTCGGTCCGCTGCTTCATCCCGCGCTTACCGCTGCGGCAACAGCGATTGATGCGACGGTTGCCGACATGCGTTTCGTCAAACCCTTGGACATGGACTTGTTGCGAAGGCTGGCCGATACGCACGACGCACTAGTCAGCGTTGAGGAAAACGTTTTGCAGGGCGGAGCCGGTAGCGCCTGCGCGGAGGCGCTCGAAAGCCTGCAGCGCACCACGCCGCTGTTGCTCCTCGGGCTGCCCGATCGATTTGTCGACCACGGCGACCATGCGCGTCTGCTTGCCGGCGTTGGACTCGATGCCGACGGCATTGAAGCGTCGATACGCTCGCGCTTCGGAGAGCTGCTGCGCGAACCGCGTCTGGTCCAAAAAGCCGGCTGAGCGCCCGTCTGCTCGAGATCTTGCGAGGCCGGCGGCCGTCAATGTGCGGCGAGTAAGGGGTCGACGATGCGGGCGAGGTTTTCCTCGGTCACGGGCTGCGTGTCCGGGCGCATCTCTGCGCGCACCACGCCACCGGCGTCGAGGACGTAGGTAACCGGCAGCTCCGCCGGCTTGCCGAAGCTGTTGCGGTCGGCTTTGTGCGCCATGGCAACCGGATAGCTCATGTTCATGTGATGCATCATGTGATGCACCTCGTCCAAGTCACGCATACGATCTTCGCTGAGCGCGATGACCTCCACGCCGCGCGCGCGATAGCGCTCGTAGAAGGCCTCGAGGGCAGGCATTTCCTTAATACAGGGCGTGCACCAGGTGGCCCAGAAGTGCACCAGCACCACGTGTCCCCGCTGCTCGGTCAAATCGAAATTCTTGCCATCGAGGGTGACCACGGTCAGTGTTGGTGTGTCGGCGCTCGAATCCTTCGCGCTGGCCGTCAGGGGCAAGACAAACGCTAGAGCGAGTAGCAGCAAAACACCGTGAAATTTCATACGGACCCAATCGAGGCCCACCAAGGGGCGGTGCACCGTTGCAGCAAGGCGGGTAAGGTTGTCCAAGCACCGCCCCGCCAATACTTGGCGGCGACCTCAGAAGCTGTAGGTAATTTGCACTTTATACAGGACGTTTGCCACGAGTTGTCCCGAGGTTCCCTCGATCGCAGGGCTGGAGGCGGCATTTGTCCTTTGCCAAATGGGAATCTCGGCATCCGCATAAAGTCTCCAATTGTCGCGAAAACGAAGATCGATCCCGGGCGCTATGAGGTAGCGGGTGTAGCCGCTATTGAGAGGATCGGCTTCGCTGCCTGTATCGTGGTTTCTTTGGCTTGCGAGCAACTGGATCACCGGGGCGTCGCGAGTCAGGACCCCTACGGCTCCGAAGTCGTAAGTCAGACCGATAGCAGCATCGACTTCATTGCCGGGCCGGTAACTGTTGCGAACCATGAACGGCATGTCATAGCGGAACTGAGCAAAGTAGGCCAGGCGATTGTCGGCCGAGAGGCCGCCGAGGTGGTACGCGCCGATCATCCAATCCGTGCTCCCCGTGCCGGGCAAGGAATCGCGGTCAAATTCGGGCCCGCCGAGCGGGCCAGTCGGTCCGGTGTAGTTGCCCGTTGGCAGCTTCAGTCCAAAGAGCACCCCGGTCGACATGTCAGGGGAGAAACCGGTATAGACCGTCATTAACTGCAGGTCACCCATGTCGGTTATGTGCCCGGTATAGATGGTGCCCGCGGGTCCGGCCACGGTGCCGTCATCCGTCGTTTCCAAGGACCGGTGGTAGACGGGCAGTTCAGCCATGAAACTCCACTTCCGGCTGGCCATGTACATTCCGCCGATGGTGTAGAAGTTCGTACGGATTTCCTTGTCCGCGTTGTCGCTTGCGGGCGCACTGGAGGTTCCTTCCCAGTTCTTGTTCTGATCCATCATGCTCCAGCGCAGCCACGTTGCAAAACCCGTCTCCGATTCGTTCGGAAACACAGTACTCGCACCCACATCAAAAACGCCGCAACCGCAGGCGCAGGCGGACGCTGCCTCGGGAGCGAGGCCGCCAGCCAAGGCAGCCGCGACGGCTACGCAAACGGGTATCGCGCGCCGGGCAACAGGCCAGGGTTGACGATTTGGGGTGCAACGAAGTTTTGTCATGCGCTGGGGGACCGATGTGCGAAACGTTCGAGGGAGAATGCAGAACAACGGGGGAACTTCCCTTGCAGGAGCACCATCGGACATGGTAGCGGCTCGACGGACCTCGGGGGGTGCGACAAATTGTCGCAGACCGGCGAAAAACTAAGTGCGACCGCCGCGGGTTTCCCCATGAGGAGGGCCAGGGGGTGGTCCGGAGTACCGCCCAACGGTCGCACGGAGCAAGGTCGATTCCCGGCAAAATAGTGCCTTCGAGGAGGTGTGGCCGAGCGGTTTAAGGCACCGGTCTTGAAAACCGGCGAGGGTTCTGCCCTCCGTGAGTTCGAATCTCACCGCCTCCGCCAGTAAGACTGTCTACATGCAGATGGCTGTAGGCTCGCCGCGAAAGCCCGGTTGTTGTGGGCCTTCGCGGGGTAAAGGTCGTCTCAGTTTTCGGTTCTGTGCGCGCTTTGGGCCATTTCGCCGGTCTGTCTCAACTCGCGAATTTCGTGGTACGGATAGCGGCAAGCGGCACTACTTAGTCTCATCGCATCGAGCAGTTGCAGCATCTGACACTTTACGGTGACGTCGAACTTCTCGATGGCGAGCAAGCACCGATGCAGGCGACTGTTTCCTCCTTCTTGCTTGACCAGGCGGCGTTTAGTGCTCACGCCGTAGGGCTCATCGATCGAGACGCCGAGCGCGTTGGCAATCTGCGGAAGCAGGTCCACCGGGGGCATCGCCGCGCGGCTCTCGTAATAGGCAACGGCACCACCTCGCTGTTTGCGGCACCGAACATTGCTACGGGCAAAGTCATCGACCGAGTGCCTCGGCGTCATCGAGCCGAAGAATTTCTCGCCTTCCTGTACATCATCGAGCAGGCCACTTTCACCCAACTCGACGTGCATCTGGGGACGGACAATTACGGGAGGCGCGAGACCCCATCGGACAAAGTCTGGATGGCACGACATCCGCGCTTCGACGCCCACATCATGCCCATCTCTGATTCCTGGCTCAATCAGGTCGAGCGCTGGTTCGCAACGCTCACCGCGCGACAGATCCTCCGTTGCACTCACCGCAGCACCGTCGAGCTCAAGGAGACCATCCGCCGCCACCTCGATGCCAACAATGGCAACTCCACACCCTTCGTGTGGACCAAAACCGCAATCGAAATCCTTGAAGGCATCAAACGATTCTGTCTGCGAACTTCTAAGTCACCACACTAGAAATAAGTGCACCCCCGCGATTGCTCCGGCCCTCACCCCTTGCGCTCTCCCCGAAGGGGAGAAGGGAATACGTCAAAGAATGAGACGGTCGAAATGCACCTCGACCGGGGCCAAGGAATTGGGCGCACGAATGCGGATCGTGACTGAATACGGAACGCCGTCCTTCAGACGGATATATTTTCCGTAGCTCCCTGCTCCGACCGGGATCGACTCGAGCGATTCGGTCTGCCGGTCGTTGCCGCCCTGATCCTTGCGCTCGTAGGTGATCTGCACCTGCGCGTCGTTGATCGGTACCTGGCTCGCGAAATCGCGCAGCGACACATTCACGTGAAAATAGTCGTTCCCCGCTGGGACGCCGCCATGCATGGTCCGCTCGATGGAGTCCGGCGGATAGGAAAGCAGCGACTTCGCCGAGACCACGCCGAAAAAGACTTCGACGTTCCCGGCGACCGCATGATTCGGCCCGGTATCGGCGATGCCGGCGCCGGAGAGAGCCGTTGCTTGCGCCGCGGGAACGGCCTGCGCGGCGCGTTTTGGATCGAACATATACAAAATGGCGCTGCGCAATTCGGAGTCGGTGAGATCGGCCTCCCCGCCGCGCGGGGGCATGCCGCCATGGCCGTGGACTGCGGAACGGACGAGATAATCGACGCCGTATTTCATACGCGCCGTCCACGCTTCGCGGTCCCCGATCTTCGGAGCTCCGTTCAGGCCCGCTTGGTGGCACTTCACGCACTGACCCTTGACGACCTCCTCCCCGGTGCGCTCCGTGGCGAAGTGTCCCGCTTCGATCGGATCGGTCCAATGCCCGCCAGACTGGTTGACCATGTAGGTGATGGCGCGGCTGATTTCGCCGTCCGTGAGCTTAGGCACGCCGCCATGGGACGGCATCTTGCGGATGCCCTCGAGCGCGTGCTGTGTAAGGCTGCTCAGCCCCTGCTTGGCGCGCGGCCCCCAGGCGGTTTCGTCCCCGATCTTGGGTGCGCCGTTCGCGCCGGTGGCGTGACACCGGCTGCAAACAGCATCGACCACGCTCTTGCCGCTGTGTTCGCCGGCGGCGGCGGTATCCCCCTGCCAGAGGGCGGCCGATGCCGTTAGCGGCACGCACATCGCGATCCCCACGCATAGGCCATTCCAGGCCGAATGCGCGCCCGCAATGCCGGCTCGCACGATAAGGTCGATTCTCATGTCAGTCTCCCAGCAGGCGAATTCGCACCGGGCGCATCCCGGTTCAAGCCGCCGCGTCCTCCTTCCAAGGCGAAACGAATCGCGTCGCCACCCAGAGCAGGATGAAGGGTACGATGAGCACGGAGCCTGCGGCGAGTAAGCCCTCGCGGCCGAAGATTTCCGGCCGGTATTCGAGCAGCCCCTTGCCCGTCTTGGAGATCTCCTGCCCGCCGATTACGACGTTCCAGCGCATCATTAGCACGGCGCACATGATCAGAACGCCGCAGGTCGTCGCGAGCACGACGAGGCGGCGCCCGTCAACGCCACTCCATACAATATAGGTCAGGGTCACCAGTGGTATGAATGAACCTATTCCGAATTGCAGTATGAAAAACGGCACAATCAACGGCCCCGTGATGAAAGTCATTATCGTGTCGATTCCCTCGCGTCCGCGGTACACAAGGCTCGCAAATTCGATTCCCTCCAGGATCAGCGCGAAAATGAGAAAACCCCACAGGGTCACAGCCAGGCCCCGGATGCACGCGAGGTCGATTTTCACGCGGCGCGCGAGGCAGGTGAGCACGTAGGCGACGATGACCAGCGCGGTGCCGGAAATCACCGCGGAAAAGAGGAAGATGGGCGGCATGAGGTCCGAGCTCCACCACTCGCGCGACTTGAGCGATCCGAACACGAACCCGACGTAGCCGTGCAAACCCAGGGCCGCGGGGATGCCAATCACCGCGAGCGCATAGATCCACTTGTGGTCGGCTTGCATCGCCGCCGCAGAGAGGTCGTCGGATCCGAGCGCGACCAGCCGGTACCACCACCGAATTGGCTTCCAGCCGGTCTTGCCGAGTTCGACGATCTGGTCGCGGTAGACGAACCAGTTCTCAAGCACCAGGAGGATCACGTAAAACAGCGCCGCAAAGCCGAAGATGGCGAACGCGGAAGTCAGGTGCGGCGTGATCATCGCGTTAAAGGCGCGTTCCGGGTGCCCTAGGTGAAAGAGCAGGGGCAACGGAACGCAAACCATGAGGCACAAGGCGAGCAGCATCGAGAACTTCGCCACAGGAGCGAACTGGCGCATACCGAATACGTGGAATAGCGCCCCAACCGTGAACGACCCAGCCACGAGGCCGGTGAGATAGGGATAGACGACGATCAATACCGACCAGGGAATGACGGTCTCGTTCGGATACACATAGCCGCTGAACGGGGCGGTGGCAAACAGCGCGTCCATCAGATGACCTCCTTGTCCAGGCCGACGTAAAAGACGTTGGGCCCGTTCCCCGTTTCCGGGTGCAAGACCTGGACGCGGTTTTCGCGAACGAACTGGCTCACCACGCTCTCCTTGTCGTTGAGATCACCGAAGAGGCGCGCGCCGACTGGACAGACTTCCACACATGCGGGCAAAAGTCCCCGGGTGATCCGGTGGTAGCACCACGTGCACTTTTCGGAAACGCCCTTCTTATGGTTGAAGAAGCGGGCGCCGTACGGACACGCCTGGACGCAGTACTGGCAGCCGATGCAGTATTGATGGTCGATCAGCACCGCGCCGTCGCGTGTCTTGTAGGTGGCGCCCGTAGGGCACACCTGCACGCAAGCCGGGTGGGTGCAGTGGTTGCACAGCTTCGGCACGAAGAAGGCCTTTTCGACCTTCTGGTCGCGATAGCGGTTGGCGAAGCGGTAGGTCGCTTCCGATCCCGACGCCTGGATGTTCACGGGGTCGGCCTGGCTGTCGATGCGGGGCTGTTCCTCGCCCTCGAGATAGACGTAGCGTTCCACCCACGTGCGGAAGTGGTGCGCGTCGAGCGCGACGCCATTCTCGCGTTTGCAGGCTTCAACGCAGCGCAGGCAGCCGATGCATTTCGTCGCGTCGACGGCATAAGCCCAACGGTGCTTGTTCCAGTCGTAATCCTTCGACGGGAAGGACTCGTCTTGTGTGGCGCTGTCCGCGCCGCGCACCGGCACCATGCAAGCGGCCGCGCCGGCGCATGCCGCGCCGTGGCCCACCTTGCGCAGGAAGATCCGCCGGGCGGGCCGGGCGGGTTTGTCGCCGTTGTCCATCTTCACCCTTTCATCGGGACGCGATGCCGCAGCTTTGCGACGCGTAGTAGCTGGAAACCGCCTCAATGTCCGCATCGGCAAGATCGCGGGCGATGGCGTTCATGATCGGACTGTTGCGGTCGCCTGCCTTGAAACGGCGGATCTCCGCATTCAGGTACCCCGTGTTTTGACCGGCAAGCCGCGGCAGGCTGCCGTTGGTCGCGCCGCGCCCGCGGTCGCCATGACAGGCCGCGCAGGATTTGGCGAGTTTCTCCCCGGCTGTCAGTTGCGCTGCGGGAACGCGCGTGGAATCAGCCTTGCAGGGCTGGATCGAGAAGAATGCGGCAAGCTCCAGGATCTGCTCGGTCGTCAGCGATTGCGCAAGCGGACCCATAGTGTCGCTCTTGCGCGCGCCTACCTGGAAGGAGGCGAGTTCGCGCGTTAGAAACGCCGCATTTTGCCCCGCGAGGTTCGGCCACTCGGAATTTGCGCTTATACCGGTTGCGCCATGGCAGCCCGCGCAGACGGCCGACGCCGCCTGCCCAGCGCGGACGCTCACGGCAGACGCGGCGACCAGGGGCTCGATCTTCGGCGCATGCGGATTGTGGCAGGAGATGCATTGTGGGCTCGCCGGATGGTTCGGCGCAATCTGGCGCACCGCACTCACCGGCCGACCCGGCATCTGTTCGTGACACTGCGTGCATAGCGTGTTGGTATCCGCCGGGATCGTCACGTTGCCGCCCTCGGGATGGCCGACCGCGGCACTGTGGCAGACCTCGCAGATCACCGTTTTGTGAACTTTCTCCTTCCACTCCGCGTGGCGCAGAACGTGGCAGGACAGGCAGGCCTTTGGCGTCTGGAATGCTGGCGCCATCGACGCGAGCTCGCGCACCGAATCCGCGCGGTAGTGCCCGAAGCGGTAAAACGAGTCTTTCGTGAAATAGGACTTCGCAAATAGCGCCAAAACGGCGCACACGACCAGAACAACGACCAGTCGAACAACATGCTTAGGCATCGGAGCGTCCCGGATTCCGCGAGTGGAGTCCGTGCACGCGTCGCAATCTCGTTTGCTTCGGCTTTCCACCAAACAGCGCGAAGGTTA
>DASPPB010000059.1:0-12192 GCA_035625725.1 Burkholderiaceae bacterium
GCGTCCGATTTTTTAGCGCGCAAACCGTTTCCGTGGTCGAGCCTGCAGGGAGTCATCCGCGAAGAGGGTTTCACGCGTCTGTGCGAGGAGCTGCCCCGGTCGGATCTTTTTGCGCCGCAGTTCGGGGTCTCCCGCGGCTACGGACAGGCGAGTCATGACCGGTTTGCCTTGCAGTATCACCCCCGGCTCGATTCGGAACTTGCACCCTCGTGGCGCGACTTCATCTCCGAACTGCATTCGGAGCCGTACCTGGACTTTGTGCGCAAGACGTGGGGAGTTTCGCCCCACGAGCGCATCGCGCTTTCGATGCACTGGCACCATGCGCCCAGCGGCGCGTCGGTTTCTCCTCACACCGATGCGCGGCGCAAGGTCGGTTCGCATATCTTTTACTTCAACACCCCGCAGGACTGGGATGCGACCTGGGGTGGCCAGACCATAGTGCTCGATGACGGGGGAAAACTCTCCCCGCACACGGCGCCGGACATGAGCGTGCTGCGCGAAGTCGCGGCCTCCCAGATCCTGGGCAACCAGAGTTTCATTTTCAAGCGCACCGAGCATTCCTGGCACGCGGTCAAGCCGATCAACTGCCCGCCCGACCACCTGCGCAAGGTGTTCATCGTGGTCATCAACAAAGTCAATCTCCAGGTCCTTTGGCGACGCCTCCGCGGCAAGGACCCTGACGGCTACCGCCTGTAGGGGTTCACGACTCCGGGTTCTCGGCGCCGCGCGCGGCATGCAGGCGCGCGATGCTCTGCACGACGCGGGCCACCTCCTCGTCGGGCAGCGGAGGCCGGCAGCGCACCTGGTTCCAGGCAAGCAGCAGGTCCTGCGCGATCTCCGGGTCGACTCCGTGCCAAAGCAGATGCCCGGTAAACGAGGCCAGAACCGAGTTGCGTTCGCCTTCGGCTACGCCTTCGCGCACAAGACGCCGCCAGTGCTTCAGGCCGTGTCCGCCCTGGCCCGAGGCGCGCATTGCTTCGAGAAACCAGTCCGGCAGCTGGGCAACCGGCAGATCCCCCGGTCCCTGCCCCAGTGCCCACCGATACCGCGCGCCACTTGGATGTACCGACGGGGGTGCGACAACATAGCCGCCTTCGCAGCGCAGATCGATGCCGGGGCGGATGCCCACCCGGTTATGCAGACGCACGGACGGGTACGCGAAGTACAGATGCCGGCCCCCGCCCCCGGTGTGCACTTCCAGCGTGCGTGGAAGCGCGCCTTGCGCGCGCTCCATTGCCGCCAGGCTTTCCGCTCCGCCGTGCTGCGGGTCTACGTCAACGACCAAAAGCCGCGAAACCTGGCCGGTGACAATTCCGACGTTGGCCTCGCGCCATCTGCCAAACCAGGACGCGATCTCCTCGTTGGTGGCAACGCGCTGCTGAAACTCCAGCCAAGGCACCAGGGGACGCTTGCCGCCCGCTTCCACCGGAATGACCGACCAGCCGCGCGCGGCATAGGACAGTGCCGCGGCTTGCATGCTCGCGGCCGGCTCCCTGGAGGAAGTGGCCCCACGATGGGACGGCTTTTGCATTGGGCTGCCAAAAACAATGGACGTTGGGCGCGTCTCGCCGAGGCCGCGGTGCGCGCGCTCCTAGCCGGCTTGGCTGCGCCGCGGCCGAAGGAAACTTCCCCGCCCGACGCACGCGATCGTCACATTGTGCCAACAACAGGGGTTGCGCAGGGCTCCCGAAGATGGGAGCGCTCGGGTCAGGGCACCCAATGTCTGCCAATCCAGACTAGCGCAGGCGCGAGCGTTCCAAAACGACCTGATGCGGCGTGATGCGCGCGAGTTCTCCCAGCTCCTCGGCCACGTACCGCATCACGTCATCCATCGTGAGCACGCCCACGAGCGCCTGCCGGGCATCGACGACGGGAAGGCGCCGCACGCCCTTGGAGCGCATGTGCCAGATCGCGTCGTAGACGTATTCGGTCTCGGCCGCGGTCACGATGTCCTCGATCATCAGGTCCGCAGCCGTCACGGTGTCCGGAGCAACGCCGGCCGCTATCACGTGCACCACCAGATCGCGGTCGGTCACGATACCGATGGGCACGGGCGCGCCCTTTCGGTCCTCTACAACGATGACATCGCCAACATGGCCGTCGCGCATCATTCGAGCGAGTTCCGTTGCACTGGTTTTGCGCCCGCAGCTGATCACTTCGCGCCGGCAAATCTCCGAGATACGCATGCTTCCCCCCTTTGGGCCTGTCCGTGCCTCGCATCGGACCACAAAACGATACCGCAGAATGCAAGCCCGGCCAGCGGGGCGGCGCCGACGTGTTGATTTTCCTTAAAGTACCGGGTTCTTGCCGGTCCGAAAATGCGCGAAACTTCCACTGCAGGCGTGCGGCCGGGCATCGGGCGCCGGAGGCCCGGGGGCGCGCGGCAAAACGCAAACGAGGCAGAACAATGAACCCGCTTGGCGCGCGAAGACGCAGCGTGCGCGGCCCCGTCAGGGGTCGGCCGGCACCCTTTGATGGCCCGCGATGGGTTGCATCGGCACTTTGCCGTCTTGCGACGAAAATTCTTCCGTGCCTGTGCCCGGTCCCATGGCGGGCGGCTTTTGGGCCCCGCAGGGGCATTACGGCCGACGGACCGCGGTGCCGTAGCGCCATCGGGCTTTGCAGCCCTCGCGAGAGCTTTGGCGCCTTGCCGGGCAAGGACTTCAGGCGAGCGGCTTTGCGATGAGCGCGAGCGCCCTCCTCACCGATTTGTACGAGCTCACGATGCTCCAGGCCTACCTCGAAGAAGGCATGGAGGAGACGGCGGTCTTTGAGCTCTTTGTGCGCAAGTTGCCCGCCAAGCGCAATTTTCTTGTCGCTGCGGGCCTGGAGCACGCTCTGGAGTTTTTGCAAACGCTGCGCTTTTCCGAAGAGGAAATAGCCTGGCTCGAGAGCCAGGGCGGATTTTCCCGGCGCCTGCTCGATTCTCTGCGCGAATTCCGGTTTCGCGGGGATGTGGACGCAATGCCCGAGGGAACCGTGTTTTTTGCCAACGAACCGATCGTGCGCATCACCGCACCGCTGCCCCAGGCGCAACTCGTCGAGAGCCGGCTGCTCAATATCGTGCATCTGCAAAGTGTCATCGCCTCGAAGGCCGTGCGCATGGTGCTCGCAGCCCCGGGCAAGGTGCTGATCGACTTCGGGATGCGACGCGCTCATGGCGCCGAAGCGGCGCTATTTGCCGCCCGCGCCGCGTACCTGGCGGGGTTCACGGGAACGGCCACCGCGCAGGCCGGCCTGCTCTATGCGATTCCCGTCTTCGGCACCATGGCGCACTCGTTCGTTCAGTCCCACGACAGCGAGCGCTCGGCCTTCGAGGCATTTGCGCGCGCACGTCCCTCGCGCCCGACGCTGCTCGTGGACACCTACGACACGGAGAAAGCCGTCGCCAAGGTGATCGAACTTGTGCCCGTTCTGGCGCGCGAGAACATCCACATCGGGGGCGTGCGCCTCGATAGCGGCGATCTGGGTGCCCACGCGAAGGCCGTGCGCGCCCTGCTCGATGCAGCGCAGTTGCCCCATCTCACCATCTTTGCGAGCGGCGACCTGGATGAAAACCGCATTGCCGGACTTCTTGCCGCAGGCGCACCGATCGACGGCTTTGGCGTCGGAACGTCGCTGGACACCTCCTCGGACGCGCCCTCACTGGATGCGGTCTACAAGCTGCAGTCCTATGCGGGCACTGCCCGGCGCAAGCGCTCCGAAGGCAAAGCGACCTGGCCCGGCATCAAGCAGGTGTTTCGCAGGCGCTCCCCCGACGGGCGGTTCGAGGGCGACACCATCGCGCTCGAAGGCGAAGCGCACGAGGGCGAGGCGCTGCTCCTGCCCTTCATGCGCCAGGGAAACCGAACGGGGCCCCCCACCTCGCTTCATGAGGCGCGTGCGCTGGCTGCAGAACAGTTGCGCGCGCTGCCCGATGCGTTGCGCGGCCTTCCGTCACCCGACCGACCCTACCCGGTCGACGTATCGCCCGGCCTGATCTCGCTCGCAGCTGCCGTGGACGCCGCAACGCGCTGACGCCGCTCGGCGGAGGCGATTCGCCGGTTTTGGCGCCGGTCAAGCGGCGGGCACGAGCCGTATCAACGTGAGCTCCGGCTCGGTGCCAAAGCGAACGGGCGGCCCCCACGAGCCCGTGCCCGCACTCACGTACACCCACATCCGGCCCTCGCGCGACAGGCCCGCCGCATGGTTCGCGTGCACGAGGCGCACGGCAAGCGTCCACGGGAAGAACTGCCCCGCGTGCGTATGGCCGGAGAGCTGCAGATCGAACCCGGCCTTGGCCGCAGCCGGTGCGAGGCCCGGATTGTGCGCAAGGAGCAGGCGAAACATGGGACCCTCGGCCGGCGCCGCAGCCCTGTCGGGACGCGGCCCCTGGGAGGAGTCCGAGCGGCGGGCGGCCGGATCGGTCACGCCCCCGATGAGAAATCGCGCACCGCCGCGCTCGATAACGACGTGCTCGTTTAACAGCACCCGCAGACCCATCGAGCGAAACTGGGCAGTCCAGGGCGCCGCGCCCGAGTAATAGTCATGATTGCCGAGCACGAGATACGCCTTGTCCATGGGCCGCAAATCGGCCAGCGGAGCGACGTCCTGCGCAAGCCGCGCAACCGATCCGTCGACGATGTCGCCCGTCAACGCAATGAGATCGGGCGCAAGTGCGTTGGCCAGCCGAACCACGCGCCGGACGTAGCGCGCTCCGATTATGGGTCCGACGTGCAGATCGCTGATGAGCGCAATGCGCAGGTTCGCAAGCCGCGCGTCCAGGCCCTCGATCGGGATGTCGACGTGACGCACGCTCGGCCCCCGCAGCGCGCTCACGGCCCCGATACCTAAGGCCGCAAACGCCCCCACGAAGACCCAAGGTTCGCTGAAGGCGCTCACGACCCCGTAGGCGGCAGCCGTTGCCGCAAACAAGGATGTCGCCCCAAGCAAAACGTCGCGTGCCGCGGTAAGGACGATGAGGAAGCTCACCCAGCCCATGCACAGGTAGGCAACCGCGTGCAGGACGTCATCCAACCAGCTCGTGCTTTCGCGTTCAAACACCCAGTAGACAACCGGCACCAGCCAGATCGCAACAAAAGGCAGCGTCAACGCCCAGCGAACCTCGGACGTCGTCCCCAGGCGCCAGGCAACATAACCGTAGACGACCAGCAGAATCGCGCTGATCACAAGCACCGTCGGGTTAAGGAGACGCCTCACGTGCGAAGCTCGACTTTCTCGTGGCCTTGCAGCGCAATGCGAGCCCTGGGCATCAGGTCACGCACCATCTCACGTACCATTCGGGTGTGCGGCCGCTGGGGCCACACCAGAATAAATCGATGCGCATCCGCGTTCTTTCCGATCTTCACCTGGAGTTTGCCTCACTGGAGCCCACGCCGGTGGACTGCGATGCGGTCGTGCTCGCGGGCGATATCCATACCGGAGCCCAGGGATTTACCTGGGCGCACAACGCCTTTGGCGATCGGCCGATCGTCTACGTGCCCGGCAACCACGAATACTACGGTCACGATTGGGAACTCATCCCCGCGCAGCTCGAAGTTGCCGCCCGGACCCACGCGGTGCGCCTGCTCGATCGCGGGGAGTGCGTAATCGACGACGTGCGCTTTGTCGGCTGCACGCTCTGGACCGATTTTGGGCTCTTCGGTGAGGCGCGCCGGGCGCAAGCCATGGCAGCGGCCGAGGCCAGTCTCTTTGACTACCGGCACATCCGGGCAGGCACCAGAGCACTGCGAGCCGAGGACACGCGCCTGCGGCATCAAACCGAGCGCGCCTGGCTCGAAGAACGTTTGCGCGAGGCCCCGCAGGGGCGCTGGCGCACAACGGTCGTGGTCACGCATATGGCGCCATCGTGGCGCTCGACCGCCGAACGCTTCCGCGACAGCATCACCTCCGCCGGGTTTTGCAGTCACTTGGACGAACTCGTAGAGCGCGCGCCTCTGTGGATCCACGGACACACGCACGACAGCTTTGACTACCGGCTCGGGGAGTCCCGCGTGGTGTGCAACCCGCGCGGCTACCCCCATCGCAGCCGCTCGTCCGAAAACCCGCAATTCGACGAAGAGCTGATTGTGACCGTCTAGAAGGCCGGCCGGGCGCACGGTCTTACTTCGGATGGCAAAGCGCGATCCCGTCGGGCGTGCTCTCGAAGCGCGTGCCCAGGCTTGTCCCCTCTTCGTTGAGCATTCCGAGCAACCAGTCGCAATCCGCGGGCTGCGCGCGCCGAAGCTGCATTTGGTGAATCTGTAGCGGCGTCATCAAAAGGCTGAGCACCCGCCCCTGCGCACGCTCGAAGCGCACAAGGTACAAAAGTGCGAGGTCGCTCCTGTACGGTCCCACGTCCCCGATGCCTTCGTAATCATTGATCAGGTCTCCGCAACCGTAGAGAATCAAGCGCTCGCGATAGACCTCGATGCCCTTGGCGTGATGCGAGGAGTGTCCGTGCACGAGATCCACTCCCGCAGAATCGATAAGGCCATGGGCGAACTTCCGATGTGCGTCGGGAACCGCATAGCCCCAATTGCCACCCCAGTGGATCGAGGCGACCACGATATCGCCAGGCCCCTTTGCTGCTCGGATGCGCTGCGCGATGGAGGCGAGCGTGTTCTCCGAATAATCCGGCAAAAGCGCAATTCCCGGATGATGCGTCCCGGCTGCCCACGGCTCGGGCACACCACAGTCGGGGCCGGCGTAGCCAAACACGAGCACTGTCCCCGCCCGTGTATCGATGCGCGCGGGGGCCGTGGCCAGGCGAGCGTCCTCGCCGGCACCCGCGGTTTTGAGCCCCTCGGAGCGCAGGCTTTCGAGCGTCTGGCGCAGACCGCTTTGCCCCCAGTCGAGCACATGGTTGTTGGCAAGCACGCAGCAATCGATGCGTGCCGCCAGCAGACAGCCGATGTTGCGCGGGTGCATGCGGTAATGCACGCCCTTGCCGGGCCAGGGCTGGGCTGCGGTGGTCACCGCGGTTTCGAGATTCACGATGCGCGCGTCGGGCGCGAGGCGGTCGAGCTCGGATAGTGCATCGCCCCAGATGTACGCGAAATCGACCGGGCGCGGAATCGTGCCGCTGCTTTGCTGGGCAAGTTCCACGTAGTGCAGCGCCGATTGGGCGTAGTCTTCGAAAATGCGCGCATCGCCCGGGTGCGCAAGGATCTGATCGATCCCCCGGCCGGTCATCACGTCTCCGCATACGAAAACCGAGAGCTCGGTGGGCCGCGAGCTCGCCGCATCAGCCGGCATCGAGTCCCTTGCCTCTTTAGCCCTTCACACAGGCCACGGGAGCCAGGCGTGCTACGCGCTTGGCAAGCCCTGCTTGCTCGGTGCACAGCGCCACGCGTTCGATGTCCTTGTAGGCGCCCGGTGCTTCCTCGGCCACACCGCGCATCGAGCGCGTGCGAATCAACACTCCCTGTTCGCCCAACTCGCGCACGAGAGCCGCCCCATGCCACCGACGCGCGGCCTGGGTGCGGCTCATCGCGCGACCCGCACCGTGGCTCGCCGAACTCCACGCGCGCTCTTCGCTGCTCGCCACGCCCGCGAGCAGGTACGAACCCGTGCCCATGCTGCCACCGATGATCACGGGCTGGCCGGCATCCTTGTAGCGCCCGGGCAGGCCCGGGTGACCCGGGCCGAAGGCGCGGGTTGCACCCTTGCGATGCACATACAGCAGCCGGGGCTTGCCATTGACGTTGTGGCTCTCGGCCTTGCAGGTGTTGTGGGAGACATCAAACAAGGTCTCCACCCGCGCCTCGGGGAAGTAATGCGCAAACACGCGTCTCGTGAGGTGCGTGAGTATCTGGCGGTTGGCCAGGGCGCAGTTGATTCCGGCATTCATCGCGCCCAAGTATTGCTGTCCTTCCTCCGACTCGATGGGTGCGCACGCAAGCTCCCGATCGGGCAGATGCAGACCCAAGGACTGCGCGGCCTTGGCGAGTGAGATGAGATAGTCCGTGCCGATCTGGTGCCCGAGACCCCGCGAACCGCAGTGGATCGAAACCAGAATCTGTCCTTGCGCGACACCGTAGGCTCGAGCGATTTCGGGGTCCAGGATCTGATCGACGCGCTGCACCTCGAGGTAGTGGTTTCCCGATCCGAGCGTCCCCATCTCGCCCAGCTGGCGTTTTTTCGCGGTCTGGGAGACCTGGGCGGGCTGGGCGCCCGAGACGCGTCCCTGATCCTCGATGAATTCGAGATCCTCACGAAAACCATAGCCGTGCTCGACGGCCCACTGCGCGCCCCCCAGCAGCACCTGGTCGAGCTCCGGCACCTGCAGCCGGATGTCCCCCGCCACGCCTACGCCTGCGGGTATATCGCGGTACAGGCTATCGGCCAAGGCGGTGCGCTTGGGCGCCAGGTCCTCCGCCGTGAGCGTGGTGCGCAGGCAGCGAATGCCGCATGAGATGTCAAAGCCCACTCCGCCGGCACAAATGATGCCGCCGCGTTTGGGATCGAAGGCGGCCACGCCCCCGATCGGAAAACCGTAGCCCCAATGCGCATCGGGCATCGTGTATGCGGGCCCGACCAGTCCGGGCAATTGCGACACGTTGTCGATTTGTTCGCGCACCTTCTCATCCATGGCTTCGAGCAGTTCGCGCGAGCCGTACATGCGCACGTCCGCGCGCGGGCCCTGGCCCGAGGCGCCGGCCAAGGCCCAGGTCCAGTCGTTGATCGATTCGAGCTCGTTGATGTTCATAGGCGCGCCCCCCGCATCGTTAGACGTCCACCACGCAGCGGGCCTCCCAGCCCTCGGTGCTTTCGCGCACCGAAAGTGCGGTCAACGTGGCTCCCTTCACATCGACGCCCCGCGGCAACTCCTCGCGCCAGGCCTCTCCCCAGGCCGCGCCCATCCAGTGCGCGCCATGGTGCTCAAGCGCGAATCGACCCAGCGCCAGGCCCCGCTCGTGGGCGCTGGCGAGCAGCGCATTGAGCCAGGTCACCAGCGCAAAGTCGGCCTCCGCTTCCTCAAACTCGACTTCGATGCGCTCGATCGGCTCCACCATCGCGATATCGGTCATAAGGTCAAAGGTTGCCTCGGCCGCCCCAATGAGCGCATCCTCAATGCGCGCACCGCGCCCATAAACACCGACATCGGCGTCGTGATCAAAGTAGCCGCGGCTTGACCGCGAATTGCCGTCCCCGGCATCGACCGCTGCGGACATTGAAGCCTCCCGGCTGCCAGCATACGCGCCAGCAGCAAGGAGCGCCCGCTCCCCGCGTCTCCTGGCATCGCCCAGTTCCTCGCCCCGCGGGACCGTGACGACGAAAAGCAGCCCTTCCCTAAAGCAAAAGCCTGTAGGCAGGATGAACCCGACAGACGAACTCGTCCAGATCTACAGCATTTTGGGGGGACAAAACCACGACCTTTGCCAGGCGCCCGGTCAGCCCCTTGCGCGCGCCCAACGGTGTCAGTTGCGGCAGCGGCCGAGCGGGCTGTATACGACCTCCATTTCCGACTTTGCCGTTGCGGTCCTGTCATTAGCCAGGGTTAGCTAATATATGAAAGTCGAGATTCAAGGTGACAGACGTTGTCAGATCATTTCCGGTTCCCGTTGCCGCCGTTTGCGATGGCGGCGGCTTGGCATAAAGCGGACTCTGTATTTCCGAACCCCAAACCGGACGCAATCTGACGGAACCGACCCACATCGGACCTTTAGGCATAGAAGGCGACAGTCCGCTTGGTCCCACTTAGCTGACGTTGCCATCCCGCAAGTTGCACGATTGCCTTGGTGTGCAGTGAAAAGTGGATGCTCCTCAATTGACGTGTGAGCCGAATCAGCTAGATTTCGAACAGAGAGCCCAAAGAAGGAAAATCCACCATGTTTGCCCGATTGACCCCAAGGGCATGTGCCTTTCCTTTCCTTTCCTTTTGTGCTCAGTGTTGTTAACCGGCTGTGCAAACCCGATAAACGACGCCACCTACGCCAATTACATGGCGTCTGGGAGGCTCGCAGAAAGCAAAGGTAATCTCGCCACTGCGGAAGAGGATTACACGCGCGCCTACATCAACACCGAGGCGGGCCTTCTTGGCAAGGAAAAGGCGTTTATGAGCCTTCAAGCCCGAGGCCACGTAGAACAACTGCTTGGCGAGGAATCGGAAGCCGAGGAACTTCTATCTCGTGCGGAAGTGCTTGGCGATTCGGCGCTTGCTGAAGCCAATGGGACGGGCGCAAAGCCTGAAGATCTTTCCAGATTAACGTACAACGTTGCTTTGCTAAAACGCGATCTTTGCAAGATGAACGAATCGGATGCCCTTCTGAAGAAGGCGCTCTCCCTGGAAGAAAGCATTCGGCCAGAAGTCCCGCCTAATATTTCAAAAAGGGTCTGCGAGTTGGGAAACAATCTATATGAACAGGGCCAATTCGACGAAGCAGAACATCTACTCGCGCGCTGTATTGAGATAGCCGAACACCTCGGTTTCGATCGCGCGGCACCCACGCAAGTTGCATTTGTCATGCGGGAGCGCCAGGAAGCGCTGATCCAGCTCGGGCGCACAGAGGACGCGGCTGTCATGAAAACTTCCTTTGACCACCTTATGGCCGCAGCCGGCCCTTTGAGCACTGCTGTTTCGCCTTGGCGGCACAACATCTGTCCATAGTGTGAAGCGCATCCTAATCCACTCCGCCGCTCCACCACCTCGAGGCTCGCTCAGATTTCCCTGAAGTGGTCCCCGGTGCGAGAGATTCCCCGTCGCGAGATTCGGTGCGCCTTTGGGAAATTTCAGCTTCTCAATGATTGCCCGGCTATCCACCAATCCGTGAACCTCTTCAGCGTTGTCCGTTCTTCCATCGGAAGCTGACCTTGACCACGCATGCTCGAGCGTCAGAAAATGTCGGGTCCTGCCCACCACCACATCCACCCGCCAATCGCATCGTCACCGGTGGCAATGCAGCGCACACCGCAAAGGTCCGCAGGTGGGCGGCCATTCCTTCCGCGATCACCGGCCGTCTTCTGGATTCATAACTGTAGCTTCGCAATAGGCCTCCGCGGGACCCAGCAAAACCTTCGGAACGCAGAATCCTTCTCGCACGGTTGTCACCTCGCCTTTGTGGGCTTTGATCAAGACTTGGCAAACTTCCGGCGAAATTGGGCGTCTCGTGGGAAAATTACATATACTCTTTTGCGCCTCCCAACGTACCGGGTCGAGTGTCATGGGCGCAAGGTTCGCCAGCCACTGGTCGATCCTTGGGTCGTCCGGTCTGAGCACCTCAACAATAGGGCGAATCGGCATCAGGCCCTGCGTCACATTCACGTAGTAAGATTTTCCGGCCAGCAAATGCGCCTTGATGGCTCCGATGTTTTGGTCTTCGATGATGAAAATATGCTCGCCGGTCGCGGTCTTATATTGAATGTATTTTTTGGGTTGCAGTTCACCCACATAATTTTCGTTCTCCCAAATGAGATATCCAGAGTCATCCATCATTTCTATAGGATCAACCACCGAGGTCCCCCGGGTCGGCCTCATGAAGGTAACCAGCGCATAGTCCGGACTGGCGCTGATCTGTTTGCTCGGCTGCATCATCTTGCTCGTAGGAGTGCCGCAACCCAGCAATGCACAAATGACCATAGCGATGGTTGCGGATATGAGCAGCTGCCACTTGCCTTTTATTAGTTCCTCCAGCTTAAGAGGGCTCGTTTCCATCTGCTCATCCGCGATCAGGATAATCCGCCTAGTAACGAACGCAGCCGTGGACAGTCGTTAAGCATTTCTGCCGCATCCGGGTCTGCACTTTGAAAGGCCGTTGTAGATTGGATTCCTGACATTCTCAGGATTTCATTGGATGTCCGCAGTTGGCCGACCCCTGCCGGAAGGCCTCGTCAGCTTCCGAATCCGACGGCCGGCCGCTCCTGGCCCGTAAGTAGACATGGACTCGCGGCTGACCGCAATACCTCCCACTGCGGCCAGCGCCAGGCGGCGCCCATACCGGCCAGACAACGGAGGTCACGACCCAACGCGGACGTATAGGCTGTCCGAATGCGGACGCTGCCAACGCACGATAGCGGAACTTGGCGTTTTCGCACAATCTGGACCCGTTGCCGACTTTCGAGTTCTCCGGTAGAGCGACCGCAATGGAGCGGCAGGGGCGTTCTCGCCGGAACCGATACAGCCGCTCTCGTAGGTATTGCGGTCGGTGGACGAGCGCGCCCCTCGATGTGACCGCAGTGCAATGCCAACGCCACTGCCAGGCCGAGCGCGGG
>DASPPB010000060.1:0-12940 GCA_035625725.1 Burkholderiaceae bacterium
CTCTTGCGCAGGGAAGCGAATGCCCGCTCCTGTTTCGGGGGTCAGTCGTCCCCCACCATCGCAGTGCGAGCGGCCGCGCAACTCCCTGCCATCGTTGCGCGGAGGCATTCGATGGCAATCCATCCGCATTTGCGCGGGACCAGGCCCCGGACCACGGCGCGCGCGCCTGCCCGCGGTCTCTGGGGCTTGCGCGCCGCCCTTGTGGTCGCGGCCCTGGCAAGGCCCAGCGCGCCCAGCTTTGCGCAGGAGACGGAAGCTCCCGCGACGCTGCCCACCGTCGTCGTTGAAGCCCCGCGCGCGGAGCTCGAAACAAGCGGCAGCGTTTCGAGCATTTCTTCGGCACCCATCGCCACGACGCCGCTCGCCATCGACGTCATCAGTGCGGCCGACATGCTCGCGCGCGGAGTCAACAGCCTGTCTTCTGCCATCCGCACCGACCCTTCGGTGGGCGATAACTACAACACCTTCGGGTACATCGAGGCGCTGCAGGTTCGCGGTTTCACGTTAAACGAACTGCTCAATTATCAACGCGACGGCGTGACGGTGAGCAGCCACGTCCCGATCGCGCTCGAAAACAAGGAGAGCATCGAGATCCTCAAAGGGGTGTCGGGGATCCTCCAGGGCAGCAGTGCACCCGGCGGCCTGGTCAACTACGTGCTCAAGCAGCCGACCGAAAAAACGCTCACGGAACTCGACGCCACGGTATCGGAGCGCGGCTCGACTCTCGTGCACGGCGACTTCGGTGGTCGCTTGGGAGAGCAGCGCCAGTTCGGCTACCGCATCAACCTCGCTGCCGAAGAGCGCGACCCGGAGATCGAAAGCGCGTGGTCCAAGCGCGTGCTCGCAAGCGGTTTTTTCGACTGGCGCGCAAGTGCGAACACGCTGCTGCAGCTCGAGTTCGAGCACCAGCGGGTGCGCGAAATCAGTGTGCCCGGCTACGGGTTACTCGATACCACCGGCTCGGGCGTAGCCACCGTGGTGCCTCCGCCCATCGATCCGTGGATCAATCTGAACTCGCAGCCCTGGACGCAGCCCTTCGAGAGCACGGAGACGAGCGCCTCGGTGCGGCTGAAGCAGCGCCTGGGCGCAAACTGGGACCTGTATTTCATCGCCGCCACGCAACGCAGTGTGGCCAACGACCGCGTCGCCTTTCCGGATGGCTGCTCGTACTTCAACTCGAGCCTGAATGCCGCGCTCGGGACCTACTACCTGTACAACGGGCTGTGCGGCAACTACAACGTCGACGTCTACCAGTACATCAGCGACGACGAGGTGCGCAATACCAACAGCACCGACACGCGTCTGCACGGACACCTGGCAAGCGCCGGCCTGGAGCAGGAACTGACCTTTGGACTGCGCACGACGCGCTACACCGAACGCTACCCGGCCCAGCAGGTCTACCAGTTCCTGGGAACGATCAATGTCTTCGCGCCGGTGGCGCTCGCGCCCAACGCGACGCCCAACATCCTGAACACGCCGCTCGATACCGACCTGCAGGAGCTCTACGCCTACGACGTTGCGCGTTTTGCCCGGCACTGGTCGGCGTGGGTCGGTGCGCGCTTCACGCGCATCGAAGAGGCCAGCTCGCTCACCGATGGCACGGAAGCCGCGGAACTGCAACAGCACTTTGTGACGCCGTGGTTCGGGGTGGGCTGGGAGCCCTGGGTCGGGGGTTTTGCCTATGTCACGGCCGGAAGCGGCATCGAGGTGGCCAATTCGCCCAACCATCCGACGGTTACCATCCGCGCAACCGGCGCCTCGCTTCCCTTGGCCAATCCGGGTCAAGTCCTGCCCGCGCAGCGAAGTCACCAGGAGGAGATCGGCTTTAAGCAACGCATGGGCGAGGCCTGGACGCTGGACGCCGCGGCCTTTCGCATCGAGGCGCCCTTTATCGACACGGAGGTCCTCCCAAACGGCGAGGCCCTGGAAGTTGCCGGCGCGCGCGAGGAGCGTCACCAGGGCCTGGAAGTTGCCTCGACGTGGCTGCCCATCGCCTCGCTGCAGCTGCGCGCAAGCGCCATGTGGCTCGATGCCAAAACGACGCAGGCCGAAGATCCGACCTGGATCAACGAACCCGCGCAAAACACTACTCCACTGGCGGTTTCCGTCCAAGACATCTGGTCGCCGCGCGCCGTCCCGGGATTTGCCTGGGCCAACATCGGGACGTTCTCCGGACACAAGGCAGCACTGCCCGACGGTTCGGCTTTCCTATCGAACTACTGGCAGTGGGACACATGGATGAGCTACACCCTGAGGCGCGCCGGCGCACGCTGGACCGTGCGCGCGGGTGTGGACAACGTGACCGACCAGCGCTACTGGCGCGAAGCGCCCATGGCCGCCTGGGGTTCGATCTACCTCTTCCCGGGCGCGGCCCGCAGCGCGCGCTTAACGGTTGCGGTGAGCTGGTAGTCGGGCAGAAACGCTCAAGGCGCGAGCTTGGCGGGCCGGAGCAGTCGCACCTCCGTTTGCGGCAGCGCGATCTCCAGGCCCTGGCCGCGCAGCGCCTCGACGATCTGCACGTACAGTTCGCCTTCGACCGCGCCGTAGTCCTGAACCGCAACCCAGGGGTTGGCAGTGATTTGCACGGCCGAATTGCCCAGGCCGGAGACCTGGATGGATGGCCGCGGCTCCTGCAACACGCGCGGATGCGCCCGCACCAGCTGCTCGACCGTCGAGAGCGCCCGGCGCAAGTCCGCGCGATAACCCACGCTCACCTGCAGCTGCGTCTGCCGGATCTTGCCGTAGTTGTGCAGTATTTCGCCCACGATCTTGCGGTTGGGAACGACGACATGCGACATGTCCGCGTGCTGCAGCACGGTGCTAAAGAGCGTGATCGACTGCACCACTCCTTCGACCCCGACGATTGCGATCGTTTCGCCGACACGGTAGGGCTTGGTGAAGATGATCGTGAGGCCCGCCGCGGCGTTGCCAAGCACCCCTTGCATCGCCAGGGCCACGCCGGCGCCCGCCACACCGAGTCCCGCAACCAGGGGCAGCAGCTCGACGCCGAGGTTTTGCAGTGCCAGGATCCCAAAAAGCGCGAGCACGAAGACGCGCACCATCCGCACGATGAGCAATTGCACCGGCGGCTCCAGGGTAAAGCGCTTCAATCCCCGATCCGTCGCCCGTCCGATCCAGCGCGCGACGAGCAGGCCGGCCCCGAGAATCAGCACTGCCGCGAGAATCTTGGGGCCAAATTGCAGGGCGAGCTGCATTGCCGTGTCCTGGGCGTGACCCAGGGTTTTCAATTCGCTTTGCATCGGTTCTCCCTAGCCGAATTTGGCCTGCAGGCGCTGTAGCAATTTGGATACGTCAACGAGCGTGCGCTCGTGCCGGCCGCGGCCGATCTCCTCGTCCCCATCGAGCGCGCGCACCGCAAATTCGATGCGCCGGCCTTCGACCCGGGTCACTTCGGCTAGCGCGCAAACCGTGCGTCCGGCCGGCGTGGCGCTCAGGTGCTCGACATCGAGCCGCGTGCCCAGCGCGATTTTGCCCGCCTCGAGGTAGGGCTTCACGGCGTTCAGAGCCGCGTTTTCCATGATCGTGACCATGACCGGCGTGGCCAGCACGGGCGGCAGCATCGGGTCCTTGACGTAGTTGGCCAGATGCTCGCTCGCGACGAGCAGCTCGAAGCTGCCTTTGGCCCCGATGGGGATGGGTTTCATCGGAATTGCCCCGGGACCGCGTGCTTCTCGCGCGCGCTCTCCAGGTCGCGCAAGAATGCGTCCTTCTCGCGCGGCGAGATGAGCATCTCGCGGCCGCCGTCGTAGCGGATGCACAGCCGATCGAGCGAAAGCGCGGGACCGGAGCGCGCGTCGCGCGTGGGCGTCACCGACTCGATTTGTGAGAGCGCGATCACCCAGCGCATCGGTCCGCTGCGCACCGTGAGCGAGTCGGCATCGATGCTGTAGTGCGTGGCCGCGAACGTCCACAGCAGCAGTCCGAAGAGGCATCCCATGGCCAGAAGTACGACCGCCCGTGCGACCGCGGGCAGCGCCAGCACTCCGCCGGCCAGCGCCAGCATAAGCGCCGCGGGCACGCCCGCGAGCGCAACGATCAGCACGCCGTCGATCCTCGATGGGTAGCGGCGCGGCTGCTCAGGGGCTCGCTCGCCGGTCTTGTTCACGTTGCCCGTCAGGCTCAGGGATGGATTTTGCATGCGCGCACCGCTGCTCGCCGGCCGCGCCCTCTCACCCTCGGCCGACGAAGGGCATTTTACTGGCCATGACCGTCATGAACAAAACGTTTGCCTCGAGCGGCAGCTGCGCCATGTACAGCACGGCCTGCGCGACTTGTGCGACGTCCATACGCGCCTCGGGCACACGCGTGCCATCGGGCTGCAGCACGCCCTCGGCCATGGCTTGCGTCATGTCGGTGGCCGCGTTGCCGATGTCGATCTGGCCGCAGGCGATGTCAAAGGCGCGACCGTCGAGTGCGGTGGATTTGGTTAGCCCCGTGAGCGCATGCTTCGTTGCGGTGTACGGCGCCGAAAAAGGCCGCGGCGTATGGGCGGATATCGAACCGTTGTTTATGATCCGCCCGCCGCGGGGCTGCTGGCGCTTCATGAGGCGCATGGCCTGCTGCGTGCATAGAAAGGCGCCGGTGAGATTGGTGTTGACCACGCGCATCCATTGCTCGTAGGCGATGTCCTCCATCGGTACGGCCGGCGTCCCGGTGCCCGCGTTGTTAAAGAGCAGGTCCAGGCGCCCGAAGACCTGCTCGATGCGCCCGAAGAGTTCGCGCACGGAGAGCGGCTCGCCCACGTCGCAGGCGACGGCGAGCACGCTTGCCGTCGGGGCGCTTTGCGTTGCGCCGAGCGTCGCGGCCACAGCCGCCAGGGGCTCGGCCCGGCGCCCGGCCAGTACCACCCGGTAGCCCGCCCCATGCAAGGCGAGGGCAACGGCGCGCCCAATGCCGGAGCCCGCACCCGTTATCAGGGCAACCGGTGCCTGCTCTGCGGTTTGCGACACCTTGGCTCCTCCGATCTGATGCCGCCCATCAGGCGATACCCAGAATCTTGTGGGTCTGCAGGCTCAGGCGCCATTGCGGGTGGCTCTTGCAGTAGGCCAGAGCTTGTTCGGTATTTTGGACTCGGTGCGGGCCATCCATGGGCTGGAGAAAAAAATGCGCAAAGTCCCAGTGCGCGAAGTCCTGGGGATCGATCCCGGCCTGCGGATACACGAGCTTGAGTTCGTTGCCGTGCCGCAGCACAACCTGCGTGCCTGCCTTGGGGCTGACACAAATCCAGTCGATGCCGGGCGGCACGGGCCTTGTGCCGTTGGTCTCCACTGCCACCTCCCAGCCGCGCGCGTGCAGCGCCCGGATCAACGCCGCATCGAGCTGCAGCAGGGGTTCTCCGCCCGTGCAAACGACAAAGGGGTGCGCGCGCCCGTGCCCCGGAAGCGTTGGCGGCCAGTGGGCCTGCAGCGCATCGACCAACGCCTCGGCGCAGGCGAACTTGCCCCCGCCGGTGCCGTCGGTGCCGACAAAGTCGGTGTCGCAAAACCGGCAGGTGGCCGTCTCGCGATCGGCCTCGAGGCCGGACCACAGATTGCAGCCCGCAAAGCGACAAAACACCGCAGGCCGGCCGCTTTGCGCGCCCTCGCCTTGCAGGGTGTAGAAGATCTCCTTGACTGAATACGTCATGACCTCTCGAAGAATCGAACCGGACACGGGCCTTTCAGCGCCGCTTCTGGGCTTGGGCCGCGCGCTGGCCCGCGGGGCGCGCACCCGCGCCGCCACTCATAGCGCCGGCGTGGGCGGCTCGGGCCCCCACGCGAGGATAACGCCGCAGCCTTGCGTCTCGTACAGATCGATGCGTTCGAGTTGCGGCAGTGCAGGCGCGGCTTGCTCGCGGACCCAGCGAGCGATCGCGCCGGCGCCGGCATCGGCAACGTAGGGCAGCTCGTAGAGCGGCTGGTGATCCAGGCGCGCGAACACCGGGGAAAAAAGTTCCTTGACGTCGCCAAAATCCACGGTCCAGCCGTAGACCGCATCGAGCGGCGCGGTGAGATGCAGCCGCAGCCGGTAGGTGTGTCCGTGGATGCGCCCGCGCGCATCGCCGCGCGGCGCATGGCGCAAGCGCACGGCGCTATCGAGACCGAACTCCTTCCAGATGCGGTAGCCTCTGCCATCGTAGTGGGCCCCACTGCTTTGCGTCTCGCGCACAGCGACCGAGCGCAGCGCCGGCAGCTCGCAGCGCACACGCTCCCAGATCCAGCGCGCCAGCCATTCGCTGGTGGGGTTTTCGAGGCCGGGGATCTCGTTTAAGCACGCGTGGTGCAATTCCGCAAACAAGGGCGCCCAGAGCGCATCGAGCCGGGCGCCCACGTCGGCGCCCGTATCGGCGGCCGACTGCGCATGCAGCGTGACGGCAAAGCCGTGACCGTGCATGCGGCCGCACTTGTGGTTTGGCGCAACGTTGGGCAGACGATGGGCGGCGGCAAACTCATAGCGCCGCCAGATCTGCGCGTGCTCCTGGGCATCGAGCTCCACGCCCTGGCTGCACGTGCTTTTCAGTCCCACGGACTGGATCGAGCGCAGCTGGAGCCGCGCGCGGATCCAGCGCGCCAGATTCTCGTCGGTGGGGTTGGCAAGATGCTCGTTGAGCAACTGGTAGTCGAGCGGCGCGACGCACTCCCGCAGGCGCTCTCGCAAGGCGTCGACCTCGCCGCCCGCAAAGGGTGCGAGCGGCGCGCGCGACTCCTCGAGCAGCGGCGCGCCAACGCGCAGGTCCACCCGAAAGCCGTGTCCGTGCAGCCGTCTTGCGCGCGCGCCTTCGGGCGCCTGCAACAGGCGGCGTGCCGATTCGAACGTCGCGCGCGCGACGTAGAGCAGCTGCTCCGTCATGCTCCTGATTACTTGCGCAGCGTCCGCTGCACGCCCTCGGGCGAGCCCAGCAGCAAGACGTCGGCGCCGCGCTTGGCAAACAGCCCTACCGTGACGACGCCGGGGATCTGGTTGATCCGCTCCTCGAGGGCACGCGGATCTGCAATCCGGAGTCCGTGCACATCGAGTATCTGGTTGCCATTATCAGTTACAAAGCCCTCGCGCAGCCGCGGCGAGCCGCCCAGACGCGTGAGCTCCCGCATCAGGAAGTTGCGTGCCATGGGGATCACCTCGACGGGCAGCGGAAAGCGTCCCAGCACGTCGACCTTCTTGCTTGCGTCGGCGATGCACACGAAGCTCTGCGCTACCGCGGCCACGATTTTCTCGCGGGTGAGCGCCCCGCCCCCGCCCTTGATCATGGCAAGCGAGGCGTCGATCTCATCGGCACCGTCGACGTACACGGGAATGGTCTCCACCTCGTTAAGATCGACTACCCGGATGCCGTGGCCGCGCAGCCGGCTGGCACTTCGTTCGGAACTTGCGACGGCCGCCGCGATCGAATCGCGGTGGGCCGCCAGTTCGTCGATAAACAGGTCCGCGGTCGAACCCGTGCCGATTCCCAGTGCAGCCTGGGAACCCAACCATGGCCGCACGTACTCCAGCGCGGCCCGGGCGACCGCGCGCTTGAGTTCGTCTTGCTGGGACATGCTCTGCCTCCGACTTGATCGAGGTGTGTAAAGGCGGATGATACGAATATGTTACTGCGCCGCGTAGGGCACTGGTTGTGGTCGGCCGTGGTCGGGCTGGCCACCCTCGTGTTCGTGATCGAGGAGTGGCTCTGGGAAACCCTCAGGGGCGCCATGACGGCGCTGGGGCGGCTGCCCGGAGTGCGCGGCGTAGAGGCCTGGATCGCCCGGCTGCCGCCCGCGGGTGCCGCGTTTTTCTTCGTGCTCCCGACTTCGCTCGCACTGCCTGTGAAGCTCATCGCCCTGGCCCTGATCGCCAAGGGAAAATTGCTTCTCGGAGCGCTCGTGATTCTCGCCGCGAAGATCCTTGCCACCGCGCTTTTTGCGCGAATCTACGTTCTCACGCAACCCTCGCTCATGCGCGTGCGCTGGTTCGTGGCGGTTCGTGCGGCCGTCTTGCGCTGGCGCGACTGGGCCTACGCGCAGATCGAAGATCATCCGATCTGGCGCGCGATACACGTGCACATCGTGCGCTGGCGCGCCGAAATGGCAGCCTGGCGCGCGAGCCTGGCAAGGCGGACGCGGCGCTGGCGCGCTGCGGTGCGCCTGGAGCGCATGCGGCGGCGGGGCCAGAACATGGCCGGCAAGTAGCCTCGCGCGGGGGCTTCCGAGCCCTCTTTCGGCCGCGCCCGATGCGCGGACAAATCACCCTTCGGACTGCTCCTTGGGCACCACGGGTTTCATGAGGGCGAAGACGCCCGATGCCGTCATGACGCAGTTCTCGCCCACCATCAGCTTGCAGGTTCCGTAGGCCAGTCGCGTCCCCACACGGGTGATTTCCACGTGCGCTTCGAGCCAGTCGCCCGGTCGCGCGCTGGCAACGAAATTCGAGACGAGATTCACGGTGACCATGGGCTGCGGCGGATCGCGGCTCGCCGAGAGCACCACGCCCAGCGCCGTGTCGCAAAGCGTGAGCAGCAAGCCGCCGTGCGCAATGTGGCGGATGTTCGTGTGCCGCTCGTCGACGCGGATGGCGAGCACGATATTGCGGCTCTCGTCGCGCCGGTAGTACAAGGGTCCAAGGTGAGCGAGGTACGGGCCTGCTCGGTTGAGCGGCTTAAAGCCCGCCGGAATTTCCTCGCTCATCGTCGATATTGCTCTCGATCGCCATGCGTGTGCGTCTTTGACGAATGCGCACCCGACCCTTCGGTGGGACTCATACTCCCGCGGCCAACAGACCGTCGGAGAATCGCTGCAGATAAAAATCGGCATCTCCGAAGGTAAGAGCGATCATGCTCAGGCGCTTGAAGTAATGCGCGACGTTCATCTCGTCGGTGACCCCCATGCCGCCGTGCAGCTGCACGGCCTGCTGACCCACAAAGCGCGCCTGCGCGCCGATGTAGGCGCAGGCGCCCGCAATGTTGCGTGCGCGCGCGAGCGCGTCGGCGCTGTCGGCCTGCACCGCCGCCAGGATCGCCATCGAACGGGCCTGTTCGATGGCAATCACCATGTCGGCCATGCGATGCTGCAGGACCTGGAACTTGCCGATGGGCACCCCGAACTGCTGGCGCGTCTTGAGGTACTCCAGAGTCAATTCCGCGAGCACCGACATGATGCCCACCGACTCGGCGCACTGGGCCGCGCGCGCGTAATCGAGCGCGCGGTCAATGGCCCCGCCCGCAGCGCCCCCCGGACCAAGGCGCGCGTCGGCGCCAACGCGCACATCGGAGAGTGCGAGCTCGGCGGCGCGGAATCCATCCTGGGTGCTGTAGCCCCGCAGGCTCACGCCGCTCGATTTGGCGTCCACGAGAAAGAGCGAAACGCCGCTGTCCTCGCGGGCCGAGACGATGAAGGTGTGGGCGCTTGGCGCGCCGAGCACGACGGCCTTCGCACCGCGGATCGTCCAACCCGCGCCCGCGGGGCGCGCGATCGTCGCCAGTGGCTGCGGCTCGTAGCGGCCGCCCGCCTCGTAGTGGGCAAGACTCAGGAGCTTTTCGCCGGCGCCGATTGCCGAGAGCAGCTCCTCGCGCTGCTGCGCAGAGCCCGACTCGCGGACGAGGCTCCCGCAGAGCACGACGGTGGAGACGTAGGGCTCCAGCGAGAGACCGCGGCCCAGCATCTCCATCACGAGCATGGTGTCGACCGCATTGCCGGCGAGCCCGCCGCAGTCCTCGGGGAAGGGCAGCGCGAGGATGCCGATTTTGGCGAACGTCTCCCAGGCCTTGCGGTCGAATCCGTCCGCGGAGGTGGCAACCGCGCGCCGGTGCTCGAAGGAATAGTCGCGCGCGAAGAAGCGCCGCAGCGTGTCTTGCAAGGCGAGTTGCTCTTGGGTATAGGAAAATTCCATGGCCTCGCCCCTCACAGCCCCAGAATCATCTGGCTGATGATGTTCTTTTGAATTTCGTTGGACCCGGCAAAGATGCTCGTCTTGCGGAAATTGAAGTACCGGCCCGAAAGCGGCGGGGCGTACTCGGGGTAGGCCGCGAGCAGCGCATCCGGACGCCAGGCGGCATCGAGCGCCTCGGGCAGCCACGGCAGGCCGTAGGGGCCGAGCGCCTGCATCTGGAGCTCCATGAGCTGCTGCTGCAGCTCCGAGCCCTTGACCTTGAGAATGGAGGCCTCGGGGCCGGGAGCACCCGTTTTTTGCCGCTCGGCCGAAATCACCCGCAAGACCGTGACCTCGAGCGCCATGAGCTCGAGCGCCGCCTGGGCAATGCGGTCACGAAACCGCGCATCCTCGATCAGCGGACGGCCGCCCGAGCGCTCCGTGGCGGCGATGTGCCTGAGCTTCTTGAGCTCGCGCTTGCAAAATCCGATCCCGACCCCGCTCGTGCGCTCGTGTCCCAACAAGAATTTGGCATACGTCCAACCCCGGTTTTCCTCGCCCACCAGGTTTTCGGCCGGCACCTTGACGTCCTCGAACCAGATTTCGTTGATCTCGTGCTCGCCGTCGAGCATCCGGATGGGTCGCACGCGGATGCCGGGCGACTTCATGTCGATGAGCAGAAACGAGATGCCCAGCTGCGGGCGGCCTTCGGTGGACGTGCGCACCAGGCAAAAGATCCAGTCGGCATACTGGCCCAGGGTATTCCAGGTCTTTTGGCCGTTGACCACGTAGGAGTCGCCCACGCGTACCGCACGGGTCTTGAGGGATGCCAGATCGGATCCGGCGCCGGGCTCCGAATAACCCTGACACCACCAGTGGCTGCCATCGACGATGCGCGGCAAAAAGTAGCGCTGCTGAGCGGCACTGCCAAAGGCCATGATGACGGGCGCCACCATCTTCAGACCGAAAGGAAGCTGCGGCGGAGCGCCGGCATCGGCACATTCCTCGTCAAAGATGAGCTGCTCGACCTCGTTCCAACCCGTACCGCCCGCCGCCTTGGGCCAGGAAGGTGCCCCCCAGCCCTGTTGGTGGAGGATTTTTTGCCAGCGCACGAAATCGTCGCGTTCCAGGCGCTTGCTACCGAGCACCTTGGCGCTTAGCTCGGCGGGCAGGCGCGCGCGCAAAAAGGCGCGCACCTGCTCGCGAAATTCCTGCTCTTGGGCACTGAAGTTCAGATCCATGACCTGCTCCTGGCGAGAAGGAATCCGCGGCGGCTCGTCGCGAAAACTCCGAGCGCAAGAATACTACGCAAGCCTCCCGAATCCCTCCTTCGCGCGCGATGCGCACGATCCGAGCTCACGAGCGGGCAACGAGCGACTTGGCCCCGGGCGGCCTCGCGCGGCGAGGAGTTGTCTCGGACAGACTCAGGCTCGTTTGCGCGGGGGTGCGAGTTCCGTGCACACGCCCTCCGCGACCTCGGCCGCCATGCCGATCGATTCGCTCAGTGTCGGGTGGGGGTGGATGGTCTTGCCGATGTCCACGGCGTCCGCCCCCATCTCGATGGCAAGCGCCACTTCACTGATCAGGTCGCCCGCGTTGGTACCGACGACGGCGCCGCCAACGACGCGATGTGTTGCTGCGTCAAAAAGCAGCTTCGTAAAACCTTCAAAGCGACCGTTGGCGATGGCGCGGCCCGACGCGGACCAGGGAAAATGCCCTTTGGTGATCGCCCTATTCTGCTTCTTGGCGTCGTCTTCGGTGAGACCCACCCAGGCGATCTCCGGGTCCGTGTACGCGACCGATGGAATCACGTGCGCATCGAACCCCGCCTTCTTGCCCGCGGCCGTCTCGGCGGCCACGTGTCCTTCGTGCACCGCCTTGTGCGCGAGCATCGGGCCCCCGGCGATGTCGCCGATGGCAAAGATGTGCGCAACGTTCGTGCGCATCTGCCGGTCGGTTGCGATGAAACCGCGATCGTCCACCGCCACGCCGGCGTTCTCGGCGCCGATTCGCTTGCCGTTGGGTGTGCGGCCCACCGACACTAAGACGATGTCGTAGAGCTGGGGCTCAGCGGGCGCCTGCTCCCCCTCGAACAAAACGCGCAGGCCCTGGGCCTGGGGCTCCACGCCCGTGGTGCGCGTGCGCACCATGATCTGGCCAAAGCGCGACTCGTTGTGCTTTTGCCAGACCCGTACCAGGTCGCGGTCGGTTCCCGGCATGAGGCCATCGGTCATCTCGACCACATCGACACGGCTGCCCAGGGCCGTGTACACGGAGGCCATCTCCAGGCCGATGATGCCTCCGCCCACCACCAGCATGCGCTTCGGAATCGAGGCGAGCTCCAGCGCGCCCGTTGAGTCGACGATGCGCGCATCCTCGGGCAAAAAAGGCAGGCGAACGGCCTGCGAGCCGGCGGCGATGATCGCCTGGCGAAAACCCACACGCCGCGCCTGCGGCCCCGCGCCGGACGGATCCGATGCCAGGCTGATGTTGTTGGCATCGGCGAAGGTGCCGTGGCCGCGCAATACGTCGACCTTGCGCGCCTTGGCCATCATCGCAAGACCGGAGGTGAGACGGCCGACCACTTTGGACTTGTGATCGCGCAGTTTCGCAAGCTCGATTTGCGGCGCGCCAAAGCGCACCCCGATGTCGGCAAAGTGCGCGGCCTCCTCCAGCACTGCGGCCACGTGCAAAAGCGCTTTGGACGGGATGCAGCCCACGTTTAAGCAAACGCCGCCCAGCGTGGGATAGCGCTCGACGAGCGCCACGCGCATTCCCAGATCCGCAGCCCGGAACGCGGCCGAATAGCCGCCGGGTCCCGCACCCAAAACGAGCACGTCATACGGTTCCGATTCGCCCGGCGCTGCGCTCATCACTTCTCCTCCCAAAAGAAATTCACGGCAAGGTGCCGGCTACCCGTCTCGGGCGGCCGCGCTCGACGCCTGCGGCCTGGCGAACAAGGCCATGAGCAACTCGTCTTCGCTCGCGCCGTCCAGACGCACGGCGTCGCGCCTGCGTCCTTCGAGCACGAAGCCCGCCTTTTCGTACAAGTGAATGGCCTTGACGTTGGGGGCGCGGACCCAGAGTTCGATGCGTTCCA
>DASPPB010000061.1:0-19163 GCA_035625725.1 Burkholderiaceae bacterium
GACGGGACTGCCGCTTGCACGCTACTCGCAGATGCATATCGGCGCAATGGTCGTGCCCGGGCGCCTTGCGAGCGTGCGGCGCGCGCACCCGAGGTTGTGAAAAAAGAAGGGCGCGCGCCCCCGCTCCGCTTTTTTGCAGTGCCTGCGCATATGCGCAAAGTGCGCGTCCATTGCAATGTTGCTCGACAAGAAGGGTCATTTCGATGTGTGCCGCGGGGCGTTGGCTGCGTGCCACTGCACCGTTTGTCTACGTCAATGCCAGAGGCAACGCGAGAAGCCCATTGGGATCTCGGATCGTTCGAGCACGCGATGGCGAGAGCGGTCGGGTCTCAGCCGATTGACCGATGCGATCAGGTCTTTGCGTCTCATCCGCTCACTGGATGTGTCGGGCACTTTCTATGTGACGAAGCGATGACCGTTCGTCGGATGGGATCGAATGCGCGCGCGCAATACCGTGCACGCATTCCCAACCCCTGATCACGCTGGCAATGGGTGAGTACGGAAACCAGGGAAGGCCGGCGCCGAGGAGACGGCATGAACACCATCGAAGCGGACCCAATGGGCGAGCCGGTTCGAAGCTGGCATTGTCGTGCATCGATTTTGCTGTGGGTTGCCGCTGGCGTTTGGACACTGTGCCTTCCGTTGCGGGCGCACGCCGCCGGCGCGGTCGATCCCGGCGTGCGCGGCGGCTCACCGGGCGCCGGCTCGGCATTTGCCGCGCTCACCAGCGATGAGATGGCGTTTTTCAATGATGGTCGCATCCGATTTCTCGAGGTCGAGGTCGTATCGGGCGGGGCGAACAACGGCCTCGGGCCCCGGTTTAATTCGAACCAGTGCGCGTCGTGCCATGCGTACCCGGCCATCGGCGGCTCGAGCCCTCCGAGTAATCCGCTCTTTGCGGTGGCAGCCATGTACGGCGCGCAGAACGTCGTGCCATGGTTCAACGCCTCCAGCGGGCCGATTCGCGAAGCGCGCTTCCAGCGCCAACCCAACGGCCTGCGGGATGGCAACGTGCACGCGCTGTTTGTCATCACGGGCCGCTCGGACGCCGCGGGGTGCAATATTGCGCAGCCCGCTTTTACGCCCGCGGGCGATCCGCTCTCCGGACAGGGCGGCAATCCCAACATCGTTTTCCGGATCCCGACGCCGGTGTTTGGCGCGGGTCTCATCGAGGCAATCCCCGATTCGGCCATCCTTGGCAACATGGCGGCCAACGCCAGCGCCAAGCAGGCGCTGAACATTGGCGGCCACCCGAACGCCATTCTCAGCGGCAACGTCAACACCAGCGCCAATGACGGCACTATCACGCGATTCGGATGGAAGGCGCAGAACAAGTCGCTGCTGATGTTCTCGGGCGAGGCCTACAACGTCGAGATGGGCATCTCCAATCAACTCTTTCCGCAAAAGCGCGATGAAACGCCGGGATGCGCCTTCGAGGCGACGCCGGACGATACGAGCAATTTCACGCCATCGGGCGGCGCGTTTACCGCTGTGCTCTCCGACATCGAAGCGTTTTCGAACTTCATGCGCCTGCTGGCGCCGCCCGTGCCGGCGGCACCGACGGCCTCCTCCGTCAATGGCCGCGCGATCTTCGAGCAGATCGGCTGCTCGCTTTGTCACACGCCTTCGTTGCACACGGCAAATGCGATCGCCAGCGGCTCGGCGGTGAGCCCGAGCGCGGCCTTGTCCAACCAGAGCGTGAACCTTTTCTCCGACTTGATCCTGCACCACATGGGCAGCGGGCTCGCCGACGGAATCACGCAGGGCGCCGCGGGACCCGACGAATTTCGCAGCGCGCCCCTGTGGGGCCTGGGGCAGCGGCTGTTTTTCTTGCACGACGGCCGCACCAGCAACCTGCTCGAGGCGATCGCCGCACATCGGAGCCCGGGAAGCGAGGCCAACGGCGTCATTGCGCAATACGACCGGCTTGACTCGCAGCAGACGCAAGATTTGCTGAACTTTCTGCGCTCCCTGTGAACCGGTGGTGAGCGCGGCTGCGGTGTGTTGGCCGAGCGCGCGTTGGCTCGCGTTGGCCCCCACCCGTCGGCCCGGTTGCTCCCAGAGACACGCCGCCCGAGCGTTTGGGAGCCCTACAAGCCGGGCATGGCGAGCGGCGATTGCGGATGCTGAAGATTTACTCCCGACAAGGAACTCATCAGCGTTTCTTGCTCGTTGGTGATTTCCGTCTGGCGCAAGGCCGCGCGGCGCCTGCGCAACGTCTGTCCGAGTTCGTCCAGGTGGTCTTGCGCGCGCTGCATTTGCGCAAGGCGCCAGCGGTGCTCCTGCTTGAGCGATACAAACAGCCCGCCTTGCAGCGCAAGCCGCAGAGCCTGCTGCACGAGGGCCAGCCGCAGCGCCGGCACCGGCAGATAGTGCAGGGGCGCATCGCTCGTCTTTGCGTGGGTCTCGGGCAGCGAGTTGGCCGGCATCGGCAAAAGCCTCCGGCGAATCATTGCGCCTTCGCCCGTGTGCAGGAGCCAGAACTCGTCACAGCGCGCGGCTTCTTGCGCTACGGCCGCGAGCCAGGCGTCGAGCACCGTTTCGGCGTCCTCGATGGCCGCGCAGCCGAGCAAGACGACGGCACCCCGCGCCTCGGCACCGAGCAGTTCGCCTAAGCGCGTTCCGGCAATGAGCAGGCGCAGTTTTTTGCCCTCGCGACCCAGCGCCTGCGCCTCTTGAACCAGACGATCGTTGAAGGCGCCGCAAAACCCGCGTTCGGCACCGATGACGAGCCACCCCACGGGCGCACCCGCGCGCAGGGGCGCGCTCGGGGGCTCGGATTCTTGCGCGAGCGACCGCAGTGCCTGCAGCACGGCGTCGGTTGCCAGCTCGTTGGCAGGCACCAGGTGCGTGACGCGCTGCAGTTCGGCAATTGCGATGTTTTTCATCGCCTGCACGATCTGGCGCAGTTCCTCGAGCAGCGCGGCGCGCTCGCGCAATGCGCTTTGGCCGCTCATGGACCGCGCCCCAACCACTGGCGCACGGCGACTACCCACTGCTCGCGGGGTGCGTCCAGCGCAGGTGCGTGCGGCACATTTTCTTTCAAGCGCGCCAAGGCGGCGTCAAGCTCCCGGGGCTCCAGGCCGTCGAGCCAGTTTTCATTGAGCGCAACCAACCAGGCCATCTCGTAGGCGATGGGCCGGGGTTCGAGGCGGCCCTGGCGAAACAGCGTGCGCAGGAGTTGTCCACGTTTTAGCCGCGCCTGCATCGCATCGTCCAAGCGTGTCCCAAAGCGCGTGAACAGCTCCAGTTCCATGAACTGCAAGTAATCGAGCCGCAGCCGCTTGCATTCGCGGGCGACGGCTGCGACCTGGGCCTTGCCTCCGATGCGCGACACCGATGTGCCCACGTCAATTGCCGGAAACATGTCCGAGGCGACCAGTTTGCTGCTCAAATAGATCTGGCCGTCGGTTATCGAGATGAGGTTCGTCGGAATGTAGCTTGCGACCTCGCCCAGCTGCGTGGGCACGATGGGCAGCGCTGTCATGCTGCCGCCGCCTTGAGCGCTGCGCAGCTGCGTGGAGCGCTCGAGCAGGCGCGAATGCAGGTAGAAGATGTCGCCCGGGTAGGCTTCCCGGCCCGGCGGCCTACGCAGCAGTAACGAGAGCTCCCGGTAGGCCTGTGCGTGCTTGCCCAAGTCGTCATAGACGATGAGCGTGTCGAATCCGGCATGCATCCAGGCCTCGGCCAGGGTGCAACCGGCAAAGGGCGCGAGGTACTGAACGCCCGGCAGCGTTCCCGCCTCGGCGACAACCACCGTGGTATGCGCCAGTGCTCCATGCTGCGTCAAAAGATGAATCGTCTCGGCGACTTCGGTGCGGCGCTGTCCGATGAGCACCAGCACGCAGCGCACATCGCCTCCGCGCTGGTGGATCACGGCGTCCAGGGCAATTGCGCTCTTCCCCGTTCCGTCGTCTCCGATGAGAAGTTCCCGCTGGCCGCGGCCGATAGGCAGCAGCGTGTCGATGATCGTGTTGCCGGTGTAAAGCGGCCGGGTGACGGCCTCGCGCTCGACGATCGCGGGGGAGCGTGCCTCCAGGGGCCGCTGCTCGTCGAGTACCGGGGCGGGCAATCCATCCAGCGGACGGCCCAGCGGATCGATTACGCGGCCCAGCAGCGCGTCGCCGCAACCCATGCGCAGGCGCTGACGACTGCGGCGCATGCGCAAACCCGCCACAAGATCCTCGGATTGATCCAGAAGGATGCAACCGGCCAAGCGTTCGTCGAGCTGAAAAACCCAGGCGCGGCTGCCCTGCGCGGAGCGCAGCACTTCGCCCATGGGTACGGAGGGCAGCCCTTGCAGCCACGCGATGCCGTCGGCCACCCCGATGACGGTGCCGACCTCCTCGATCGAGAGCCCGATCTGCGAGTCCATCAGGCCGCCTCCACGGCAAAAGCATCGACCCCGCGGCGCAGGCTGGCCTCAAGCGAGTATCCGGGTAGATGCACGCAAATGCCGGCCAGCAGCGCCGGGTCGATGCGCCACTCGGTGCGCGCCTTCTGGCCCATCAGGGTGCCGATCTGCGTCTCCAGGCGCTCGCGCAACTCCGCCGGCGGCGTAAAGGCGGTGGTCACATCGATCGTGGGTGCGCCCTCGTGACGTTGCGACCAGCCGTCGCGCAATGCAAAGCGCGCATCTTGCGACTGCTCGGCAAGCTCCGCGAGGAACAGTTCCATCACCGCCGCTTCAACGGGGGGCGCCGCAAGCCGCCGCAGGTACTGGGCGACGAAGCTCGCGGCGCGCCGGCGCAGTTCGTTTTCGTCTTGCTCATGGAGCCGGGTTTGCTCCTGCTCGAGGCGGGCACGAGCCTTCTGGCGCTCGGCGTCGAGTTCGCGGCCGAGTTCCGTGAGCTGCTTTTGCCGATACGCGGCCATTTCGTTGGTCAGTTCGCGCTCCGCCGCCTCGCGCCGCGCCGCGAGCTCCTGGCGCTCGCGCTCGAGCTGCGCGGCCCGCGCATCGAGCGCCGCGCCGCGCTGCTGCAGCTCCTGGCGCAGGCTTGCCGATGCCTGCGTGCGCGCAGCAAGCGCCGATTTGACGGGGCGGTACAAAAAGCGCGTCAGAAGCCACAGGAGCACGAGAAAATTGACGATCTCCAGCGCGAAGGTGGTGATGTCCAGTTCCATGCTTTCCGTTCCTCCGGCGATGCCTACTTGAGCAGGTATTCGAGTAGCGGGTTGCGAAACAAGATGATGAGGGCAATCACCAGGCAGTAGATCGCCAGCGACTCGATCATCGCCAGACCGATGAACAGCGTGCGGCTGATCGAGCGCTCCGCCTCGGGCTGACGGGCAAGCGCATCGAGTGCCGCCGCAATCGCGCGGCCCATCGCCAGGGCAGGGAAGAACACGCCCAGCGCAATGGCAAGACCCGCCACTACCGTGGAAACCAGACTGAAGAGATGCAGATCGCTCATGGCATTTCCTAATCGCGGGAAGAATCGGGAGGCGGCGCGTCGCCCGCAGGCAACCGGTCGTGGCTGACCTCGAGGGCGCTACCGATGTAAATCAGGGCAAGCATGCCGAAGATGTACGCCTGCACAAGCGCTTCGATGACATGCAGCAAGAGCAGCGGGACCGGCACGAGAAGCCCCGCAACGAGCAAGATGAGCACCGCGGCCATCTGCAGGCTCATCATGTTGCCGAATAGACGCACCGCCAAAGCCACTGTGCGCGTGATCTCGCTCACGAGGTGAAAGGGCAACAGAATCGGATTGGGCGACAGATAGTGCTTCAGATACGCCGTCCAGCCCGCTGCCCGTACCCCGTAGAAGTGCACGGCGACGAAGACGATCATGGCCAGTGCGCTGGTCACCGACAGATCGCGCGTGGGCGATGAGAGTCCCGGAACCAGGCCCAGCAAGTTGGAGAGCAAGATAAATAGCCACAGCGTGCCCACGAAGGGCAGCACGCCCTCGACATACTGCGCCGGCACGACTTCGGCCACCGCATCGCGCATCAGGGTGTAGATCGCTTCAAGCAGTGCCGAGGCCGTGCGCTCCGGCACGGAGGCGCGGCGTCGGAGCCACAGCGCCGCGATGACCAGGAGCAAGGTTACGAGCATCGACATGAAGAGCGGTTCGCGAAAAACCAGGCCGTGGAACTGCCACCAAACGTCGGAACCCATCGCATTCATCGGTCGTTTTCCTTGAAGAAGCGATAGACGTTGTACACGCCGACCGCCAGACCCAGGAGCAGCAGATTGACCGTCCAGCGCACGGAATAGCCCGGCGACTGCTCGTCGATCCAGCGGCCCAGATACGCGCCGATTACCAGTGGCACCGCAAGCAGCAGCCCCGCGGTGCCGCCGGCGAGCAGCATGCCCAGCACGCCCGCGCGCCGCGCCTGGCGCAGGCGCTTGATCTGGCGCGGCAGTGCCTCACGCAGATTTTTGTCGTCCTCGCTCATGACGGTGCCTGCATCTGCGCGAGTTCCTGCAGGCGCTTGTAAAACGCCAGGTCCAGGCGCTCGCGGCTCGCGCGTGTACTGAGCCGCAGCATGCCCTCGCGCTCGAGCAGCGCGTCGAGCTGCGATTGCAGCGCTTCGGGCTCTTCGCCTCGCAAGAAGCGCCGGCTTACGATGCACACCTGCGTTTTGCGCTCGGCCAGCCGCAGGCAACTGAGCAGTCCCCCCGCGCACGCTCCATAGAGCCAGTCGTCGTGCAGGGTCGTTCGATAGCGAAACAGTCCCGGTTCGAGCACTGTCACCAGAGGTGCGTGGCCCGGCAGCAACCCAAATTCTCCCGATGCGTCGGCCGCGATCAGGCTCGTTACCTCCTCCACGCCTACGCAAGACGTTCCGTCGAGCAGGCGCAATGTGAGCGTTGCGGCGTTCACGATGGCATCGCTCCGCGCATGTAGCAGGTCTCCTCGGTCGTCGCATCGTAGGCGCCACCCAGAAAGCGCTCGCAGTCGGACAGCGTAACTTCCAGCGGCACCGACGTGCCGGGGATGCCCGTATGGTCGGCTGTCACGAAGAAGGGTTGCGTAAGATACCGTTGCAGGCGCCTTGCGCGTCCTACGATGCGCCGGTCTTCCGCCGAGAGCTCCTCGACGCCCAGCATGGCAATGATGTCCTCGAGTTCCTTGTAGCGCGCCAGGTGTTCGCGCACCGCGCCGGCGATTCGATGGTGGCGCTCGCCCACCATGCGCACGTCCATCATGCGACTGCTCGAGGCCAGGGGATCGACCGCCGGGTAGATGCCGCGGGCTGCCTGGGCGCGCGAGAGCACGACGCTCGCATCCAGATGTGCCTGGATGGCGGATATCGACGGATCGCTCATGTCGTCGGCAGGCACGTACACGGCCTGCACGGCGGTGATTGCGCCGTGCGCGGTCGAAAGAATGCGCTCCTGCAAGCTAGCGACCTCGGTGACCAATGTCGGCTGATAGCCCACGCTCGAGGGCATGCGCCCGAGCAGCCCGGAGATCTCGGTGCCGGCTTGCACGAAGCGAAACAAGTTATCCATCAAAAACAGCACCTCGCCGCGCCCCGAATCGCGCAGGGCTTCGGCGTAGGTCAAGGCGGTGAACCCCGTGTAGTAGCGCACGCCCGGGGTCTCGTCCATCTGCCCGAAGACCATGACCGTGCGCGGCATGACGCCGGCCTCGCTCATCTCGTGCCAAAGCTCGTGGCCCTCGCGTATGCGCTCGCCCACGCCGGCAAATACGGAGGCGCCGTGGTACATGCTGCTCACCGCGTGCATGAACTCCATCATGAGAACGGTCTTTCCCACCCCGGCTCCGCCAAAAAGTCCCGTCTTGCCGCCGCGCACGAAGGGACACAGCAAATCGATGACCTTGACCCCCGTGGCCAGGATGCGGCTGCCCGGAACCGTGTCGGTTAGCGGCGGCGGTGCGCAAATCACGGGCCGTCGCTGCCCGTCTTTCAGGGGAGCGCCTTTGTCGAGCGGCTGGCCAAGGACATCGAGCAGTCGGCCCAGGCACTGCTCGCCCACGGGAACCGAGAGTGGAGCGCCGCTGTCGCGCGCGCGCATGCCGCGCGCCATGCCTTCGGTGGTCTGCAGCGCGATGGTGCGCACGGTGTCTTCGGAGACGTGCTGCACTACGACCAGCATCACCTGCTCGTCATCGAGCTCCACCGTGAGCACGTTGCCCAGCTGCGGTAGCGGGGCTCCCAGCACATCGACCACCGGCCCGTGCACTGCCGAAACACGGTGGGGGGCGGATGCAACCTCCGGGAGAAGAGCAGCGGTTGACATGAGTGCAGATGACAAAGACTACGTCAAGATAGACGCTTTTCTGGGTTGCAGTGTAGAGAGAATTTCTCGGATTTCCTCTGCCGCATGTCAAGGCGCGAGGCGACAGGCGGGGGCGGCGTGCACCCCTGTATCCGCGACGGGTTGCCCGACTTGACGACCGTCAACGTTTGGGGCGGCCGATGCGCATCGCAGCGCAAACGCGACCCGCGCGTGGGTTCCGGACGCACCGCGGGCGGAACCGATCGTTGTCGCTCACGAAGGATTGCAGTAAAAAGCGTTCCTGGCCAGAAGGCCTGCGCAGCTGCCGCAATGGGTATCTTGGGTTCGACTGGCGAGGAAAAAAAGGGGGAAGACCGATGCCGCAAATGCACACAGGAATCGTGGAAGGCGCGCCCCTGGTCCCGCCCATCCCGGCGCTCACCGTTCCGCAGTTTCTGCATCAACGTGCGCAACCGTACCTAGCCAAAACGGCGTTGATTGAGGCCGCAAGCGGGCGCAGCTATAGCTACGACGCATTGGACCATCTCGCGGGGCGTTTTGCCGCCGGCCTTGCCTCGCAGGGCTTCGCACCCGGTGACACCTTGGTTATGTTCTTGCCCAACCTGCCCGAGTGGCCGATAGCGGCGCTGGGCGCAATGCGCGCCGGCGGCATCGTGAGCGGCGCCAATCCGATGAGCAGCGTGCCGGAACTTGCGCGACAGTTGCGCGATTCGCGGGCGCGCTTCGTGGTGACCCTTCCCCTGTTTCTGGACACGGTTCGGCAAGCGATCGGGCAGGCGGGCGGCGACGCAAGGGTGATTTTGCTTGGCGAGGCGCCGCAGACCGTGCCGCTCGCGGCATTGCTCGCGTGCGAGGATCCGGAGCCCGTCGTTGCAGCCGACGCCGACGCGCTGGCCGCACTGCCATACTCCTCCGGCACGAGCGGCGCATCCAAGGGCGTGATGCTGACTCATCGGAACATCGTTGCCAATTGCTGGCAGTGGACGCAGGCCGGAGTACTGCCCGAATCGATGGTCGTGCTCGCCTTTTTGCCCATGTTTCATATTTTTGGGTTTACCGCGATTCTGGTCGGTGGCCTCGCGACCGGATCCACCTTGGTGACCGTGCCGCGCTTTGAGCCAGAGCCGTTTCTAAAAGCGCTGCAGGACTATCGGGTCACCCATCTTTGCGTGGTTCCGCCGGTGCTGCAGTTTCTGGCGAATCACCCGCTCGTTAGCTCCTACGACCTGTCTTCGTTACGCAGCGTTGCCTGCGGTGCTGCGCCACTGGGGCCGGCGCTCGAAGAAAAGGCGGCCGAAAGATTGCACTGCGATATCGCCCAAGGCTACGGTATGACGGAGTCCTCGTGCGGCATAACCGCGACCCGTACGGGCCGGATCCGCCGGGGCTCGAGCGGGGAGCTCCTGCCCGGCACCCAGGCGCGAATCGTCGATCCCGTCACCCACGAGGACCTGGAGCGCGGCGTGGCCGGTGAACTCTGGTTCCGCGGGCCGCAGGCGTTTCAAGGCTATCTCAATGACCCCAAAATGACCGCTGAGAGCATCACGCCCGATGGATGGGTGCGGACGGGCGACATCGGGTATTTTGACGCCGACGGTTTTTTGTACATCACCGACCGGCTCAAGGAACTCATCAAAGTCAAAGGCTTTCAGGTTGCGCCCGCCGAGCTCGAGGCCTTGCTCTATACGCACCCGCGAATTGCCGATGCGGCGGTGATCGGGCGCGCGGACGAGCGCGCGGGCGAGGTGCCCGTCGCGTACGTGGTTGCGCGTGAGCGGCTCGATGCCGAAGAGCTCAAGGCCTGGGTTGCACAGCGAGTCGGGGAGCACAAGCAGTTGGGCGACATCGTCTTTTGCGAGTCGATACCCAAGTCGCCCTCCGGGAAGATTCTGCGCCGCCTGCTGCGTGCACAAGACGCGCAGCGGAGCGGCCCGGCGGCCTGAGCGCGGCCGATCGCGAGCGCGCCGCCCGGCCCGATTCCAAGCGCCTCGGCGCGAGACCTTCGCCGACCGGCCCGATGCCGGTATCGTTGCGCGTTCTGTCACCTTTCATATGCCTAGCAATGACCCTGCCGCCCATTTTGCGAGAGCGCCTGCGCCTGCCCGTCGTAGCCGCGCCGCTATTTATCGTCTCCAACCCCGATCTGGTAGTGGCCCAATGCAAGGCCGGGGTCATCGGATCGTTTCCGGCACTCAACGCCCGCCCCGAGGAAGAACTCGAGCGCTGGCTCACGCGCATCGAGACCGAACTGGCCACATACGACCGGATCCATCCCGAGCGGCCGTCCGCGCCTTTTGCGGTCAACCAAATCGTCCATCGCAGCAACCAGCGCCTGGACAGCGATCTGGCGCGTTGCGTGGCCCACCGGGTGCCGATCGTCATCACCTCGCTCGGTGCGCGTCGCGAGGTCAACGACGCGGTGCACGCCTATGGCGGCATCACGCTGCACGACGTGATCAACAACACCTTTGCGCGCAAGGCGATCGAGAAAGGCGCCGATGGACTCATTGCCGTCGCCGCGGGCGCGGGCGGCCATGCGGGGGTGCAGTCGCCCTTCGCGCTGATTCAAGAAATTCGCCAATGGTTTGACGGGCCGCTGCTGCTCGCCGGGGCGATCGCACGGGGTTCGTCGATTCTCGCCGCGCAGGCGATGGGCGCCGATCTCGCCTACATCGGCTCTCCGTTTATCGCCACCGACGAGGCCAACGCCGCACCCGAGTACAAGCGCACGATCGTGGAATCGAGCGCGCAAGACATCGTCTACAGCGATTTTTTTACCGGTGTGCACGGCAATTATCTGCGCTCTTCGATCGTCGCCAATGGACTGGACCCGGACAATCTGCCGGCGAGCGAGGCAAACAAGATGAATTTCACCCGGCTCGAAAACGCTCCGAAGGCGTGGAAGAACATCTGGGGCTGTGGCCAGGGCATCGGCCCGATCGACCGCGTAGTGCCGACGGCCGATCTCGTGCGCCGGTTACGCGACGAGTATCTGGTGGCGCTGCAGCAGGCCGAACGCGGCGCGCAGGCTTGGCGCGAGAAGGTCTCGCTCTAGCTGGCGGCCGGGCCCCTTCGCGAAAAGAACTCCACGCCCGGCTGGCCGCCCGGGTCGGCCTCCAAGAGCGGCCCCCTCGACCCGGACGCCCAAATCGGGCTCCGAGGCGCACGTCCCCGCGCCCTGAAAGATTTCTCCCCTGGGGCGATTTTTGCTTCGCGGGGGAGAAAATCCTCGCGAGAGCCCACCCGCGCCCAACCGCGGACGACTTGTCTTTGGGCGGAGACGCGCGCCGGGGTGCACTTCCCACGGTGCCGCGCGGTTCGGGTGCTGTTTGCTTTCGTCCACCTGAAACTGGCGGCGTCAAGCCCATACGCGCGCAGCGAATTGGCGAGCACGGGTCGATAACCGAGAAATTGCCTTCCCTCGCCGGCGCAACTCGCGCCTTTGCGACGGTGGTTGACCGCAAATAATCCTTTTGACTCGACACCTCGTGGCTGAGGGTTTCGTGACGCGTTTGTCCTGGATCGAACGCCGCAGCCCGCCGTGCGAGCTCGACGCAGCGCTGGCGCGAGCCCAGCGGTGCGGACGTAAAGGCTTGAAGGACACAGGCGCAATGAAAGGCACCCACCGGAATTGTTCCGAAGCCCACGAGGGGATCGAACAACACCTTTTGGCGGGGCCCAGGACATGACGATCACCCGGCTCTTGTCGTTCGACGGCAAGGCGCGCGGCGCCGTCGGCACTGCGGCGGCATCGGCGTGACGGTGCTGTGATGGATGCGCCCAAACCAAACGTTTTCGTCATCGGGGCCATGAAGTCGGCCACGACCTACTTCAGCCAACTGCTTGCCGCGCATCCTTCGGTCTTCGTGAGCGTACCCAAGGAGCCGTGTTTTTTTTGTGATCCGAAGATCCTGCGCAAGGCCTATCCGGAAGCATGGCAGCGCGGCTACTGGCGCAGTCTCGAACGGTATCTGAGCCTGTTTACCAACGCGAAGGGTGCCCAGATCATCGCGGAGGCGAGCACCACGTACAGCATGGCCCCGCTGTTCGAGCGTGTTCCGGAACGCATCCTCGATCTGAACCCCGACGCCCGCTTCATCTACATCATGCGCGATCCGGTGGAGCGCTCGCTGAGCCACTATTGGCACCGGGTTACCTATTGGGGCGAGACCCGATCGATGCTGCAGGCGCTTCGTACGAACCGCGTCTACACGGATGTCAGCAACTATGCCATGCAGCTGCGGACCTATTTGCAGCACGTCGATCGCGACCGCCTCTACGTGCTGACCTACGAGGGCCTCGTTGCCGATCCGGTCGCGCAGCTCACCGACGTGTACCGCTGGCTTGGGGTCGACCCCAGCGTGCGGCCGCCGCGCCTGGAAGTTCCGGTCAACGTGATGCCCGAAGCGGTACGTATGTCCCGGGGACTGGGCTTGTTGAGCAATTTTGCGACGAGCGCGCTGTATTCGCGGATTCTCCCCTGCGTTCCCCAGTTGCTGCGTAACTTAGGATCGCAAATGGCGTTTCGCAAAATTGCTCCGCGCGCGATTTCCACCTCGCAGGCCGAGGCGTTTCTGCGGCCGATTCAGGGGCGGCAGACCGAAGAGTTAATTGCGCTGCTGGGCCGCCGCTTTGACGAGTGGACGACCCTGTACCGGGCGATTTGAGCTCGGTACCCTTGGCCCCCGGTCTTGGTCTAACAGGTTCGATCACCGCAATCGCTGTCGCGAAACTTCCACGGCCCACGCGCCGGGCGGATTCGTTTGCAAGGAGTCGGGCCCGAGTTTTGTGGACCGAGTTACGCTCTGGGATTGGCCGGTCCGCCGCCCGCCAGGTTTTGGCCAAGGCCTACGAACTTTCTGATGTGGAACTCCCATGTTTGACCGCAGCCCCCCTTGCCTCGATCTTCCGCCCACGCACTATCGCAGTTTGCAAAACGCCCGGCTGACGCCGGAGCCCCTTGCGTTTCTCGCGCGTTTCTTATGGAAGCGGTTTCGCTGGCGGGTCCTTGCCGCAGTTGGGTGCACCTTGGGGGGCATCGGGTTTATGTCGCTCGAACCCGTCTTCCTGGGGCAGCTCGTCGAGGCGCTGCGAGGCGGCGGCGATCGGCCGACGGACTCCTACGGCGTGTGGCTGCCCTTCGGACTGGTGGCCGGCGCGTGGCTCGTCTCCGCGATGTTCAACCGCTTGGGCGAAATCGTCGACTTGCGCACGAGTCCGAAGCTGCGCGAAGAGATCCAGGTCTACCTGTTTTCGTGGCTCATCGATCACGCGCCGGAGTATTTTCACCGCAACTTTGCCGGGCAGCTCGCTGCCAAGATCAAGCAGGCGGGCAACAGTTCGATCTCCATCCTGAACCTCGTGACGAGCGACATTGTGCGCGTGATCGCCTCGGTCCTCATCAGTGTGCTGATTATCGGCATGGATCGTCCCGGTCTGGCCGCCATGGTGGTGGTTTGGACCCCGATTTACGTGGGCCTGTCGCTTTTGCTGGCACGCCGGCGCAAGGCCCTGTCCAAGGCGTTCCAGGAGCAGGTGTCGGCGTCCACCGGCGTGCTGGTCGATCTGGTCAAAAATGCCGATCTGGTGCGCTCCTTCTCGAAGGGGCGAGAGGAAAGCCTGCGGGTGGAACGCGCGATGAAAAAAGAGCAGTCCGCCTCGCAACGCTTGCGCTGGTACGCGACGGGCATGAACCTCGTGCTGTATTCCGGCATGCAGATCTTCCAGATCGCATTGATCGGAGCGACCGTTTACCTGGCTACGCGCGGGCAGATGGTGGTAGGCGAGACGGTCAAAATGGTGTCGCTCTCGGGTCTTTTGATGAACAACATCTGGGGTGCGGCCTCCCGCATGCTCGACTTGCTCGAGCACTCGGGGCAATTCGCTTCCGCGCTCGAACTCATCCTCGTTCCCCATGCCATCACGGATACGTCCGACGCCAAAGCGCTGCTCGCGCACCGCGGCGCGATCGAATTTGACGAGCTTCGCTTTGCCTACGCGGACGGCAACGCTGTGTTCGATGGGCTGTCGCTGTCCATTCCCGCGGGCCAGAAGGTCGCCCTCGTCGGCCCCAGTGGCTCGGGCAAGAGTTCTCTGATAAAGATTTTGCGACGCGACTTCCAGCCGCAAGCCGGCCGGGTCCTGATCGACGGGCAGGACCTTGCGCTGCGAACGCAGTCGTCCATCAACGATGCCATCGCCGAAATTCCGCAACAGCCGGGTCTCTTTCATCGATCGATCCGCGACAACATCAGCTACGCGCGGACAAATGCAAGCGACGAGGAAATCGTGCAGTGTGCGCAATACGCGCACGCGGACGATTTTATCGCCGCACGCGCCCTGGGCTACGACACTTTGGTGGGCGAGCAGGGCATTCAATTGTCCGGTGGCGAGCGTCAGCGCGTTGCGATTGCGCGCGCACTGCTCAAGGACGCTCCGATACTCATTTTGGACGAGGCCACGGCGTCGCTGGACTCTGAAACCGAACATTGCATCCATGACGCGCTGTGGCGACTGTTCCAGGGCAGGACGGTAATCGCCATTGCGCACCGCCTCTCGACCATTAACCGGATGGACCGCATTCTTTTCATGGAAAACGGCCGCATCGTGGAAGACGGCACGCACGCCCAGCTGATGCAAAAAAACGGTCGCTACGCGCAGGCCTGGCGCCGTCAGGTGGACGGATTTCTGCGCTAGAAGAAAGAACGCCCGCGGGGCAGGCAATCCGCTTGGGCACAAACGGCCGCCACGGCGGGCCGGTACGACCCATCTAGCTCGCAACAGCTTGGCCGAGCTGTTGCCGATGCGCGACGCTGCGGAGCTTGCGGGCAAGAGAGGTGCAGCGCGACTGCAGCCTCGCCCAATCCGTGTCGGTGTCTAATTGAAGGGCGACCGTTCGCTCCGTGAACGAGAGGGGCTCTCGCGTAGAGAGCTGGTGCGCAAGTACCTGGCTTGTGGCATCGGATGCGTCAGCGCCTCCGGCCAGACGTTGCGTGATGCGCGCTTCGAGACGGGCGGGCGGGGCGATACACTCCACGATCGTATAGCGTACGCCGCAGGCACTTGCAAGCTCGCGGAACATCTCGCGCTGGGCATGCTCAAGGAAGGTCGCGTCGACGATCGGCGTGATGCCCGCCTCGAGCACCAACCGAGCCAAGGCATGCAGTCGCGCGTACGTGCGCTCGGTGACGGCCGGTCCGTAGAGCTCGCCCCCCACCGCAGAGGAGGCGCCCGAATGGTCGGAGGCGGCAACGCCCTGCAGCCGCTTGCGCTCCAGGTCCGAGCGTAACCGCACCGCTCCCAGTTCTTCGAGCAGGACTTGCGAGACCGTGGTCTTGCCCGAGCCGGTCACGCCGCAGGTGATGATCAGTTGCGGTGCAAGAGGCCTGGCAAGCGATTGGGCCACTTTCACATAACGGGCGAGGGCGGCGCCCTGTGCGGTTTTCTCGGCAGCGGCGGTATCGGGTTGCTGGCCGCGGATGAACGCGATCTTGGCTCGAACCAGTGCACGGTACACGGCATAAAAGCGCAGCGTGGCGAGTCCCTCGTAATCGCCGATGTGCTCCAGGTATGCGCCCAGAAAGCGCCAGGCCAGAGGGGCCAGGCCGTGATCGATGAGGTCCATGAAAGCAAATGCGACGTCGTTGAAGACATCGATGTAACGGAGCTCATCGTTAAATTCGATGCAGTCAAAAGGAACCGGCGTGCCGTGCAACAAAACGACGTTGCCCAGATGCAGGTCCCCGTGACATTCGCGCACGTGACCACTACTCCGGCGGCGCTCGATTTCGGGAGCGCAGCGCTCGAACTGGCTTTCCGTCCAGGCGCGCAATTGCTTGACCCGGCGCGTTTCGGCCGGTGCCAGAGATGCGGCCTCGAGCGTTTCGAGATTGTCGTTAGCCCACTGCAATACCAGCCGCGCCGAACCGAAGATGCTGCCCGCGGGCGCCGCCTGGCATTGCCCGTGGTAGGCCGCCACGCTCTGGGCGAGCCGGTCGATGTGCACGCGAGTCAAGCCGCCGCCGCGCGTCAGGGTGTCGAGCCGCGCGCTTGCGCTGAAGCGGCGCATGCGCACGGCGTATTCGATTGCGCGATCGGCCTGGCCGCCAATCCGCGGATGGGCGAGGTCGCCCGTGATCGGCACCACGTCCAGATACAGCGAAGGAGCACCGCGACGATTGAGGCGGATTTCCTCCTCACAAAAGTGTCGGCGTCGCTCGAGCGTCGAGAAATCCACGAAACCCAGGTTGACCGGTTTTTTGAGCTTATAGGCGAATTCACCGGCCAGCAGCACCGAGGAGATATGCGTTTCGATCACCTCGATCGCGCCCGCGTGGTGCGGATAGGCAGCCGGATCACGCAGCCCTTGCACGAGCGCTGCGTGCTCCATGAGTGCTTGGGTGCCTTCCATCGCTTGGCCGGCGCGCGCGTAGTGCGCACGCCCGCCGAGTATGGCTGCTTCGCCTGTTCGCTTCTTGACCTCGGGCAAGGTTCGAGGGAAAGCGAGCATCGTTTGGAGCGACCGCGCCCCAGTCACGTCGCGCGCCGATTGCCGTTACGCCAAAGCGCTACTTCACGCCTCGCGCGCCGCCGTCGTCACTAGCCCCGGCGGTCTCACCCTACGCGCGCGTTGCCGATTCTGGGCAATAGCTGTGCACGCCCGTTGGGCGACGGGCGCCGGTTGCGCGCGCCGCAGCCCCGATCAGGCTTCGTATTTGAACGACAAGGAAACTCGCGTCCGGTACGCAACGACTTTGCCATCTTCGACCTTCAGGTCGAGCTTCGTCACCTCGGCGACGCGCAAGTCGCGCAGCGATTTGGCGGCTGTTTCAACGGCGTTTTTGGCGGCGTCTTCCCAAGAAACCGTGCTCGTCCCAACGATCTCCGTGACACGGTAGACGGCAGCTGCGCTGCCTTTTGGCTTTACCATGGCTTTTGTCTCCCCTCGGTAGGTAAGTGCGTACGACGCACGCCGATCGATCACATCGTCGCGGCAAGATAGGACTTCGCCATCGATCCGCCGCGGCGATCGCGCTCGGCGCTGGCCGTTGAACGCACGCTAAAGGGTAAGCCGCGGGCCGCGCGCCCGCAATAGCAATGCCACGCCAGCCTGTCTTTACGACTGCAATGAGCTTATGGGCAAACCGGGCTGTGCGCCGTCCTTGCTCGCGCCCTGGCGCCCATGGACCCTGGGTTTCTGTGCCCTTGAGCCTCACGGCCCCGGCGACTGCGCGGCCGGCAGGGATTGGGAGAGCGAGATCAGGTTCTGTGGCAGCACGCGTACCAGGCCGGTGCGCGGACTGTCGAGCTCTGCGATCAAGAACATTGCGATGGACACGATAACGGGCAGTACGAGCAGCAGATGCGGATGGGTTTTGCGCTCGCGATAGGCATGAATGACGTTTGCGCAGATTGCAATGAGCCACATCAGCCACCACGCGGCCACGGGTATGCGGTTCCACCAGGCGGCCTGCGTGTAGCCTTGGGAATTGAGCACGTCGTTCATGCCCGCGACGGCAAGCGCGGCAATCGGCGAGGGTTGCAACGCAGCCGAATGCGTTACGGTGGACCAGAGTTCGGCTTGCAATCGCGCGGTAGCTGCATTGATCTGCGCCAGTTGGGCCGGATCACGAATTGTGTAAAACAAGATGCGCTGCTCCGCATAGCTTGCCAGCAACTTGCGGACCTGACTGCCAGCTTCGGCGGGCAGCAGGTCGGCGCGCACGTATTCGGTGCCGATGGCGTTGGCCTCGGCCTCTTCATAGGCCTTGCGCAGATCGTAACGGCCGATCGACATCTGGAAACTAAACCCGATGAGCAGCGCGAGCAGCGTGAGCGTCGCGGTTTCCAACGTCTCGAACTCGTCGCGCTGCTCCTCTGTCAGGGTCGAATGCCGACTGCGGACAAAAGCCGCCGCATTGGCGGTGAGCCACTGCACGGCGATGGCGCCGGCCAACAGGACATACGGATAGTCCAGAATGTCGTTCATGCGCGGCGATCGAGGCGGTGACGGGACGGGCATTTTCGCACTTCTGTTTCGCGCGGCGGCCGATTTCGCGGAGCATCCGTTGTTTGCCTGCAGCAAAGCTGCCGCCTTGTCCGAATACGCTTGCCTCATCGGCCGGCACCGTCTTCCCGCGGGGCGGCGAAAAAACGCCCAGCGAGGAACATGCCGCGTCAGCGGGCGACGCGCGCGGCCCGGGCAGAAGAGCCGCGCGATGCGCCCGATGATCTCGAAAATTCCGTGCGCGCTATCGGCGCGCGAGACTCATTGCGATTTTGGCGCGCAGGCGGATTGGAGCGCCGCAATGTCGATCTTGACCATTTTTAGCATCGCGTCGGCGGCGCGTTTGGCCTTGGCCCGATCGGGATCGGCCATCAGTTCGCTCAGCACCGCGGGCACGATTTGCCAGTACAGACCAAAGCGATCCTTCAGCCAGCCGCATTGCTGGGCCGAACCGCCCGCGAGCAATGCGTCCCAGTAACGGTCGATCTGATCCTGATCTTCGCATTGCACGATGAACGACACGGCGTGGTTGAAGGTGTCGAGGTCCCCCGCATTGATCGCGATGAAGGGTTGCCCGAGAAGGACGAACTCGACGACCTTCACGGAGTCCGCCGGCCCGCTGGGCGTCTCCGTGGGCAAGGTCGTCACCCTCGTGATGCGCGAATCCGGAAAGACACCCGCATAAAACGCGGCGGCCTCTTCGGCCTGCGTCGCGTACCAAAGAAACGGCGTGATTCTCGGCATGCCATTGCTCCCGTTACGACTCCGCCGGGCCATGGAAGATAGTCATGTGGCAAAACCTCTCGCGTTCGGCCTGACCGAGGAATTTGGCCCTTTCCGCATATCGATCGCTGACCGCCTGCACTGTCTTCTTGTTGGTTACAAACGTGCCAATTTTGTAATGCGATTGACCCGATACCGTCGCGACGTCGGCGCACG
>DASPPB010000062.1:0-5995 GCA_035625725.1 Burkholderiaceae bacterium
ACGGCTGACAGCCTACTTTCCAACAACCGATCAGCGGGGCGGTATGGCACCGACCAAACGAGCGCCCACGACGCTGCTCACCTCGGTGCGTCCGACCTCAGGCGGCTTGTCGTTGCCGGTTCGAGACCCGCAGCTCGCATCGACGACGCGATCGACCAAGTACGACGACTAGACGGCGTCACGAGGCTGCGGCATCGGAGGACTTGGTCCCCTGTGTCGCGCTCACAGGAGCCGTGGGGGCCGGGGGCGCGGTTGCCGGCTGCGCCGCCGCCGTGCCGGCGGGCGCTTGCGCCGATGCCGCTTCAAAGCGTGACAGATAGCGTTTGGCCTCCGCCGCGGCCGGGCTGCCGGGGTAGCTTTTGATGATGTGCTGCAACCATCCCTGGGCATCGGACTCCCGACCCGCCTGCAGCATTACGCGCGCGGCCACCAGATACACGTCGGGTATCTTCGGGTGCCCGGGGTACTTGCGGTCAAACCCGCGGACCAACTCGGCGGCCAGCGCCGGTTTGCCCGCGTCGAGCGCCGCTCCCGCAAGCTGGGGCAGGCGCCCCGGCTCGCGAGGGGAAAAGCTGGGAATGCGCTCGCGGGTTGTTTCAAAAAGCTCCAGCGCCGCTTTGAAGTTCGAAGCGGCGAGCAGCAGTTCCAGGTAGCGCTCGGCGTGCTCCTGGATGCGTGCCAAGGATCCTTCGTGCAGCAGCAGCGTGTGCATGCGAACGTGTAGCGACAGATCGGAGGGGCGCTCGCGCAGCTCCTCATTGAGCAGCTCCGTTGCCTCGCGAAACTCTCCCGCCGCAACGAGCTTGCCGATCATGGCCTCGCGCACGCGACGCGCATGCGCCGCGGCGCTCATGGAGCCGCGGCCTGGCGAATCGCCCGGCCCCACCACCGTGATGCCCAGCACTGCGCTGTACTGGTACATCGTGTAGCCGATGAGCGCGCACATGAGCACCAAAAAGTAATTGCCCACGAGGGAGACGACGAGCCACGCGAAGGCAAGCGAAGCGGTGGATTCCAGCACAACCGGTGCGGCCGGCGCCGCATCGGCTGCGGCCGCCGCGGCGTGCGAGGCGCCATGCGCGGGCAGCAGCACGCCGAGCGTCTGCCGCGAACCAATGAGCAGCATGAGCAAAAAAAGGCATAAGAGGAGGTAGGGAGTCCCGATGCCTAGCGCCGTGTTTGCGCAGCGCACCGGATTGACCGCTTCCTTCATGTCGTCGGTCATGGTCATGACCATCATCGAGGCGGGCAGCAGCAAGGCAAAGACAAGCAGCAGGAGCAGCACGAGGAATCCCGGCAGCCCAAGGCGGCCCAGGACGAGGATGAAGACAGGCACCAGCACCATGATGGCAAACATCTTTATTGGACGGCGCCAGTCGACCGCGCCCTCGCTTCGTGGGTAGGCACGCGAGTCGAGATAGCCAGAAGCCGTGCGCTCCATGACCAAAAACGCGTAGTGCGCGATGAAAAGCGAGAAGGCGCACCAGGCAAGCAGCAGCGTGAGGCTCGCGCCCACCGGCGAGGTCGCCAGTGCCGGGTACGCGAACCAGGCCACGACGCAAAAGCCAACCGCGGCACCTACGTTGCGCACAAGGGGGGCGCGCTGCAGCGGAAAGAGAAACATCCGCGGCATACGCTGCCAAAACGGCGTGACAACCGCCTCGGGGGCGGCCGGTTGCGGCGGGTTCTCGTTCATCGGTGCGCTCGATCCCCTATTGCGCGCGCCGATCGAGCATGGCCTGCGCGATCGTGTTGACGTCCGTGTATTCGAGTTCGGCTCCGGCCGGAACGCCCCGAGCAAGCCGGGTCACCTTGATCTGCGGGTCCTGCGCTCGCACCAGCTCCGAAACGAAGTGCGCCGTGGCGTCGCCTTCGGGCGTAAAGGAAGTGGCTACGATCAATTCGCGCACGACGCCGTCACGCGTGCGTGCCGCGAGCTGGTCGAGCTCAATTTCCTTCGGCCCGACGCCATCGAGCGGAGAGAGGCGTCCCAGTAAAACGAAGTACAGGCCGCTGTAGGCAAGCGACTGCTCGATCACCATCTGGTCCGCGGGCGACTCGACGACACACAGCAGCGACGGATCGCGCCGCGGATCCGCGCAGGTCTCGCAGATTTCGAGTTCCGTGAGCGTGTTGCAGCGGGCGCAGCGCCCTACCCGTTCGGCTGCGGTGAGCAGTGCCTGGCCCAGATTGATCGCCAGGTCACGCTCGTGCTGCAGTAAGTGAAACGCGATGCGCTGGGCAGATCGCGGTCCGATTCCCGGCAGGCGCTTGAGCGCATCGATGAGTCCATCGAGCGAGCGTCCGAGTTTCATCAACGTTTTTTTGCAACCCCGTTTTGAAAGATCACATGAAGGGAAGCTTGAAGCCCGGCGGCAGCGCCATGCCGGCAGTCAGTGCTGCCATGCGCTGCTGCGAGGCTTCCTCGGCACGCCGCACCGCGTCATTGAATGCCGCAGCAACCAGGTCTTCGAGCATGTCCTTGTCTTCGCCCACGAGGCTTGGATCGATGACCACGCGGCGCGCCTTGTACTTGCAGGTGAGCGTCACCTTGACCAGACCCGCCCCGGATTGGCCTTCGACCTCCAGGTCCGCCAGTTCGTCATTGAGGCGCTTGACATTTTCTTGCATCTTCTGCGCCTGTTGCATCAAACCGGCTAACTGATTTTTCATCATAGAAACACCCGCCCATTTCCCTAGGAACCGGCCACGGCGCACACACGCCGAGCGCCGGTAAACGCACCGCTGAGCTCCCGTACCCGCAATCAGGCGCCCGGCTTTGCCGGCCGGATCGACCGCGGATCCACCGAGGCCCCGAAATTCTCAATTAATTCTCGCACGAATGGATCCGCGTAGATCGCGTCCTCCGCTTCTTTCTGGCGCACCGCGCGAGCGCTCTCGTTGCGGCTGGCAGCGGTCTCTCCGTTCGTCGGCCCCACCTGCGTGGTCAATCGGATCGGACGGCCAAAATGCTCGCTCAACGCAGCACGAACCCGTGCCTCGTTGCCAGCCTCCAGCAAGGCCTTGACCGGGACGCGAAGGGTGAAGTGATCGGCCGTGTGCGCGACGAGTTCACTGCGAAGCGCGAGTTCGCGGGACAGTCCCGAGAGCTTAAGGCCCGCCGCGAGCGTCGGCCAATCCAGACCCTGCTTGGGATCCGCGGACGGCTCCACAACCTTGGGTGGCGTGGGCGCAGGTGAAGCCACCGACGTGCGAAGGGGCTTGGTGGCGACGAGCGCAGCGCTGCGGTTCGCGCCCGCCGCTGGCGCGGCAACTTCGGGCGCAAAGGCGAGCATGCGCAGCAATGTCATGGTGAAACCGGCAAACTCATCGGGCGCCAAACTCAAATCGTTGCGCCCATGCAGCGCAATCTGGTAGTAGAGCTGGACCTGCTCGCGCGAGATTTTCTGACCGAGCCGGCGCAACTCGGCGATGTCAGCGTCGTCCTCGAAGAGCTCCGGCACACCCTGCAGCAGCGCGACGCGGTGCAGCAGACTCGCCAGATCGCGCAGCGCCTGCGAAAACGCGAGTCCCCGCTCGGCCATCTCTTCGGCCAGAGCCAGGACGCGCGAGGCCTGATTGTCGGCGACGGCATCGAGTACTTGCACCAGCAGCGCCACGTCGCTCGATCCCAGCATCTGCTGCACGCTCTCGAGCGTCGGGTGCCCGGCCCCAAAAACGATCGCCTGGTCCAGTAGGGATAGGGCGTCGCGCAGACTGCCCCGGGCTGCGGTCGCCAACACCCGCAGCGCGGCCCCATCGGCTTGCAGACCTTCGCTTTGCAGCACCTTGGCCAGGCGCTCGACGATGGCTGCGGGCGCGACTTGCTTCAGGTTGAACTGCAGGCAGCGGCTGAGCACCGTGACCGGAACCTTCTGGGGATCGGTCGTCGCCAAAATGAACTTGACGTACTCGGGGGGCTCCTCCAGGGTCTTGAGCATCGCGTTAAAAGCGTGCGTGCTCAACATGTGCACTTCGTCGATCGTATAGACCTTAAAGCGCGCATTGCTCGGCGCGTAGGCTGCACGCTCGAGCAGTTGCGTCATCTCGTCGACGCCGCGGTTGCTGGCCGCATCCATCTCGATGTAATCGACAAAACTGCCCGCGTCGATCGCCGTGCAGGCGGGGCACACGTTGCAAGGCGTCGGCGTAATGTCGCCCGCACCGTCCGGTCCGACGCAATTCAATGACTTGGCAAGAATGCGGGCGATCGTCGTTTTGCCCACCCCGCGTGTACCGGTGAACAAATACGCATGGTGCAGACGTTTGCTTCGCAGGGCATTGGTGAGCGCACGGACGACGTGCTCCTGACCAACGAGGGCGGAAAACTCCCTTGGTCGCCATTTGCGCGCCAGAGCCTGATATGACATGGAAAGATCCTAAGGGACTTTCGCGGCTGCACGAGCCCCCGTTGCACCCCGATGCCCCCGTCTGCGCGCCGCGACGCTGTGCGCAGACATATATACAGAGGCGAGCCCGATCCTCGGCACTCGCAGAAATCCGCTATGGCTGCTTCGTTCCCGACCTGACCAGGTTCACAGCACCACGATGCGAGGGGGCCCGCCGGAACAAATCTTAGCAGCCGCAGACCGGCCCGCACCCGAGGGTGCCTCGCCGCCCGAACTCTCACGTTGGCTTCGCGTCGGCAACCTCGTCGGCCGTTCGGGCGGGCACTTCGACCACGCTCGCGTCAGCACCAATCAATAGCATGCGTACGGGCTTGCGTACACCGGCGTGCTTCAGGGCCTGGGCGTAGCGGCGAAGCTGACCTTCGTAAGCCGGCAAATCTTCGACCTTCAGGGTCCACTTGTAGTCAAGGATCCAGCAGGCCTCGTCCAATTCCACTAGTCGATCGATGCGCAGCACGCTGCCGTCGCAGTCGATGATTTCGAGTTCGTTTTCGGCTCGCACGCCCGGCGCAAAGAACCGCTCCAGAGCGCTTGCTGCGCGGACGCGCTGCGCAGCGTCTATCGCCTCGGCGACACGCTCCCTTGGCAGTGCGAAGCTACGGGCTAGCGACTCCGTTGCCATAGAAGACTGCGCAGCTAGGCCCTCCGACCGCTGCAACAACGCATGCCACGCGCTGCCGAGTCGCATTGCCTCGCTCGACTCTTGCGGGCTGCCCGTGCCCAAAGAAACCGGATCGGGACGAAAGTCTCGATAAACGTGCGGAGCATGCACGCCAAAGGCCCTGGCCCGGCGCGTGGATTCCGCCCCTGGGTCATCCCAGCGCAAGGCCGATTGCAAGGACACCGGCAGCCGTGCCGCGATGCGCTCATACCAGCTGTCCGGAGCGGCGCGTCCCGTATCGACTCCCGAGACGATCAACAGTTGCTTGGCGCGCGTCATGCCCACGTATAGCAAGTTCCAATCTTCCTGCCTGCGCTGCTCGCGGTCCTGATCAACCCAACGCTGACGCGCGGCCCCCACTTGCGAGACGCGCGCGACCAGGGAGAAGTGTTCGGGCGCCGATTCCTGCGGCGGCCACCCTAACAGCACGTCGTTGCGGTCCTCCTGCCAATCACTAAAGTGCGTGTCGGCAAGCGCCACAACCGGCGCTTCGAGTCCCTTAGCCGCATGGATCGTGAGCAAGCGCACCGCGTTTTCGTCGGCCGCGAGCCCTTCATCGGCGTCCGAATCCTCGGACTCCCGAAGAGCCAGCAGCTCTTCGACGAAACGCGGAAGACTGGGAAAGCGTCCTGAGTCAAGCGTCAGGGCCAGTTCAAGCAGTGCGTCGATGTTGGCCTGGACCTGTGCCCCTGCCGACGCGGGCGCTGCCGCCGCATAGCGCGCCCGTGCCTCGGAGTCGAACACGATCGCGTCAAGCAGATCGTGTACGGGTAGCACCCCCACGCTGGGCAGCCAGCCGGTGAACAAATCGCGGGCGCGCCGAAGTGCGGCGCTGGTGGGTTCGAGTACCTGCAATCGATTCCACCACGAGGCACCCGGCGCCTGCGCCAATGCCACGAGATCTTCTTCGTCGCAATCCAAAAGC
>DASPPB010000063.1:0-27417 GCA_035625725.1 Burkholderiaceae bacterium
CGACGCTTGCGGCGTGTGGGAACGAAACGCGAAATAATGCGCCCGGCAAGCGCGTCGATTCATCCGCATCGGCAGCATTGCGGGCTTGGGCGAGCAACTCGGAGGCATCCTGCGGCTGTGCGACGGCAAACTGCGCAGTTCGCGTGGGCCGGGCGTCGGTGAGTAACAGTGTTGCGTGGTGCCGCGCCACGATCTCCCGCACGATCGCGAGGCCCAGTCCGCTACCGTCTTGCTTGCTGCCGAGCACCCGGTAAAAGCGCTCAAACACCTGGTCGCGCTCCCCCGGCGCTATTCCCGGACCCGTGTCTTCCACTTCGAGCACCACATGGCCGCTCTGACGCCGCACACGGACGGTGGTGGCCCCGTGCTCAGCGCAACTATCGCGCGATAGCTTCGAATCGGCATCGATCGAACTGCCCGCCGTGTATCGCAGCGCATTGTCGATGAGGTTGTTGAGCATCTCGCGCAGCATTGTCGGTGCACCGAGGATGCGGCAGTCGCCGCTGGCCTCATCGCTCTCGTAGCCCAGGTCAACCCCCAGGGCCATTGCGTGCGCCACCCAGTCCTGCACGACTTCTCGCGCTAAGCGGTTTAAATCCACGATGCTCATTGCGGCCGCGTCGCCCGCCTCATGCTCGGCGCGGGCAAGGGCGAGCAACTGGTTGACCAGCCGCGTGGCACGGTCTGTCGATGCAGCGATCTGTCGCAGGGTGCGTTGCAACTCTTGCGCATCGACCTCACGCTGGGCCAACTCCGCCTGGGTGCGCAGGCCTGCCAGCGGAGTCTTCATCTGGTGCGCCGCATCGGCAATGAACCGCTTTTGCACTTCGAGGCTGTGGGTCATGCGCGCAAGCAATTCATTGAACGACGCCATCAAGGGCGTCAACTCCTCGGGAGCTGCCTCAACGTCGATCGGCGAAAGATCGTTGGGCGGCCGGGTACGGATCGTCTGCTGCAATTTCGCCAATGGGGCGAGCCCGCGCGAGAGTCCGAACCAAACCAACACCAGAGCCAAGGGCAGCACGACGAACTGCGGCAAGATCACGCCCTTGATGATTTCATTTGCGAGCTTTGTACGCTCGGTGGGTGACTCGGCGACCACGACCAAAACGGCAGGCGCCGTCCCCGCGGCCATCGACGTGCCGGGAGCAAGAATCCACGATTGGGCGACCCGCACGGGGTGACCGCGCAGCGTTTCGTCGCGCAGCTGAAACGCACTGTCGAAGTCGCTCGCAGTGCCGCCAGCGCCCGCAGTCGACTCGGGGCCGCGAGTGTGCGGCAAATCGCGATCGCCCGCCAAGACCGTTCCCTCGGCAGTGACGACGAGGTACGCGACGGGTTCACCGACGCCCGTGCCGTAGACCTCTTCGAGTCCGGGCGACAGATCAAATGCGGCGCGTGCCTGCGCAAAGTGCACGTGCGCGGCCAGTGCCTCGCCGCGCTCGATAAGCGCCCGGTCAAATGGGCTGCTGGCGATGGATTGCGCAACCAGGTAGGTGAGCGAAACACTCATTGGCCACAGCAACAGCAGCGGCGCGAACATCCAATCGAGGATCTCGCCAAAGAGCGAGCGCGTCCCTGCCCGGCGCCAGAGCCCCGTTGTGAGGCGGTCGCTGCCCGGCCGCGTCGCACCGGCCGCCTCCGACGGCGCCGCCGCCTCCGCGAAAGCATCGGCCGGCAGAACCGCGGCGCTGTGATCAGCCGGATCTGGGTGCATGGGCCGCGCCCAGGGAGCCATTGCCGCGGCTCTCGAGGGGGCGCTCCAGGCAGTACCCGAGCCCGCGCACGGTGGCAATGCGCACGCCACCGGGCTCGAGCTTCTTGCGTAGCCGATGAACGTACACTTCAATGGCGTTGTTGCTCACTTCTTCACCCCATTCACAGAGGTGATCGACCAGTTGCTCCTTGCTCACCAGGCGTCCGGCGCGCTGCAGCAACGTCTCGAGCAATCCGAGTTCGCGCGCCGACAGATCCAAAGCGACGTCGTTGATGCTGGCTACCCGTCCGATCGGGTCCAAACACAGATCCCCGTGCCGCAACAGGTTCTGGCCACTGCCAAGGGCGCGGCGCGTCAGGGCGCGCACCCGGGCCTCGAGTTCCGAGAGGGCAAAGGGCTTTGCCATATAGTCGTCGGCACCCAGATCCAGACCTCGAACGCGCTGCTCAACGCTGTCGGCCGCAGTCAAAATGAGCACCGGAACGTTGACTTTGCGTGCGCGTAGGCGTCGCAGAACTTCGAGACCGGCAACGCGCGGTAACCCCAAATCGAGGATCACCAGGTCGTAGGGTTGGGCTAGCAGCGCGCTCTCGGCGTTGTCGCCGGCCTCGACCACGTCGACCGCATAGCCACCGGCGCGCAAGGAACGCGACAGGCCGTCGGCGAGCACCCGATCATCCTCGGCGATTAGGATGCGCACGGCGGTGCCTTGCTATTCTTGCCGGACACGGACTCTCCTCGTTTGCTTGGTGCGTTGCGGGCCGGCGGCCGCGCATGCTCCGACAGTTTCGAATGCGCGGGGCGGGCGCGCGTTGTCGGCGTTCAGTCTAGTCGCGGAGTGCGCACGGTCGCAACCGTCGACCTACGTCGGCCCTACTACGGGTGGTCTTGACGCCGGGACTGAATAAAATTACAGTGTCACTGGATATTTATTCAGTACCGAGTCAGGCAACGCGCAACCTAGGAGACCGGAGTATGGACGACGGAAGGAGCGCCTTAGTGGCGGACAGCAAGGAACGGCAGAAGGCTTTGGCGGCAGCGCTGTCGCAGATCGAAAAGCAATTTGGCAAGGGTTCAATCATGCGCCTTGCCGAAGGCGCTGTTGTCGAAGACATCCAAGTCGTCTCCACCGGTTCGCTGGGGTTGGACATCGCTCTGGGTGTGGGCGGTTTGCCGCGAGGCCGCGTGGTTGAAGTCTATGGACCGGAGTCCTCGGGCAAGACGACACTGACCCTGCAAGTGATTGCCGAAATGCAAAAAATCGGCGGCACGTGCGCTTTCATCGATGCCGAACACGCACTCGATGTGCAGTATGCGCAAAAACTCCGGGTCAACCTGCAGGACTTGTTGATCTCGCAGCCCGATACGGGGGAGCAAGCGCTCGAGATAGTCGATGCGCTGGTGCGCTCCGGCTCGGTCGACCTCATCGTCATCGACTCTGTCGCCGCCCTCACTCCCAAGGCGGAAATCGAGGGGGAAATGGGCGATTCGCTGCCGGGCCTGCAAGCGCGTCTGATGAGTCAGGCGTTACGCAAACTGACTGCGACCATCAAGCGCACCAATTGTCTGGTTATCTTCATCAACCAGATCCGCATGAAAATCGGTGTCATGTTCGGCAACCCGGAGACAACCACGGGCGGCAATGCGCTCAAGTTCTACGCCTCGGTACGTTTGGACATTCGCCGAGTCGGATCGATCAAAAAGGGCGAAGAGGTCATTGGGTCGGAGACCAAGGTCAAGGTTGTGAAGAACAAGGTTGCGCCGCCGTTTCGCCAGGCCGATTTCGACATCCTCTACGGCGAGGGCATTTCGCGCGAGGGCGAAATCCTCGATCTAGGCAGTCTGCACAACATCGTCGATAAATCGGGCGCCTGGTACAGCTATGGTGGCGAGCGCATCGGTCAGGGCAAGGACAACGCCCGAGAGTTCTTGCGCGCCAACCCGGCCGTTGCCATCGAGATCGAGAACAAGATCCGTGAGGTACTCGGCGTGAGCGCGCGCGCGCAGCCTGCAGCGGCGCAGTCCTGATCGAGGGCGCGCGCATGCCGCGAGCGCGCGAGTCCCTTGCCCAAGGCCTGGACGGGCCCGCCAAGGAGTTGCTGCGCTCTGCTTTGGCCGCACTTGCGCGCCGCGAGTACGGGCGCGCGGAGCTCGAACGCAAATTGCGGCACGGTCTGAAGACCTTGGAGGGCGCCAAGTGCGTCGGCGCCGTGCTGGATCGGCTGCAGGCAAAGGGGCTATTGTCAGACGAACGCGCGGCTCAGGACTTTGTCCGCACGCGAGCCGCGCGTTACGGTAGGCAGCGCTTGGAGCAAGAGCTGCGACGGCGGGGAGTCGAGCGCTCGGCAATTGTCGCCGCGTTGCCAGCGCAGTCCGATGAGTTTGCGCTGGCCTTTGCGCTGTGGCAGCGCAGATTCGGTCAAGCTGCTAGCACCGAGCGCGAGCGCGCCCGCCAAGCGCGGTACCTGGCGGCGCGAGGCTTTGACCCGGCGGTCATCAAACGCATTCTTCGGGGAGCCGACCAAGCGCAAGTCTAGTTGCGGTCGGACTTCGTGCTGCTTCCGACGCCGCCGCCCTTGGGCGCCGCGGCGTTGCGCAGCCAAGGCGAACGGTTGCGATAAGATCGGGCGGCCCATGGCACGCCGACCGGGACCACCCTTGGCATGATTTCGCAAACTGCTCATGACGCCTGTCTTTGTTGACCGGTGCGCGAGCGCACGCGCAGGGGTCACGTTGGTGGGCGGGACGCGTGAATGTTGCGCGGCATGCGCCGACCGCTGGAGCTTTTGTCGTGATGCGCCACACTCGGGAGGCATGGTCCGCGTCGGGCTTGCGCGAAGCGGCCGCGACTGCTGACGAGAGACTGCAGAGCGCGGAGCCGCGGTCCGCGAGGGCGCGGACGCTGGTACCGAAAACGGGAGAGATGACGTGAAGATCCACGAGTACCAGGCCAAGGAGATTTTGCGCCGCTATGGCGTTGCCGTTCCCCGGGGCGAGGCCGCTTTCTCGGTGGATGAGGCCGCACAGGTTGCGGGCCGTCTGGGTGGTCCGGTTTGGGTCGTGAAGGCGCAGATCCATGCGGGCGGGCGCGGCAAGGGCGGCGGCGTCAAGCTTGCGCGCTCGATTGAGCAGGTGCGCGAATACGCCAAAGGGATCTTGGGAATGCAGTTGGTCACGCATCAGACCGGCGCCCAGGGACAGCGAGTGCGTCGGTTGCTGATCGAGGAAGGCGCCGATATCCGCAAGGAGCTTTACGTTGGCCTGGTTGTGGACCGGGCGCAGCAGAAGGTCTGTCTCATGGCCTCGAGTGAAGGGGGCATGGACATCGAGGAGGTCGCCGCGCACACGCCCGAGAAAATTCAGCGCGTCGTAATCGACCCGGTCGCGGGACTTACTACTACGGATGCCGACCGGGTTGCGCGGGCGATCGGAATTCCCGAGGCGTCGGTGCCACAGGCGCGCGTGGCGCTCGAGGGTTTGTATCGGGCGTTCTGGGAGAGCGACGCTTCGCTCGCCGAGATCAACCCTCTTGTGCTCACCGGTGAAGGCCGCGTGGTGGCGCTGGACGCAAAATTTAACTTCGATCCCAACGCGCTGTTCCGCCATCCCGATATCGTTGCGTTGCGCGATCTCGACGAGGAGGATCCGGCCGAGATCGAGGCGTCCAAATTCGACCTCTCCTACATTCAGCTTGACGGCAACATCGGTTGCCTGGTCAATGGCGCAGGCCTTGCGATGGCCACGATGGACACGATCAAGCTCTACGGGGGAAGCCCCGCGAACTTTCTCGACGTTGGAGGCGGGGCAACAGCGCAAAAGGTGACCGAGGCCTTCAAGATCATGCTGGGCAGCGCCCACGTGAAGGCGATTCTTGTGAATATCTTTGGCGGCATCATGAAGTGCGACACCATTGGCGAGGGGCTGATTGCGGCCTCGCGCGCCGTACACCTCTCCGTGCCGCTGGTGGTGCGTATGAAGGGCACCAACGAAGCGCTGGGCCGCAAGCTGCTTGCCGAGTCGGGCCTGCCGATCATCTCGGCCGATACGATGGCCGAGGCCGCGCAGCGCGTGGTTGCGGCCGTTCGATAGGCCGGCGCGCAACAACACATCGAATTCGCACTTCTTGATTTGCCACAACGCCGCGACCCCTGTCCCCGAGGAGCGCAACGATGAGCATTCTGATCGACAAGAGCACCCGCGTCGTGACGCAGGGCATCACAGGCAAGACCGGTCAGTTTCATACGCGCGGATGCCGGGACTATGCCTTCGGGCGCGAGTGTTTTGTCGCGGGCGTCAACCCCAAGAAGGCCGGGGAGGATTTTGAAGGCATTCCTATTTTCGCGAGCGTGCGCGAGGCAAAACGCGAGAGGGGTGTCAACGCCTCCGTCATCTACGTGCCGCCGGCGGGGGCCGCTGATGCGATCTGGGAAGCGGTCGAAGCGGAGCTTGACCTGGTGGTGTGCATCACGGAGGGCATTCCGGTTCGCGACATGATTGTGGTGCGCGATAGGATGCGCAAGGCCAACTCCCGCACGATTCTGCTTGGCCCCAATTGCCCGGGACTGATCACTCCGGAGGAAATCAAAATCGGAATCATGCCCGGACACATTCATCGGCGCGGACGCATCGGGGTGGTGTCGCGCTCCGGCACTTTGACCTATGAGGCCGTCGCGCAGCTCACGGAGTTGGGACTGGGACAATCGAGCGCGGTGGGCATCGGCGGCGATCCGGTCAATGGCCTGAAGCATGTCGACGTGCTGCGCCTGTTTAACCAGGACCCGGAGACCGATGCCGTCATCATGATCGGCGAAATTGGCGGAACCGATGAGGAGACCGCTGCGGCCTGGGCCAAGGACAACATGAAAAAGCCGGTCGTGGGTTTCATCGCCGGCGTGACCGCGCCGGCGGGCAAGCGCATGGGACACGCAGGAGCGATCATTTCGGGGGGTAAAGGGACGGCCCAAGAGAAGCTCGATGCGCTAGAGGCCGCCGGCATCCGCACCACCAAAAATCCCTCGGAGCTGGGCCAACTGCTCAAGAGCGTGTTGTAGGCGCGGCCCACTACGAACGCTGGGTGCAATACAACGTAGAGCCCGTGGCGCACCGAAGTAACGGTGCATATCGACCGATTGGATGTGCGCCCAACCGCTAGAAAAGGCGTCAAGATGGGCTAATCTGCGGGGCGTCGCGCCCTTTTGTACATCATGGCCTCTGTCAACGATCTTGCTTTGCGGTTTGCGCTCAAAAGCCACCCGGGCAAGATCCGTCCCCTGAACGAAGATGCCCTCGGCGCGGATCCCAACATTGGCCTGTTCGTGCTGGCCGACGGCCTGGGCGGCTACAACGCCGGCGAAGTCGCCTCCACGATGGCGGTGAGCAGCCTGCTCGCCGGCTTGGGCGCAGAGCTGCAAAAGGCCCACGAGAGCGACGACAGCAATTTCGACCCCGCGGGCGCGCTGCGCCGCGCGCTGGTGTCGATGAACGAGCAGATCTTCCGTGCGGCGCTGCAAAGCACGGTCTATGAAGGTATGGCCACGACAGCGGTCATCGCCTGGTTTCTTGGTGGCCGGCTATGGGTTGCCCATGCAGGCGACTCGCGCCTGTACCGCTTCCGTTGTGGTGCATTGCAACAAGTCACGCGCGATCACTCTTTTTCTCAGGAGCTGCTCGACGCCGGGATGATCAATGAGCAAGAAGCGCGGGTGTTGCCCGCCAAGAATCTGGTGACCCGAGCCGTTGGAGCATCGCCCACGCTCGAGCCCGAGGTGCACGACTACGACGTAGAGGCCGGCGACATCATTTTGATGTGCTCCGACGGCTTGACCGAGATGGTGAGCGATGCGGCGATCGGCGCGGTTGTTGGTGCCGACGTCCACGACATCGCTCAGGCAGCGCGGCGCCTCGTAGACGATGCCAACGAGGCGGGAGGTCGCGACAACTGCTCCGTCATCTTAGTTCGCGTGGATGACGCCCTGGAGGATTCCGCCGGGCAACGGATCTTCGGGGACATTGCCCTTAACGGGGAAGATGTGCCCGAGGAGAATTCGGGCGCCCAAGACAGGCCCCGGGAGCCGCTGCCCGAGCTTGGGACGTCCTTGGAGGTCGGATAGGCCGCGCGAGGGCATCGGTTGGCCGCGGAAACCCGAAAGGGGGGAGCAAACAGCGACTTTGTCGGTAGCGCCCGACACTTAGGTCAAACTCGTATTGGCATGGACGGCGCGGACTGGCAAAATTAAGTGTTCTTACAGTAGGGTTTCGTGAACAGGGGCGAATCGATGTTGGGGGAAGGTCGTGCCATGCCGAGACTGGTCCTGAGCCTGGACGGAGTCGTGCTGCGCGAAGTTACCCTCAGCAAAGACCGGACGACGATCGGGCGGCGCTCGCACAACGACATCGTCATAGACAATCTGGCAGTGAGCGGCGAGCACGCCGTACTGATCGCCAATGGCGAGGACACTTACCTCGAGGACTTGGGCTCGACCAACGGCACCACGGTAAATGGTCAGCCGATCAAAAAACACCTGCTGCAAAGCGGCGACACGGTGGAAATCGGCAAATACCGGCTGCGCTATCAGGTCGACGGAGTGCACAACGAAGAAAGCGCCGTCGATATCGACACGTCGCAGCCCTTGCGGCGCGAGTTCTACGGCCCCGGGCCTTCTACCATCCAGCTGCGCCATCCGGGTGGCCAGGACACCGCACCGCAGCCCAATGCGATGATCAAGATCCTCACGGGCGCCAACGCTGGGCGGGAACTCGCGCTTGTCAAAGCCTTGACAACCGTTGGCCGCCCCGGCCATCAAGTGGCGGTTATCACGCGTCGGCCTACGGGGTACTTCATCGCGCATGTCGAAGGCGAAATCTTCCCGATGGTCAACGGACAGAACCTCGGGTCGGCTGCCCATCCGCTGCACAACGGCGACGTCATCGAATTGGCTGGCGTACAGATGGAGTTCTCCGCTCCGGCGCAGCACGCCGCTTAAGAAAGACCGGCAATCGTCTGTTGCGGATCGCGTACCAGGACGCGCGCTACGCGCTTCGCGTTCAGGGCGCCAGAGTGGGAATAATTCCGAGGATCGCGAGGTCCGAGACACGCAAAACGACGGACCCGCGGTCCATTTTGCCGTTGATTGGCAACACGGCGGCGTCGCTCGGGGCAACTCCTTTTTGCTGCAAAAGGCGCGTGGCGGCTTCGCGCAAAGCCGCGCGTTCGGGCAGCTGCGAGACCGGTTTGGCTTTTTCGCGGGCGTCCGTCTTGACGTACGGCCAGCTTCGGAAGTAGCGCGGCATATCTTTGATGTCGACTCCGGTGAGGATCGCCGAATTGACGATGCGCGTGGCTTCCACGGGATCGTCTGGAAAGCGGGCTTCAACAAAAACAGGTCCCGACCAGGGCGGCGAAGAAAAGGGAGGCTCGGCTTTTGCCAGTTCTTCGGCTTTGAGCTCGTTGGCATGTTCGACCTCGAACTGGCCGAGGCTGTAGACCAAGTAAACCGGACGCGCGACGCAGGTGGTGTAAAGCGCGTAACCCAGAGCCAGGAGCTGCACGCTGGCGATCACCGCAAGATCGCGCGCCAGGTGTGCGCGGGTCTTTTTCGGCGAGGCGGCAACGAGCGTGCAAAGCGGACCGGCTCCCACATCGACGCCGGCCATCACCAGCAGGATCGAAAAGACGCCCTCCAGTCGCGCCAGAGGTGGCGGGTACCAGACGAAAATGATGAAGGCGACGCACGCTCCGATTACAACGGCGCTGATCGCAAGGTGTGTGAGAAAGAGGCGAAGGCGAAAAGAAAAGGATTTCATGGAGTGTTCACTGAGGAAATTTGCACCTCGTTTATACGTCCGGTCGGCTAGACACTCTGACTTTAGGCTGAGTGGGGTGCAGCTCATCGGCGGAAAATTTTCCCGGAGGCAAGCCTGTCTCTCTTTTAACTTGGACTCGAAAAGACCGGGGCCAGCTTCGCAGCCAGTTGCATTTGGCGGCGAGATGCTGGCCCCGTTTTCGGGAGGAAGGCGAAACTTGCGCAGTCGCTAGTTGCCTACTGCCTGGTCCATCGACTCAGCCAAAGTTTGCGCATTCCCGAGAGCGTTGCGTTACTGGCACGAGGCCGGTGCGTATTGCGCGGGCAAGTTCGAGGCGCCAAGACCCTTAAATCCCTGGCCCGTTGCCACCGCGTTGGTCGCGGACGTGCAGGCCCAGTCGATAGCGCCCGTAAGACCCGCAACGATCGCCGTGCCGGCCGGCAGGTTGGGCGTCAGCGCGAGAGTCTTGCCCGAGATCTGCGGCACCAGAGCCGAGTAGGTGACGGTGATGACGCCCGTCCCATTGTTGATAAGCACGCTGGTCACGTACTTACTCGTGGCGCCGACCCCGCCGAGCTGCGCATCCCAGCTGTTGGCGGCGGCCGTCAAGCCGGCCAGGTCGCCGGATTGGTAGCCTTCGGAGACGGTCGTCTTGGCCGAATCGGCCAGGCTCAGGCCTTCCGTCACCTTCGCGCGGATGGTGTAGTTCTGATACTGGGGCAGCGCGATTGCCGCCAGAATCCCGATGATCGCAACTACGATCATCAGCTCGATGAGGGTGAAACCGCGTTGAACCTGGTATCTCATGACATGAAGCTCCTGGTGAGAGAGTCCCGGCCCAATGCCGGCCCATGCCGTAGGTATCGCAAGTCTTGTGCCAGCGGATTTGGGCCCAAATTCTGCCTTTTTTCTCGCTCAAGTTGACGCCTTAGCGCACTTTAAGAGAAAAAACTGCCAAAACTCGTCAGTCGGGTGACCTTTTGCGTCGACTCGGCTTGCCGGGCCGCGACCGCGCGGCAAGCTCGCGGCCCCGAATTTGGCAGAGCTCGGGCGGGCACACTCAAGACAGCCTCGGGAAGATTTTCCGAGGCAAATTTTGCGAGATCTTCGGCGAGAGCCCGTTATGGGCGGCCGGAACTTACTGGCACTGGGAGGGCGCAAATTGCGCCGGCACCGGAAGCGCAGCGATTGAGGCGGGCAGCGCATTGCCAAGAGCGGTATCGGCCGTCGAAGAAGCGCAGGCCCAGTCGATCGGCCCCGTGGCACCAGGCGCCAGCAGCGCACCTTGAATGGAAGGCGTGAGCGTAAGTTGCGCGCCCGAAATCTGAGGCACGAGCGCCGAGAAGGTGATCGTAATTAGGCCCGGAGCGGGTTGCGTGAAATTGGAAATCAGAACGCTGCTTACGTATTTGGTGGAGGCCCCCGCATTGCCGGACTGCGCATTCCAAGTCGCTGCGGCGCTGTTTAGCCCTTGCGCGCCCTGCGAGGCAAAGGCGCCGGCGACTTCCGTCTTCGGCGCGTCGGATAGGCTGAGGCCTTCGACGACTTTGGCTCGCACCGCGTAGCTCTGGTACTGCGGAATGGCGAGCGCGGCCAGGACCGCAACGATTGCGATTACCACCATCAGCTCAACGAGCGTGAAGCCCTTGGCGGCCGGGGTCTTCGCGGGTGCGCAAGACCGCCCCGGCAGCGCATTCGATGAGCGAAGAAGCGTAGGGCCGCAGTTCATACCGTGAATATGGTATCCCGAGAACGTGGGCTTGCACACCCATCGACGCCTTTTGGCTCGTATGGAGCTCCCTCTCGAAGGGTCAATTTGCCTCGACAAAAACGGGGAATTCGGCCGATGGCCTGCTCTGCCCAGGACGAAAAAACAAACCCTGTAATTGCCAGGCAATCCCCGGACACGACCCCGTTCGGGGAGGTTGCCCCGCCCTCTGGGGCGCCGTCGTGTCCTTTGAGAGCAACATCACTACCAAATTGACGGCAGACAAAGCCTCTCCGGCCAGGTCGACGGGTCCGCGATTCGTGTCCCGCGCTATGAGCTCGATCCGAATGCTTTTATTCTTTTGGCTCAGGGGGATAGCACGGGCCGTAGCAGGGAATTATTAAAAGTGGCATTCGCAGAGCAACTGAAGACCGATAGCGTAGAGGGCTTACGCAACTTTCTCGTTTCGGCGCCCCAAGCGCCTGATCTGGTTGCTCGCGCGTTAATTCCGACTCGCGATTGCATCCAAAAGCACAGCGCCCGTGCTGCGAGCATCGCACGTCGTGCTGTAGCCGACGTCCGCCTTCCTTGCATGCTCTACGCAGCTGTGGGCGCGCTCTTTGCTGATGCAGGTGCCGAAACCGAACTCGCGATATCGCATCTGCGCAGAGTGCATGGCGTGCTTCACGTGCTCTCCTACCCGTGCTCCGGGGGCGAATCCAATCTCGATCCGAGCGCCGGCATTGCGGTCGTCACCAGGGGGTATTGGTTCTCCCGACAGACACTGGCGCGGCTCATGGCCCAATGCGGTGGGGCCGTTGGCATGTTTGCATGGAACGCAGAACGCGAAGGCGAACAGGCCGATGCGCGCGTGACGCGTGGCACGGCGCAGTTTGTCGACGGCCACCTGCATCTTTGGCTTGCCACACTCGACGCGGTTCGCAGTCGGGGCCAGGCAGCACGAATTGCGGGTCTGGCCTCGGATCTCGTCGACGTGCGCGTTGTGGGTCAACCGCAAAGCGAAGCCGGTACCAACGTGCTGGTTTCGGCCATTGCACTGGCCCGTGCGCTGCAGCCTTCACCCGTGCAAGTGATCGTCGCGCAGGACTTCGAACATCATCCGGAATCGACTGCGGCACGCGCGCCCCTGAACGGCTTGCCGCAATCGGTATTGCTTCAAGGCCTAGGCGCCAAGGCTCTGGCAGCATAGCCTTGGACCGAAGCGCGTAGCCGCTGCGGCGGGAGGCTACGCGATAATGGTCGCCCGCAATGACTCGGGGCCCCGATGGCAGCATCCCTTTCTTTCGATGTCAACGGCGAGCGCGTTGCCGTGGACATGGACTCAGCCACACCACTGCTTTGGGTGCTGCGCGACCGCTTGCAGCTCACGGGCACGAAGTTTGGCTGCGGCATCGGTGTCTGCGGTGCCTGTACGGTCGTCATTGATGGCGTCGCGCACCGCTCCTGTGTCACTCCGCTCGAAGCCGTGGAAGGCCGCAAGGTCACCACGATTGAGGGCGCGGGCGCCGGTGGAATGCACGCACTGCAACGCGCATGGATTGAACACCAGGTGCCGCAGTGCGGATATTGTCAAAGCGGCATGTTGATGGCGGCCATCGGTCTGCTCAACGAGAATCCCGATCCGACCGACGAGCAAATCGACGCGCAGATCGACAACATCTGCCGATGCGGCACCTATCCGCGTGTGCGCCAGGCCATTCACAGTGCGGCGCGCGCACTGCGCCAAAGCAAATGAGCCCTGCGCGGTGAAGCGGCGAACCTTTCTTGTCGGGGGCCTTGTCGTCGGAGCCACGGGCGGCGCGCTGCTGGTCGGCATCGGTCGCATCGCTTCGGATCGCGTCGGGCGCGCCGACGCGTTGACCCCGCGGCCGGGCTCGGTCGGTCTTAATGGCTGGGTGCGCATCGATGGTGAGGGCCTCGTTACCGTCGTGATGGCTAGCGTCGAGATGGGTCAGGGCGTAAGCACCGCGCTACCGATGCTCGTCGCCGAGGAGCTCGATGTGCCCTTGGCGATGGTGCGAACCGAGCGCGCTCCCGAGGCTTTGCGTTACGGCAATCGCGCGGTTTTCGATCTGACGTGGTGGTTTCACCCCGATGACCAGGACAGTAGGCTGGCACGCGGCCTGGTCGACATGACACAACTGCAAGGTGCGCTGCTGGGCGTACAAGTCACAGGCGGCAGCACGAGCGTTCGCGACTCCTATGACACGCTGCGGCAGGCCGGAGCCTCGGCGCGCGTCCAGTTGATCGGTGCGGCCTGCGCGCGCTGGGGTGTCACGCCCGCAGAATGCACGACCGCCGACGGGGCCGTCGTGCACGCAAGCGGCAAGCGCCTGGGCTATGGTGCGCTAGTCGCGGAGGCGGCCAAGATTCCCGTTTCGGGATCGGTGGCGCCCAAAGCCGCCTCCCAGCGCAAGCTCGTGGGCACGAGCGCCGCGCGCCGCGACATCCCGAGCAAAGTTACCGGAGCCGCGCTCTATGGCGCCGATGTGCGGTTGCCCGGAATGCTGTTTGCCGCCGCGCGTGGCTGTCCTGTTGCCGGCGGCACGCTCGCGAGCCTCGATGCGACCGCGGCACAGCGCATCCCGGGGGTTGTCCGGGTCCTGGCATACGACGGTGCGGCCGGTTGCGCGCCGGGCGTCGGTGCGATCGCGCAAAACACCTGGCAGGCGCAACTCGCCGTCACGGCCTGCAAGGTCGAATGGAACGAGGGCCCGAACGTGACCTTTGCGAGCGAGCAACTGCTCGCGGGCATGCGGGCCATGCTCGAAGGCGAGGCCAACGGTTTCGTGTTTCACGAGCGAGGTGAGGGCGCCCAGGCGTTGCAGTCGGCCGCTCGGACCGTGCAGGCCGATTACTCGGCGCCTTGGCTTGCCCACGCGACCATGGAGCCGATGAATGCGGCCGCGCAATGGATCCCGGACGGTGCCACGGCGCGCCTGAAGCTCTGGGTGCCTACGCAGGCACCGACTTTTGTGCTCGGCACGGCCTCACGCGTGTCGGGTCTTGCGCACGACCGCATCGAATTGGAGGTCACCGAGGTGGGCGGTGGATTTGGCCGACGGCTGGAGGCCGACTACATTGTGCCGGCCATTGCCATGGCGCGCGCGGTGGCGCCCACGCCGGTGCACGTGCAGTGGTCGCGCGAGGAGGACATGACGCACGACTTTTACCGACCGGCGGCCGTTTGTCGCCTAAAAGCCGGACTCGATGCGAACGGTCGCCCCATCGCCTGGGTGACGCGCAGCATCTCGGATGCGGTCACGCCCCAGTTTCTCGCGCGCAACTTTCCGCTCATGGCCAAGCTCTCGGCCGCGGTGCCCGACCGCACACAGGCCGAGGGTCTGTGGGACCAGCCCTACGAAATTCCGAACCGGCGCTGCGCGCACGTCACCTACGAAACGCCGGTTCCCATCGGCAACTGGCGTTCGGTGGGTCATTCGCATATGGCGTTTTTCGCGGAGTGCTTCTTGGACGAGCTCGCCCACGCGGCGGGCGCAGATCCCTTGGTATACCGCAAGGGGCTCTTGGCCCAGCACCCGCGCCACCGCGCAGTACTCGAGCTGGCGGCGCAGAAGGCCGGTTGGGGCGAGGCGCTGCCCGCGGGCCACGCGCTGGGCATCGCGCTGCACGAGTCCTTCGATACCATCGTCGCGCAAGTGGCGCAAGTTTCGATCGAGTCCGGACGGCCGCGGGTGCACCGGGTCGTATGTGCGCTCGATTGCGGCAGCGTGATCCACCCGGACATCGTTGCGCAGCAAGTCGAAGGATCGGTGATATTTGCGCTGAGCGCCTGTTTGTATGGCGAGATCAGTTTTCGCGATGGCCGCGCACAGCAAAGCAGCTTTCCGAACTATAAAGTCGCGCGCATGCGCGAGACGCCGCGCATCGAGACCTGGTTGGTCGCGAGCCAAGCCGCGCCCACAGGCGTGGGCGAGCCGGCAACGCCACCGCTGGCGCCGGCCGTGGCCAACGCCCTGTTTGCGCTTACCGGGACGCGACTGCGTTCGCTTCCCCTGCGTCTGCCCTGAGGGCGCCGCCGCGTGACGGCATGCGCGCGCCAGCTAGCGGCGCATCGAACGGGCAGTTGACCGATTCGATGATGCCGCCGCCCAGACACAGCTCCCCCTCGTAGAGCACCGCCGACTGCCCCGGCGTGGCCGCCCACTGCGGGTCTTGAAAGTCCAGAACGAACTTGGTTCCGACGGGCTCGCCGGCCGAGGCCGCGCGGAGGCGGCAAGGCGCGTCGATCTGGCGGTAGCGCGTCTTGGCGCTATAGCGCGCCAGCACCTGCGGCGGCACCCCGGCGATCCAACTCGAGTCCAGGACGTGCAAACTGGTGCTGTGCAGCCAAGGGTGCTCATGGCCTTGCACAATCCACAGCGTATTGGTGGCCAGATCCTTGCGCGCGACAAACCAAGGTTCGCCGCTACCCGCGCGCTGGCCGCCAACGCCGATTCCCTTGCGCTGCCCGAGGGTGTAGAAGCTCAGGCCCACATGCTCGCCGACCACTCGCCCCTCGGGGGTGCGAATCGGCCCGGGCCGGCTGGGTAGATAGCGGTTGAGGAACTCGCGAAACGGCCGCTCGCCGATAAAGCATATGCCGGTGGAGTCGCGCTTGCCGGCATTGGGCAGTCCGATGCGTCGCGCGATTGCGCGTACTTCGGATTTGCGCAAGTGCCCCACCGGAAACAGCGTACGCGAGAGCTGCGCCTGGGTCAGTCGGTGCAGAAAGTAACTTTGGTCTTTGTTCGGGTCCAGGCCGCGCAGCAACTGCCATCGCCCTTCGACCTCATGCACGCGCGCGTAATGGCCCGTAGCGATGCGCTGCGCGCCGAACTCCTGCGCATGATCGAGAAAGGCACGGAACTTGATCTCGGCATTGCACAGCACGTCCGGGTTTGGCGTGCGGCCGGCCTCGTATTCACGTAAAAACTGGGCAAAAACGCGCTCACGGTACTCGGCACTGAAGTTCACCGCTTCGAGCTCGATGCCCAGCACGTCCGCGGCCGCCGCCGCGTCGATCCAGTCCTGGCGCGAAGAGCAGTACGTGTCGTTGTCGTCGTCTTCCCAGTTCTTCATGAAGACGCCCGTGACGGCATAGCCCTGCTCGCGCAAAAGGAAAGCAGCCACCGAGGAGTCCACGCCCCCGGACAGGCCCACGATGATCGGCTCTCCGGTCATCGGTTAGCGCGCCGGCCGGGTCGCCTGCGCGGCGTGCGCGCGGGGCGCCTCGAAGCGCTCCCAGTGCAACAGATCCAGGCCCGCGCGCCGGCCTGCGAGGTAGTCATCGACACAGCGCAATACCAGCGGGCTGCGCATCGCATCAGCGCGCTCGGCGATTTGTGCGCGCGTGAGCCAAAGTGTGCGAATGATGCCTACGTCGAGCACGCGCTGCGGATGCTCGGCCCCCAGATTGCCTACGAAGGCCACCCGCAGGTAGGTTGTATCGGAGGGTGCGGCGCCGGTTGGCAGCAGGTACAGCCCCAAAAGTCCCGTCGGTTCGAAGTCGTGCGCGGTCTCCTCCAGCGTCTCCCGGATTACGGCCTGCAGAAGCGATTCGCCATATTCCAAGTGACCGGCCGGCTGGTTGATGCGCAGTCCCTGCTGCGTGTTCTCCTCGACCAGCAAGAAACGCGCATCGCGTTCGATGATCGCGGCGACCGTCACGCTGGGTCTCCAGATGTTGGGCATGGGTGAATTGGCCAGGTGGATGAGAATGAAGTAAATTCTATTGTTGCATACGCCCGGCTCGCCATTGCCGGGGCGAATAACGAAGCCAGGAGTGCATCCCATGCGCATTGGAGTTCCGGCCGAGACGCGGCCGGGCGAGACGCGCGTTGCCGCCACGGCGGAGACCGTCAAGAAGCTGGCATCCCAACGGCATCAGATTGTCGTGCAATCGGGCGCGGGCTTGGCGGCAAGTCAGACCGACGAGGCCTACGCGGCAGTCGGTGCCGCCATCGGGACGGCGCTCGATGCCTTCGGAGCCGAGCTCGTGCTCAAGGTGCGCTCGCCCACGGCCGAGGAGCTGGCGTTGATGAAATCGGGCAGCGGTCTGGTCGGAATGCTCGAACCCTTTAACGCGACGGGCATCGCGGCGATGAATGCCGCGGGACTGAGCGCTTTTGCCCTTGAGGCGGCGCCGCGTACCACGCGCGCGCAAAGCATGGACGTGCTGTCCTCACAGGCCAATATTGCGGGCTACAAAGCGGTGCTGATGGCGGCCAACGCATACGGGCGGCTGATGCCGATGCTGATGACGGCTGCCGGCACGATCAAGGCCGCACGCATCGTCATTCTGGGCGCGGGCGTGGCCGGCCTGCAGGCCATCGCAACGGCCAAACGACTGGGCGCGGTGATCGAGGCCTCCGACGTGCGCCCGGCAGTCAAGGAGCAGATCGAATCGCTGGGCGCCAAGTTCATCGACGTGCCCTTTGAGACCGATGAGGAACGCGAGATCGCCAAGGGCGTGGGCGGATACGCGCGGCCCATGCCGCAGGGCTGGCTCGACCGACAAAAGGCCGAGGTGGCCAAACGCATCGCCCAGGCCGACATCGTCATCACGACCGCGCTGATTCCCGGGCGCAAGGCTCCGCTGCTGGTCACCGAGGAGATGGTGCGCTCGATGAAGGCCGGTTCGGTGATCGTGGATATGGCTGCGGAGCAAGGCGGCAACTGCGCGCTCACGCAGCCGGGCGTCACCCACGTGCAGCACAACGTGCAGATCATCGGCCAGACGAATCTGCCGGCCCTGGTCGCGGCCGACAGCTCGGCGCTGTATGCGCGCAACGTACTCGATTTTCTCAAGCTTGTGCTCGACAAGGAAGGAACGTTCTCGATCAACAAGGACGACGATATCGTGAGCGCCTGTCTGATGTGCCACGCGGGCGAGATACTGCGCAAGTAGCCGCCGGCTGGCGCAAGGAGCGTGCTGCCCGCGGGTAGCGCCTGCAAAAAGCGAGGTAGCCAATAACCGGGCAAGGGGGGATCGCATATGGAAGTGGTCAGTCACAACGTCATCAATCTGGGCATCTTCGTGCTCGCGATTTATGTGGGCTATCACGTCGTGTGGAACGTCACACCGGCACTGCACACGCCGCTGATGTCGGTGACCAACGCGATTTCTGCGATCGTGATCGTGGGCGCCATGCTGGCGGCCGCGCTCACGCAAACATCGCTTGGGCGCACGATGGGCGTGGCCGCGGTGGCGCTAGCGGCCGTGAATGTGTTCGGCGGGTTTCTCGTGACGCGCCGCATGCTCGAGATGTTCCGCAAGAAGGAGCCCAAATCCAGCGTCTCGTCCGGCCAGAAAACCTGAGACGGAGCAGGCGATGAGCATCAGTCTGAATACCGTCGTGTTGCTGTACCTGGTTGCCTCCGTGTGTTTCATCCAGGCGCTCAAGGGGCTCTCGCACCCGTCGAGCTCGCGCGCGGGCAACACTTTCGGCATGGTCGGAATGACGATCGCGGTCATCACCACGGTGGCGCTGGTTTTCAAGATCCGACCCGAAGATGCGGGCAGCGGCCTTGCGTGGGTGCTCGGTGGCGTCGTTGTCGGCGGAGCCGTCGGCACGACCATCGCGCGCACCGTGCAGATGACCAAGATGCCGGAGATGGTTGCCTTCATGCACTCGATGATCGGCCTGGCGGCCGTTTTCATCGCCATTGCCGCGGTGGCCGAACCCACCGCCTTTAGCATCGTCGGGCGTGGCGAGCCGATTCCTATGGGCAACCGCCTCGAACTGTTCATCGGCGCCTTCGTGGGCGCGATCACCTTTTCGGGCAGCGTGATCGCGTTTGGCAAGCTGGCGGGCCGATACAAGCTGCGCGTATTCCGCGGTGCTCCCGTAGTCTTCCGTGGACAGCACGTGCTGAACCTGGCGCTGGCCGTTGCCATGATCGCCGCGGGCCTGGTCTTCGTGGTCACCCAGGAGTGGCTGCCGTTTCTGGCGATGCTGGCCATCGCCTTTGTCCTGGGGGTTCTGATCATCATCCCGATCGGCGGGGCCGACATGCCGGTGGTCGTCTCCATGCTCAACAGCTATTCGGGCTGGGCGGCGGCCGGCATCGGATTTTCGCTCAACAACCCGATGCTCATCATTGCCGGCAGCCTCGTGGGTTCCAGCGGTGCGATCCTCTCCTACATCATGTGCCGGGCGATGAACCGGTCATTTTTCAATGTGATCCTCGGCGGTTTCGGCAGCGACGCAGCTGCGGGGGCCACGGCCTCCGATCAGCCGCAGCGCCCGGTCAAATCCGGCTCGCCTGACGACGCGGCGTTTTTGCTGAGCAATGCCGAATCGGTCATCATCGTCCCCGGCTACGGCCTTGCCGTAGCGCGAGCCCAGCACCCGCTCAAGGAACTGGCCGACAAGCTCATCAAAAAAGGCGTGCGGGTTCGCTATGCGATCCACCCGGTTGCCGGACGCATGCCCGGGCACATGAACGTCCTGTTGGCCGAGGCCGAGGTTCCCTACGATCTCGTCTATGAGATGGACGACATCAACTCCGAGTTCGGCGAAACCGATGTGGTGCTCGTTTTGGGTGCTAATGACGTTGTGAATCCGGCCGCCAAGGATCCCAAGTCACCCATCGCGGGCATGCCGATTCTCGAGGCCTACAAGGCGCGCCAGATCATCGTCAACAAGCGTTCGATGGCGACCGGCTACGCGGGACTGGACAACGAGCTCTTTTACTTGGACAAGACCCTGATGGTGTTTGGCGACGCCAAAAAGGTCGTCGAGGACATGGTCAAGGCCGTCGAGTGAACGCATTGCCGCCAGCGCCCTGGAGCACGCCGCGGCCATTTGCGCCGCGGTCCGTGGGGCTGGATCAGTTTCCTCTCCTGATGCGTGAAAGTGCGGCGTTGCTCGGGGCCGCTCCGGCACGATTAACGGCGTTGTTCCTGCTCGTTTTCGTACCGGTGCAGTTGTTGCCCAACGTTCCGTACATCGGCATGGCGCTGCGCGAGGCGCTGGCATCAATCGGCTTTGCCGGTTTTTTCGTTGCGCTCGCGTCGGCGCGCCAGGCTCGCCGCCCGACCATCCTCGACATGGCCCAAGCGTGGCGGCTGCCGGGGGACAAGCTGCTTTTGCTGGTTGCCAGCGGCTTGGTCCCCCTGCTTTTTGTCTTGCTGGTCTGGTGGCTGGACCTGGGCGGTGCACAACTCGATGCGCTCTTGAGCGGTCGCGGTCCCGAGGGGGTGCTGCCGGAGCGCCAACAACTCGAGTTTGTCGTGATTTTCAACCTGGTGGGCATGCCGCTACTGTTCGTCCAGCCGCTTTGCGTTCTGTATGCGTGGTCGGCAACGCGCACGCTCTCCGCCAATCTGCTCGCCTGGCACGCAAACTGGCGCTGGGCGCTGGTCATCGCTCTGGTGCTGATTCCCATTGCGATCGGCCTGGACTCCTTTGATCCGGGCAGCATTTCGGAAATTTTGCTTTCGCTGATCAGCGAGGTCGTCGTCGAGATCGCGTTAAGCGCCTTTACCCTGGTCTTGCTTGAGCACTCGCTGCAGTAAAAGAGCGCGATCGCATTGCGCAACGGGGCAGCTACTCCCTGCGGGCGGCTTGCAATGCGGTCGGATGCGTCCGCACAATGCGGTCCATGCGATCGCCGCGCGAGGACAGGATGCAAGGGGCCAGGTCACTGATTGCTGCGCTTGTGGGCACTTTTGTGCTGCTGTGCGCGCTGGCACCGGTGCGTGGTGCCGACGGCGGGACCACCGAGCGCAGCGGTTCATGGTGGTCCCTGTGGTCGTGGATTGACGACCTGTTCGGACTCTCCCTTGGCGGTGTCACGTATGGCAGCGACGAGGCCGGCCGGATCATCGGCTCCGACCGGCTGGTGCATTCGGTACGCGCGATTTCGGGTGCTCACCGTATCGAGCTGCGCGGGCCCATCGAGCTCGTCATAAAACAGATGGCAGAAGACAAGCTCACGTTGCACACCGACGACAATATTGCTCCGCTCGTGGAGACATCCGTCGATAACGGCGTGCTGCGCATTGCGTTGCGAGCGGGTGCGAGCTTTCGGAGCCGGCATGCCATTGGCGCCACCGTCGAGCTGGCGCGCTTGGACGCGCTCTCGGTGCAGGGCCCGGGAGACGCGACGTGCGCGGACCTTGACGCCAATTCCCTTGAGATCGCGCTCAATGGGCCGGGCGAAGTGCATTTCGAGTCGCTGCACAGCGCAGCGCTCACGGTTCGGTCGCAGGGCAGCGGCGCCGTCCGCGTGACCGGCACTTCGCCTCGGCAGGACTACCTTCTCGAGGGCAGTGGGGACGTTGATGCCTCCGAACTGGCCGGTCGCGTGGTCACGGTACGCGCCAGCGGCAGCGGCGTGGCCCAGGTCTGGGCCGCCGAATCCCTGACGGTGGACATCTCCGGCACGGGCGAGGTGCGCTATCGCGGCCAACCCGCGCTGACGAGCTCGGTGCACGGGACGGGTCGACTCATCCACCAGTGAGCCGCCTGCGCCGGGCGCTCCGGTGGCGGCGGTGCTAGCGCAGCATCTTGCCGGGGTTCAGGATGCCCAGCGGATCGAGCGCCCGCTTGATGCGCGTCATCAGTTCAACTGCCTCGGGCCCGTGTTCGGCCACGAGAAAATCGATCTTGTGCAGACCCACGCCATGCTCGCCGCTGCAGGTGCCGTCCATGGCAAGCGCGCGCTCCACCAGGCGCTGATTGCAGGCCTCGGCCGCATCCCGTTCCCGCTGAGCCGCGGGGTCGATGAGCATCTGCACGTGAAAATTTCCATCGCCTACGTGGCCGATCAGCATGTAGGGAAACGGCGCTTGCGCCAAATCGACCCGCGTGGCCTCGATGCACTCCGCCAGCCGCGAGATGGGCACGCACACGTCCGTCGTGATGGAGCGGCAGCCCGGTCGCAGCTGCAGTCCAGCAAAATACGCGTTGTGACGCGCGGCCCAAAGACGGCTGCGATCTTCGGGAGTCCGCGCCCATACGAAATCCACGCCCTCGTGCTCGTGGGCGATTTGCTGCACCGCCTCGGCGTGCTCGGCCAGGGCCGATTCGGAGCCGTGGAATTCGAAGAGCAGTAGAGGCGTTTCGCGCAGCGCCAATTTGCTGTAGGAGTTGACGGCCCGCACCGCGCAGGCATCGAGCAGCTCGCAGCGTGCCACTGGCACCGCCATTTGTATGGTTGTGATCGTCGCGCGCACCGCCGCGTCAACGCTGGGGAAGTTGCAAATCGCCGCGGCGACCGCTGCGGGCTGCGCCGCCAACCGGACCGTCACTTCGGTGACGATGCCCAGCGTGCCCTCGCTACCGATGAACAATCGCGTCAGATCGTAGCCTGCCGCCGACTTTTTGGCGCGCCGCGCGGTGTGCAGCACCTGCCCCTGCGCGTCGACTACCGTCAGGGCCAGGACGTTTTCGCGCATCGTCCCGTAGCGCAGCGCATTGGTCCCCGAAGCACGCGTTGCAACCATTCCGCCCATCGTTGCGTTGGCGCCGGGATCCACGGGAAAAAACAATCCCTTGTCCTTGAGCTCCGCATTGAGCTGCAGGCGCGTGACACCGGCTTCGACGCTGGCCGTCAGATCGGCATCGTGGACCGCGAGAATCCGCTGCATGCGCGATAAATCCACGCAGACCCCGCCGCGCGGTGCCAGCACCTGGCCTTCGAGGGAAGAGCCCGCGCCGTAGGCGATTAGGGGTACGCATTGCGCGGCACAGGCCCGAACGAGATCCACTACATCCTGCGTCGATTCGGCGAAAACAACGGCATCCGGGGGCATCGGAGGGTATGCCGACTCGTCGCGCCCGTGGTGATCGCGAACCGCCGCCGCCGTGGCAAAGCGCTCCCCGAAGCGCTCCCGCAAGCTCGTAACGAAGGAGGGCGCAAGATCCATAGAGACATTGGACCACGCGCCGGGGCGCTCGTCCATGCGCGCGCGTGCGAGGGACCCTCGCCAGCTCGTAGGCCTTGACTAGACGCTGCCGGGATTGCCGCGGCGGTTTGCCGCTTTGCTAATGGCCGCGAGGACAGCCTCGGAATGCACGAATAGCGACCAGAGCAGCCAGGCCGCGGTCGCCAGGATGACGACGATAAAGGTCCAATCCAAATACGACTTGATATCGGGTGCGAGCACCGGCGTGAGGAAGCGAAGCAGCACTTCGTAGAAGCTGGCAGCGACGATCAGGCTCACCAGCGCCAGCACCGAGGTCGCCAGGTGTGCGCCACTGCCTGCGCCTCGCCGCAGCTGACCGGCGTGGCGGTAGCCCAGCGCCCACAACAGCCCCAGAGCGCCGCTGTGCGCGATGAACTGAACGAGGGAGCCTGCGCTGATACGCGCGTTGCCGATCATCGTGTTCCGAAAGACATCCAAGTTTCCGAGCACGGCGCCCAGCGCCAGCGCCGCGATGATCACGACAACGTACTTTCCGATCCAGAGCCAACCTTCTTCTTGCATGGGCATTCGTATGAGTTCCGATGTGTGTCTGGCGTCGGGCGCTCGCCCCGGCGGTTTTCAGTCTCTTGCGCGGTCGCGATCGCGCCCGCTGTCGCGGTCTTCATGTGCACGCTGCTCGCCATGGTGCTGGGCGAGCACGTGCTGCTGGTACCAGCCGTGGTCGACGAAGTACACCGGTTGGCCACAGGCGTGATATTCGTTGCAATGCTCCTTCCAGTGGACACGATGCTCCGGCGGCACCCACAAATAAATCGGCTCCCCGGGGAGCGCGGGCGCGGTAGCCGGCGGTAGCGCAATCACGGGTGTGGCCACGATGACCTGCGGCTGCGGATAGCGGGCGACGTCGACACGACCGTATACGCCTGGCTCGCTGAACTGCACGGTGAGGCCGACTTCGGCTCGTGGCGCCGATGCACCGGCCACCAAGCACAACACAAACGCGGGTATCAGACAATGTTGCAGTCGCACACGCCCCCCTTGTCCTTGGGCTCCGGGATGCTACCCGCTTGGGCACAAGCACGCCACATCCGGACGGTCTAGCGCCTCGAACCAGCCCGCGATGCTCGCGGCTATGCTTGAGCCCTCGTCGGCACGGGTTTGCGCGCGCAGCGCAAGTTCACGGCCGATCGCAGGGATGTGAGCCGGGGTCCACGCACTCTTTTCTCGGCCGGCCATCGAAACGAACGAGGTGCACTTGGCAAACCGACTATCGGCAATCGTGACTCGCACCGGCGACGATGGAACAACCGGCTTGGGCGACGGCACGCGCACGAGCAAAAGCAGTCTGCGCATCGCAACCATCGGCGAGATCGACGAACTGAACTCGCACATCGGTCTGCTGCTCACCGAAACGCTTGCGGCCCCGATCCGCGAGGATCTAGTGGCGATTCAACAGGACTTGTTTGATCTGGGCGCGGAAGTGTCGATGCCCGGCCAGCGGATTCTTGGATCGGCTTGCGTGGCACGCCTCGATGAGCGGCTGGCCCACTACAACGAAACCTTGCCGCGTCTGGCCGAATTCATTTTGCCGGGCGGGACGCGTGCGGCGGCACAAGCGCACATATGCCGCACGGTGTGCCGCCGCGCCGAGCGATCGCTCGTCGCGTTGGCGGCGGCCGAGCCGGTGGGCCAAAGTGCTCGACAATACTGCAACCGGCTCTCGGACCTGTTGTTCGTGCTCGCACGCACCTTGAATCGTCAAGCGGGTGGCAGCGAACCGCAGTGGCGCGGCACGCGGCCGTAGCCCTAGGCCAAAACGAGAAGTGCGCGGGGCCCCGTTCGTCGGGCCGCACCTACTTGCCCGTATTTGCGTTTTGCCTGCGCCGCTCTCGCACGCCCGAGGCCAGTGTTTGCAGACACTCCACGCTCTGCTCCCATCCCAGACAGGCGTCGGTAATCGATTGACCGTAGGTGAGCGGCTCTCCGGCCACAAGGTCCTGCCGGCCTGCGACGAGGTGGCTTTCGATCATCACGCCGATGATGCGTGCCTCCCCGTGCGCCAGTTGCCGGGCGACATCCGCGCACACTTCGAGCTGCCGCACGGGGTCCTTGCGGCTATTGGCGTGGCTCGCATCGATCATGAGGCGCTGCGCCAAACCGGCGCGGGCAAGCTCGCCGCAGGCGGTGTCCACGCTGGCGGCATCGTAGTTGGGTTGAGTTCCGCCGCGCAAAATCAGATGGCAGTCCTCATTGCCGCGCGTGGATACGATTGCCGAGTGTCCCGCTTTTGTGACAGACAAAAAGTGGTGCGGTTGCTGCGCCGCCTTGATTGCGTCGACCGCAATGCGGATGTTGCCGTCGGTACCATTTTTGAAGCCCACGGGGCAAGACAGCCCCGAGGCCAGTTCGCGATGCACCTGGGATTCGGTCGTGCGCGCCCCGATCGCGCCCCAGCTCACAAGGTCCGCGACGTATTGCGGTGTGATCATGTCCAGGTATTCGCAGCCGGCCGGCAACCCCAGCTCGCTGATCGCCAGCAGCAGCTCGCGTGCCAGGCGCAGCCCGCGGTTGATGCGAAAACTGCCGTCGAGATCCGGGTCGTTGATCAGTCCTTTCCAGCCAACCGTCGTCCTGGGCTTTTCAAAGTACACCCGCATCACCAGTTCCAGATCCGACGCGTGGCGCCGCCGCTCGCCGGCCAAGCGCTGCGCATACTCGAGCGCGGCCTTCGGGTCGTGGATCGAACACGGACCGATGACCACGAGCAACCGATCGTCCATGCCGTGCAGTATGCGATGGGTTGTCAAGCGCGCGTCGTGCACTGCGCGAGAAGCCTCCTCTGAGCACGCCAGCTCATGGATGAGGTGGGCGGGCGGCACGAGTTCCTTGATCTCCTTGATGCGAAGATCATCGGTCATGAATCGCATTGCGCTACTCCGGCAAGGAAAACGGTCCGTTCGAAAAAAAACCGCCAGGTTGGTAGCCTGGCGGTCGGGTGTCTTGTGTGCGGTGATTCACGCGCGCGCTAAGACTCCTTCCGCCGGCGGCCGAAAGAAGCCAGAAAACCAGAGCGCAAAAGGCTGCAACAGCTGCTTCATTCCTCGCTACCCGTAACCGGAGAGCACCCCCGCGACACGCCCCTGGAGCATGGCGCTGCGATCGCACAACGGGCGATACTGTACCACCGGCAGGCCCGGCCGCGGCGCCGAGCCCGTAGCTACGCCTTAGAAGCGCAGTCGCACGCCAAATTGCGCCGAGTTCGAGGGCAAGAATCCGTAGATTTCCTGGCCCTCCCCGCTGCTATCCGTGAGGCGGTAGCTCCCAAATAGTGCGACGTCTCGCGTTAGGCTGTAGTCCACCCGAAAGTCCATATCCAGGCCCTGTCCGTGGCCGGTTCGCACGCCCTCGGCGCTAACGGACAACAGCCAGCGATCGGCCAAGCGTCCCTCGCTCGCCAAGTGCATGCTGGGCAGCGCGCCCACATGCATATGGTCCGACGTCGTGGGTGCGATCAGGCGCTGCCAGGGCGTGCTCTGGTCGACAGCCGTCGACAGGCCGATTTTGAAGTCCCAACTGGGGCTCGAGAACCAGGTGTAGCGATACGTGGCACGCGGACGCTCCAGCGGATTGCTCGTATCGTCCAATCGCATACCGGCGGGCGAATCGAAGCGAAACGATGCCGGCAGGCCGACGAGAAATTCTTGCCCGACTCCTAGCGAGGTAACTCCCGGCAAAGACGCCGCCCGCGCACTGGCGGTGGGTAGCGTCTCCAACCGATATTGCGCGGGCACCGATTGCGTCGAGTTCTCATCGGCCTGGGCGCTAAGGCCAAAGCAGGCGAGCGCCGCCCACGCCACTGTCGTGGGAAGCACGCGCGACAGTGCTGCGGACCGGCGGCCCAAGCCCCGCGGCGCCGTGGCTGGACGTGGCGCAACACCCGTCTTGACCCGCGCAACCCCGGCTGCAAGTTCTCGGCCCTGCGGCACGATGACTAACCCTCGACAGCACAACGAACAAGGAATCCGGCCGGAAGAATTCCGACCCTGCTCTGTCTATTATTCAAAACCCTTCCGGGGCCTTTGCCAAGCCGTTCGTGGCGTTTTTCGCCAAAAAAAACATCCAAAATCCGTATCAATCGGAAATATGACGCGCGGCCGCCCGCGCGGGCGGGGCGCACGCGAGCAGCAGGTCGGGCCGATCAGCCGCCCGTGCCGCCGACGGTCAGTCCCTCGATGCGCAGGGTCGGCTGGCCTACGCCGACGGGAACACTTTGGCCTTCCTTGCCGCAGG
>DASPPB010000064.1:0-80007 GCA_035625725.1 Burkholderiaceae bacterium
GAAGACGCCGAAGCCTTCCTGCGGCCGGGTGCGCGTCTTTGGGGACGTAGTTTTGTCGGCTACCGCTGTCTGCAGCACCCTGGGTGGTCGATTTCCGTGCCGGTCACGGTGCGTCTGTTCGGGCAGGCGCTGGTGGCCACACAGCCCATCGCAGCGCTGCAAGCGATTTCGGCCAGCGCGGTGCGCGAGCAAGAGGTGGAAGTAACGCGTGAACCCGGCGGCGTCGTGGCCGCGGCCGAGCAACTCGAAGACCACATCTGCACGCGCTCCGTGGAAGTCGGTCAGCCCATCCCACTCAATTGCCTGCGTTCGATTCCGGCCGTCGGGCAAGGCGATCAGGTCAAGCTGATCGGCACGGGTACGGGCTTTACGATCAGCACGGACGCCACCGCGCTCGCAACCGTGGCGGCCGGAGAGGTAGTTCGGGTTCGTACCGAATCGGGCCGAACCCTCTCGGGCATTGCCCGCAAGGGCCGTGTCGTTGAGGTCAGCTTCTAGGCGCGCTCGAGTGGGCCTGCATGGAAACTGTGGCGCCTTGCTGCTACGGAAAAATGCATGGTTGGGCTAAAGTTTGCTTTGCGCACGCCGATTCGATGGCAGAATGCTTGAATTGCACCAGGAGATGGTTGCCATGAAGATCACGAACAATTCGCAAGCGCCGAGACCCGCAGCGACGACGGGCTCAGCGCGCGCTGGCGCAAGCACCAAGAGCGCCTCGCTGAAGGGTTCGAGCACGGCCCCCGTCTCTGCCGACACCTCCGCGCGCGTCGGTGCAGTCGATGCGCAGGCTGCACCCTCGGACATGAGCGCGGCCAAGGTCAACGAAATCTCGGCTGCCATCGCCTCGGGCAGCTATCGGGTCAACGCGAGTGCCGTCGCCGACAAGCTGCTGGCAAATGCCGCGGCACTTGCGGGCGTATCGGGCCAATCGAGCTGAGCCGTCGCCGGCCCCATCGGCGGCCAGGCGTTTTCCCCAAGGGTTCGAGGACGCAATGACCTCGACAGATGAAGCCTCCGGCACTCTGGCCGCCTTGGTCCAGTGCCTAGAAGCCGAATACCGCGCGCTTCTTGCCGAAGACCTCCAGGAGCTTGCGGCCGTAATGGCTCGCAAGGAACAGTTGCTTGCGCAGTTCGCAGCGCAATCGCTGGGCCATGGTGGTGCGCAAAGCAACCCAGGGCGCGAGCTGGCGCAGTGCAGACAAGCCCTGACGCGCGTGCGCGACTTGACCCAGCGCAATGCACTGGTGCTGGCACCCCGTTCGGCGGCTGTGCGCGCGCGTCTGCGATTTTTGCAGGCAGCGGTAGGCCGGGCTACCGTGTACGCGGCTGACGGCTCGATCGGCTCGGGGCGATTGCGCGCCTCCTACCCGCAAAGCGCCTAATCTACCGCCCTGCACAAAGCGGGCCGCAGTAGCCGCCCGCGCGCAGCCCTTGGGTCAACGGCACCAGCGGCTGCGCCCGTGCATCTGCCAGCTCCGTCAGAAGTGCTCCCACTCGGCCGCCTCCGGGGGCGGTGGCCTCGTGGTCGAGGAGCCCGATGGCGCTGCTTTGTCCCGCCGGGTCCGCGCGGCGCCTCCGGGCACTGCCTGGTGCCCTGCCGCGCTGGCTTGCGGCGCAGATGTTGCGGCTCGCGTCAGCGCCATCGTGCCGACACGCTCGCGTGAGGTGGCCAGCGCCGAGGCAATGGCCCTGCGCGACTCCTGCTGCCCGACCTGAAAGATGGCAACGGCCTGCGCCAGTTGCGCAGCCTGCTCGCGCAGGCTGGCCGCGGCCGCGGCGCTTTGCTCCACCAGCGCCGCATTTTGCTGCGTCATCTTGTCGAGCTGGCTCACTGCGTTGTTGACCAGTCCGATGCCCGAGTTTTGTTCCATTGTGGCCGAGGCAATCTCCCCGAGGAGGTCGGTGACGCGGCGGACCCGATCGACCAGATCCTTCATCGTATTGCCCGCCTGCGCAACCTGGCGCGAGCCGCTTTCGACCTTCTCGACCGAGTCGGCGATCAGACTCTTGATTTCGCGGGCTGCCTGGGCGCTGCGCTGGGCCAGATTGCGTACCTCTCCAGCGACCACGGCAAAGCCTCTGCCTTGCTCTCCGGCGCGGGCGGCTTCGACCGCCGCATTGAGCGCCAAAATGTTTGTCTGAAACGCGATGCCGTCGATGACACCGATGATCTCCGCGATCTTGCGGCTGCTTGCCTGGATCTCGCCCATGGTCTCGACGACCTGCCCAACGGCGTCTCCGCCGCGCCCAGCGACTTCCGAGGCCACAGCGGCCAATTCGTTTGCCTGGCGCGCGGATTCTGCGTTTTGCTTGACGGTGCTCGAGAGCTGCTCCATGGAGGCCGCGGTCTGCTCCAGGCTGCTGGCCTGCTGTTCCGTGCGTGCCGAAAGATTTTGATTGCCGGCGGCGATCTGTCCGGAGGCCGCCGCAACCGACTCGACGCCTGCGCGCACGGACGACACAACCTGGCGCAAGGCGAGCACCATGTCGCGCAGAGCCTGCTGCAGCCGCGTTATCTCGTCGGTGCCTTGAGGCACAAGCTCCGAGCTCAGGTCCCCGCGTGCGACGGCGTCGGCCACGTGGATGGACGTGGCCAGCGGCCGCGCGATCGAGTGGGCGATACTAACGCCCAGCCACACGGCGAGCGCCAGTCCCGCAAGCGTGAGCGCCGCGATCAACGCCGCGCCGAACTCATAGGTCGCCTGCTGCTCTCGGGCGATGTCCGCGGAGCCGGAACTCTTCCAGTCGGCCAGCGCGCCAATGGCCTGGCCGGCTGCGGCAAGCGACTGTGCAAAGGCGCCAAGGGGCAGCGTCGAGGAGCTGAGCCGATCGCCGACGCTCTGCCGGGCGAGCGCACTGCTCAGCTGCTCAACGGCGAGCGCATGCTGCTCGAGCGCAAACGAAGCCCGGTTGAACAAATCGCGTCCCACCCCGCCCTCAAAAAGCGGCCGCGCGCCTTCCAACTGCGCCTTGGCCTGCTCGAAGTGACGGTGCGCATTGGCGAGTAATTCGCCGCGAGTTTTTTCGTCCGTGGCCAGAACGGCAGCCTGCAGCGTGCGAGCGGATTCGTTTACCGCGAACTGTGCGCGCCAGACGAGGGTCAGGCCGCGCAGATCCCCGGCAAAGCCCTGTTGCGAGCGCGCGTTCATGCGCGCGGCACTGAGCAGGCCGACGGCACCGATCAGCGAGCCGATCAGCGCCAGACAAAGAAAGGCGACAAACAGGCGCTGGAACAACGACAGGCGGCCGAGCAGATTCGACATGGCCGGGGCGCCGCGGGCGGGTTCCTCGCGCACTGGGGCGGCTACGCCGCCACCTCGCCCACCAGCGCGAGCTCGGGGCCGGCCATGAGCTTGTCGATGTCGATGAGCACGACCATGCGGCTCTGGTCGCCCGAGCCCACCACGCCCAGCCCGGTGACAAAGTTGGAGTCCAGCGTCGAGCGAAATGCGGGCACTTCCTTGACCTGCGCCGCCTCCAGTTCCAGCACATCGCTCACGGAATCGACCACGGCGCCCACGATTCGCCCGCCCAGATTCAGAATGATCGCGACCGTGAAGGCATCGAACCGCGCCTCTCCGAGTCGAAAAATCATGCGCAGATCGACGATCGGCACGATGACGCCGCGCAGGTTGATGACGCCCTTGACGACCGCCGGGGCGCCGGCGATTTTGGTCACCGCGTCATAGCCGCGAATCTCCTGGACTTTCAGGATGTCAATGCCGTATTCCTCGCCACCGAGGCGGAACGTGAGATATTCCTTGGCACGCACCGAACGCGCCGCATCAAAACGCTCCATCACACCCATGTCGAGCTCCGAAAAAATCTCGCACTGCTCCGCGCACCGCGGCCCGAGTCGTTATTTCGGCAAGAATCGCACGGACCCGACGTCGAGCGTTCGCCCGAATTCGGTCGCTTTTGTGCCGCTTCTCCCATCGTGCCGGTGGCTGCGACCGGCACCGGCGGCGCCTACCAGCTCTTGAGTTTCGCGCGCAGGCGTGAGACGGCCTGGCTGTGGAGCTGGCACACGCGCGATTCGGTGACTCCCATGACGGCACCGATTTCGCGCAGATTCATGTCCTGCTCGTAGTACATGCTCATCAGGAGCTTTTCACGCTCCGGAAGGTCCTCGATGGCTGCTACGAGGGCGGTCCGAAAACGTTTGTCGCGCAAGATCTCGAGGGGCTCACCGCCGGTCTGCGCGACGTGTCTTTCCAAGTAATCGTCGTTGTCGTTGCCGCTACCCAGGTCATCGAAATACACAAGCTGCGCGCCGCGCGCATCGCTGAGCAGTTCCTGGTAGGCGGAGACGGACAAGTTGAGTTCCTGCGCAATCTCCGACTCCTGCGGCGCGCGCTGCAACCGCTGCTCGAGGCGGTGAATGGCGTTTTCGATGTCGCGCTGGCTCTTGCGCGCCGAGCGCGGCAGCCAGTCGCTGGCGCGCAACTCGTCGAGCATCGACCCGCGGATCCGGCTGGCCGCGTAGACCTCGAACTGGGTGCCTTGCGACTCTTCGAAGCGGTTGACCGCGTCCATCAGGCCGATCATGCCCGCCTGAATCATGTCGTCGAGTTCTACGTTGGCAGGTAACTTGGCAATCATCTGGTGCGCGATGCGGCGCACCAAAGGGGCGTATTGCTTGACGTAATCTTGCTGTCGCTCGATCGTGCCGCGCGCGTTGTACACGAAGGCGTCGTTTTTCAAGACACATTCTCCACGGGTCGATGCCGGCAACGGCGCTCGCTCGTGCCCATCCCAGCGGGTGGCAGCGCTTCGGCGGCGAGCAACGTCGCGCCGAAGTGGCGTTGCGCGATCGCAGCCATTGCCGACAAAAGCCTACCCGCGGCGGCCTCCCCCATACCCAGAAAAAGAAGGCGAAAAGTGTCGATCTCCGCTTCACTTACGGCCATGCGAACCGCGGTCAGCACCGCGGCACTGGCGTCGGCGTTGTGCAGGATGGGGACGAGGGCCTCGCGCGGTCGCACGGACTGCGGCAAATGGCGCAGCCAGGCCACGCGCCCGGCGGGCAGCAGCAAGACGGTCTGCCGCATCTCGGAGGCCACGGATTCGAGCGCGGCGGCGACACGTGCGGCGTGATGCTCGTCGGCAGCCGCCCGGTCCAGCGCGCGCGCCGCGGGCAGCACCCAGAGCTCCGGCACCGCCCGCACGCAGGTATCGGCGATTGCGCAGTCACCTGCCAGTACATGCTCGAGGTCATAGCGCAGGCGCAAGCCCAGCGGCAGACCGACCTGGCTGCGCGCCGCATCGATGACCAGGGTCGCGCCGTCGTGCGCGGCCAAATCGCGCACGCGATCGGCCAGGGCCTGGGCGTGCATCGCGCACCGTACCGTGGGCTGCAGCACCAATTGCCAGCGCAGGGCGCGCCGGTTAAAGAGTCTGCGCAGCCCGCTCGCCTGATCTTCCGATGCAGCGCCGCATTGCGGCGCGCACGCCCGCGTCTCAGGCAAGGAGCGCTCCTCGGCCCGACAATGCCTTCATCTCAGCAGCCCCGAGACGGAAAGCGGCGCCGAATGGTTTGAGCGCGATGTGCGCGAGCAACGGGGGGTTGCCCGGATGCCAGTCCTCGGGAACGCGCTGGCCGTTGGTCAATCCGAGCAGGGGCATCTGGAAGCGCAGGACCGCGTCGAGCGCGCCACCGATGCGCGCCGCTTCGTCGATTTTCGTAAGAACCGCACCCTGCGAGCTGTCCACGCGCCAGGCGCGCGCCACCTCGTCGAGCGTCTCGGCGTGCGAGGCCGCGTTCACAAGCAGCACGCGACCGATCTTCTGGTCCATAAAACGCACTTCTTCGATCATCGCCAGCATCTCCGCCAAGCGCTGGTCGCGCTGCGAGACCCCGCAGGTGTCGATCAGGATCTGACGCTTGCCCGACATCGAGGCGAGCAGATCCCGCAGGCTGACGGCATCGTGGGTGTTGTGGACCGGCACGCCCAAAATGCGCCCGTAGCTGCGCAGCTGTTCGTGCCCGCCGATCCGATACGAGTCGAGTGTGACCAGGCCCAGGGCGCTCGCACCATGGCGCACAACGAAGCGGGCGGCGAGCTTGGCAATGGTCGTGGTCTTGCCCACGCCGGTGGGACCGACCAGCGCGATGGCGCCGGGCTGAAACAGGGGATTGTCCGCATCGGCAGGACAGCGTACGTGCCGGGCAATGACGGCCTGCAGCCACTTGTCCACATCCTGGGGTTCGAGCGTTGCGGGGACGACTTCGCTGATTCGGCGCGCAAGTTCCGGCGAGAAACCCGACATGAGCAGCCGCGTCAACGCTTGACGGGCCGCTTCCAGGGTGCCCGCGTCTCCATCCCGATTTGCGCCCGGGGCCGGTGCGGTAGCGATCTTCGTCTCCAGGTTCGAAATGCGATCGGACAGCGCCGAACGCAGCGATTGGAGCTCGGCCATCACGCGCGCGTCGGTGAGCGACGCGCTCGTGGACGCCGGCACCTGCTCGCCCGCCGGCGCTGCCTCGCGTGCATCGGCGCCCGTCGTGGCTGTGCGCGGGCCGGCAGGCGTGGCTCCCGTCGTTGCCGCGCGCGCCGCCGGCGGCGCGGGCGCGGCTGCGTTGCGCGCATCGGCGTCCTCGCCCGCAGACTGATCAGCCGCCGCCAATCGTGAGGGTCGCCTGCGGAAGACAGCCGGTGGCACAGCCTGGCTCGCGCCGCCGTCCGCAGCCAAAGGGCCCGCCGATCCCACGGCCGGGTCCTGTTCCTTGGCGACGGCGGCGTACATCGCCGCTCCGTCGAGGCGCGGCGTGTTCATCGTCGATTGCCGGCGAATGAATTCCTGGAAGGACTCGGGCGCGGCGCGCCGCGGGGCGGGCGCCCCCGGCCGCTCGGCCCCGGTCTCGTTGGGCCGCGACCGCGTCTCACGCGCGCCAGCCGCAGCCAGGTCCTCGACCAAGGCGCGCATCTGCCCGTGTTCGGCCGCAATGATCTCTACTTTCCCGGCGGCCGTGCGTCGGTTCGACAAGATAACCGCTTCGGCCCCGAGCTCCTTGCGGATTTTCTCCAGCGCTTCGCGTGCGCTGGTTGCAACGTAGCGTCTAAATCCCATGCTTGTCTCCTAACCTGGCCTTCGCCTTATCCCCGCTCGCGCGTCCGCTGTCGCGGCATCACGCACCCGCACCCAAAACGTTGCTCACGCGAATCGAACTCGTCTCCGGAATTTCGGCATGCCCGAGCACCCGCAGTCGCGGGGCCGAGCGCTTGAGCAATCTGGCCAGCGGCACGCGCAGGCGATCCGGCACCAGCAGCGTCGGCGTGAACCCCGTATCCTCCTGGCGCTTGGCCACGACCGCCGCCCCGCGCTGCAGCAGTTCCACAAGACCCGGTTCGAACGCCGGCGCCTCGCCCGGGCCGCCCAGGGACTGCATCAGAACTTTCTCGAGCTCTTTGTCCAGGGCGATGACGGGAAGCTCGCGCGCCGGACCGAAGAGCGACTGCGCGATAGAGGCGCGCAGCGCGGAACGAACCAATGCCGTGAGCTCCACGGCGTCCGTCGTCTTGGTCGCGCCGTCGGCCAGCGTCTCGACGATGGTCCGCATGTCGCGGATGTGCACGCCCTCGTCGAGGAGATTTGCAAGCACTTTTTGCAAAGTCGCCAGCGGAATGAGCTTCGGCACAAGGTCCTCGATCAGCTTGGGTTGCAGGCGCCCGATGTGGTCGATGAGGGCCTGGGTTTCCGCCCGTCCGAGCAGCTGGCCGGCATGGGTCAACAGCAGATGGTTGACGTGCGTCGCCACCACCGTCGCGCAGTCCACGACGGTGTAGCCAAGCACCTGTGCCGACTCGCGCTGGCGTGCCTCGATCCAGATGGCAGGCAGACCAAACGCCGGGTCCCTCGTCGGCGTACCGGGAACACTTTGCGTGACCCCGCCAGGATTGATCGCCAACAACAGGCCCGGGAACGCTTCGCCTTCACCGACGGCGACCCCCTTCAGTAGCACGCGGTACTGACTCGGTTTGAGCTCCAGGTTGTCGCGAATGTGCACCGCGGGCGGCAGAAAACCGATTTCTTGGGCAAACTTTTTGCGAATGGCTTTGATGCGTTTGAGCAGCTCTCCGTCAGCATTGGCATCCACGAGGGGAATCAGCCGGTAGCCAACCTCCAGGCCGAGTATGTCCACCGGGACGATATCGTCCCAGCTGGCCTCAAGTGGCGCAGGCACGGAGGCGGCCGCCGGCGCGGCCGCCGCTTTGACTCGCTCGCGCTCTGCGCGGCGTGTCAGCATCCAGGCGAGGTAGCCGCAGATCGCCGAGAGCAGCAAGAACACCCCGGACGGCATCCCGGGGATGATGCCCAGCAAGAACAAGATTGCCGCGGTGATCGACAAGGCGCGCGGCGTGGCAAACATCTGATTGACGATCTGCGAACCGACGTCGCCGTCTTCCTCGCCCACGCGCGAGACGATCAAGCCGGCGGCAATCGAGATCACAAGCGCGGGAATCTGCGCAACCAATCCATCGCCGATTGTCAGCAGCACGTAGTTGTCGACTGCCGTGGACAGGTTCAGGTCGTGCTGCAACACGCCCACCGCGAGGCCGCCGATCACGTTGATGAAGAGCACAAGGATTCCGGCCACCGCATCGCCGCGCACGAATTTGCTGGCGCCGTCCATGGCCCCGTAGAAGTCCGCTTCGAGTGCGATTTCCGCGCGCCGGCGGCGTGCTTCCTTATCATCGATCAGCCCCGCATTCATGTCGGCGTCGATCGCCATTTGTTTGCCGGGCATCGCATCCAAAGTGAAACGCGCCGCAACTTCCGCAATGCGTCCCGCGCCCTTGGTCACGACCATGAAATTGATGACCACGAGGATGGCAAACACAATCAATCCCACGGCAAAGTTGCCCGCAATGACAAAGTGCCCGAACGACTCGATGACTCGGCCCGCTGCCGCAGGACCGGTATGTCCCTCGGTGAGCACGACGCGGGTAGAGGCCACGTTCAATGACAGGCGCATCAAGGTCGTGAGCAGCAAAACCGTGGGGAAAGCCGCAAAGTCCAGCGGCCTCTTGGTGTAGGTCGCAACCATCAGCACCATCAGCGCCAGCGCGATGTTGAAGGTGAAAAGCAGGTCCAGCGCGAATGCCGGCAACGGCAGGACCATCATCGCGAGGATGAGAAAGACAATCAGCGGTACCGCCAGGGAGCGCCAGGGGATGGCGCGCAAAAGCGGGTGGTTCAGTATCTCGTCCATGCAGCCGCCGTTGGTGTGTCGATCGAGGCAGTTCTACTCGGTGGGTTAGCCGGGGTCTCAGGCGCGCGCCATGGGCGCGAGCGGATCCATACCCTCGGGCACTTCGATATCGGTGGGCTCCACCGGGCGCGGTCCTTGACCCCGCGCATACCGCCGCAGTTGGAACACGTAGGCCAGAACCTGAGCCACCGCCGTGTATAGGGCGGCAGGAATTTCCGCGCCGATTTCCACATGCCGGTACAGGGCGCGGGCCAGGGGAGGCGCCTCGAGTTGCGGAACGCCGGCCTCGCGCGCGAGTTCGCGGATGCGCGCGGCGACTGCGTCCATCCCCTTGGCCACCACGACCGGCGCGCGGTGCCGGTCCTCGAGGTACTTCAGCGCCACCGCGAAATGCGTCGGGTTCGTGACCACAACGTCGGCCTTGGGCACGGCCGCCATCATGCGGCGCCGCGCAAGCTCGCGTTGCACCTTGCGCACCTGCTGCTTGAGTCGAGGATCGCCCTGCAGCTCGCGCTCTTCCTGGCGCGCTTCCTGAACGGTCATCCTCAGGCGGTTGCGAAACTGAAGGATCTGGTAGGGAACGTCGATCGCGGCCACCGCCGCCAGCGCAGTGCTAAGCAAGGCAAAGGCGCTCAAGACCAGGGTGAAGAGTTGTGCGAGCGCGTTCGGCAACGCATCGGAGGCCAGAGCGGCAAATTGCTCGACGTGGCCGACGATATAACTGCCGCCCACTACCGCCAGCAGGATCGTGAGCACGACGTTCTTGCCCAGGCCCACGAAAGACTGCAAAGAAAGCAGCCTCCGAAAGCCCAGCGCCGGATCGATTCGCTGCAGGTTGGGCAAAACGACGCTCGGGACAAAAAGCAAGCCGCCAATGAGCATCGGGGCGGCGACCGCAGCAACGAGCATCACCGCGAAAATGGGCGCAAGCGCGATGAGCGCCCCTCCCACGAGTTCCCCGAGGCGCTGCGCCATGCGCGCGGGTTCCGTTGCGCTGGCTGCGTCGAACACCAGCCCGCGCGCCAGAAGGGTGCGGCTGGCGCTGGCAAGCGAGCTGCCTGCCAATGCCAGAACCGCCACGGAGGATCCCACGACGATGAAGTGCGCCAGGTCGCGCGACCTGGGCACCTGACCTTCCTCGCGCGCGTCCGCGTAGCGCTTTGCGGTCGGCTCTAAGGTCCGGTCCTGTCCGCTTTCTGAATCGGCCATCGAAGCTAGGGCGTCGCAGCGCTGCGGCCGCGCGCATATGTGGGATCGCTTCGATTATTCGGCCGAGCGGCCGGCCGAAAAGGGTGAATATCGGCAGCGCAGGGGCTTACTTTAGCCCTGCGTGCAAGAAAAAAATCTGGCCTCCCGCCAAGAACCAATTGCGAATTGTTCCGTTGGCAGCCTTCAGTTGTGTCCTGTCCTGCCGAAACTAGCGGACGGTGAGCTCGCATTTTGCGAGCGCTGCGCACGGAAGTCCCGCAATGTCTCGAATGGCACTGTTCCGGCAACTAGCCCAAGACGCGACCAAACCGCTGCAAGATCTCGAGGCGCCGGCCGCCGCGCCCGAGACCAAAGCGGGCCGCGGCGACGCGCGCGATCTGTTCATCTGGTTCGAGGACACCTCGGAGCGCCAGCGCCACGGCCAGCGTGGCATCGCGGGCCTGCCCGAGTCGCTGTTTCCCCTGGCCCACGGCATGCGGGTGCTCGAGCGGCGCTACGCCTTGGGTCACCCGCACTTGCTCACCGCTTTGCGGGTGCGCTGCCGTGACCGGGCCGCCGAGCGCATCGCGGCGATCTATACCGCGGCCTTGGCCGTCGGCACCGTTGCATGGATCGGCTCGGGGAGCCAGTACGAAATGGCCTGGAACGCGCTGTATTCCTCGCAGCCCGACGACAACGATTCCGTCTGACGCTCGCATCGGCCTTGCCCGCCGGGGATGCCGCCCGGCACAGCGCTAGGCAGACTTGCCGTTGCCCAACGCCTTGCGCTGCTCGGCCTCGACGCGATTGACGTAACGCTGCAGCATCATGCGCGCCTGCGGCGGCAGATCCACGAACTGGCAGCCGCAGCGGCGCCCCTCGACCCCTTCCTCGGCCTCATAGACATTCACGACCCGGAAGGCCACATTGACGGGGCCAACACCCGGCAAATCCAAGTAGCAGTTGCGCACCGTTTCGCCGACGGGCAATTCGAAGTTGTGCGGGTAACTCAGGACCGCAAGCCCGCCGACGCTGATATTGAGGACCTGGAGCGATTCGTACTTGGCCGCACCGTTGGCCGCGGGCACCAGACACGTCGCCTTGCCCATAATCGGGGTGCGCACCCGGAAGTACTCGCGCCGCTGCAGCCGCAGCATCTGCGAAGGCAGACGGATACGAAAAGCCGCGCGACCTTCGTGGGTCGTCGCCTGTGCGAGCTGTGCCCGAAACTGTACCTTGATGTTCTCGAAGAAAACCACGAAGACCAGTTCGTGAGCGTTGAGGACCCGCGTCTGCGCCTCCGGATTGACCGGCATATCGAAGGTCGCTTCGTCAAAATCGGGATCCACGTGCAAAACCATCGTCACTGCGAAGTCACCGTGCTCGCCCGTATAAACGGTCACGAGCGTCCGCTCCTGGCCGATGCGTCGCAAAATGGTCACGATTTCGGCGTGCGAGTACAGCATGTAGTGCTCAAGCTCGGGAGCATCCGGTTCTGGAAACGGGTGCAGTTGCATTGGATCCAACGGCTCGTCCGGTTAATTGGTGCTGCGGCGCGGTCGACATGGTTGAGAACAAGGCGGTGGCCACGCGTTGGTGCCAGTTCACCACAAATTGGGCACCCGGCACGTTAGAAACTGTGAGGCGAACCGGCCGCAATTCCGCAAAACGCCGCCCGCCGTGCGCATCTACATTGCCTCTGGGGTAGTGCCGGCCGCTCGGGGGATGCGAACCAGCAGCAGAGGCTGCCAGCAACCGGCACCGCGGCGGGCTGACTGCATGCCCACCGTGCGCATGCGAACCCGCGCGCACGGGGGAAGGAGCCTACGGGGCAAGGATGCAGGGCGCGTTGACGACTGCCGCAAAAAAGGGCCGGCCCACGGTGGCGCGCTCCCGTGCACGGGACGCGCGCGCCGAGGCGCACTACCAACACGGCCTGCGACTCGCTAAGGAGGCTCGCTGGCCGCAAGCTGCCGCCGCGTTCGAACTCGCTCTCAAACGGACGCCCGACGACGCGGTCTTCTGGTTGAACTTGGCGCATGCACGCGTCAAGCTCGGCGCGCTCGAAGCAGCGGTGCTTGCGGCGCGACGCGCGCTGGCCATCGATCCACACTCCGAACTGGCCGTGAACATCGCAACACAGTGCCTCGCGGCTGCCAATCGCCACGAAGAAACGATCGAGCTGCTGCAGACCTTGGATCTTGAACAAGTCCGCGACCCCTCGGCGCACTTTGCCCTGGGCCAGGCAAGTCTTGCGCTCAATCGCTATCAGGAGGCGGTGTCCGCCTTTCTCGCGGCGCTGCAGCGCAAACCGGACTTCACGCTGGCCCATATCCACCTGGGCAACGTCTTCGAGCGCATGAAGATGCACGAAGAGGCGCGCGAGTGTTTCAAGACGGCCATTGCGGTCGGAGGCAGCCGCGCCGAGCTTCTTTCGGCCATGGCCTACCAGGCTCTGCACGCCTGTCGATGGGACTTGTTCGACCGCGACTGGTCGGACCTGCAAGAGGCGCTGCGGGACGGCTCGGGCCAGGCCGCCCCGTTCCAACTGCTCACCATGCCGTCGAGCCGAAGCCAGCAATTGGCCGCCGCGCGGGCCCGCTGGACCGAATGCTGCCGAGGAATTGAGCCGTTGCCGCCCGCCGGGGCGCGCAGGCCGGGCGAGCGCATCCGCGTGGGCTATGCAACCAACGACTTGTTCCGGCACGCGACCGCGTACCTGATCGCCGAGGTCCTGGAGCGCCACGACAAAACCCGCGTCGAGGTGTTCATCTACTCCTACGGGCACGACGACGGCTCCGACATTCGTCGACGCATCAGTGCAGCGGCCGGCACGAACTTCGTCGATGCACGCCAGATGTCGAATCGCGCGCTGGCCGAGCGCATCCGCAAAGACGATATCGACATCCTCGTGGACCTCAAGGGCTACACCCTGGGCTCACGCTTCGGCGTGTTCGCCTACCGCCCCGCTCGCGTCCAAGTCAATTACCTCGGCTATCCGGGAACGCTCGGCGCGCCGTGCTACGAGTACATCATTGCCGACCCGATCGTCGCGCCGCTCGAACACGCCGAAGACTACAGCGAAAAAATTGCGCACCTGCCGTATTGCTATCAGCCCAACGACCGGCAGCGGCGCATTGGCCCGCGCCCGAGCCGTGCGCAGTGCGCTCTGCCGGAAGCGGGTTTCGTTTTTTGCTCTTTTAACAGCTGCTACAAGATCACGCCGACCGTGTTCGACGGGTGGTGCCGCCTCTTGCACGAGGTCGACGGCAGCGTGCTGTGGCTCTACGAAGCCAACGACCAAGCCAAACGCAATCTGGCGGCAGAGGCCGAGCGTCGCGGCATTGCCCCGCAGCGCCTCGTCTGGGCACCCCACCTACCCCTGGAGGCGCATCTGGCGCGGCTGCAGCTCGCCGACCTCGCGCTCGATACGCTGCCCGTCAACGCCCACACGACGGCCAGCGACGCGGTTTGGGCCGGGGTGCCGATGATCACGACCACGGGCGAATGCTTCGCATCGCGGGTGGCTGCCAGCGTGCTGCGCGCCGCGGGATTGCCGGAACTGGTCGCCCGCGACGCGGTCGCCTACGAGCAAATGGCTCTCGATCTGGCGCTTCGCCCCGATCGGCTGCGCGAGATCCGCGAGCGCCTCACCGCGTCGCGCGCAAGCTGCGCTCTGTTTGACAGCCAGGGCACCACGCGCGATCTGGAGGCGCTCTACGAGCGCATGCTCGCCGCATGGACGCGCGGCGCGCCGCCGCAGCACCTGCCGGCACTGCCATGAACATGGCCGCTTCGGGCCTCGCACCAGATGCACCGGTGTGCGCGCACGCGGGAGCGGCCGCGCCCCAGGCCTGCGAGGAGGCCTATGGGGGTGGCCTGGCGTACGCCCGCGAGCAGCGGTGGGAGGAGGCCGCGCAGGCGTACGAAACCGCGATTGCGCACGCTCCGCTCGACGCCGTGCTTTGGCTCAATCTGGCCCACGCCCGGCTCAAGCTCGGTGAGCTCGAACGTGGCGCGCTCGCCGCGTCCCGTGCCGTGGCCTTGCAGCCCGGCTCGGCGCTCGCGTTGACGATCGCGGCCCGATGCCTGCAAGGCGCCGGCCGCGAACACGAATTGGTGGCGCTGTTTCGCTCGGTTGACCTCAACGCAATCAACGACGCAAATTTGTACCTGCAACTCGGCCAGGCGCTCTACCGCCTTGGGCGCTTCACGGAGGCAATCCGGGCGTTCTTCGATGTCCTGCGTTGTGATCCCCGCTGCGCGGAGGCCTTCGCCCAATTGGGCAACGTCTTTCAGCTATTGAAGCTGCCCGAGCAGGCACGGGAGAGTTTTCGCAACGCGCTGGCCTTGGGCCGCACCCCGGTGGCGATGATATCGGCCATCGTCTTTACGTCGCTCGAGGCCTGCAGCTGGGAGACGATCGACCAGGACTTGGCAGAACTCGACGCACAAGTCCGCAACGGTGCGGGGCAACCCGTGCCGTTTTACTCCTTGGCCTTTGGCTGGTCGCAGCGCCAGCAACTCGGTGCGGCGCGCTGGCACGCCCGGCGCGCGCTTCCTGCCGCGGCGCCGCTCGTGAGCCGCATCGCGCGCAACACGGCGAACCCCATCCGCTTGGGCTACGTTTCGAGCGACTTTCAGGAGCATGCCACCGCCTATCTGATTGCCGAATTGCTCGAGCTCCACGACCGCCGCAGGTTTTCCGTGCACGCCTATTCCTACGGCGACGACGACCGCTCGCCCATGCGCCGGCGCATCGAACAGGCGATCGGCGAAAACTTCGTCGATGCACGGCAGATGCCAACCCCCGCACTGGCCGCGCGGATCCGTGCCGATGCGATCGACGTGCTCGTCGACCTCAAGGGCTATACGCTGTATGCGCGCAACGACGTGTTCGCCTACCGCGCCGCGCCGATCCAGGTCAACTTTCTGGGTTTTCCGGGCTCGCTGGGATCGGAGCACTACGACTACATCATCGGCGACCCCATCGTCACCCCGCTAGAGCACGCCGACGGATTTACGGAAAAAATCGCACAGCTGCCCAACTGTTACCAACCCAACGACCGGCGCCGACCTGCAGGAGCGCCGGGCCCGCGGTCGCGCTGGCAACTGCCCGAAGACGCGTTCGTGCTCTGCTGCTTGAACGCCAACTACAAGATCACGGCGCAGGTCTTCGACCGCTGGTGCGCCCTGCTGCGACAGATTGACGACGCCGTCTTATGGCTCTTCCAGAGCAACCCGCAGGCGCGCCAGAATCTGGCTCTGCAGGCCTGCAGGCGGGGGATCGAACCGCAACGGCTGCTCTGGGCCCCGGAGTCGAGTCTGGGCGAACATCTTGCACGGATGCGGGCCGCCGACCTGTTTCTTGATACCTCACCGGTGAATGCGCATACGACGGCCAGCGAAGCGCTTTGGGTCGGGCTTCCCTTGCTCACCGTCTTAGGCGAGAGTTTCGCGGCTCGCGTCGCGGCCAGCCTCCTCGGTGCCGCCGGGCTTCCCGAACTCATTGCCACCGACCTCGATGACTACGAACGCATCGCGCTCGACCTGGCGCGCGACCGTGCGAAGCTACGCAAACTGCGCGAGCGACTTGCGAAAAACCGCGACAGCGGCACGCTGTTTGACACCGCGCGCTACGCACGGGACTTCGAGGCGCTGATCGGGCGCATGGTCGAGCGACTCGACCGGGGACTGGCCCCCGAGCATCTGCCCGCCGTGCGCGCTCCCACGTGCGCATGCCCGCAGGAGCTGCAAACCCGGAACTGACCCCGTGGCGGTTCGCTTTTCGCGCGAACCGTACCGGCCCCCCCGGCTACAGTTTGGCGCGTTGCGACCGAGGGGTGCTGCCCGATGACCACACACACGACGCCCGCCGTGCACCTTTGCATCGTGCAGCCTATCGGTTACGTGCACTCGATGGGTCTGCTCGACGCGGCGCTGTATTTCCGCCACCAAATGCGCCAGCTCGGCGCCGACGTGAGCGTGGCAAAAAACCGCCTGCGGCGCGATGTCCCGAACCTCGTGTTCGGCGCTCATCTGGGATTCGATCGGACCCTGACCCAGACCTTCTGCTGCATCTTCGTGAATCTGGAGCAGTTGGGCGCTGGCGGCAGTCGTATGCCGGGCACGTACCTCGAGCTTCTGCATGCTTCGCCCGTAATCGATTACGAAGCCGCCAACCCCGCAGCCTACGGGCAGCCAAACCAGGATGTGCCCCTCATTTCGTTTGGCTTTGCACCGTACCTCGCCGCGGTCACAGGCGCTCCGCCCTGGGACAAACGACCCTTTGACCTGCTGTTCTTCGGCTCGATGAACGAACGGCGCCAAAGAATCATCGAGCGCATCGAGCGCACGGGGCGCACAGTTGTCACCTTCGATGCACCGGTCTACGGCCCGGAGCGCGACGCCTTCATCCTCCAGTCGCGCGCGGTACTGAACTGCCACCATTACGACAGCGCCTTGTTCGAGCAGGTCCGCGCGTTTCAGGTCCTGTCTCTGGGCACTGCGCTGGTTTCCGAGCGCACCGCGCGCACGCGCCCCGGCCCGGCCTTTGAAGACAGTGTTGGCTGGTTTACGGATGAAACGCTCGAGACATTTTTCTCGGAGGAATACGCGCACCCGGACTATGCGCAGCGCGCGCAGCGGCAGCTGCAGGCCTTTCGGCGCATTGATCCGCGCGAGCAGTACCGCCATGCCATGGAATTCGCACAAGCCGCTCTGGGCGCCGCGCGCAGCGTCGCACCGGCAGCCCCGAACCCGCAGCGCCTGCTGCACATCGGCTCGGGCAAGGACTACCGAGCGGGCTGGCTCAACATCGATATTCTGGAATCCTCCCAACCGGACATCCAAATCGATCTGAGTCGCCCCCACACTTGGCCGGTAACGTTGTTCTCGCCGTTTTGGGGTCCGGTGGAGCTGCGCGCCGGCGCCAGCGACCTCATTTACGCCAACAATGTCTTGGAGCACGTCTCGGACCTTCCCACTTTGATGGGAAATTGTCTCGCCTTGCTGCGTGTCGGTGGCCTCATGGTCATCGAGGTCCCGCACGAAGCCAGCCTTGGCGCCTGGCAGGACCCAACGCACGTGCGCGCGATGAACGAGAACTCATGGATCTACTACACGGACTGGTTCTGGTACCTCGGCTGGTTCGAGCACCGGTTCAAGATCAACCAGTTCCAATGGCTCGACGCGCAACGCGCTGCGTGCGAGCAGTCGGCCGCCACGTTCATGACCGTCACCCTGGAGAAGGTCCCGACGACCGTGGCCGAACGGATGACCGCCCGCACGATGCGGCCCGATTTTGGCGGCCTGCTCGATGCATTGCCGATGTCGCAGGCCGGGCTGTCGGCCTGTGCGAACACCGCCGGCCCCGGGGCGCCAGCGCCGACCGCGCTCCCGCGCCGCGCGCAGCTCGTCAGCTGAAGGGTGGATTCGCGGCCGCGCACCGTGGCAGGCGCGCCTCCGGCACCTTTTGTCGGTTGATTTTTCCTGGGGGCCCGATCCTGGATTGCCGCTTCGAGGAGCTGTGCGCCCGTCGGGAGAAAAGCGTCGACGCGGGCTTGATCCCCTGTGGCAGTCGACTTTGGAACGCGCCGTCCCTGCCCTGCGCGTCGCCCCTCGGTTAGCGTGGGCGAGGTGGCGAGGTACCGCCCGCCCCGGTTGCGGTCTCGTGCTCGATCCGATAGACCCAGGTGAGCACTTCGGCCACCGCGACGTACAGCGCCGGTGGTATGCGCTGGTCCAGATCAAAGTCCAGGAGCGCCGCAACGAGTTCCCGCGATTCGTGAACCGGGACGCCGAATTCGCGTGCCCGCGCGATTATGGCTTCGGCCGTAATCCCTTCTCCGGTGGCGACGATCCGGGGGGAGAGACCCGCGGCGGCGTCCCGCTCCTCGTAGGACAGCGCAACGGCTCGCCGTTTATGCGAGGACACGTCTTCCGGCATTACGGATCCTGGGCGGCGGGCATGGCCGCGGCAAGCTGCGCGAGCGTCAAACCGTGCGCGGACAGCGCTTCTGCCAGCGAAGGCAACTCCCCTGTCAGGGCGGCCGAGCGGTCCGACTCGATCCACACGCCGACGGTGCGCTCCATGACGCGAATGCGCGCCTGCAGCGGGCCCAAATTGGGTAGACGAATCGAAAGCGTTGCCACGAACACGCCCGTGGTTTCGCCCGGATTGGCGCCGTCGCGCTTGCGCTGCCGGTCCGCTTCGATCGAAATGCGGATGGGCTGCCCCGCCCACGCCTGACCGACCAGTGTCAACGCCTGACGCTGCATGGCGTCCATCTGCAGGGCGCTACGTCGATCCGACATTTGCATTGGCCCCGTCTGAGCGTCGACCGGCAGGCCGCGCGCCTCCTCCTCGATCTGCCGCAAGGAGCGTTCGCCACGAAGCATCTGGGCGACGTGGGCCTCGAGAAACAGGCCGCTGGACTCGACAGCGTGCGCCAGGCTCTTGGCCGCATCGCCCGGAGCCGGTGCTTGCAGGAGCGGGGTGCCAATCACGGTCGCGGGCGGCTCCGGCTCGCCCTCTACGCTCTGGGTCCCGGGGGCGACCGCGAGAAGGCGCGACTCCTGTACCTGGGCATCGACGGAGGCCGCTCGTGCGGCCGTGGACGCGTCGAGCAGCCCCGCGGAAGGGGTTCCGGCCGCCGGGCCGCCGCCTTGGGCTGACGTTGTCGTGCCCTGGCCCAGGAGCGCAAGCACGGCATCGCGCGCGGCTCCTGCAAGCAGCGTGCGACGTCCATCGACGAGAATCTGCAGCAAACCACGGTCGCCCGCGACCAGCAGATCGACGGCTGTCCCCGTCTGCGCGAGGTTTCGCAAGGCGCTCAACAACGAGTTCGGGACGGGGAGATTCTGCAGCGCGGCCAGCAGTCGATCGGCGGGCAGTTGAAAGCGCTCCAGCGGGGCACCGGCACCCCACTGCGGCCGCACCACTCGATCCGCTTGCAGCGATGGGATCTCGATGGCCACGGCCCGGTTTTCCTCAGGGCGTCCGCAAGGCGGTCGGCGGCGCCGTTTTCAGGAATTCTTCGAGATTGCGCAGCCACGGTTCCGCGCGCGCGCGGATCTGCGCATCGTCATCGAGTATCGAGCGCAGCAGCTCGATGCGGCGCCGCTGTTCGGAGTCGGCGAGCGCGTCCCTTTCCGAGGCCGTTTTGAGCTCCGCGATCATCTCCCGGCAGCGCCCCTGAATGCGTTCGACCTCGTCCCAATCGCCCTGATGCGCCGCCTGCAGCATGCTGCGGCTCGCCTGGGCAATTTCTTCGTACTGCTGGATCAGGCTGCGCGGTCGAGTCGCCCGCTGACCCTCGGAGCGCCCGCCGTGATCGATCGTCATTTGCGCTGCATTCCGGCCCGGGCGCTTACGCCCGATAAGCGCGCAAAGCCCGCGCGGCGGGAGTCGCAGTCGCGATGCGTGTGACCGAATCGGGGACCTGGACGCCGTTGCCCTGCGTTGCGCCGGCCGATGGCCGAATCTTGACCCAGGCTTCGCGAAGATCCACGAGCAGGGCCACCGCTTCGTCTAACGCCTTGACGTCGTTGTGGGAATTGCCTCGTGCGAGGCGCATCAGAATGTATTTGTACAGCGCGGTCAAGCGGCCGGCGAATTCGGGAGCGAAAGACGGATCGACGCTGGCGCTCAAGCCCGCGTCGACGATGCGCATCGCCTGCAGGAGGGCTTCGCACTTTTCCGCGATCCGACGCTGTGCGAGGAAACCCTTGGCGCGGTGGATCGCCCCGATAGCCCCGTCGAAAAGGATCAGCACCAGTCGATGCGGATCCGCGTCCAGGACGTCCGTTTCGAGACTGAGCTTGCTGTAGGCCTTTGCGCCGAAACCGTCCACGGTGTACTCCCGATCACCACACCAAAGTTCTCGAGAATATCGGCAAGGCCCAAAGGAGATTAAGCGGACGCAAACCCGGAATTACGCTGCCACACCTGCCCTCAGCCGGGCAGCGACGAGAGCTGACCGGTGAGCGAGGTCTGTTCGACCGATGCGTTGGCCAGCATGGCATTGAGCGCGCTGTATTCCTGCGTCAGATTCTGCTGCGTCTGGGCAAGTTGCGCCTGCATCATCGCTTGCTGGTTGTTCATGTACGTGATCTGCGACTGCAGTGACTGCTCGGCGGCGCCTAGCGCCCCGGACGTGCCCAGCATCTGACCCGCGGCCGCGCCGATTTGCACCGCAAAACCCTGCTGCGCGCCGCTACCCGAAGCACTCGTGAACATCGCGGCCACCGCGCTGGGGTTGGCGCTGAGCGCGGACTGAAATTGCGAGGTATTGAGCGCTAAGGTGCCATCGGAATTTACCGACACTCCCACCTCCGCGAGCCAGGAATCGCTTGCCGTCGTCCCGGTCGCGGTGGTCTGGCTGCCGAGAATGGACTGCAGCGTACTGACGACGTTGAGCGTCGTCGAATCGCCGGTCAATACGGACGCAGTGTTCGTATTGGCATTGTAGTTGGTCAGCGTGTTGGTGAGCGTAATGAGCGAGTTGTACGCAGAAACGAAACTGTTCACCGAGTTGGTAATCGCGTTGGGGTCGGTGGCAACCATGATCTGCGCCTGCAGCGGCGCGGCGCCGGAGGCCGGGGCCTGCGTGAGGTTGAGCGTCAGCCCCGAGATCGCGGAGGTCACGGAGTTGGTCCCGGACGTCAATGGCAGGCCGTTGACCGTAAAGTTCGCGTCGGCCGCAGCTTGCGTCTGCGTCATGCCCTGGCTGCCGGCGGCGGCAGTCGGATCGAAGGCAAACTGCGACAGGCCGGAGCTTGCCGCAACGCTAAAGCCGTTGGCAGCACCCGTGGTGGCCGAACTGAGCACCAGCTGGCTCGTGCCGTTCGCGTTGGTTACGACGGATGCATTGACCGAACCGGCCGCCGCGCTGTTGATCGCGGCCGCAATGCCGTCGAGCGTATTGTTGGTCGAGTCGATGGTGACCGTAATGGGGTTTGCGCCCGATTGCGCCGTGAAGGTGTTAGTGCCGGCGTCGTAGCTTCCCATCTGGATGGTCAGCGTGCCGGTGCCCAGTGCGGCCGTGGCGCTCGCAGCTGGCGCCGATGCGATTGACTGGGCCTGCGCCAGGTTCGATACCGTCACCGAGTAATCGGCATTGACCGGAGACCCCGTCACCGTGGCCGAAACACCGCTACCGCTCACCGTCGCGCTCGCAGCCTGAAACGCCGAGGGAAGCGCCAGCGCGTTGGCCGCGCTTTGCAAGGCAGAGAGCGCGCTTTGCACCTGGCCGTACGCGCTTAAGGTCGATTGCACACCGGCTTCCTGGCTCTGGAGTCGCGTCAGGGGCTGCGACTGCACGATCATCATCTCGCTGACGAGTTGGCTGACGTTGAGCTGCCCCGCGGTGATCAGCGGTGCCGACGGCGTGGTCGATGCGACGCTCGACGTCGCTGTCGAAGCGCTATTGGCAAGATTCGGCAACAGGCTCGCGAGCGAGGAACTGGTCGTGGAAGATGTAGTCATCGAGATGTCTTCGCTTCGTGGCTCTAGGCTTTTGTGTCGACACGCACAACGGCTGTCGCCGATTCCGAAGGCACCGCCGCGGCGTCCTCAGAAGCCGTGTCGGGCAACGGGGGTTGGTCGACTTTCTGGGTCCGAATGTCAAGCAGTTTGACCTTCATCGATCGCGTCCGATCGTCGAATACGAGCACCAATTGCGTTCCAATCGCCTCGGAGGATTGGCTCGCAGGAGCTGGCGTGGCGCCGCCCGCAGTTTGTCTCGAGGACGCGCCGGGCTCATTGCCGCGGGCCGTGGTCGGATTGCCGCGCGGCGTGCGTTGGACCGGGCCCCCGTTCGGCGCGGGCGGCGCGGCCTGCTCGCCACCTCCCGTTACGCCAGGCTTGCTGGCGATGACCGGTACGATCCCGGAGAGCTGCAGACTCGACATACTCGTCTCCTGGCACGAAGCCCGCGACCCGCCGGATTCGTGCCGTACGAGGCGAATTACGGCAGTTCGCGAGCGGACTTTAGGGGATCGCCCTGTCGACTTAGCGGCCGGATCGCCAGCAAAAAGGGTCCGGCGGTTTGCACCACCGGACCCCCTTTTGGCCAGAGGTTAACGCCGCGAGTCGAAGGCTTACGGCAGCTTGCTCAGCAGGCTCAACACGTTTTGCGGAATCATGTTGGCCTGGGAGAGCATCGCGGTGCCCGCTTGCTGGACGATTTCCGCCTGCGTAAGGTTCGACGTTGCCTGGGCGTAATCCGTGTCCATAATCTGCGACTGTGCAGCAGCCGTGTTCTGCGAATTGACCTGCATCGAGGCAACGACTTGCTGGAACCGGATCTCGTTGGCACCGTTGGTCGCACGCGTCGAGTTCACGAGGCTAAGCGCCGCATCCACCGCGTCGATTGCTTTGGTCGAATCCGCCTGGTTCGTCAAGTCGCCGAGGGATGCGGCGGACAAAGCGGCCGTACCGGAGAGGTTCATGCCGCCAACGCCGATCTGATCGGTCGTGTTGGCACCGACCTGGTAGGTGATGGTGTTGCCGGAAGTGAAGACGCCTTGGCCGTTGAACTGGGTGTTCGACAGGGTCAGCGCGATTTGCGACGCCAACTGGGCGTATTCCGCGTTGAGGTCCGCATTGCTGGCCGCGCTGTTGCTGCCGTTGGCGCCTTCCACGGCGAGGGTACGCATCTGCTGGAGCATGTTCGTGACCGAAGCCATCGCGCCGTCGGCAGTCTGCGCGAAGGCAATTGCGGTGTTGGCGTTGATCACGCCCTGGTTCATCCCGTTGACTTGGGCCTGCATGCCCGTTGCAATTGCCAGGCCCGCGGGATCGTCCATTGCACTGTTGATCCGCAAACCAGACGACAACTGCTGTACGGCATTGTTCAGCTTGTTTTGCGTATTTGCCAGGTCCGTCTGCGTGATCAGCGACAGGACGTTGGTGTTAACAATCATTGACATTTTCGATTCCCTTTCAACACTGATATAAGTGGCAGCCAGAATAGGAGGCTGGATTAACCTCTTTCCCAGGTGGCTGCCATCAAATACTCGATGCGCCTACCGGTCCTTCGCGCTTCGCACTTTCATCACCACGTTCATCTGCGGTGTTGCGTTCGCGTCGCGTCAGATCGCTTATCGGTGTGCCAGACATTGAACTTTAGGCCGCGATGGTTTTTGCGATCGGCTTGGGCTCACGCGGATCGCAGCAATACCGCAACGATTCCGGTTCATTTTTGTTGCCCCGTGCCGATAGCGCTCCATCATCTGCAGCCGCACTCGTTGTCGCCCCAATGCGCGCAGCCTTCGCGGGGCGGCGGCGCCGCCACGGCGTGCAATGAAGAATGAGAAAGGGCGAGCCGCGTTGGCCTTTACACGAATGGCCCGCATTGTCGACGAACTTGCACGCAAGCGGCTTTGCACCTTGCATCAAGTGCGCGGAAGGCCGCAGGCGGATCCCGTCGCAGGCGTGCGGCAAAAAAAAATGCGCGCCGGTGACGGGAGTCAGCGCGGCGCGCGAGGCGGGGGAGGAAAGGTGTTGCTGCTAGCAATTACGGCAGCGAACGCGAAGTCTTTAATCCCGCCCCGAGGCCTCGTCCTGGACCTGGGGTTTCTTTTTCACGGCCTCGGTCCTCACCCGTGACTTAGCCCGCGCGCCCTCTGGGCGGGCAGCGCTTGTAAGGCAAATTCCTACACGCGAATGGCGCACCGTCTGACGGCCAATTTGGCGGATTCCCGCTACTCCAAAGGGCCCCCTCCCGTGAAAATGGCATCACTTCGCAACGTTAATCCGGGCTTCCGAAAGCCCGGTCACCAGGAGGAAGCCCGATGAGCAACACCAACGTCGTCAACGAGCAGCTGCTGCAGGAAGTCCGGGAAGTCAACCTCGCCTATCTCGTGCTAGCACAGCACATGATTCGTGCCGACAAGGCCCAGGCGCGCTACCGCCTCGGCGTCTCGGAAGAGGTTGCCAGCATCGTAGAACAGCTCACTCCCGCGCAATTGATGAAGATTGCAGGCAGCAACCAGCTGATCCTGCGTTTTCGGTTTGACGACGACGTGGTCTGGAATCTGCTTACGAGCCACTCGCGCACGAAGCTCGCGCCCGGGGCTGCGGTTGCAGGTCTGCACGCCAACATCGTCATGGCCGGCCAGTTTGCCGAAGCCAACTGAATTAGCCCGAATCGGTGACCGCCATGAGAATCAAAAGCATCGTTACGGAAAGCCGTCAGATTCAGCGCGCCATCGCGCTGATCAAGCTCGGTGCCCGCCTGCAGGTACTGGAGTCGGAAACGGATCTCTCGTACGAGCGGCTGCTGCGCCTGTACAAAGAGGTCCAGGGCGAATCCCCCGCCCGCGGAATGTTGCCGTTTTCGACCGATTGGTTCATGACCTGGCAGCCGAACATCCATTCGTCGCTGTTCCTCAACATTTACGAATACCTGAACAAGACGACCGAACTCGAGGAAATCGACGCGATTATCAAGGCCTACGAGCTCTACATCGAGCAGATCCGGGCCCAGAACCTCGATCCGCTGCTTTCGGTGACGCGTGCTTGGCGTCTGGTGAAGTTCGTCGACGCGGGTATGGTCACCCTCACGCCCTGCTGCAAGTGCAGCGGAAAATTCGTCACACACACTTTTGAATTGACCAAAAACTACGTCTGCGGGCTCTGCGAGCCGCCGGCGCGCGCCGGTAAGGGGCGCGGCAATGTGCGCGCCGAAGAAGAGGCGATTGCCTGAGGACCGGACACAAACCCCGACTTTCCCTTTCTCCACCTCCGACCTCGACCCGGCACTGCCGGGTCTTTTTTTGGGAGCGCCCGAGGCGCTGCGGGCCCGTGGGGCCGATCCGCCGAAATATTGGCAACCGGTACGGGAGTTCCGGGCTTCTCTAGCAGGGCCAATGCCCTGCAATGGCGCCTCGGTTCAAGTCCACCGGCAACGCTGCCGAAACGTGGCTAGCGCAATCATCTATTTGGGCGGGCGACCAATGACGACGCTTGTGCGGCGTAAAACCAATCGGGGCAAGGGTCGGACAGCATGTTCGTCATCGTTGGCTATCTGCTCGTCTTAGGCGCCGTTTTCGGCGGCTACGCCCTTGAGGGCGGCAGTTTCCGCGTCCTGATCCAGCCGATCGAGCTGCTCACCATTGCCGGAGCGGCCGGTGGCGCCTTCCTGACGGCCAACAACGCCAAGGTTCTGGGAGCGACCCTCAAGGCGCTGCCCAAGTTGCTGCAGGGCTCCAAATACACCAAGGCGCGCTACATGGCGCTCATGGCGCTGCTTTTTGACATTCTGAGCAAGATCCGCAAGGAAGGCATGATGGCCGTGGAATCCGACGTCGAGGATCCTCACAAAAGCCCGCTCTTCCAGAAGCACCCGGTGATCTCCTCCGACCACCACCTGATCGAATTCATCACCGACTACCTGCGCATGATGGTCTCCGGGAACATGAACCCGATCGAGATCGAAAGCCTCATGGAGCAGGAGATCGACACGCACCACCACGAACTCATGGCGCCCTCCCACGCGCTGCAAAAAGCCGGCGACGGACTGCCGGCTTTCGGCATCGTGGCCGCGGTCATGGGCGTGGTCAAGACCATGGCCTCCGTGGGCAAGCCGCCCGCCGTGCTGGGCGAAATGATCGCCGCGGCCCTGGTCGGAACCTTCCTGGGGATCTTGCTCTCCTACGGATTCGTGCAACCGCTCGCCGCGCTGCTCGAGCAGAAGGTCGACGAATCCACCAAGGAACTGAACTGCATCAAGGCAACCCTGCTCGCCAACCTGCAGGGCTATTCGCCCGCGCTCGCCGTCGAGTTCGGCCGCAAGATCCTGTATTCGACCGAACGCCCGACCTTCATCGAACTGGAAAAACACGTCAAGCAAAAGCGCTGAGTTGCGCCGCGCAACGCACCCGTCATGAACGCCAGCGAAAAAGCCAAATCGACGATCGTCATCAAGCGCGTCAAAAAGGGCGGCCACGCCGCCCATGGCGCGGCGTGGAAAATCGCCTACGCCGACTTCGTTACCGCCATGATGGCCTTCTTCCTGCTGATGTGGCTGCTCGGATCGACAACCAAGGGCGACCTCAAGGGCATTTCCGAGTATTTTCAGTCGCCCCTGCAGGTTTCCTTGTCCGGCGGCGACGGCGCCGGCGATTCCGATTCGGTGATCACCGGCGGAGGCGACGATCTGACCAAGTCGGCCGGCCAGATCAAGCGCGGCGAGATTCAGGCCAAAAAGCACCGCCGCGACGAGGTCCAGCGCCAGGAGCGCATCCGCATGCTCGAACTCAAGCGCCACCTCGACCAGGCGATTGTGGCCAGCGACAAGATGGCGCAGTTCAAGGACCAGATCCGCGTGGAAATCACGCCCGATGGGTTGCGCATCCAGATCGTCGACGATTTCAAGCGCCCCATGTTCGACACGGGCAGCGCCCGCGTGAAGGACTACATGCGCGATATCTTGCGCGAGTTCGGCAAGGTGCTCAACGACGTCGACAGCAAACTCGTGCTCACCGGCCACACCGACTCGGCCCAGTACGCCGCGGGCGACAAGTCCTACTCAAACTGGGAACTTTCGGCCGACCGGGCCAACGCCTCGCGGCGCGAACTCATCGCCGGGGGGATGGAGCCGGCCAAGATCGTGCGCGTGGTCGGACTGGCCGATTCGAGCCCGCTGGACAAGGAAAACCCGATGAACCCGCTCAACCGCCGGATCTCGATCATCGTTTTGAACAAGCTGGCCGAAGAGCGCATGCAGATGGCCGGCGGCGAGATCGAAGCCGGGGATGCCGAAAGCCTCGAGCGCTCTGTTGGGCCCGACGCGCGTCCCCCGATGGGTGCCGCTGCTCCCAACCCGGAGCCCGCACCCTCCACGCCCTGATGCACGGTTGCCAGCCATGAAGAGGCCGTCTCCACTTCCTTCGAAGCACCGCGCGCAGCAACGATGCCGCACGCTGGTGCGCGCGCGGATCACGCCGAATCGGTCCGCGGCGCAAGGTCGGAATCGGGCGCGTTTGCCGGAGCAGGTATGAGTACCGAACCGCGTTTTCTCATCGTCGACGATTTCTCCACCATGCGGCGGATCATCCGCAATCTGCTGAAGGAAATCGGCTTCCACAATGCCGAAGAGGCCGAAGACGGGGTTGTCGCCCTGAGTCTGCTCAAATCCAGAAAATTCGACTTCATCGTCTCCGACATCAACATGCCCAACATGGACGGCTTCGAGCTGCTCAAAACCGTACGGGCCGACGAAACGCTCAAGGGCATCCCTTTTCTGATGGTGACCGCCGAGGCGAAGAAAGACGACATTGTGAGCGCGGCCCGAAACGGCGCCAACGGCTACATCGTGAAACCTTTCACGAAGGCGACCTTGGAAGAAAAGGTCCAGAAAATCTTGCAGAAACACTCCTGAACGGTGCTACGACCATGGGCCACAGCGACTCCACCTCCCTACGCGAACTGTTCCTCAACGAAGAATCGACGCACTGGCCACCGCCCGAAGTGCGCGTTTGGGGCGACATGTCCTATCTTGCGCCCGCCTCTGCGGGCGCGTCGGTGCTGTGCGCAGGCGACGAGCTCTACGAACGCCTCGGGCGGCTGACGCGCCTCCTCTACGAGGCCCTGCGCGAACTCGGTGCGCATCGCCACCGAAGCGATTCGCCCGGCGATCTGACCGCGGAGCGCGGAACGTTCGACGGCGCCGAGGATCCGTCGGCTGAGGCTGCCGGCAAGGTGCTCGATGCCGTTGTGCGCGCGCGCTGCCTGCAAGACGAGATTGCGCAATACGCCCGCCGTCTGCAGGCCCGCGTGACGAGTCGGAAAGGGAAAACCGATGCCGCGCGCACTGACGAAGCCCGCGAGCTCTGCGCTGCGCTGCACGAGAAAACGCAACGCACGAACGCAATCCTTGCCGAAATCCACTCCGCACAAGATTGCCACCTTCGTGCCCGAGAGCGCATCAGCAAACTCGTGCACCTCACGCAGACCCTGCAGGCGCAGATGGTGCAACTACTGCTCGATGCCAGTGCAAACGCGTCGCACCCGCAAGCGGGCTCCAGCCACACCGCGGCGCGGGCCACGCCGCACGGGCAAGACGACGGCCGCGCCGATATGGCCAGGCTCGATGAGCTACTAGTGAATCTGGGTTTCTAGGCCTCAGACCGCCATATTCATGATCTGGTCGTAGGCCTGCGTCAGGCGGTTGCGAACCTGCACCGCCGCAGCAAAGTTGATCGCCGACGTATTCATGGCGATCATGGTCTGTTCCAGACTCACGTTGGGGTTTTCAAGCTGGAACTGCTTTTGCAGCTCCTCGGCTTGCATCTGGCTGCGGCTCACCGCTTTGAGCGCGGAGTCGAGCGACGCGGCGAAGTCCGTTCCGGAGGCTTTTGCGCCCGCGGTCGTTGCCGCAACCGCCTTTGCGTTGGAAACGGCGTGTGCAATCTGCGAATTGATGCTGGCCAAGTCCATTTTCCGCCCCCGCGAAAAAGGCTTCAGCGTCCGGGCGGCGGTGTTGCCTGCGCCGCATCCGAACTCCGAGCCGAAGTGCACCCGACTGTAGCCGGCCGGCGCCCTGCCCGATGGGAGGATCTGGTGGCGTTTGCGGGTGCAATTCTTGCGCGGCGCATCCCATGGATTTGTCCAGTGCGCGCCGGCGGCGCGCCGAATCAGTCGAGATTTCCTCGGCTTATCCATGCATCCGCGCCCTAAAGCCGCCGAATAATGGCGATGCCCAACACTAACGTAATCGTGTGATCCCGGCGGACGACACGGATTCCGATGGATAAGCCTGTACTTGCACCCGGCGCAACTGCAATTCCCGCTTTGGGATTTATCGCGCGCCTCTCGCCCCGCGCGCGGGCGCTGCTCCTGCTGGGTGCAGCCGGACTCATTGCCGTGGTTTCGGCTGCATGGCTCTGGAGTACCTCGCCCAGCTTCGGGGTTTTGTTCACGAACGTCTCGGACCGCGACGGCGGCGCGATCATCGCGCAGCTCTCGCAGATGAACATCCCGTACCGCAACGCGGATGGCGGGACGATTTTGGTTCCGCTCGACAAGGTGCACGAAGCGCGCCTGAAGCTTGCGTCGCAGGGACTGCCCAAGGGCTCGATTGTCGGCTTCGAAGTGCTCGAGACGCAGAAATTTGGAATGACGCAGTTCCAGGAGCAGCTCAACTACCAGCGCGGTCTCGAGGGCGAGTTGGCACGCTCCATCCAGTCTCTGGCGCCAGTGGCCGCGGCCCGGGTCCATCTGGCTCTGCCGAAGGCTTCGGGGTTTTTGCGTGACAAGGAGCCCCCCACCGCATCGGTGCTGCTGCAGCTGCATCCGGGGCAGACGCTTGATCGCGCCCAGACGGCCGGAATTGTGCACCTCGTGGCCTCCTCGGTTCCCGAGCTCAATCCGAAGAACGTCTCCGTGGTCGATCAGCATGGCAATTTGCTGGCTAACCAGTCCGACGACGGCGTCGGACTCAACTCCACGCAGCTCGATTACGTTGGGCAGATCGAGACGGCGACCATCAAGCGCATCGAGGACATTTTGGAGCCCATCGTCGGGCGCGGCAACGTGCGCGCGCAAGTCACCGCAGACGTCGATTTTTCCAACGTCGAGACCGAAGACGAGACCTACAGGCCCAACCAGGGCGCGGACAAGGCGGCCGTTCGATCGCAATCGAGCAACGAAAGTACGCAGCCCGGTGCCAACGGCCCGCAAGGAATACCCGGTGCCTTGTCCAACCAGCCGCCGGTACCACCGACGGCACCGATCAACGGTCCGCAGCCGCCGCTCAATCCCCCGGCGGCCGCGCCCAACAGTGCGGCTGCTAGCAGCCACCACGAACAGACGACCAACTACGAGGTCGACAAGAACATCCGCCATACGCGCAGCGCGAGCGGCCAGATCCGACGACTGACGGCCGCGGTCGTGGTGAACAACAAACCCGCCGAAGGCGGCCAGGGGGTGGGCACGCCGTGGGACGCCAAGGAGATCGAGAACCTGCAAATGCTGGCCCGCCAGGCGATGGGATACAGCGAGCCGCGCGGCGATTCGCTGAATTTGGTCAATGCACCGTTTACGCAGCCTGAGCTCGCGCCGGTGGAACCGGTCCCGCTGTTGCAGCGCCCGGACGTGATGGCTCTGGCCAAGGAGGGCGGCAAGGCGTTGCTGTTTCTTGTGCTCACGGCGATCGTCGTTTTCGGTGTGCTTCGACCGGCGATGAACTCCATTGGCACCACCCCGGTCAGCGCCGAGGCCCCGTCCGCGGCACCGCCGGCGCTTGCGGCGCCGTCCAGCGGCGCGACGCCCTCGCTCGAGGGCGTGCGCCAGATCGCCAAATCCGATCCGGCCGCGGTGGCCAACGTGGTCAAGGCCTGGGTCGGTGACGCCCGGTCCTGAACGACACCATGGCAATGGAAGATTCGGGAATCGAGCGTGCCGCAATCCTCCTGATGACCGTCGGGGAGGAAGGCGCCGCCGAGGTCTTCAAGCACCTCAGCCCCAAGGAGGTTCAGAAAGTCGGCGAGACGATGGCGCGGCTGCGCACCGTATCGCGCGAGCGCATCGACGAGACCGTCCGACGCTTTCACGAGACGCGCGAGGGCAACGTCTCGCTGGTGCGCGACACCGACGAGTACGTGAGCCAGGTGCTGCGCAAGGCGCTGGGAGACGAAAAAGCGAATCTCCTCATCGAGCGCATCTTGCAAGGCAACGATGTCTCCGGCATCGAAGCGATGAAATGGATGGATCCCGGTGCCGTAGCCGAACTGCTCAAAAGCGAGCACCCGCAGATCGTGGCCTCGATCCTCGTGCACCTGGAACGCGACCACGCCTCCGACATCCTCAAGGATCTTCCCGAGCGCATGCGCAACGACATTTTGCTGCGCATCGCCACGCTCGACGGCATCCAGCCCCATGCCCTGCAGGAGCTCAATCAGGCGCTCTCGCGCGTGCTTGCGGGCAGCGACAAAGTGAAAAAAGCTTCGCTCGGCGGAGCGAAGGCGGCCGCGGAGATCCTCAATTTCTTAGGCAACGCGGTCGAGACCGCGGTGGTGGAGTCGATCCGCGAGTTCGACGCGGACCTGGCGCAGAAGATTCTCGATCAGATGTTCACGTTCGACAATCTCAACGACCTCGACGACAAGGCCATACAAACACTGCTGCGCGAAGTGCAGTCCGAGGCGCTCATCGTCGCCCTCAAGGGTGCCGATCAGACGCTGCGCGAGCGCATCTTCAAAAACATGTCGACGCGAGCGGCCGAAACGATGCGTGAAGACCTGGAGGCCAAGGGTCCGGTGCGTCTGTCGGAGGTGGAGGCCGAGCAGCGCGAAATTCTCAAGACGGTTCGACGTTTGGCCGACGAAGGGCAGATTCAGCTCGGGTCGGGTGGAGGGGCCGATGATTTCATCTGAGCGCCGTGGCAAGGCGCGCCGCGGGGTCTGACGTGGGCGCATCCGACCGCTTTTCGCGCACCATTTCCAAGGACAAAATCGGGGGCACGGCCAACTGGGAGCTGCGCCCCCTGTCGGGCGGCAACCGCATCGCGGGCTCCGCACCGCTGCCCGTGCGCGGCAGCGGCGCCGGACGCGAACAAAACGGCTACGAAACCGGACGCGCGCAGGGTTACGCGGATGTCATGCGCAGCGCCCAGCAGGCGCGCGCAGCCGATCTGCAGCGCATCGAGAATTTGCTCACGGCCCTGCAGACCCGATTCGAGGATCTCGCTGCGCAGGGAGCCGACTGTCTTTTGGAGCTGGCGCTAGACATCGCCAGCCAGGTCGTGCGCCGCGAGATCCAGACGCAGCGCGACGCGATCCTTCCCGTCGTGCGCGAAGCGCTGTCCATGATCATCGAGGCGCACGCCCACCCCACAGTACGACTGTCGCCCGCGGACTTTGAGCTCGTGCGCGAATCGCTGCGCGCCGATGGCCAGTTTCACGGTTGCCGATTCATTGCCGATGCGGCCGTCCAGCCGGGCGGCTGCCGGGTCGAGTCTCCGCACGCGGAAGTCGACGCCACCCTGACCACGCGCTGGCGACGCGTCGTCCAAACATTGGGTTCGAGCACACCTGCGCCCGAAGTAACGCTGCCCGAGGCGCCTGCAGACCCGCGGCGCAACACGGAGCAATAATGACCCGAACCGCGCGGGCGCCGCAGGCCGCAAGTTTTGTCCGGTTCCTCAAGGAATGCCGTCCCATCGTGACCGCAGCCGAACCACTGGAACTGCGCGGCCGGCTCACGCGCTCCGCAGGCCTTGTCATGGAAGTTGTCGGACTGAAACTGCCCGTTGGTGCGCGCGTTGCGGTAGTGCAGGCCGACAACGCCCAACTCGACGCGGAGGTCGTCGGTTTTTCAGGCGAGCGTCTGTTTCTGATGCCCATCAGCGAACCGCAGGGAATTCGACCGGGCGCGGTCGTGGTGCCGTTTGAACCGACTGCACCACGGCCCGGCCTGGGGCTACGCAATCATCCCCGCCGCCGCGCCGAGGACCGGGCGCGCCAGCTGCCGATGGGCAATGCGCTGCTGGGACGCGTAATCGACCCAAGCGGCACGCCCCTGGACCGCGCCGGCCCGCTCGTCGCGGCAGACGGCAGCGCATGCGAGTTGCGGCCGCTGGCACGGCGTCTGATCAACGCGATGGACCGCGCGCCGGTGCGCAGCGCCCTCGATGTGGGCATTCGCGCGATCAACGGCTTGCTGACGGTCGGGCGCGGCCAGCGCATCGGTCTTTTCTCCGGATCGGGCGTGGGCAAGAGCGTGCTTTTGGGAATGATGGCCCGCTACACGACCGCCGATGTCATTGTCGTGGGTCTGATCGGCGAACGCGGCCGAGAAGTCAAGGAATTCATTGACGACATCCTGGCGGCCGAGGGCCTGCGGCGCGCGGTCGTCGTTGCGGCGCCGGCCGACACGACCCCGTTGGTACGCATGCAGGGCGCCGCATACGCGACTTCGATCGCGGAGTATTTCCGCGACCAGGGGCGCGACGTTTTGCTTCTGATGGACTCGCTCACACGTTACGCCATGGCCGCACGCGAAATCGCCCTGGCCATCGGCGAGCCGCCAGCCACCAAGGGCTATCCTCCCTCGGTGTTTGCCAAGCTGCCGCAGCTCGTCGAGCGCGCGGGCAACGCATCGGCGGGCGGCGGTTCCATCACCGGCTTTTACACCGTCCTCACAGAGGGCGACGACCCGCAGGATCCCGTAGCCGACGCGGCGCGTGCCATTCTCGACGGCCACATCGTACTGTCGCGGGCGCTGGCCGAGGCCGGACACTTTCCGGCCATTGACGTAGAAGCCTCAATCTCCCGTGTCATGCCCGCGGTGTGCGCTGCACCGCAAATCGAATGCGCGCGGCGCTTTCGGGCGCTCTTTGCCCGCTATCAGCGCAACCACGATCTGCTATCCGTCGGTGCCTACGTCGCCGGCGCCGACCCGGCGCTCGACGCTGCCATTGCGGCTCACCCGCGCATGGAGCGGTTTTTGCAGCAATCCATGACCGAGCGCGCAACCCTGCAGCGTTCACAACAGGAACTCTCCGAATTGATCGGGTCCGTACCCGCGGCAGGAGCCTAGGCGGCCAAAGCCCAATCGCATCCGAAGACACGGCACTCACTCTCATTGCATCGGTTTGAACTCCCATGAATCCGGCGACTTTGCATACCCTGACCGAACTGGCCAAGGCCAAGACGGAGGCGGCGCAGACGCGCCACGCGACCTTGCAGCGCGCGCTCGAGCAGGCGCGCACGCACCTTTGCACGCTGCGCCAATACGCGGGCGAATACGAGGAGCGCGCTCGCTGCCGCCCCGGGGATCAACGCGATCCCACCGCCGAACGCAACCAGACCGTGTTTCTGGAGCGATTGCATGAGGCCGTGGCGACGCAACTGCGAGAAATCGCCTCGCGCGAACAGGCGCTGGCCGGCGCCGCGAACGATCTAGTGCAGTGTCTGCGCAAACTCAAGAGTCTCGAGACTCTGGCCACGCGGCACGTGGAGCGCGAACGCCGAACCGAGGCGCGGCGCGATCAGAAAAACACCGACGAGTTTGCCCAGCGCTCGGGCGGGCAGAAGGCAACGATCGGTCTGGACCAAAGTGCGGCCACCGCGGGGAGCGAATCATGATTTTGCCGACCATCGCCAACACCGCTGCGCCGAGCGCTTCGACCGCCGAACGCCCGGACGGCGGGCCATCGACCGGTGCCGCCACCGACGGGTCGAATGACCCGGGCAGCTTCTCGAGCGCAATGGCCAACGCCGCGGCCGCACCGGCACCGAGCGATGCGCCCGATTCCGAAGTTCGCACGGGGCCGCAGGCTCCGGGCGCTCACAGCGCGCAATCGGCCACGGTCTCGGGCGCAGCCGCGAACACCCCGACGTCCTTGCTCGGGTCAAAAAACCTCGGCCTCGCCGAGACGGTCGCCTCGGAGGCCGCAGTGCGCCAAGCGGCGTCGGCCGCGCGCAGCCTGGCCGCTGGCACCGCGGAGGCGGCCGCGGGCCGCACAGACGGCGCCACCACACCGAACGCAACGCGTGGCGCCAGCGGCAAAGGCAGCGCAAACAGCGCGCCTGCCGCAAAAGGGCAGACGGAAAACAGCCCCAAGGGCGAGTCCCCGATCAGCGCAGAGGCGGCGAGCCAACCCGTCGCAGGTGCGACGGTGGGCAATTCGGTTTTGCCGGACGGCGCACAAACCGCCGCGAACGCGGCAAACATCGAGGCAGCCGCTTCGGTCGCGCTTGCGCAAAATGCGACTGCCGAGGGCGCCCTAGGCAGCGCGGGCGCAAGACTGCTCACCCCTGGCCAAGCCGCGTCGGGCGCGAGCATCGTGCGCAGCGCGCAGAGCACCAGTGCGCAGCTCTCCCAGGGCGTCGTCTCGAGCGGTACCGAGCAAGAGCCGGTTGCCGCCGACGGCGCGCGCGCCCTGACCGACGCGGCCGCGCCCGAGGCTGCGAGCCCGAGTTTTTCTTCGCTACTCGCTACTGGTGCGAAAGCCGCGGGCCAACTCTCGGCCGGCATCAACACGGGTATGGCGGGCGATGCAACGGCTGCCAGCCCGGGCGCTGGTACGCAGTTGCCCCCGGCAGCCCTGGCGGCCTTGGGCGCACCGGCCCAAGGCGCGGGTGCCAATGGGGCAGCTTCCGTCCTGCTGCATGTGAGTACACCTGTAGGAGAGCCCGGTTTCGGTCAGGATGTGTCGCGCCAGGTGGTGTACCTGGCCAAGGTCGGCGCTCATTCGGCCGAGCTCTCCTTGCAGCCCGCCGAGCTCGGGCCCGTGAACGTGTCCATCCGGATGAACGGACTGGAAGCGTCCCTGGTCATATCGGCCAGTCATCCTGGGACGCGCGCAGCGCTGCAAGAGGCCCTTCCCCACTTAAGTGCGCTGTTCCAGAGCAGTGGTCTGCAACTGACGGGCGCCCAGGTGGGCGACGGCTCGCAGCACAACGCCGGTGAGGGTCCCGCACAGCGCAACGCCTCCGCGAGCCAGGGGCCGCTCACGCCGAGCGGTGCGCCGCAGGCAACCGCCGTGGCTCTCACGGCCGCCACCACCGCGCAGGCGCTTTCCAACCGTCTGATCGATACCTTTGCTTAGTGGCAAATCGCGCGCATATTCGCCGGATCGCCGCGCCAACCCATTCCCAATAATCCCTAAAGATTCCCGCGCCGCTGCCGAGGCGGCCGCGGCCCGATCATGACGTTCTTGGGGAAATGATGGCCGACATCAGGGCAGCTGCCGCGGCGGCACCAGCCAGAGAGGCGCCGGGCGCATCCCGGGGCAAGGACGCAACTGCGACCGCCGGCAAAGCCGCAGCGACGGCAAAACCAGCAAATCGCAAGCCGATGCTGCTCATCGTCGGCGTCTTGCTTTTGCTCGCCGCCGCGGGAGCGGGAGCCTATTTTTTCCTGGGCCGCTCGGGGGACACACAAAGCGCATCGGCCGACACCGCGAAGACAAAGGGTGACAAAGGCAAAGACAAGGGCAAGGAGAAAAAGGAGGAGGCCAAGAAGCCGTATTTCGTCGAGTTCGAGACCTTTACGGTCAACCTCAAGGACCCGGAAAAGTTTTTGCAGATCAAGCTCACGTTTCAGGTGAAAAGTGTCGAAGCGGCCGAAGCCATCAAGGACTTGATGCCCATCATCCGCAGCGCGGTCATCCCGGTACTGAGTGCGCAGGACCCCTCGGATTTGATGGCCAAGGAGGGCAAGGAGAAACTCAGCAGCGAGGTGGTAGCGGCTGCCAACAAGGCGGTGGCCGGAACCGCAGCCAACGATTCCGTCGATGCGGTCTTGATCACCCACATGCTCATCCAGTGAAGGTGCGCGGCCTCCAGGCCAGAACACGAGCCACAAACCATGTCGGAACAGTTTCTTTCCCAGGATGAAGTCGACGCACTCCTCGAGGGTGTGACCGGCGAGTCGCAAAAACTCGAGAAAGAGGAGTCCAAGGAAGGGATTCGCGACTACGACATCGCCAGCCAGGAGCGCATCGTCCGCGGCCGCATGCCGACGGTCGAACTCGTCAACGAGCGCTTCGCGCGCAACCTGCGCACCGGCCTGTTTAACTTCATGCGTCGCAGCCCGGAGATCTCCATCGGGCCGGTGCGCGTCATCAAATACTCGGCTTTTTTGCGCGACATCGCCGTGCCGACCAACATCAACATCATTTCGCTCACCCCGCTGCGCGGCCAGGGCATGGTGATCTTCGACCCGAATCTGGTCTTTTGCGCGATCGATACCTTATTCGGAGGTTCGGGCAAGCAGCACTTTCGCATCGAGGGGCGTGATTTCTCCCCGACGGAGCAGCGCATCATCCAGCGCATGATGGAGGTCGTTCTCTCCGAATACGGCAAGGCCTGGGGCGCGCTGTTCAAGTTCCAGTTCCAGCACCTGCGCTCGGAGATGCACACGCAGTTCGCTAGCATCGCCTCGCCGTCCGAAATCGTGGTCGCCGTCACCTTCAATCTGGAAATCGGCGACGGTGGTGGCGAAATCCATTTTTGCGTGCCGTACTCGTCGCTGGAGCCGATTCGCGACATCCTGTACTCGTCGTTGCAGGCCGATGGTCAGGAGCCCGACCGGCGCTGGGTGCGCCAGCTGACCCAGCAGGTGCAAAACGCGGAAGTCGAGCTTGCCGCGGAATTGGCCCAGACCGAGCTCACCGTCGGCCAGTTGATCGGACTGCAGGTTGGCGACTTCATCGCCTTGCCCATTCGCGACGTCATCCCGGTCACGGTCGACGGAGTACCGGTCATGGAATGCCGCTTCGGATCCGTCAACGGGCACACCGCGATCCGCGCAGAACGAATGCTGAAGTATTCGCACTTCAGCGAGCACTTTTCCATCGAGGAGAACAAAGCATGAGCGATCCGGGTGGAAACGGACCCGCAAGCGCCGAGAATGATTGGGCCGCCGCGCTCAAGGAACAGGCAGCCGGCGCCGCGATCGAACCGAGCTCGGCCGTGGATACCATCGCGCAGCCGGCCAACATTTTCCCCCGACTCACGCCCGGCGCGTCCTCCGATGCGGCCCAGGACCTGGACCTCATTTTGGACATACCGGTGCACCTGACGGTTGAACTCGGGCGCACGCGAATCCCAATCAAGCACATCTTGCAGCTCGCGCAAGGCTCGGTCATCGAACTCGACGCGCTCGCCGGCGAACCGATGGACGTACTGGTCAACGGTTGCCTCATCGCGCAAGGCGAGGTGGTTGTCGTCAACGAGAAATTCGGCATCCGACTGACTGATATCGTCACGCCCAGCGAGCGCGTGCGGCGCTTGCACAAATAGTTCCCGGCCATGTCGTGTGCATCGAAGCATCCAGGGCGCGGGGGCGAGTGCCGCGTGCACACCGCGTCGTTGGCGGCACTGGGCGCCTTGTGCGCTGTGCCGGGCGTCGCCGCGGCCACCCAGGCACAAGCGGGCGCATCGGCCGTCGAAGGCCCCTCCTTCTTACCCATGGTCCTGGCGCTTGTCGTCGTGCTCGGAGTGCTCGGCGCTGCGATTTGGGCGCTGCGCCGCGCGGGCCTGGTCGCGCGCGGCGGCGCCAGCAGCCAGCTGCGCCTGATCACACAGCTCGCGCTCGGACCCCGGGAGCGGGTGGTTATCGTTGAAGCCGGCGAACGCTGGTGGCTCCTGGGCATCGGTGCAAACGGGGTGACGCGCCTCGGAACACTGCCCAAGGGCGAGGCCGTCGCCCCGCAGATGCCAGCGTCCTTCGGCGCGCTGTTGGACAAGCTGCGCGCGGGGGGACATTGATGCGAGTCGCACGACTAGCCGGACTCTCGGCGCTGACCGCGCTGCTGCTCGCGGCCCTCCTGCAGCCGGCGTGGGGGCAGGCAAGCCCGATCGCGATAAACGCCACGCCCGCCGGTGGCGGCGCGACCCAGTACTCCGTGCCGGTCCAGACGCTGCTATTTCTGACCGCGCTGGGATTTTTGCCGGCACTGCTTCTGCTCACCACCTCCTTTACGCGCATCGTGATCGTGTTGTCACTGCTGCGCATGGCGTTGGGCACGCAAACGGCGCCACCCAACCAGGTCATCATCGGACTTTCGCTGTTTTTGACCTTTTTCGTCATGGGCCCCACCTTCGACCGCATGTACGAACAGGCCTATCAGCCCTTTAGTCAGCAGAAGATCTCCTTCGAACAGGCCGCCGAGCTGGCGTCCGTGCCGATGAAGGAGTTCATGCTCAAGCACACGCGTGCCAACGACCTGGATCTTTTCGTGCACATGGCACGCATCGATAAGACCGCTGCCACGATCGAAAAACCGGCCGATCTTCCCATTCGCGTAATCATCCCGGCGTTCGTCACCAGCGAACTGAAAACCGCATTCCAAATCGGCTTCATGGTCTTCATCCCCTTTCTCGTCATCGATATGGTGGTGGCCAGCGTGCTGATGTCCATGGGAATGATGATGCTCTCGCCGGTGCTCGTGTCACTTCCGTTTAAGTTGATGCTTTTCGTTGTGGCCGACGGCTGGAACCTGTTGATCGGCTCCCTCGTGGCAAGTTTCTCGCCCTGACGGGTCTCCAATCGCCCCTACGGGCGTAAACCGCAACCGGACGTTTTTCGAGGCTCACCATGGACGCCCAAAGTGTCGTAACCCTCGCCCAACAAGCCCTGTATACGGCCGTACTGCTGTCGGCGCCGATGCTGCTCGCCTCTCTTCTTGTTGGCTTGGTGGTATCGATTCTGCAAGCCGCGACCCAGATCAACGAGATGACGCTCACCTTCATCCCTAAGCTGCTCACCATGATTGCGACGCTGGTGCTTGCGGGCCCCTGGATGATCACTTATTTCGTCGACTTCCTGCGTCGTTTGTACCAGTCGATCCCCTCGACGATCGGCTAGCGCGGCGCGACCGATGGAGCTCACCAGCACCCAGATTGCTGCCTGGGTCGGCCTCTTCTTCTGGCCGCTGGTGCGCATTCTTGCGCTCATGACCACGGTTCCGGTGCTTTCCCACCGGGCTATTCCGTTGCGGGCGAAAGTGGCCATCGGGGTCGCCGTCGCACTGGTGCTGGCCCCGACCGTGCCGACGCCGGCGCTCGCCACGTCGCTCGATGCGGTCTTTTTCCAGACTCTGGTGCGCAACATACTGATCGGCGTCACGCTGGGCTTTGCCATTCGGGTTCTGTTCGCCGGTATCGAACTTGCCGGACAAATGATCGGGCTGCAAGTGGGTCTGTCTTTTGGCGGGTTTTTCAACCCCGAGGCGGCCGACACCGACAATCCCGTGGCAAATTTCGTCTCGCTGCTTGTGCTTTTGCTGTTTCTCGCGATCGACGGTCACTTGATGGTGCTGCACGGTCTGCGTCAGAGTTTTGACGTTTTGCCGGTCGCCGAGGGGGGACCGAACACCCTGGCGTTCGATGCGATCGCCGGCCTGGGCGCGCAGTTGTTCGCCATCGCGCTTTCGATCTCGCTGCCCGTACTTGCCGTGATGCTGCTTATCAACGTCGTGCTGGGCGTCATGGCGCGCGTATCGCCCCAGCTCAACTTGTTTGCAGTCGGCTTCCCCATCACCCTGTGCGCAGGCATGGTCGTGCTGTTTTTGTTTCTGCCGTACCTGGAAGCACCGATCCGAAGCACGCTCGAGCGCGCCCTTTCGATCTGGCCTGTGGGCTAGGAGTGAGCGCGCCGAGGGCTAGAATCGGTGCGCCGGCTCGCAGTTCGCGGGGCGTGCGCGGCGTGCGGAGAAACCACAAGGCGGATTTATGAGTGATTCACGCACCGGTGCCCGGATACTGGTCGAGCAGCTCCTGCTGCAGGGAGTCGACCGCCTGTTTTGCGTCCCGGGCGAGAGCTTTCTGGGCGTGCTTGACGCCTTGATTGACACACCGAGCCTGCGACTGATCGTCAATCGCCACGAGTCGGGCTCCGCGTTTATGGCCGGAGCCTATGCGCGCCTGACGGGACAGCCCGGGGTTGCCTTCGTCAGCCGCGGCCCCGGCGCCACCAATGCCGCGATCGGAGTTCACCACGCACACCAGGACTCACTGCCCGTGGTAGTGCTCGTGGGCCAGGTGGCCACACATATTGCGGAACGCGAAGCCTTTCAGGAGGTCGACTGCCGCGCGCTTTTTGGCTCGATGTCCAAATGGGTGGTCCAGATCGACCGCGCCGACCGGATTCCCGAATTTGTCGCGCGCGCCTTTCAGACCGCGACCAGCGGACGCGCGGGACCGGTCGTCCTTGCCTTGCCGGAAGACGTGCTTGACCAAAGCGCCGACGTGCCCGATGCGCGCTGCCACCAAAGCGTGCAAGCGGCTCCCAGTGACACCCAGATCGCCGCCCTGCGGCGCATGCTTGGCAAGGCGCGCCGGCCGATCGTGTTGGTCGGAGGCCCGGGTTGGAGCTCGGCGGCGAGTGAGAATCTGCGTGGCTTTGTCGAGGCCAACCGCCTGCCCGTGGCCTGCGCGTTTCGCTACCAGGACGTTTTCGATAATCGACATCCGAACTACGTCGGCGATGTCGGACTCGGCATCAACCCGCAGCTCGCCCAGCGTATTCGCGGTGCCGATCTGGTGCTGGCTCTAGGTCCCCGGCTGGGCGAAGCCACTACCAGCGGCTACTCCCTGCTCGAGGCGCCCACACCCCGGCAGATGCTGGTGCACGCGCACGCGGGCCTGGAGGAGCTGGGACGGGTGTATCAGGCCGACCTGATGATCAACAGCGGAATGCCGCAGCTTGCCGCGCGCCTTGCGATGATGACCCCGATCGATGAACCCGCTTGGTCCGATGCCCTCGTCGGGGCGCGCGCCCAGTACGAAGCATGGCAGCAGCGCCCCGAAATTTTGCAGCGGCACGTGCCCCAGCTGGATCTGTGGCAGGTGTTGCAGGAGTTGCGTCACGTCCTTCCTCACGACGCCATCATTTGTAACGGTGCGGGGAATTTCGCGGCCTGGTTGCACCGCTTCTTTCCTTACCGGGTGGCAGGCACGCAGCTCGCGCCCACGAGCGGCTGCATGGGTTATGCCGTGCCGGCCGCAATTGCGGCAAAGATCAGCGCGCCGGAGAAGACCGTTGTGTGCGTCAGCGGCGACGGCGATTTTCTGATGACCGCCCAGGAGCTGGCGACCGCCGGTCAGTACAACGCGGCCGTGCTGTTTCTGATTTTTAATAACGGCATGTATGGGACCGTGCGCTTGCGCCAGGAGGAGCGCTTTCCGGATCGGGTGATCGGAACGTCTCTCATCAACCCCGATTTCCCGGAACTGGCGCGAGCCTACGGCGGTGCCGGCTGGCGCGTGAGCAGCAGCGCGGAGTTTGGTGCAGCGCTAGGGCAGGCGCTCATGCACCTGCGCACTCGCCGCTTGCCTGCGCTCATCGAACTCGTGTGTGACCCCCAATTGCTTTCGCCCTCGGCGAGTATTGAAGACTTGCGCACCCGTGGTGCTTCTGCCGTGCCCCCGCAGGCACCTTCGGCGGCATAGCCAGCCGGTCGCAACGCGCCTCAACTCCCCGGCGGTTGCGCCGTTGCGCCGCAGGCGGCCAGCTCGGCGATGCGTGCGCGGCGTCCGGCAATCTCGATGATTTCGGGTTCCTCCGGGCTCTTGGCGGTGCACTCGTGTGCGTCGACCAAAGCGCCAGCCGCTTCACTTGGCAAGGCGATTGCGCTCTGCGTTGTGGCCTGCGCCGCCTCGGGCGGTGCGCGCCCGGCGGCAACGTCGGCCAGCAGCGCCTGCAGTGCGCGGTCCTCGCGGCAGCTGCCGTTGCCGACGACGCACGGCAGGCGGACGCAACGCGCCTGCACGATGCGCCGGCGCGCGCTCTCGACGACCAGCAGTTCGCACAACGCCGCGCAGACGCCGTCGGTGGTCTGCGGCCAAGGTCCCGTCTGGAGTTTGGCCTCCATCGTGCTGGCCAGCACCATCCGCGGCGGGACTCGCTGGTAGCGACACGCCTCCAACAAAGCCCGCGTCGCATCGACGCTGCGCAGCAAAGCGACGTCCAGGTCTGCAGGCGTCGCTGCGGTACCCAGACCCGCGCCCAGCACGGAAAGGTGAAAAACGCTGTCCGTCGAGGCGCCCATCATGCGCGCGAGGAACCTGGGCTGCTCGTAGTCGCCCCGCACGTACTCGATACGTCTGTCGAGGAACAGCGCCGCGGGCTGCGTCCGATCGACGGCGATCACGCGCGCGACCGCGGTGGCCTGGCCATCGGTACGCACAAGGGCCGCGCGCGCCACGATCTCGCGCAGCAGGGCCTGTCCCAGCGCGCTTCCCGCCCCGGTGACCACGACCTGCACGGCTTAGTCCTTCGCCGCGCGCACGGGCGCAAGCGCAAGCGATGGCGCGGCGGCCAAGCCAAGAATGACGCCGACAACGCCGTAGAGCGCGCTGGCGGCAAGCCCCAGATCAGCCGGCAATCCGGCCAAGGGAAACGCCACCAGCGCCGTTAATTCGCGCGCACCGAAGCCCCCGTAGCTCAGCGGCAGCGCGCCCGCCACAAAGACGGGGGCCGCTACTGCCTGGACCTGCCAGTAGCCGGCCGTTCCGCCGGCGGCGATCACGCAAAGCCAAAGAGCCAGCGCGCACAGCACCTGTACCACGAGCGAGCTCCATAGGGAGCGACCCAAGGGCGCCCGCTGGGCCACAGCCAGATCGTGCAACTCGCACAGCCGTCGCCACCAGCGCGCGAGCGCGTTGGCGTCCTGCGCCGCGTCCTCGCGGGGTGCCGGCCCGCGCATGCGCAACGGCAACCAAGGAATCGCGCAAAACGCGGCCAAGGCAAGCAGATACACCCCAAAAAACGGCGCCGAGGCCAAAAACGCCGCCGGCGCAGGCAAGCCGCCCGCGGCGGTGCCGACGGCTTGGTCGCCCGCGTGCCAGCGCAGGCTAAGGGCCAGGCCCACGCCGGTCACCAGAGACAGCACACACAAGATCCAAAGGCCGCTGAGCCGATCGAGCAATACGGTGAGTGCCGAGACACCCAATGGGTTGCCCAAACCCTGCAGGCGCACGCTGCGCAACGCGTCGCCACCGAGCGTGGCGCCCGGGAGCAGCACATTGACCGTCATGCCCTGCGCATACGCCAAAGCGAGCGAGCGCATGCGCACCCGCAGCCCGAAAATGCGAGCGATCGTCTCCCAGCGAAGCACCGAAACCCACTGCGAAGCGGCCATGACAGCCACCGCACCCAACAGCCAGAGCAAGTCCACGTGAATCAATTGGCGCCGCAGCCGCTCGGGGCCAACAACCCATATGGCAGCGGCCATGAGGGCGATGGCGGCGGCGAGACGCAGGCCAAGGCGCGCGTAGCGGGAGGCGAGCCGCCGCGACATCAGCGCGCAGCAGGCCGCGAGCCCTCATCGCGGCGCAAAACGTACTGGCGACGGCCCTGCGGCTCGTGATAGATGCGCGTGAGCAACTCGCCCAGCACCCCGGTTGCCAGCAGCTGCACGCCAATGAGCGTGAGCAAGACCCCGAGCAACAGCAGGGGTCGGCCGCCGATGTCGTGGCCGAACACGAGCTTTTCCACGGCCAGGTATACAAGCGCGGCGCCCCCAATACCGATAAAAGCAAACCCGACGCCGCCAAATGCATGCAGCGGCCGGTGCAAAAATCGCATCGAGAACTTGATCCACAGCAAGTCGAGGAGCACGCGAAACACGCGGTCGATGCCGTATTTGGACTTGCCCCGCGTTCGGGCGTGGTGCAGCACCGGCACCTCGACCATGCGCGCGCCCGCTTCCACGGCCAGCGCAGCAATGAATCGGTGCGTTTCGCCGTACAGTCGCACGTTCTCCAGAATGCTGCGTCGGTACACTTTGAGTGCACAGCCATAGTCGTGCAGGCGCACGCCGGTGACCGAAGATATCAGTCGATTGGCGACCCACGAGGGAAGCTTGCGCGACCACGTCCGGTCCTGGCGCTGCTTGCGCCAGCCTGAGACAACATCGATATCGGGGCTTTGGTCGATCAAATCGAGCAAGCGAGGAATTTCGATCGGATCGTTTTGCAAGTCACCGTCGAGCGTCACCACGAACTCGCCCATCGAGTGATCAAAGCCCGCCTGCAGCGCCGTCGACTGCCCGTAGTTACGAATCAGCACGAAGGGGCGCAACCAAGGGTGGGTTGCGGCCAACGAGCGCAGAATTTCGGCTGAACCATCACCCGATCCGTCATCGACCAAAATCAGCTCGAAGGAGCGCCCTGTCGGTGCGAGCGCCGCGCCGACCCGCTCGACGAGTTCCCGCAGATTGTCCGCCTCGTTGTACACCGGGATTACCACCGAAACCGCGAGCGCGGCGCTCGGGCGCGCCGGCCTGAGGTGCGGCGCCTGCCGACCCGGGGTCGAGGTCGTTTCCGTCTGCGCAACCGTCTCCGTGTTCGTCATGCGAGTCCCAAAAGTCGCTGCCCGCGCCGGCCATCGTCCGTCCGTTGGGCGGCGCCAGCGCCCAATGATAGGCGCTATCGGCGCATCGCCACCACGGCACGGCCAACGCCGCGCGCGAGCCGCTGCGGCGCGGCGCGGTCGGGGGCCCCTGCGATAGAATTCCCGGCGCGCGCAGTGCCCATCGGCGCTCGCGGAGCGCAAGCCGGCGCCCTCCCGGACGCCGGTCGATTCGAGGACACCGATTCATGAAGCTTACGGTTATCGGAACCGGGTATGTGGGCCTGGTGACGGGCGCTTGCCTTGCCGACGTCGGCAATCACGTACTTTGCCTGGACATTGACCGCGCTAAGGTCGCTCGCCTCAATGCCGGCGAAGTGCCAATCCACGAGCCGGGCCTCGACGAGGTCGTGGCGCGCAACCGGCACGCCGGCCGCATCGAGTTCACGGCGGATTACGACCGGGCGGTCGACCATTGCGATTTGTTTTTCATTGCCGTTGGCACGCCCACCGATGAGGACGGATCGGCCGACGTGCGTCACGTGGAAATCGCGGCGCGGGAGCTGGGTCGGCGTCTGCAGCGCAAGGCGCTCGTCGTTGTCAAGTCCACGGTACCGGTCGGAACGCACACGCTCGTGGCAAACGCGCTGCGCGAGGAGCTGGCGGCGCGCAAGCGCGAGCTTGCATTCGCGGTGGCATCGAACCCCGAGTTTCTCAAAGAAGGCGCGGCCGTGGCCGACTTCATGCACCCGGATCGAATCCTCATCGGCACGGACGACGCCGAAGCCATCGAGACGCTCAGCCGCCTGTACGCGCCCTTTAACCGCAATCGGGACCGCCTCATCGTGCTCGATGCGCGCTCCTCAGAACTGGCCAAGTATGCGGCCAACGCCATGCTGGCAACCCGAATTTCCTTCATGAACGAGCTCGCGCGCCTGGCCGAAAAACTCGGAGCCGACATCGAACGCGTGCGCCACGCCATGGGCGCGGATCCGCGCATTGGACCGTCGTTTTTGTACGCCGGAGCCGGTTACGGCGGATCGTGCTTCCCCAAAGACGTGCGCGCCTTGCTCGCCATGGCGCGCGAGCATGTATTGCCCGCACGGGTGCTCTCGGCTGTGCACGACGTCAACGAAGAGCAAAAGCACCTGCTGACCACGAAACTGCGCGAGGCGCTCCGAGGCGAACTGCGCGACCGCGTCATTGCCGTGTGGGGATTGGCCTTCAAGCCCAACACGGACGACGTGCGGGAAGCCCCGAGCCTGGTGCTGATTCGCAACGCGATTGCGGCGGGAGCCACCGTGCGCGCCTACGACCCGCAGGCGCGCGAGACTGCGCGCGCGGCGCTCTCGGACGAGCAAAACCGGATCACGTTCTGTGACAGCGCGCAGGAGGCGTGCACCGGCGCCGATGCGCTCGTTGTCGTGACCGAATGGCTCGAGTTCCGCAGCCCCGACTTTCGTGCCCTCGCCACGCAACTGCGCGCGCGGGTGCTCGTCGACGGGCGCAACTTGTACGATCCGCGCACCGTGCGAGCGGCCGGATTGCGCTACGAAGGCATCGGGCGCGGCGCTGCGGCTCCGGCGAGCGCGACGTGATCCTTGTCACCGGGTGCGCGGGGTTTATCGGCCACGCGGTTGCGCGCAGCCTGCTCGAGCGCGGCGAGCGGGTCGTTGGCCTGGACAACCTCAACGACTACTATGAACCCGAGCTCAAGCGGGCGCGGATCGCCAATATCGCGGCGCCGGGTTTCACGTTTGTTCGAGCGGATCTGGTGGACCGGCCGGCGGTGGCGGAAGTTTTTCACTCGCATCGTCCCACCCGCATCGTGCATCTGGCTGCGCAGGCCGGCGTGCGCTACTCCTTCGAAAATCCGCAGGCCTACGTCGACAGCAACATCACGGGCTTTGTAAATCTGCTCGAATGCGCGCGCGCGGCCGGGGCGATTGAGCATTTCGTATACGCGTCGTCTTCCAGCGTCTACGGGGCCAATACCAAGCAACCCTTTTCGGTCGATGACGACGTCGGACAGCCCATCAGTCTGTACGCGGCCACCAAACGCGCCGACGAGCTCATCGCCCATGTCTACGCGGTCCAGTATCCCCTGCGACTCACGGGGCTGCGCTACTTCACGGTCTACGGGCCCTGGGGGCGGCCCGACATGGCGCCGCTGAAGTTTGCGCGCGCAATTCTCGAAGGCAGGCCCATCGAGGTCTACGGCGAGGGGGACATGCGCCGCGACTTCACCTACATCGACGACATCGCCCGAGGCACGCTTTGCGCGCTCGACGATACGACGCACTTCACGCAGGGGCGCCATCGGATCTACAACCTGGGCAACAACCACCCCGAGGCGCTGCTGCACTTTATCGAGGTGCTGGAGCGCTCCATCGGCCGCCGTGCACAGAAGGTCCTGCGGCCGATGCAGCCCGGCGACGTCCGCTCTACGGCCGCCGACATCGACGCGACCACGCGCGATCTCGGCTGGCGTCCGACAACGAGCATCGAGGCGGGTCTGCCTCGACTCGTCGAGTGGGTGCGCACGTACTACGGACTGTAGCCTCCCGCGCGCGCAGGCGCCGCCGCACCTAGTCCGCCACCGACCAAGGGCAGCTTGAGACCAGCGGCACAAATTCCTCGCCCTGGGCGCTTCGGATCGGGGCCAGCGGCGCCGAGGGCTGCCGCACCAGCGTCAGGGTTTGCGTGTTGCGCGGCAATCCGTAGAAATCCGCGCCGTAGAAGCTCGCAAAAGCCTCCAGCCGGTCCATAGCGCCGGCCTGCTCGAAGGCCTGCGCATACATCGCAAGGGCCAGGGGCGCCGTAAAGCAGCCTGCGCAGCCGCAGGCGGACTCCTTTTGGAGTTTCGGATGCGGAGCGCTGTCAGTGCCGAGGAAAAACCGCGGACTTCCGCTGGTGGCCGCATCGAGCAGCGCCTGGCGATGCACCTCGCGCTTGAGTACCGGTAGACAGTAAAAATGTGGCCGCATACCGGCCGATCCGTCCGCGCCCAGGAACATCGCATTGCGGCTAAACAGCAGGTGGTGCGCGGTAATCGTGGCCGCGATCCGCCCGGGCGCCTCGCGCACATACTGCACGGCGTCGCGGGTTGTAACGTGTTCCAGGACAATGCGCAGCGCCGGAAAGTCCCGCCGCAGCGGCACCAGGACTTCATCGAGAAAGATGCGCTCGCGGTCGAACACATCGACATCCGTGCGCGCAACTTCGCCATGGATCAAAAGCGGCATGTCGATGCGCTGCATGCACTCGAAGACCGCAGTGCAGTCGCCGACGGACTGCACCCCGGCGTCGGAATGGGTTGTCGCGCGCGCCGGGTAGAGCTTTACGCCGTGGACGACACCGCTTCGGTGGGCTTGCTCGATTTCATCGGGGGTTGTGGTGCTCGTGAGATACAGCGTCATGAGCGGCTCAAAGCCTGCCGTGGCCGAGGTTGCGGCGCGGATGCGCGCCCGATAGGCCAGGGCGCGCTCGAGCGTCGTCACGGGATCGCGAAGATTGGGCATGACGATGGCGCGCGCAAAGCATTGGGCGGTGAAGGGCACTACGGCAGCCATCGCCGCGCCGTCGCGCAGATGCAGATGCCAGTCGTCCGGCCGCGTGATGGTCAGGGTTTGCACGACCAATTCGAGAGCCCTTGCCGATGGGAAATTTCGATCACGAATTCAGGCCGCGGCAAGACCCGGCTGCGCCTGGTCCTCGCGCTGTTGCAGGGCCCACATGCGCGCATACGTGCCGTCGCGCGCCAACAGGGACGCGTGGTCGCCGCTTTCGATGATCCGGCCGTGATCCATGACCAGAATCTGATCGGCCTCCACCACCGTGGAAAGTCGATGCGCGATCACGAGCGTAGTGCGGTGCGCAGCCGCGGCAGTCAGCTCCTTTTGGATTGCCATTTCGGTGCGCGTGTCGAGCGCGGAGGTCGCCTCATCGAAAATCATGAGCGCCGGGTCCTTGAGCAGCGTCCGGGCAATGGCCACGCGCTGCTTTTCTCCGCCCGAGAGCTTCAGTCCCCGTTCGCCGACGACCGTGCGATAGCCGTCCGGCAAGGACTGGATGAAGTCGTGAATGTGTGCCGCCCGCGCCACCGCAACGACCTGTTCGTGGCTCGCCCCGGGGCGGCCGTAGGCGATGTTGTACTCGATCGATTCATTAAACAGCACGGTGTCCTGCGGGACGATCCCGATCGTCGCCCGCAGGGAGTGCTGCGTCAAATCGCGAACGTCCTGGCCGTTGATCAGTACCGCCCCGCCCTGCACGTCGTAGAAGCGAAACAGCAGTCGCGCGAGCGTCGATTTTCCGGCACCGGTGGCCCCCACCACGGCGCAGCTCGTGCGCGGCGGGATCGTAAAGTCCACGCCGTGCAAAATCTTGCGCCGCAAATCGTAGCCAAACTCGACGTGGTCGAAGCGCACGCTGACGGAACGGTCTGCCGGACCGGAAAACAGCAGCGGGTGCGCATTGGGGCGGTCCGCAATCTCCCGGCCCTGGAGCAGGAGTCGAAACATGCGGTCCATGTCCGTGAGCGCCTGGCGGATTTCGCGGTAGATGACGCCCAAGAAATTCAGGGGAACGTACAGCTGCAGCATGAAAGCGTTGACCAGCACCAGATCACCGATCGACATCGCTCCGCTGTGCACTCCCAGCGCGGCCCGCCACAACATGCCCGTCAAGCCGACGGCAATAATCGCCTGCTGCCCGCCGTTGAGCACATTGAGGGATCGCTGTACCCGTAGGGCGGCGCGCTCCTGCTGCGCAAGCGTCGCGTCGTAACGCTGCGCCTCGAACTGCTCGTTGTTGAAATACTTGACGGTTTCGTAGTTGAGCAGGGAATCGACGGCGCTCGACGAGGCCTTGGCGTCGAGTTCGTTGACCTGGCGGCGGTACCGCGTGCGCCAATTGGTCACGACCAGCGTGAAGGCGACATACAGGCTCAGGCTGACGGCGACGATCACCGAGAACCAAATCTCGTAGTGCGTCAGCAGATAGCCGAAGACCAGGCTGATCTCCACGAGCGTCGGCAAAATGGAGTACAAGGTATAGCTCACGAGGGAACTGATCCCACGTATGCCGTGGTCGATTTCGCGGGTAACCGCGCCGGTGCGTCGCTCCAGATGAAAGCGCAGGGACAACTCATGCAGGTGCCGGAACGTCCTGAGCGCCAGCGTACGCACCGCTGCCTGCGTGACCTTGGCAAAGAAAAACTCGCGCAGTTCGGTAAAAAGCGAGGTTGCCAAGCGCAACGCCCCATAGGCAACCACCAGGGCAATGGGGACCAGGGCCGCGCGCGCGGCCTCGGGCACCGTCAGCGCATCGACGATGTGCTTGAGCAAGATCGGAACTCCGACCACGGCGACCTTGCCCAGCACCAGACACAGCACGGCGAGCACGACGCGTCCGGGGTACGCCCAAAGGTAGGGCACCAAGGCGCGCAGCGTCTGCAGGTCCCGTCGGGGTTGTCCCGGCTCGGCCTGGGGTGCCAGGTCATGGCTGCGAAATGGTCTCACCCCGCGCATTGCGATCGTGTCCTCAATTCGGTTCCGCCGCGCCCCCGGGGCGTTGCGCCGCTCGCACGGACCCGCCCTTGACAGACGGGGAGCCCGGGCCCAAATTGCCAACCGGATGCCCGCCGGGCAGGCGCGGCGTGCGGCAGGCCATTATCGCGCGTTAGGCGCGGCTGTGATGCACCCGAAGAGTCGAGAGCCATGATGAGCATTACCTTACCCCAGGAGGAACCGATTCTGCGGGTTGTCCCCATGCCCGGCGACGCAAACCCCCATGGCGACGTGTTTGGCGGCTGGATCATGTCGCAAGTCGACATAGCGGGCGGCATTCTTGCGGCGCGCCGCGCCAACGGTCGCGTAGCCACTGTGGCCGTGACCAGTTTCGTATTTAAGGAGCCGGTTTTTGTGGGCGATGTCCTTTCGTTGTACGGGCGCATCGTGCGCAGCGGCCGCACGTCGGTGACCATTGACGTGGCCGCGTACGCCGAGCGCAGCCGCCTGAGCGCCGACGTCGTCAAAGTGACGGAGGCAACGCTGGTGTACGTTGCCACCGATTCCGGCCGCCGCCCCCGCATGCTGCCCGAGCTGCCGCCGGGGGCGCAGATCGGCTAAAGCCGCCAGTGGCGAGGCATGGCGACGCACAATACCGGAGCGTTGGTCCGTGGTCCGGACGAATGGGCCCACGGTGCGGTTGTCGCCAAGGAATGGCGTCAACGCGATGGCGTCTTCACGCGCACCGATGCCGCGCTGGCCGTCGAGGTACCGGTTGCCCTGCAATACAACGGTATCTCGCACGCCGTGATGCTTGCGACCCCCTGCGACCTGGAGGATTTCGCGCTTGGTTTTTCCTTAAGCGAGGGGATCCTCGAGGACGCCGCGGATTTGTATCACGTTGACACGCATCGCGACGCGCTGGGGATCACTGTGGCGCTCGATGTGGCCGGTGGCGCTTTTGCCGCGTTGAAAGAGCGCCGGCGGACACTGGCCGGGCGCACGGGTTGCGGCATCTGCGGCACCGAGAGCCTCCAGCAAGTGCTGCGCCCCTTGCCCATGCTGGCCCCGGCCCAATGGCAAGTGTCGGTTGCGGCGTTGGCAACGGCCGGTGCCGCGCTCGCGGGCGCGCAACCCTTGCTGCAGCAAACCGGGGCCACGCATGGTGCGGCGTGGTGCTCGCTCGATGGCAGCGTCTTGCATGTGCGCGAGGACGTGGGCCGACACAACGCGCTCGACAAGCTTATCGGCGCCTTGCGCCGAGCGCAAATACCGACCGAACGGGGCTTTGTTTTGATCACGAGCCGTGCCAGTGTGGAAATGGTGCAAAAGGCCGCAACGGCGGGCGTCTGCATGCTGGCAGCGGTGTCGGCCCCGACATCCCTGGCGCTGGAGATCGCACAGCGCTGCGGCCTGACGCTGATCGGGTTTGCGCGCGGCGCGAGTTTTTCCGTATATACGCACCAGAGCCGAATCGCTGGCGTGCCGTAGTGCGCCCCTAGGTCACGAGCGTGTTGTGCAGCTCCCCGATTCCGTCGATGCGAATGCGCACGGTGGCGCCGTCCTTGATCGACCCGGCCCCGATGGAGGTGCCACAAGCGATGACGTCCCCCGGGTACAGGGTCATGTCCCCGCAGACGCGGGCCACGACCTCTTCGGGCGCAAAGATCATGTCCGAAAGGGGATAGTTCTGGCGCTCCGCGCCCTCGACGGTGGTCACTACGCGCGCCCGGCTCCAGTCAAGCGACGTCGCAACGCACGGACCCAGGCAGCTGAAAGTGTCAAACCCCTTGGCGCGGCACCACTGCTCGAAGTTCGGATCCTCGTAGATCAGTTCAGCCGCCGTCACGTCGTTGACGCAGGTGTAGCCAAGGATGCACCTGGCGGCCTGTGCCGCGCTAACGTTCGCACAGCGAGCGCCGATGACGATCCCCAGCTCGCCTTCGAACACGATCTTCCCGTGGTAGCACGCGGGCCGGCGTATCGGCTCGCCGCTGCCAACTACGGAGGAACCGGGCTTGAGAAAAAAAAGCGGATGCGCGGGCGGCGGCTTGCCCAGCTTCGCGCCCAACGCCCGGAAGTTGTTCCACAGTCCAACGACTTTGCCAGGCTCGCAAGGCGCAAGCAGCCGCACTGCGTCCAGGGCGAGGCTTCGGCCGGTGGCCACGGGCGAACCGAAGGGGTCCCCCCGGCACTCCTCGATGTCCTGTCCCTCGAGCCGGCCCCAGGCGGGAGCGCCGTCGGCCGGCAAAAAACGCACCCAGTGTGTCATCGCGCCCCCCTTCGCCAGCAGCCTTAGTGCGCGGCCGGTCCCGCCGCTGCACCATGGCGCTGCTGCTCCATAGTCCACGCAAGCAACTTGGTGAGCGCGTACACCGCGTCGATGTGCGGAGTCGCCGTATCGGTCAGCCGGCCCAGCTCAACAACGGACCCGACGAGCGCGTCGACTTCGGGCACCCGCCCGGCCTCCACATCTTGCAGCATGGAGGTCTTATGTGCGCCCACACGCTCGGCGCCGGCGATGCGTTTTTCCAGGGACACGCGGAACGTGATCCCGAGCCGGTTGGCGATCGTCTGCGCCTCGGTCATCATCGCCGCGGCCAGATCGCGCGAGAGCGGGAAGCGGCATATATCGGACAGGGTGGAGCGTGAAAGCGCACTGATGGGGTTGAAGGTCAGATTGCCCCAGAGTTTGAGCCAGATTTCGGCGCGGATGTTTTCGAGAACCGGCGACTTGAAGCCCGCGCGGGCGAAGCACTCGGACACGCGCACCGCGCGCGCACTGGTGGAACCGTCGGGCTCTCCGATCGGGAAGCGATCACCTTCAACATGGCGCACGACCCCGGGCGCGAGCAGTTCCGAGGCCGGGTACACCACGCAGCCGACCACCCGCTCGGGAGGAATCATGGCTCCGATGCGGCCATCCGGGTCGACGCTGCGAACCACGCGTCCATCGAGCTCGCCGCCGTGCCTGTAAAAATACCAGTAGGGGATGCCGTTTTGCATCGGAACGACGACCGTCTGCGGCCCCAGAAGCTTCGGAACCTCGTGCGCAACGTCGATCAACTGGTGGGCCTTGACCGCCAGAATCACCAGATCGTGCACGCCCGCCCGGCCGTACTCATCGGTTGCCTCGACGCTGCCGACAATCGTCTCCACGGCGTCGGGCCCGATCAGTTTCATGCCGTTGGCGCGGATTGCCGCCAGGCTGGCTCCGCGAACAAGAAAAGTCACTTCTTCGCCCGCCTGCGCGAGTTTGGCACCAACGAAGCCGCCAATGGCGCCGGCGCCGATGACAGCGATTTTCATGGTTACGTCCCCCTGGCTGGCCGCGCAACACGACGAACTCGAGCGCCGATGCGTGCCCCGAGTTCACCGCCAACGGCCTTCGCGGATGAATCCAGAATATTTTTCTTCGCGCACAAGCGTCGATGACCGCGGTCAAGAATGTCGCAAAGGGCAACGGATGCTATGTCCGCCCGCAAAGGGGATACGAAATCGCCCAGGCCACCGGCGCGCCTAGCGCTGCGGGGTCGGGTCCTTGTGGAATGCCCCGCCCGCCCTGAGGCTCGCGATCTGCGCCTGGTTGAAGCCCAGGACGCTGTCCAAAATCTCCTCGGTGTGCTCGCCAAGCAGCGGTGAGCGTTCGATCGTTACCGGGGAGTCCGACAGCTTGATGGGCATCCCCACGTTCAGCCACTTGCCTCGTTCGGGATGGTCGAGCTCAACGATCATTTCGCGCAGCTTTACATGTTCGTCGTGCACAAGATCGCGGGTACTCATGATCGGCCCGCACGGGACGTCCAGTTCGTTGAGAAGGTTCATGAGCTCACGCTTCGTGTAGCCGCTGGCAAACTCGTCGAGCAGGCGCCACATCTCGTTTTGGTTGCGGCGCCGGTCTTCGATTCGGGCAAAGCGCGCGTCATTTACCAGTGCCTCCCCGCCGACCCGGCGCGCCAAGGCGGGCCAGACTGCTTCTTGCACCACAACATACACATAGTCATTGGGACCGCCGGGCTTGCATGCGACGGCATTGCCCAACTGGCCTCCGCCAGAATCGTTGCCTGAGCGCGGCGTCTCGCCCAACCCCTCTGTGGGCACCGAGAATTCGGCGAGCGATCCGTGCGCGAGTCGCTGGTGATCGCGAAACTTCACGCGGCACAAGTTCATTACCGCATCCATCATCGCGACTTCCACGAACTGGCCCCTGCCCGTACGGTGCCGCTGATGCAAAGCGGCCAGGATTCCGATCGCCAGGTGCAGGCCGGTTCCCGAGTCGCCGACCTGCGCGCCCGTCACCACTGGCGGCCCGTCGATGAAACCGGTCGTGCTCATTGCCCCGCCCATGGCCTGGGCGACGTTTTCGTACGCCTTGAATTCGGCATAGGGACCGGTGCTGCCGAAACCCTTGATCGACGCCAGGATGATGGCCGGATTGATCTGGTGAATCGCCTGCCACGAAAACCCCAGTCGGTCCAGCACCCCGGGGCCGAAGTTCTCCATGACGACGTCGCACTTCTGCAGCAATGCGACGAAGACCTGTTTGCCCGAGGGATTTTTCAAGTTCACTGTGATCGACCGCTTGTTGCAGTTGAGCATCGTGAAGTACAGGCTGTCGGCGCGCGGCACATCGCGCAGCTGGCCTCGCGTCACGTCGCCCGCGGGCGGCTCAAGCTTGATGACATCGGCGCCAAGCCATGCGAGCAGCTGCGAGGAGGTCGGCCCCGCTTGCACGTGAGTCATGTCCAGTACGCGGATGCCGCTCAACGCTCTGTCCATCAGCTCTGTCTCCCTTTGCCCGAGTCGACTTGCGCGTGGAGCCGCCGGCCGCGCGCCCACCCATTATCCGGCGCCCAGGCCTGCGCGCGCGGCACGGCGGTGGGCCGGGCCTGCCCGGGGAGGAACAGGTCTGTCGCAACGCGGATCGGCGACACGCCGCGGTGTTCTCACAACTTCGTGCGGCCCGAGCCTCGGTGGCACCGGGCCACGATACGCAGCGCCACGCGGCGTATCATTGACCACTGTCAATTTTCGGCAGCCAACGGCTCGTCTTGCCCGAAGCGGCGGCTGCTCCCGAGGCGGACATGCGACGTATCGCCGGCCACCCGCAACGCGAGGAGTTGCGTGCGCAACTCGCCCGCAATACCGTACTCGCCCAGCTCGGGCCCGATGCCACGCTCGAGCTTGAGTCGCAGCTCACGGTTGTCGAGTGCCGCAAGGGCGAAGTGCTGCTGTTGCAGGGCGCACGCGACATGCAGCAGTACTTTGTGCTCGAGGGCGTGCTCAAGCGAGTTGTCAGCAGCCCCGCCGGCAAGGAGATGATCCTTCGCTTCACGCGCGAAGGCGACATGGAGACGAGCTACGCGGCCTGGCGGTTGCAAGCGGCGGCGCCCTACAGCATCCGCGCTGTGACCAAGGCGCGCGTCGCAAAGCTTGCGTTGCCCCAATGGGCCGCTTTCTTGGACTGTCACCCGCAAGTCAAGGCAGTTTTTGAGCTCGAGGTCATGCGCCACATGAGCGAGATCATGGGCCACATTATTACGTTGCACTTGCTTGACGCGCCCGGACGGGTGCACCGCTTTCAGCGCAAACTGCCGCAGTTCTCGAGCATTCTCCCCAAGAAGGAGCTCGCCTCGTATCTGAACCTTTGCGCGGAGACGCTGAGCCGCCTGAATCACCGCGGCAAGATCCAGCTCAAGTAGCTCAGCACCGCCTGTCCGCCCAAGGTTGCGGCCATCGCCCAGAGCATCGTGCGCACGACCCGCGCAAATGTGGCCGCCCGGATCCGGGGCTGAATCCGAAAGCCCGCGACCAGCGCCAGAACCGATATCAGCGTCAACGGCAGGCTCAGAACCAGAAGCGCGGAGCTCAGCTGGCCCGACGTGAGGAGGCTAGCGGCCTGCGCGGAGCGCCCCACAAAGAAAGACAGGTTCAGCGCCTGGGTCATCGCGAGCGGGGCCATTTGGAGCGCGGAAAAATAGATCAGTAAGGGCGGTACCGCCACGTTCACCGCTCCGGAGAAAAATCCCCCAAGGCAGCCAAAGACGAGCGGCGCAAGACGGGGAAACCGTTGCAAACGCGACCAGTCGACACCCCTGGGTCCGGAGAGAAGCAGGTACGACACGATCATGGCGGCCAGCAGCAGCTTCAGGGCACGCGCGTCGGCCATCGCAAGCACACGCGTTCCCGCAACGGCTCCCAGCAATACGTAGGCAGCCACAGGCCAATGGCGCCGCAGTGTAGCTGCAGCCCCGGCGCCACGCACGATGCTGATCAGGTTCAGCACGAGGTTCGGCACCAGAGTCGTAAGCACGGCCGTGCGCACATCCGTGATCAGCGCGACGAGCGGCGTGGAAAGCAAGGGAAAGCCAAATCCGATCGCACCGTGGACGACGGCGGCAAACGCTGCGGCCGCGCCAATTGCGTACCACATCCCATCGGGCCAGTCGCCAAGCAGCAAGAGGGACGGCACGCGCGAGCGACCGCTATTGCGCCAAGCGCCGCTCTTTCAGGCGCCAGCGCATTGCCCAGCGCCCGCCGCAGGCAGCGCACTGCCGCGTGCGTTGGCCTCCGCGATGCAGCGCCGCCGCATCGGTGCGAGCACCCACTTGGCGACGATGCCCGCGGTGATCGCAATCGCGGCGCAGACAAAGAAAACGAGATTCCAGTTGCCCTGGGCGGAGATCACCGAAGCCAGCGGAACGAGCAAGGATCCCATGCCCTTCGCGGTATAGAGCGTCCCCACGTTCGTCGCGGCATTTTTCACGCCAAAGGTATCGGCACACAGCGCCGGGAAAATCGAAAAGATTTCGCCCCAGCACAGAAAGACAAAGGCGGCAAAGATCACAAAGCCCGCGGGGTGCCGTCCAAAGGCCAACAGTCCCAGCAGCGCCAGGCCTTCTCCGACGAAAACCAGCAGCATCGTACTTTCCCGACCCAGCCAGTCCGAGATAAAGCCGCACAAGGGACGCGTCAGGCCATTGGCGAGATTGTCAATCATCACCGTGAGCGTCAAAAACGGCAGGCTGGCGGCCCCCAGGATGCTCACCGGCAAATCCGCGAGGCCGTAGTCCTTGGCGATCGGTCCGATCTGGGCGGCAGCCATCAGACCCCCGGCCGCCACCGCAACAAACAGCGCGTAGGTGAGCCAGAAGACCGGCGTGCGCAACATCTGGCCGAGACTGTAGTCGATCTTCGTGAGTACGACCCGGGCGGCGGCGACTACTCCCGGGGGTGGGTTGGGTTTGATCAGGAACAATGAAATGACAAGGATGCACGCTCCTTGCAAAATGCCAAAGAAAAAAAATGTCTGCTCATAGCCCGAGGCCCGGATCATGTTGCCGATCGGGATCACCGTGAGCGCCGAGCCCGCTCCAAAGCCCGCGGCTGTCAGTCCGGCGGCCAGTCCGCGCTTGTCCGGAAACCACTTCACCGCGTTGGCCATACAGGTGCCGTACACGCAACCGGCGCCCAGACCCGCAATGACGGCAGCCGCGTAGAGTTGCCTGAGGGAGTCGGCCCACGAATCGAGCACCCAACCGAACGCGGCCAACACCGCGCCGGCCGCGACAACGGGGCGCGGACCCAGCCTGTCAACCAGCCAGCCCTCGACCGGCACCAACCAGGTTTCGATAATCACAAAAATCGAGAACGAAAGCTGGATGGCGGACAGGCCAAAGTGGTGCCGCTCCTGCAGCGGATTGACAAACAAGGTCCACCCGTACTGCAGATTGGCGACCAACGCCATGCAAACGATGCCCAGGGCCAGTTGCAGCCATCGAAAAGAGTCGGCCCGAGGAACCGGGCTGCCCGAGGAGAGATTCGTTGCGCCGCCAGGCATCTGTTGTTCTCGCTCCGAAATATTCTTCGTGCCCGCTCGTCCCCACGGCTCGCGGAACTCGGGCGCGCACACACTACCCGGCCCCGCTGATGAATGCGCTTGACCGCGGTCAATTGCTGCAGCGCCAGAACACCGGTCCTTGGTCGTGTCACCCCGATTTTTTGCCGATCATCGTTGCGTCGGCTTCGCAAGAACGCGCGGGCTTGCCGCCCGGGGAGTCCTGAGGGCGCGACGTCCAGGAGCGCGTCGACTCGGCTCGCAACTTTCGGCTCCGCCTCGGGGCGACGTCTCGATTGGCCAGCAGGAGGCTCCGTCCGAAGCCCTCGGTGCATGGCGCGGTCTGATCACGCCCGGGGCGCGCCGGGAGGTGCGATGATCGCCGCATCGGCGGCCACAGATTGCCGCCGCTTCCTGGCTCGAGGCACGCAATGCCCAGATTCGCTGCCAACCTCACCATGCTCTTTACCGAGGTCGAGTTCACCGACCGCTTTGCGGCCGCTGCCCGTGCCGGCTTTCGCGCGGTGGAGTATCTCTTCCCCTATGCCTACCCGAAGAACCAGCTTGCCGAGATACTGCAGGCCTGCGGGCTCGAGCAGGTCCTGCACAACATGCCCGCGGGCGACTGGGCCAAGGGAGAGCGCGGCATTGCGGCGCTGCCGGGACGAGTCGGAGAGTTTCAAGACGCCGTGGGAACAGCAATCGAATACGCCACAGCGCTGGGTTGCCGGCAGCTCAACTGCCTGGCGGGCATCCGGCCGCTCGGTGTTGCGGCGGAAAAACTGCACGAGACCTTCGTCGCCAACCTGCGCTTTGCCGCGCAGCAATGCAAGGCCGCAGGCATACGGGTGCTGGTCGAAGCGATCAACACCCGTGACGTTCCGGGTTTTTGCGTTTGCGGGACGCAACAGACCTTGGATCTGATCGATGCGACCGGAAGCGACAATGTCTTCGCGCAGTACGACGTCTATCATATGCAGCGCATGGAAGGCGAACTGGCCGCGACCATACAAAAGCACTTGTCGCGCATCGCCCATATTCAGATTGCCGACAATCCCGGGCGCAACGAGCCGGGTACTGGCGAGATCAATTTTTCGTTTCTCTTCGCGTTGCTGGACCGCATCGGCTACGCGGGTTGGGTCGGCTGCGAGTACAAGCCCCGCCTCACGACCGCCGAGGGTCTGGGCTGGTGGACCCCATGGCGCGGTTAGCGCGGCGCTCGGTCGAATCGGCAGCCAGCGCCAAAAGTCGAGATGCACGCAGCGGAGGCGGCCTTGAGCAAGATCGGATTTGTCGGGCTGGGCATCATGGGCACGCCGATGGCAGGGCACCTGCTTCGCGCGGCTCACGAACTGTATGCGTACAACATCCGCAGATTTCCGCAGTCCCTGCTCGACGCGGGGGCCCGGCGGTGCGCCAGCGGCAGGGAGGTGGCGCGAAACGCCGAACTCGTCATCACGATGTTGCCCGACACGCCGCAAGTGCAGTCGGCGCTGTTCGATCCGGATGGCATCGCGGAGGGTCTCACGCCCGGCAAGATCGTCGTCGACATGAGCTCGATCTCGCCGATTGCCACCAAGGAATTTGCCAAGCGCGTCGAGGATCTGGGGTGTCAATACCTCGATGCGCCGGTCTCCGGAGGGGAAACGGGCGCCAAGGCCGCAACGCTCTCGATCATGGTCGGCGGCGCGGAGCGCACGTTCGCAGCGGTCAGACCCATCTTTGAGCTGATGGGCAAGAACATCACGCTGGTGGGCGAAAACGGCGCCGGCCAGACGGCCAAAGTCGCAAATCAGATCATCGTGGCCCTGACGATCGAGGCCGTGGCCGAGGCGCTGCTGTTTGCGGCCAAAGCCGGGGCCGACCCGCGCAAGGTGCGCGCCGCCCTCATGGGCGGCTTTGCGTCGTCCAAGATCTTGGAGGTACACGGCGAGCGCATGCTCAAGCGGGCCTTCGAACCGGGTTTTCGTATCGAACTGCACCAGAAGGACTTGAACCTCGCCTTGACGGGTGCGCGTGCGCTCGGGCTTTCGCTGCCCAACACTGCGAGCACACAGGAACTGTTTAACGCCTGCGTCGCGCGCGGAGGCAAGGCGTGGGATCATTCGGCGCTCGTGCGGGCGCTGGAAGCTCTGGCCAATTTCGAGATCGGCCCGAGCGCCGATTAAGGCCGCGGCGGCCTCTGGCGCGTTCGCAAACGCGGGGTCCCATCGAAAATGCGCCCGTCGACCGTCGCAACCAAAACATGACACCGCCGCCGCGCGAGTTGTTGCACCGGTTGTTCCTGGCGGCCATCGAATCGGCGCAACCTGCATTGCGCGTTCCGCGCCACTTGCCTGCTCCTGCGCGCGGGCGAACCATTGTGGTCGGTGCCGGCAAAGCTGCCGCGGCCATGGCGCGCGCGGTCGAACAGGCTTGGCCGCAACCGCTCAGCGGCCTCGTGGTCACACGCTACGGTTACGCGGTGCCGTGCGAACGCATCGAAATTGTGCAGGCCGCGCATCCGCTGCCTGACACCGCAGGACTGGATGCGGCCCAGCGCATACTGGCGATGGTGCGAGGACTCCGGGCCGATGACCTCGTCCTTTGTCTGATTTCGGGTGGTGGATCGGCGCTGCTGCCAGCTCCCCTGGCGCCTGTGACCCTCGCGCACAAACAAGCCGTCCATCGCGCCATGCTGCGCTCGGGCGCCAGCATCAGCGAAGTCAACTGCGTGCGCCGGCATCTCTCCGCCGTCAAGGGCGGCAAATTGGCGGCGGCGTGCCACCCGGCACGGGTCGTTACCCTCGCCATATCGGACGTTCCCGGGGACCATCCGGCGGACATCGCCTCGGGCCCGACCGTTGCGGACCCGACGACGTGCGCCGATGCTCTTGCCATCCTCGAGCGCTATCGAATCCCGGCGCCGGAAGAAGTCCTCGAAGTGCTGCGAAGCGGGCAAGGCGAATCGATCAAACCCGGCGACGCGCGACTGCGTGCCTGCCGATTGGAGCTCATCGCAACTGCGCAGATGGCGCTGGAGGCGGCGGCGCACTGCGCGGCCGAAACGGGAATCCGCGCCCACATTTTGAGCGACCGGCTCGAAGGCGAGGCGCGTGAGATGGGCAAAGTGCTCGCCGCAATCGTCCTGCAAGTGGCAAGACGCGCGCAGCCCTTCGCGCCGCCTTGCGTCCTGCTCTCGGGCGGCGAGGCGACAGTCACAGTTCGTGGCGCGGGCCGCGGCGGCCGAAACGTCGAGTTTCTGCTCTCCCTGGGTGTGGCCCTTGGCGGCGAGGAGTGCGTGCACGCAATTGCCGGTGACACCGACGGTGTCGACGGCACGGAAGAAATCGCCGGTGCCTATTTGGGGCCCGAGTCGCTCGGGCGCGCCCGGGCGCTGGGGCGCAACGCGCTCGACGATCTTGCCCGCAACGATGCGCACAGCTTCTTCGAGGCACTGGGCGATTCGGTGATCACGGGCCCGACGCACACCAATGTCAACGATTTTCGCGCGATTCTGATTCTTGCCGCAGAGCACGATCCTGCGCCGGGCGATTCGTGAACGCAAGTGGCGAACACCCACCTCGGCCTGCGGGAGGCGCACGTGCACGCCCGTGCAAGGCCGGCAGCGCCGCTCCTTGGCCTAGCGCCCGCGCTCGCTCGCGGGCGGGTGGGCAACGACGGCTCCCGGCGTATCGGCGGCAAGCCGTCCGTGGCGCAGCCACTGGAGTGGAATTTGCCAAAGACTCGCCGCGTGGCGACCGTGAAAAAACGAAAAATGCCCGATGCGCGCCTGCGCGACGGACTGCGGTGCAATCCGCAGGTGTGTTGCCTGGCTCCGAGGAAAGTAGCCCAGCAGCCGTTCGGTTGCTGGCGCGGTCCCGAACTCGTCGTCGGTGACGCTCAGCGCCAAGATGGCAGCGGTGACGCTGGCAAAGGGCCGCATGAGCGCCTGCCACTCGGCGCGCGAGCCCTTGCCGCGTGCAGCCGGTACAAAACGTCTGCCGGCTCGGCTCCAATCGCGCACGACGCCCCGCGGCGTATCCTCGAGCCAACCGAGGCGTCGACCCGGAAAATAGCCCACGAGCGCTGTGAGCGCCGGCATGAACCAGTGCCACTTCACCAGCATCCGGTAGCGCTTTTCGGGAGCATAGTCGCGCCAGTACGCGTGCTGCGCGCCCACCGTGACGATGCGGCGAATCCGATCGCTGGAGCGCGCAAAACCGATTACAAACCCGCCGATGCTGTGGGCAACAACGTCGATCGGCTGGCCCGGAAAAGTGCGCTGGGCATACTGCAGCATGGCCTCGAAATCGAGGCTACCCCAGTCGCTCCACGAGGCCTCAAAGCCGCGCAACGAACGTGGGCGTGAGGCGCCGATGCCGCGATAGTCGTACGTGACGACGTCGAAGCCTTCGTTGAACAAAAATTCCGCAAACGCAGCGTAGTAGCTGCAGCGCACGGAGGTTGCGGCGTTCACGATGACGACGGAACGCGTCAACCCCGCACCCTCAGAGTGGCGCCAGACGAACGCACCCAGCGCATAGCCGTCGGCGGCGCGCACCGCCACCGACTCCGGGCCGGCCGACGGCGCGCCGGGCGGCAACGTTCGCCCGGGCGGCATGGACGTGAGGGCAGCCGCGCCTACACCTTGCCCAGGAAGTCGCGCTTGCCGAGCTCCACGCCGTTGTGCCGAAGGATGTCGTAGGCCGTCACGACGTGGAAATAAAAATTGGGAAGCGCAAAGCCCGTGAGGTATTGCATTCCGCTGAATGTCACCTCCTCGCCCCGCAGTGTGAGCTTGATGCTGCGCTCTTCCGACCCGTTGATACGATCGGCGGGCAGCGATTCCATGAAGGCGATGACTTTCGCGATGCGTTGCTGCAATTCGGAAAAGCTCTGCTCCGTATCTTCGTGCTTGGGCACCTCCTCACCGGCGAGTCGGGCCGCGGCCCCCTTAGCCGTATCGCACGCGATCTGAACCTGGCGCGTGAGCGCGAACATGTCGGGGAATAGTCTCGCGCCGAGCAGCGCCGCAGGGTCGATTTTTCTTGCCAAAGCGTGGTTCTCCGCTTTGCTAAGAATCAACGCAAGACTCCGGAGCGTGTGTGCAAAGCGAGGCACGCTCGCCGTGTGCATGGTGATGGACATGTTGGCAACTCCGTCAGCGGATCAAGGGGGCTCATTTTGCCAAAGAACCGCGGGGCCAACCCGTGCGCCGGCTGCACGCCGGCGCGGGCGGAAATCAAAGGATTACGGGGCGATCCGCAAGCTCGTTGGTGCGCGCCTGCCCTGGCGGCAGCGCGAACTCGCGCGCCAGCAATTCGCCGACCGCGCCCACCGCACCGAGCGCTCCGGCCTCGTAGCGTCCGCTTTTGCAGTTTTCCTTCAGTTCGTGGCAGATCCGCTGCCAGGTTTGCGGATCGACGCGACGGGCGACGCCGCGATCGGCGATGATTTCCACGCCCCGGTCGGCCAGATCGATGTAAATCAGAACGCCGTTGTTGTGCTCCGTGTCCCAGATGCGCAGCTCAGAAAAAAGCGCCAGCGCACGGCGCCGGACGGGAGTGTTGCGCCATAAAAACGCCCATGGCAGACTTCCTTCGACGACAAAGCGGATCTCGCCGCTATGGCCAGCCTCCGCCCGCTCGATCGCGGCGCCGATCGACTTTCGCACGCGCGCCGGAAACGCGCGCCGTACGGCAAGCGGCGTAGTTGCCACGTGCAACCACCAGCGCCGCAGACGTGAGCGGATCGCCACGTACCAACGATTGGCTTGCCTCATGCGTTTGCCTCACCAATTGCCCGACGCACCACCGCCGGAGAAATCACCCCCGCCGCCACTTGTAAATCCACCGCCGCCCGGGCCCCATCCGGGGAATCCACCCCCGCCGCGGCCCCCGAGCACTTGCGTGGCCAGTAGCATCGGGGCGCCGAAAGCCGAGAGCACGAACACGAGGATCCCGGCAAGGCCTGCCAGAAGCAGCGAGGAGAACAGGTAGCCGACGATCGCAGCCGCCCCCGCGGCCGCGAACAAGGTTCCTAGCAATCCCAGGAGCCGCCGCAGCACCGCGCCCAAGAGCAGCCCCCCGATGACGAAGGGGATGAGGGACCGGATGGTTTGCTCTGCGTCAGCGCCCGGCGGAGCAGCGCCGCCACGGCCCGCATCGGCTGTGCCCACGCCCGGCGGCAGGCCCTCGGCGCTGATCAATGCAAACAAAGCATCCGTGGCCGCAATCAGACCCCCGGCATAGTCCTTGGCCGCAAAGCGCGGGCCCATTTTCTCCCGGATCAGGCGATGGGCCACAACGTCCGGAATTGCACCCTCCAGTCGACGCGCGACGTCGATTCGCGCCGCCCGATCCTGGATCGCAACCACGATCAAGACGCCGTCGCCAATGCCGCGGCGGCCGATTTTCCAGGCCTCCCCGACGCGGTGCGCATAATCCTCAATCGGTTCGGGTCGAGTCGACGCGACCAGGACAATCGCAATCTGGGAGCCGTGCGCGGCTTCGAACGCCGCCAGCCGGTTTTCGAGCGAAGTCCGGTCGGCGGGGGTGAGATAGCCCTCGGGGTCATACACGCGCGCCAGCGGTGGCACGAGCAGCAGGCCGTCGGCCCCCCGCGCGGCCTCCGCGGCCCGCGCGCCCGGAAGCACGAAAGCGCACAGCACGACCAAAGTGGCGAGCCATCGAACCATGCGATCCACCGCGCCGCGCCCGGCACTCGCTCCTTACTTCTTCGCCGCCCCGAAATCGACCGTCGGGGGTTTCGCCAGCGCCCGTTCGTCTTCCACCGTGAATTGCGGCTTTTCCTTGAAGCCGAAGGCCAAAGCCGTGAGGTTTTGCGGCACCTGGCGAATGAAGGAGTTGTACTCCTGGACCGCCTTGATGTAGCGATTGCGCGCGATGGCGATCCGATTCTCCGTTCCCTCGAGTTCCGCCCGCAGATCCTGGAAGCCCTGGTTCGACTTGAGGTTCGGGTAGTTTTCCGAAACGACCAGCAGGCGCGAGAGCGCCGTGGACAGTTCGCCTTGCGCCTGCTGAAATTTTTGCAGCGCCGCCGGATCGTTGGCCAGTTCCGGAGTCACCTGTATGGAAGTGGCCTTGGCACGCGCCTCGACCACGCGCGTGAGAGTTTCTTGCTCGAAGTTGGTCTCACCCTTGACCGAATTTACGATGTTCGGTATCAGGTCCGCCCGCCGCTGGTACTGCGACAGGACCTCCGCCCACGCGGCGCTCACGGCCTGGTCCCTTGTTTGGATTCCGTTGTACCCGCACCCAGTCAGCAAAATGGCCAGGGCCATCGCCGCGAATTGTCTCAGCCTGCGCATCCGGACCTCCCCTTGTCGTGAATTTCGGCGATGCGCAGCATGGCCCAAAGCGCGCCACACGGCAATACTGCGCGCCGCCCGCCGGCGCCGTCACCGCGCTAGCCCGTTTTACGCAAGCAGCACGATCTTGCCGATGTGCTCGCTGCGCTCCATCAATGCGTGCGCCTCGGCGGCTTGCGCAAACGAAAAACTACGAAACACTACGGGTTTGACCTTGCCCACCTCGAGCAGCGGCCAGACGTGCTGCTGCAGCCGGTGCGCGATTTGCGCCTTGAATGCGACGGGGCGCGAGCGCAATGTCGAGCCGGTGATCGTCAGGCGCTTGACCATGATCTCGCGCAAGTCAATCGTCGCCTTGGTGCCCGCCATTGTGTTGATGAACACCAGGCGGCCGTCTTCGGCCAGCGCCGCTGTCTCCCGCAAGAGATAGTCGCCGCCCACCATGTCGAGAATGACATCGACACCGCGTCCGGCGGTCTGCGCCTTGACGACCGCCACGAAATCCTCCGTGCGATAGTTGATCGCGCGCTGCGCACCGAGGCGAACGCAGGCGGCGCATTTCTCCTCGGAGCCGGCCGTGGCAAAGACGCGGCTGCCCAATGCCGCCGCAATCTGGATCGCCGCCACGCCGATCCCGCTCGAACCGCCCTGCACGAGCAGGCTTTCCTCCGGACGCAGGCCGCCCCGGTCAAAGACGTTGCTCCAGACCGTGAAGAAAGTCTCCGGCAAAGACGCCGCTTCCACGTCGCTCAGGCCCGTCGGCACCGGCAGACATTGCGCTTCGGGAGCGACGCAATACTGCGCATATCCGCCCCCGCTCACCAGAGCGCACACGTGGTCACCCGGGGCAAATGCCTGCGCTCCCGCCCCGAGCGCGACGATCTTGCCAGCGACTTCGAGCCCCGGAATATCGCTTGCCCCGGGCGGAGGCGGATACTTGCCCTGGCGCTGCATGACATCGGGCCGGTTCACACCCGCGGCGGCGACCTCAATGAGGACTTCGCCAGCTCCCGGCTGCGGGCGCGGGCGCTCGCCCAGCCGCAGGACCTCGGGACCCCCGGGCGTACTGATCTCGACAACTCGCATAAACGGCCTCCTCGCGCCGAAGGGCGCTGTGACGTCCTTAGCCGGTATTGCGCAGTCCCGCCGCCACGCCGTTGATCGATATGTGGATCGCGCGCCGGGCGCGCTCGTCCAGACCCTCGGCATCGGCTCGATAGCGCCGAATCAGTTCGACCTGCAGGTGATTGAGCGGATCGATGTAGGGAAACCGGGCCCGGATGGAATTGGCCAGGGTCGGGTTGCGCTGCAAATTCGCGGTCTGCCCGAGAATCGACAAGAGATGCCGCAGCGCCAGTGCGTGCTCGGCCTCGATGGCTCCGAAGACCGTCTGGCGCAATCGCGCGTTGCTGACGAGCCCGGCGTAACGCGAGGCCACGCCCAAATCGGTCTTGGCGAGCACCATGTCCATATTTGAAAGCAGCGTGGCAAAAAAAGGCCACTCCCTTGCCATGCGGCGCAAAAGCGCCAAGCGCTGCGCGGCCTGCTTGGGGCGTTCGTTGAGCCAGGTATCAACCGCGCTCCCAAATCCGAACCAACCCGGCAGCAACAGGCGACATTGTCCCCAGGAAAATCCCCAGGGGATGGCCCTGAGGTCCTCGATACGCCGGCTCGCCTTGTCGCCGCGCGGCCGGCTTGCAGGCCGACTGCCAATATTGAGTTCGGCGATTTCGGCAATGGGTGTTGCCGAAAAGAAATAGTCGGCAAAACCCGGCGTCTCGTAGACCAAACCGCGATAGGCGCGGTAGGCCAAGGCGCTCAAGGCCTCCATCGTCGAGTCGAACTGCCTCTTGAGCGCTGCGGCGGTCGGATTGTGTCGCAGCAGCGGCGCAAAGGAGGCTTCGAGCGTCGCGGCGACCAGCGTTTCGAGGTTGCGTCGCCCGGTTTGCGGACTGGAGAACTTGTTGGCGATGATTTCGCCTTGTTCGGTTACGCGGATCTGGCCATCGACGGTGCCGGGGGGCTGTGCGAGGATGGCGTCGTAGGTGGGGCCGCCCCCGCGTCCGATCGTACCGCCGCGACCGTGGAACAGGCGCAAAGGAATTTGTGCCTTGTCAAACAATGCGACGAGCGCAACCTCGGCCTTATAGAGTTCCCAGTTCGAAGTGAGGAATCCGCCGTCCTTGTTGCTGTCCGAGTAGCCCAGCATGATCTCTTGGGCGGCGTTCGCTCCCATGGGGTAAAAGCGCACGAGCTCGCGCAGCGCCAGCGCCGAGTGCATGATCTGCGGCGCGTTGCGCAAGTCGCCGATCGTCTCGAAAAGCGGGATCACATGCAGGTCGACTTCGGCCGGTGCCCCACGCTGCGAAAGCCGGGCGAGGCCGGCCTCTTTGAGCAGCACCACGACTTCGAGTAGGTCGCTGAGGGTCTCCGTATGCGAAATGATGGTGTTGCGAACGGACGCTTTGCCGTAGCGCTCGCGCGCCCTGCGCGCCGCGGCAAAGACCTCGAGCTCCTTACGCGTCTCGTCGGAGTAGCGAGCGTACGGAGAGTGCAGCAGACGGGGGTGGCTCATCTCGGCCGTGAGCAACGCCACGCGCGCCTGCTCGTCGAGCGCGGCGTAGTCCTCGCAAACGTCGGCGCCACGCAGCAACTCGGCGATGGTGCGTTCGTGAACATCCGAGCTCTGGCGCAGATCGACTGACGCCAGGTGAAATCCGAATGCGTCCACCGCGCGTCGCACGCGTCCGAGACGCGGCTTGATGAGCGTCGCGCTCCGGTGTCCCGCCAGGGACTGCACGACGATATCGAGATCGTCGGCAAATTCCTGCGGCGACAGGTAGGGCTCGGCGCGGCCGATCTCCCGCCGCAGCACCGTCGTGTGCCCCAAGGAGCGCGCGCTGGCCGCCAGTCGCGCGTACACGCCCACCAGCGCCCGGCGGTATGGCTCTCCCGCGCGATGCGGCGAGCGGTCGGGCGACTTCTCCGCGAGCTCGAGCAAGGAATCGCTGACGGACGCGAGCAAGGACGACACCGACAATTCGCCTCCCAGCGCATGGATCTCTTCGAGGTAGAACTGAAAAGCGACCGCCGCCTGGCGGTCCAGCGCCTGCTCGAGCGTCAACGCGTCCACATTGGGATTGCCATCGCGATCCCCGCCGATCCACGAGCCCATCTGGAGAAAGGGGGGCAGGCGCTCGTTGAGATTGCGTCGCCGCCGCAGGCCGCTGCCGCCGGAGCGCGCCGTCTTCAGTTGCTCTTCGAGGTCCATGTACAGGTTCGGGATCTCGCGCAAGAACGTCAGCCGATAGTAAGACAGCACGTTCTCGATCTCGTCGGTAACGGTCAGCCGATTGTCGCGCAGCATCCGCGTCTGCCAGAGCGTCGTCACGCACGCCCGAATCAGTTCCGCGTTGTGCGTTCGCTCTTGCTCCGTGAGCGGCGTGCTGCGCTCGGCGAGCAGACGCTCGATTTCGCGTTCCGTGTCCAAAATGCTTTTGCGCTGCACTTCGGTAGGGTGCGCAGTGAGCACGGGAACGACCAGCGCCCGCTCGAAGAATTGCGCGATGCGGTCGATCGAAACCCGTGCCGTCTGCAAGCGCGCAAGGGCAAAGGCGACGCTGCCGGGCTCGGCTGCGGCGCCGGCGAGCTCCTGCGCCCGGCGCATGCGGATCAGGTGCTGATCCTCCGCGATATTAGCCAGATGGGAAAAATAGCTAAACGCGCGCACCACCGAGTTGGTCTGCGTCGGGCTGAGGCGATTGAGCAGGCGGTACATCTTCGCGCCCGCATCCGGGTCCGTGCCACGACGAAACTGCACCGCCAGACGCCGCACCGTCTCGACCACGTCGAAAATCTTCCCTCCCGCCTGCTCGCGGATCACTTCCCCGAGTATGCGTCCCAAAAAGCGGATGTCTTCGCGCAGTGCGTCGTGTCGGCTGGGGGCGGCGGGCGTTGCGGTCTCACTCATCGGCGGCACGGCGAAAAAATTGCAAGCGCCGCAGGCAAACGCCCTCCCGCGCAGGCGCGCGGGCAAGGCGCACGGGCGCGCGGGCAGCTTTCTGCGGGCAGCCCGAAGAATATCAGCCGAACGCCTCAGCCGCTTGTGCTTTTACCTTGGGTCGAAGGTGCCGGCCGGCGCTGGGGTAGCGCCTCGGGGGTGGCCCCGAGGCGGCGCACCGCTTCGGCAACCTCCTCGCGCAGCCCTTCGCCGCCAGCGGCAACGTACCGGCCGATCGCATCGCGCATGCGCGGCTCCCAGAACCGCCGCAGGTGATCGGCGATGGCCTTTACCGCGTCCTCGCGCTGCCCCTGGGAGGCGAAAAACGCCCCGATCTGGTTGGCCATCGTCACCAGGTGCTCGACGTTCATGTGTGCACGGCCTTGCGGTTTTCGACCAGTCGCTCTTGCTGCTCGGAGAAGCGACGAAAGCGCTCCTGCCACTGCGAGGGTTGCGAGACCCGCATCACTTGCACGGCCGTGACCTTGTACTCCGGGCAGTTTGTGGCCCAGTCCGAGTTTTCCGTCGTAATCACGTTGGCACCCGAGCCGGGAAAGTGGAAGGTGGTGTACACGACGCCGGGCTGCATGCGCTGGCTCACGCACGCGCGCAGCACGGTCTCGCCAGCGCGGCTGCAAATACCGACCCAGTCACCGTCTTGGATGCCGCGGTCCTGCGCGTCGTGCGGATGGATCTCCAAGCGGTCCTCGTCGTGCCACGCGATATTGGCGGTGCGCCGGGTTTGGGCGCCGACGTTGTACTGCGACAAAATGCGCCCCGTGGTGAGTATCAGCGGATAGCGCTCGTTGACCTTCTCGTCGGTCGGTATGAATTCCGTGACCATAAAGCGGCCCTTGCCACGAACGAATTCCTCCACGTGCATTACCGGAGTGCCTTCGGGGGCGACGGCGTTACAGGGCCACTGGATGCTCCCCAGCCGCTCGATGGCGGCGAAACTCACGCCGGCAAACGTCGGGGTCAGACGTGCAATCTCGTCCATGATCTGCGCGGGACTCTCGTAGTGCATGGGGTAGCCCATCGCCTCCGACAGCGCAGCCGTAACTTCCCAATCGGCCATGCCTGCAAGCGGCGGCATGACCTTGCGCACCCTGGAGACGCGCCGCTCCGCGTTCGTGAAGGTGCCGTCCTTCTCCAAAAAGGAGGAGCCGGGCAAGAACACGTGCGCGAATTTGGCCGTCTCGTTTAAAAACAGGTCCTGCACCACAAGGCATTCGAGGGCCGTGAGCGCCGCCGTGACGTGCTGCGTATTGGGGTCGGACTGCGCCAGATCCTCTCCCTGGACGTACAGCGCCTTGAAGCTGCCGTCGAGCGCCGCGTCGAACATATTGGGAATGCGCAGCCCCGGCTCCGAGTCGAGCGCGACCCCCCAGTCCGATTCAAACAGCGACCGGGTCTTGGCCTCGGCAATGTGCCGGTAGCCCGGCAATTCGTGCGGGAACGATCCCATGTCGCACGAACCCTGCACGTTGTTCTGGCCCCGCAGCGGATTGACACCCACGCCCGCGCGACCGATGTTGCCCGTGGCCATGGCAAGGTTCGCGATTCCCATCACCATCGTCGAACCCTGGCTATGCTCCGTGACGCCCAGCCCATAGTAGATCGCGGCATTGCCGCCGGTGGCGTACAGTCGCGCCGCGGCGCGCAACGTCTCGGCGGGCACGCCCGTCATCGGTTCGGTCGCCTCGGGAGCGTTGCGGGGTTCCAAAATGAACTTTTTCCACGTTGCAAACGCCTGGGGTTCGCAGCGCTGCGCGATGAAACTCTCGCGCAGCAGTCCCTCCTGGGCGATCACGTGCGCAATCGAATTGATCACCGCCACGTTGGTACCGGGGCGCAGCTGCAGGTGGTAATCGGCGTGGACGTGAGGGCCGTCCACCATGTCGATCGCGCGCGGGTCGACAACGATGAGCTTCGCGCCTTCGCGCAGCCGACGTTTCATCGCCGAGGCAAACACCGGGTGGCCGTCAGTAGGGTTGGCGCCAATGATCATGATGACATCGGCGCTGCCGATGGAGTCGAAGTCCTGGGTGCCGGCGGATTCGCCCAGCGTCGCCTTCAGCCCGTAGCCCGTGGGCGAGTGGCACACGCGCGCGCAGGTGTCGACATTGTTATTCCCGAACGCGGCGCGCACGAGCTTTTGCATCAGATAGGTCTCCTCGTTCGTGCAGCGCGAGGAGGTGATGCCGCCGATTGCGTTGCGCCCGTATACGTCCTGGATGCGGCGAAACTCCGCGGCGGTATAGCCGATTGCCTGCTCCCACGAGACCTCGCGCCAGGGGTCCGTGATTTTCTTGCGGATCATTGGCGAGCGGATGCGATCCTTGTGCGTGGCATATCCCCACGCGAACCGCCCCTTGACACAGGAGTGGCCGTGATTGGCTCGACCGTCCTTGTGCGGCACCATGCGAATGACCTCGTTGCCCCTCATCTCGGCGCGAAACGAACAGCCGACTCCGCAATACGCGCAGGTCGTGATGTGGAAGTGCTCCGGCTGGCCGCGCTCGATGACCGAGTTTTCGATCAGCGCCGCCGTCGGGCAGGCCTGTACGCAGGCGCCGCAAGACACGCACTCCGATTCCATGAAGCGGCCGTCCTGTCCGGCCGACACCACCGAGGCAAAGCCGCGCGCATCGATCGTCAAGGCGTAGGTGCCCTGCACCTCCTCGCAGGCGCGCACGCAGCGCGAACAAACGATGCACTTCGACGGGTCGAAACTGAAGTACGGGTTGGACACGTCCTTGCGTGCCGAAAGGTGATTGGCGCCATCGAAGCCGTAGCGCACCTCGCGCAGTCCCACCGCGCCGGCCATGTCCTGCAGTTCGCAGTCGCCGTTGGCGCTGCAGGTCAGGCAATCGAGCGGGTGATCCGAGATGTAGAGCTCCATGACGCCGCGGCGAATGCGCGCCAGCGCATCGCTTTGGGTACGAACCCGCATTCCGGCTTCTACCAACGTGGTGCACGAGGCCGGAAATCCCTTGCGGCCCTCGATCTCGACCAGACACAGGCGGCAGGAGCCGAATGGCTCCAGGCTGTCGGTGGCGCACAGCTTGGGCACGTTGCTGCCGGCTTCGATGCTGGCGCGCAGCACCGAAGTGCCCGCAGGCACTGTGACCGGGACGCCGTCGACTTCCACGGTGACGAGCGCCTCAGAGGCGCGCGCCGGGGTCCCGTAGTCGATCGATTCCGACGAAGGCATGATGCAAACTCCTTGTTCGTAGAACGGCAGCCGGCCGCTCGGAGGCCGCGTGCGCTAGGCGGACTTGGCCGCGGCGGCCGCCACCAGTCCGAAGTCCTCGGGAAAATGGTTCAGCACGCTCAGCACCGGCGCTGGCGCCATGCCGCCGAGCGCGCACAGCGACCCCGCCGTCATCGTTTCGCACAACTCGCGCAGCAGGCCCACGTGCGCCGCATTCTCCGGATGCGCCCGTATGCGGTCCATCACCTCGACGGCGCGCGTCGAGCCGATGCGGCAGGGCGTGCATTTGCCGCAAGATTCTAGTGCGCAAAATTCCATTGCAAAGCGCGCCATTTGAGCGAGGTCCGCCGCGTCGTCGAACGCTACGATACCTCCGTGGCCGATCATCGCGCCCAGCGCTGCAAATGCCTCGTAGTCGAGCGGAGTGTCGAACTGCGATTGCGGCACGTAGGCCCCCAGAGGACCGCCAACCTGGACGGCGCGGATGGGTCTTCCCGAGGCTGAGCCGCCCCCGAAGTCGTACAGGAGCTCGCGCAATGTGAGACCGAACGCCGTCTCGACCAGACCCCCGTGGCGGACGTTGCCCGCGAGCTGAAACGGCAGGGTACCGCGGGAGCGACCCATGCCAAAATCCCGATAGGTCTGCGCGCCGTGCGCAAAAACCGTTGGCACGCTGGCCAGCGTGACCACGTTATTTACGAGCGTGGGCTTGCCAAACAGCCCCTCCACGGCGGGCAGCGGCGGACGAAAACGCACCATTCCGCGCTTGCCCTCCAGGCTCTCGAGCATCGAGGTTTCCTCGCCGCAGATATAGGCGCCGGCGCCGCGTCGCACCTCCAGATCAAAGCGCTGGCCCGAACCCATCACGTCAGCGCCCAGATAGCCGGCCGTGCGCGCCACCTCGATGGCGCGGACTATCGTCGCTTCCGCGTAGGGATATTCCGAGCGCACGTAAATGTAGCCTTGGGTGGCACCCACGCTCACCCCGGCTATGGCCATTCCCTCGACGAGCACGAAGGGGTCGCCCTCCATGATCATGCGGTCGGAGAATGTTCCCGAATCCCCCTCGTCCGCGTTGCAAACGACATACTTGGTCGCCGAGGGCTGATCGCGCACGGTCTTCCATTTGATACCCGTGGGGAAGGCCGCGCCGCCGCGGCCGCGCAGTCCCGAATCGATGAGTGTCTGCACGGCGGCCGCGGGTCCCATCGACAGGGCCTGGCGTAGCCCCACGTATCCACCGTGCTGCCGGTAATCGTCCAGACTCAGCGGATCGACCAGACCCATGCGTGCGAACGTCTGCCGCTGCTGGCGGGCCAAATAGGGAATTTGCTGCGTCAAGCCGTGGCCCAAACGATGGTGCGCGCCGCGCAAGAAGCCGCTCGCAAACAAATCGGCCACGTCCTGCTCGCGCACCGGACCATATGCGACTCGGCCACCCGCGGTGTCAACCTCAACAAGGGGTTCGAGCCAAAACAGGCCGCGCGAGCCTGTCCGGACGACTTCGACGTCCTCGCCCAGGCGCGCCGCCTGCGCGGCAATTGCTTCGGCCACGGTTTGCGCGCCCACCGAAATGGCGCTCGAATCGCGCGCGACAAAAACGCGGGCGCTCACGTGGCCTCCCGGCAACGCTCGACGATGTCTTCCAGACGCTGCGCGTCGACGCGACCGAAGAGCTGCTTGTCGAGCAGCACCGCAGGCGAGCATGCACAGTTGCCCAGACAGTAGACCGGCTCCAGGGTGAGCGCACCATCGGGTGAGGTCGCGTGCAAATCAGCGCCCGTGATCTTGCGAGCGTGCTCCAGCAGCTGTCGCGAACCCATCGACTGACAGGCCTCCGCCAGGCATAGGCGCAGGATGTGACGCCCCGGCGGCTTTTGGCGAAAGTGGTGATAAAAGCCCAGCACGCCGTGGACCTCGGCCACGGATAGGTGCATTGCCTTGGCGATGGGCCCCAGGCTTTGCGGCGGCACATAACCCAGGCGGTCCTGAATCTCGTGCAGCAGCGGAAGCAATCCGCCAGGTTGCTGGGCGTGCAACTCGATGGCCGCGGCAACGGCCGCCTCAGGTGTCATACGCGCCCACTCCTTGCGCTTGCGCCGCCGCGCCAACGGTCGCCATCAGCCCGGGTTGCCATATATGCACTCGATTGCATATTTAGGGGGATTTTTGATCCACGCATCGCGGAAGGTAGCACTCTTCGAGCGCAATCAAAATATGCTTTTCGGTGCCTATACTGACTCATGCGCAACAGCCCCGGCGCCGCTATGAGCAAGATTGTCATCAAGCCGTCCTGGACTTTCATCAGCGAGAGCGGCGAGACCGTCGATCCGCAATTATTCCGGTTGCTGCGCGCGGTGCACGAAGGCGGAAAGCTCACAGTGGCAGCGGCTCAAGCGGGCTTGTCCTACCGCTACGCGTGGGACCTGCTGCTCAAGTGGGGACGGTTTTTCGGCACGCCACTGGTGAAGATGGCCCGCGGCAAGGGTGCGCAGCTCACCATGCTGGGGGAAAAGCTCCTTTGGGCCGAACAACGAAGCGGGGCGAGCCTGTTTCCGCAGCTCGAGAACATCGCCTCCGAGCTCAACCTGGAGATCAGTCGTGCGCAAAAGGAATCGCAGTCGGTCTTGCGGATCCACGCGAGCTACGGCTATGCGGTGGAGAAACTCCCCACGCTGATGCGCCAGCACGGCAACGCGAGTGTCGACCTGCAATACATGGCCAGCGTTGCCGCTCTCGCATCGCTATGCCGCTCTGAATGCGAGTTGGCCGGATTTCACGTCCCCCTCGGCGAGTTGGGGCGGACTTTGTGGGAGCACTACGCAAAGTGGCTTCGGCCTCGACAGCAGCGCATCATCCGCCTGGTGATCCGAACGCAGGGGCTCATCGTTCCCAAGGGCAACCCGCGGCGCATCGCGGTCTTGCAGGACCTCAAGCAGTCGGGCTTGCGTTTTGTCAACCGGCAGTTCGGCTCGGGCACGCGCATCTTGCTCGATGGGCTTGTGCGCCGCAGCCTCATCGATACCAGCTCCATTCAGGGCTATGACAGCGGCGAGTTCACGCACGCCGCGGTGGCCGCCTTCGTTGCGAGCGGCATGGCCGACGTGGGCTTTGGCATCGAGCCGGCGGCGCGCCAGTTCAAATTGGATTTCGTGCCGATCGTCCAGGAGCGCTACATGCTGGCCTGCCACAAAAACAACCTGACCCTCGCGCCGGTCCGCGAGCTCGTCTCGCTTCTGCGCCGGCCCGAATTCGCGGCGCTGATCGCCTCGGTGGCCGGCTATGCGCCCGATCAGCCGGGCCAGATTGCGACGCTCAAGGAACTCTTCCCCTGGTCCGCGTAGGTGCCGCGCGCAGCGGGCCGCGCGCGATTACAAAAACAGGTCTGGAAGCAGCTCGCGGCTGCCGGCCACGACCGAAAAGGCCGAGAAGTCACGTACGCCGGCGCTGGCCAGCACCTCCTCGTCGATGAAAAAATTGCCGCTGGTGCTGGCCGCGTCGCGCTCCAGAACGACAAGGGCTGCCTCGGCCATGATGCGCGGCGAGCGACAGTGTTCCGGGCGCACGCCGGGGATCATCTGCAAGGCGGCCGTCTGAATCACCGTCCTGGGCCAAAGGGCGTTGACGGCGATTCCGTAAGGGCGAAACTCCTGGGCATGGCCGAGCACGCACATGCTCATGCCGTACTTGGACATCGTGTAAGCCACATGGGGAGCGAACCAGCGCGCATCCATGTTCAGCGGCGGCGACAGCGTCAGGACATGGGGGTTGCGGCCGAGTTGGGCCGAGCGCTTCAAGTGGGGCAGGCAGGCCTGGGTGCACAAAAACGTGCCGCGCACGTTCACGCCGAACATCAGATCGAAACGCTTCATCGGCGTTGCATCCGTCGCCGTCAGGTTGATCGCGCTGGCATTGTTGACCAGCACGTCGATGCCGCCAAAATGCTCCGCTGCCCGCTGCACGGCTGCAAGCACCTGCGACTCGTCGCGGATGTCCACCTGTAGCGGCAGACAGGCCCCGCCCTGCGCCTCGATCTGCTCGGCGGCCGAGTAAATCGTACCGGGCAGCTTGGGGTTGGGTTCGGCCGTCTTGGCCGCGATCACGATGTTGGCGCCCGCGCGCGCCGCGTGCTTGGCGATCTCCAGGCCAATGCCGCGCGATGCGCCCGAAAGGAAAATGGTCTTGCCCCGGACAGAAGGCATCATCAGCTCCTTCGCTTCATGCGTTTTTGGCTGCACTTGAGACCGCGCGCGCGAAGTCGGGTTTGCGCCGCTCCAAAAACGCGCTCAATGCCTCGCGCGACTCGGGCGTAGCGAGCAGCCGCATGACGCTGCGCAGTTCGTCGTCGATGGCCGCCTGCACGGCGGCACGCCAGCCGGATTTGAGAAGCCGCTTCGTCTCGCGCACGGCCCCCGGCGGCAGCGCCCGAAAGCGCCGCGCCTGGTGCATTGCGTATTCGAGCACACCGCCCGGCGGCAGCAGGCGGTTTACGAGGCCCATCTCCACGGCCTCCTCGGCCGAAATCGGCTCACCGAAGAGCAGTTTTTCCGCCGCCTTGTGGTAGCCCGCCGCCAGAGGTACAAGCACGGAGGAACCAAATTCGGGGCAGATCCCGAGACTCACGAACGGCATGGAGAACATCGCATCGTCGGCGGCGTATACCAGATCGCAATGCATGAGCATCGTCGTGCCGATGCCCACCGCCGCGCCGTTGACTGCCGCGATGACCGGTTTTTCTTGTTCGATGAGCGCCTTCATGAATCGCGAGATGGTCGCTTCGCTTGTCGAGGGCGGCTGCAAAAAGTCGTGGATGTCGTTGCCGGCGCAAAACACGGTCGGTGCGCCGCGCAGCACGATCGCGCGCACGGCGTCGTTGCCGCCGCAGCTCCCAAGCGCATCGGCCAGCTCGCCGTACATCCCGGTTGTGAGCGCGTTCTTGCGCTCCGGGCGTGCGATTTCGATGCACCCCACGTCTTCTTCGATCTGCAGGCGTATGGTCATCGCCCCCTCCTTGCAAACGTTGTACGCACCGAACCCGCGCGCTGAGCGCCTTCGCGTTTACACACGCTCAAAGATGCCCGCAGCGCCCATTCCCGTGCCCACGCACATGGTGACCATGCCGTAGCGCAACGAACGGCGGCGCAGCGCGTGTACGACCGTGGCGGCGCGGACCGCACCCGTGGCTCCCAGCGGATGACCCAGGGCAATCGCGCCGCCCATCGGGTTGACTTTTGCGCGGTCCAGACCGAGGGAGTCGATAACCGCAAGGGACTGCGCGGCAAAGGCCTCATTGAGTTCGATCCAGTCCATGTCCTCTTGCTGCAGTCCGGCCGCTCGCAGGGCCGCGGGAATCGCTTCCTTGGGGCCGATACCCATGATCTCCGGAGGTACGCCGCGCACCGCGAAAGACACGAAGCGTGCCAGCGGCGTGAGGTGAAAGCGACGCAGCGCCGATTCGCTCACCAGAATCAGCGCCCCGGCCCCGTCGGAGGTCTGCGAACTGTTGCCTGCCGTCACGCTGCCCTTGGCCGCGAAGGCCGGCTTGAGCTTGGCCAGCGCTACCAGGCTCGTGTCGGCCCGCGGTCCTTCGTCGAGCTCCATGCGCCGGCGATGCACCTCGACTTCGTGCTTCGCCAGGTTCGGGACGCGTTCTACGACTTCCACGGGCGTGATTTCATCGCGAAATTCCCCCTTGCCCTGGGCCGCCAGCGCACGCTGGTGCGAGTTCAGGGCAAATTCGTCCTGCGCCTCGCGGCTCACCTTCCACTGGGAAGCAACCCGTTCGGCGGTCAGTCCCATGCCAAAGGCGATGCCCAGGTGCTCGTTGTTCTCGAACAGGCGTGGATTGATCGACGGCTTGTTGCCCATCATCGGCACCATGCTCATCGACTCCGTGCCCCCTGCCAGCATGACGTCGGCCTCGCCCACGCGAATTCGATCGGCCGCCATCGCGATCGCGTTGAGCCCCGAGGAGCAGAAGCGATTGATGGTGCAGCCGCCGACCGAATCGGGCAGGCCTGCGTACAGCACCGCACTGCGCGCAACGTTCGCACCCTGCTCGGCCTCGGGCATGGCGCAGCCGATGATGGCGTCCTCGATTGCCGCCGGATCCAGATCCGGCACGGCCGCCAGAGCCCCGCGGATGGCCGTCACAAGCAAATCGTCCGGCCGGGTGTTGCGCAAGCTGCCCTTGGGGGCCTTGCCCACGGGCGTGCGCGTCGCGGCCACGATGTACGCATCTTGAATTTGACGGCTCATGCCAGTCTCCCCAGTGTGTCTATCGCCAGAATCGATCAATTGCGCACCGGTTTGCCGGTTTGCATCATCCCCATCATGCGCTCCTGCGACTTGGGGTGCCCGAGCAGCGCAACAAAATGCTTGCGCTCCAAGTCCAAGAACCACTGCTCGTCAACCAGCGCGCCGGGATCCACGTCGCCGCCACAGAGCACGTCGGCAATACAAGCGGCCAAGTGAAAATCGTGCTCGCTGGCATAGCCCGCCTCCCGCATGTTGGCCCCAGAGGCCTTGAGGGTCGCGAGAACCGATCGGCCCGCCGCGGGCACTTGGCGCGCGCGCAGCGGCGGCCGGTAGCCCAGCGCGTGCAACGCATAGGCTTCGCCGATCGCCGCCCATAACAACTCGTGCCGGTGCATAACCACCGTGTCGCTGGCGCCCAAATAGCCCATTTGCTGCGCCTCGAGCGCCGATCCGGCAACTTTGGCCGTGGCCGCGTTTTGCGCCCAGTTGGCAAGAAAGGGCAACGGATCCTTGCCGCCATAGGACGTGCTGGCCGCCGCGGCAGCTCGTAGCGCCCCTTCCTTGAGACCTCCGCCGGCAGGGATCAGTCCGACACCGACCTCCACCAGGCCGATATACGACTCAAAGGCCGCCACGCGCTTGGCGCAATGCAGCGCCAGTT
>DASPPB010000065.1:0-26899 GCA_035625725.1 Burkholderiaceae bacterium
CAGACCGAGGCCGGCTCCGACATCCACGTGATCCCGGGCCGAAAAAGAGAAGTTGCGCGGAGAATCCCAGCGGCGCACCTCCACGTTGTCTTCGCTCGATGTTCCAACGGGTACCGACGCGTCGGGAACGTTGGGCACTCCCAGCAGCAAATCTTGCAGCCGTTCCTGAACCCGGGCAAGGTGCGACTCAAGTTCTTTGAGCCGCTCCGGGATCTGCGCCACCTCGGCCATCGCTGCGGCCGCGTCCTCACCCCGCGATTTCAATATGCCGATCTGCTTGGAAAGCGAGTTGCGTCGCGCCTGCAAATCCTCGGTGGCCGCCTGAACCTCCTTGCGCTCTTGCTCAATCGCGGCAAATGCGGTGACGTCAAAGACGAAGGGCCGTGTCCGCAGTCGGTCAGCCACGGCCTGCGCGTTTTTGCGCAGCAAATGAATGTCCAGCATTCGGTGTATTCCTATTCGCACCCTGTTGCGACGCCCGGCTTTGGCGGCTTCACCGGCAGTCTTAAATTATGTCGACCCTTTGCGCCCGGCCGCTTCGCGGTTGCGCGCGCGCAGTTCCTGCAAACGCTCGCCGATACGCTGCTCCAAGCCCCGATCGGTCGGTTCGTACCAGCGCTGCGGCGCCATTCCGTCGGGCAGGTACGTCTCGCCTGCCGCAAAGGCCCCCTCTTCCTCATGAGCGTACCGGTAGCCCTCGCCGTAACCGAGCTCGCGCATCAGGCGTGTGGGCGCATTGCGCAGATGCATCGGCACAGGCCGAGAACCGTCCGAAGCAACAAAGGACTTGACCGCCCCGAACGCCGCATACACCGCGTTGGATTTCGGCGCCACGGCGAGGTATACGATAGCCTGCGCGAGCGCGAGTTCCCCTTCGGGCGAACCCAAGCGCTCATAGGCCTGCGCCGCCTCCAGCGCAAGTTGCAGGGCCCGCGGGTCCGCCAAGCCTACATCTTCGCTGGCCATGCGGATCGCGCGACGCGCGATATACAGTGGGTCGGTGCCGCCGTCGAGCATGCGAACCATCCAATACAGCGCCGCGTCGGGATCGGAGCCGCGCACCGACTTGTGCAGCGCCGAGATCTGGTCGTAGAAGTTCTCCCCGCCCTTGTCGAAGCGACGCAGCGTCGCAGGCAACGTCGCACGCAGAAACTCGATATCGACCGACTGCTTCGCTTGCTCGGCAGCCGTTGCGACAACCTCCAGCGCATTGAAGAGTCGCCGGGCGTCACCGTCGGCGAGCTCGATAAGCATCCGGCGCGCCGCGTCGGCGATCTGCAAATCGGGGTAGTGGCGCGCGCGCGCTTTCTCGAGCAATTGACCCAGATCCTCGTTTGTCAGCGGCTCAAGCACATAGACGGCGGCGCGCGAAAGCAATGCGCCCACCACCTCAAAGGACGGGTTTTCCGTCGTTGCCCCGACAAAAATAAAAAGACCCGACTCCACGTGGGGCAAAAACGCGTCTTGCTGCGCCTTGTTGAAGCGATGCACTTCATCGACGAAGACGACAGTCGACTTTCCCGTTCGCGCCTGCGTGGCCTTTGCGCGCTCGACCGCGTCGCGAATGTCCTTGACCCCGCCCAGTACCGCCGATAACGCGATAAAGTCCAGGCCAAAGGCTCCAGCCATCAATCGCGCCAGCGTCGTCTTGCCCACACCCGGCGGGCCCCAAAGAATCATCGAATGCGGATGCCCGGACGCGAAGGCCGTTCGGAGCGGCCCGCCCGGGCCAAGCAGGTGTTGCTGCCCGACAACCTCATCGAGGAGTCGCGGCCGCATGGCCTCGGCCAGCGGTACTTGCGCGAGCTCGCGCTCCGGCGCCCGGGGATGCCCGGGTCGTGGACCCTCGCCCGGGGCGGCCGCTTCGTGCACGAAAAGATCGCTCACCGTTCCTCAAGCACATCGACCCCGGGCGGGGGAGTAAATCGGAACAAGTCGCTCGACAACGCAGGATTGCGCTGCAGATGATCAAACGCAAGTTGTGTCGATTGACCAAAGCTATCACGCAGCTGCATCGCTACGGGCATACCATCGTGAAATCCGATGCGGATCGACGAAAATAAGGACTCCTTACCATTGGGAGTTGCCCGGACCCAGTCGATGCCGTTGTCGCCGCCGTCATTTTGCACCGTAAAGTCGCGCTCAAAATCATTGGAACCAAAGAGTATCGAGGCTGGCGAAGCCGGCAGCGCTCCCGTGAGCTTTTTTTTCGTCACCTGATTGAGATCCTTGTCGTAGAGAAACAAATGCTCGCCATCACTGACGATCAACTGTTCGTACGGCGTACGATAGGTCCAGCGAAATTTTCCGGGGCGCAGAAACTCGAAGCTGCCGTGTGAGACCACCCAGGTGCCGCCCGCTCCGTTGGCCGCAGCGCCGGGAGTCTGGCGCTGACTTTGCTGCGTGAAGTCGCCACGCGCACTCGAGGTCTGAGCCAGAAACTGGCGCAGCTGATCGACGGGTGCGGCGCGCGTGCCGACCGTCGCAAGAGCCAGGACCACCGCCGCCGCGGCCATCAAGCCGCTTCGGTTCATTACATGGGCTCCCGGGCCGGGCCGAGGATCTCCCGGTTGCCGTTGGCCTGCATCGCCGAAACCATGCCCGCGCGCTCCATTTCCTCGAGTAGACGAGCAGCCCGGTTGTAGCCGATGCGCAAATGGCGCTGCACCAACGAGATGGATGCGCGTCGCTGCTTGAGCACGATTTCCACTGCTTGGTCGTAGAGCGGATCGCTCTCGCCACCTTCCGCCCCGCCGGCGGCAGCCTCCGCCGGCGTTTCGGGGGCGTCGAGTACGCCTTCGAGGTACTGGGGAGCTCCTTGTTTGCGCAGCGCCTCGACGACGCGGTGGACTTCCGCGTCGGAGACAAAGGCGCCGTGCACCCGCGTCGGCATGCCGCTACCGGCGGCAAGGTACAGCATGTCGCCTTGCCCCAGTAGAGATTCGGCTCCCATCTGGTCGAGAATCGTGCGTGAGTCGACCCGGCTCGACACCTGAAACGCAATTCGTGTCGGAATGTTGGCCTTGATGAGTCCCGTGATGACATCCACCGACGGCCGCTGGGTGGCCAAAATGAGGTGCATCCCGGCCGCACGCGCTTTTTGCGCAATGCGCGCGATCAGCTCCTCCACCTTTTTGCCGGTGACCATCATCATGTCGGCCAGCTCATCGATGACCACCACAATCACCGGCAGCGGATCGAGTGGGTTCGCCGACTCCGGATCGGTCGCAAACGGATTGACCAGCGGCGCGCCGCGCTCCTCGGCCTCCGCGATCCTCTGGTTGTAACCATGCAGGCTGCGCACCCCGAGCTTGCTCATCAGTCGATAGCGACGATCCATCTCCGCGACGCACCAGTTAAGGGCATGACCGGCTTCGCGCATGTCCGTGACCACGGGCGCGATCAGGTGCGGGATGCCCTCATAGGCGGAGAGCTCGAGCATCTTCGGATCAATGAGGAGCAAGCGCACCTGCGACGGATCCGCCTTGTAGAGGATCGACAAAATCATCGCGTTGATACCGACCGACTTGCCCGATCCGGTGGTGCCGGCAACCAGAAGATGGGGCATGCGCGCAAGATCGACAACGACGGGCTTGCCCCCAATATCCTTACCCAGCCCCAAGGTCACGCAGGAGTGACTCTCGGCGTAGACCTCCGACCCCAGGATTTCGGACAGGCGCACAATCTGACGACGCGCGTTGGGAAGCTCCAACCCCATGAGATTCTTGCCGGGAATCGTCTCTACGACGCGGACCGAAACGAGGGAGAGCGCGCGAGCCAGGTCCTTGGCCAAATTGACGATCTGCGCACCCTTGACGCCAATTGCTGGCTCGATCTCGTAGCGCGTGATGACCGGACCGGGGTACGCCGCGACAACGGCAACATCCACGCCGAAGTCCTTGAGCTTTTTCTCGATCAGTCGCGAGGTAAATTCAAGCGTCTCGGTGGACACCACTTCGGGACCCGCCGCGGCTTCATCGAGCAAGTCCAGAGGCGGCAGCCCGCTGGCCGCGGTGTCCGCAAACAGCGGCACCTGGCGCTCGCGCTGCTTGCGCTCCGAAGCCGCGACCCGGGTGGCTTGTCGCTCGATATGCACCGGTTCGTGTTCATCAAGGCGTTCACGCTCCGCGGCGAGGGTGGCGGCGCGCTCCTCCGATGCCGCTTCGCCGATCGTGCGATCTTCTCTGGCTTCACGTCGCGCCCTCGCCCACCCCACCATGGTCTCCAACGCACTGCCCAGATTTTCCGCGACGGAGAGCCAGGAGAATCCAAACGCGAGGCTCGCGCCAATCGCGCACCCCGCAAGCAGCGCGACAGTCGCCCCCGTCGGCCCCAGCGTCCGGAGGATCCACGGCCCCAGAGTAGTGCCCAACAGCCCACCCGCGGCGCCGGGCAGCGCCGCCGAGACCCACTGCAAACGCAGGGCCTCGAGCGTCGTTGCCGAAAGAAGAAGCAACACAAATCCCGGCCCACGCACCCAGCGCGAAAGGCTCGCGGGCGCGCGCGCGTGCCGGTGCAGCCGGAGGAACCCGCGCGCGACCCATGCCCCGGCAAACGCCACCCAGAAATAGGCCGAAAAGCCAAAGAGAAACAACAGCAAGTCGGCGAGCCAGGCGCCCGCGCTACCGCCCCAGTTGCGCACCTGCGTCGCGGTCGAAGCGTTGGTAAATCCGGGGTCATCGCGGTGATAGGAGAGCAGAACCGCGGCGAGGGCCAGCACGATCAGCGCCAGGCCAAACCAGCGCGCCTCGGCCAGCAGCCGCGCGCTTCGGTCCAACCCGTCGGGACGGCGCAGCATGCGCCCCCGGGAGCTCCGCCCGGATACCTCGCCGCGCGGCGCGCCAGCATCTTCCATGCCTCGTAAATCCGGTCCGACCGCCATGCGGGCATTATAGGAGCGACGCGCCGATGCCGCGGTAGGCCGATGGCACGATCCTATAATGCGCGTTGCACCGTCTGCGAGGGCGCATTGGAAAGGAAATGCCATGTCCACACCCAAGCATTGCCGGCTCCTGATCCTCGGTTCCGGGCCCGCGGGCTACAGCGCCGCCATCTATGCCGCACGCGCGAACCTCGCACCGGTTTTGATCACCGGTCTGGCGCAGGGCGGCCAACTGATGACGACCACCGATGTGGACAACTGGCCAGCCGACGTGCATGGCGTGCAAGGCCCGGACCTGATGCAGCGATTCCTGGAGCACGCGCAGCGTTTTGAGACCGAGACCATCCTCGATCAGATCCAGAGCGTTGAGCTGCACGCGCGTCCCATGCAACTCGTGGGAGATGCGGGGCACTACAGCTGTGACGCGCTGATTATCGCCACGGGGGCCTCAGCCCAGTACCTGGGACTGCCTTCGGAAAAAGCGTTTATGGGACGCGGCGTCTCGGCATGCGCGACCTGTGATGGGTTCTTCTTTCGCAACCAAGACGTCTGCGTTGTCGGCGGGGGCAATACGGCCGTGGAGGAGGCGTTGTACCTGTCTAAGATCGCTCGCCAGGTGCATCTCATCCACCGGCGCGATCGCTTTCGCGCCGAACCGATCCTGGTCGACCACCTCATGGAGCGCGTGCACACGGGCAATATCCGCTTGCACCTGTGGCATCGTCTCGAGGAAGTTCTTGGCGACGACGGCGGAGTAACGGGCGTGCGCATATCGGACGTGCGCGACCAAAGCACACAGGAGCTTGCCGTGCAGGGCTGCTTCATCGCCATCGGGCACCGGCCCAACACCGAGATTTTCGCGGGCCAGCTCGAGATGAAAAACGGCTACATCCTGACGCGCGGCGGCAGCGAGGGGCTGGCCACGATGACCAATATTCCGGGAGTGTTTGCCGCAGGCGATGTGCAGGACCACGTCTACCGGCAGGCGATAACGTCGGCGGGCACGGGGTGCATGGCGGCCCTCGACGCGCAACGCTGGCTCGACGCGCAGACGGAGTCTGCGGGACAATCCTCCACCGCGGTCGCCGCCTGACGGCCTGCTGCCAGCGGCGCACTGCCGCGGCCGCCCCGGGCCCACGGCGCGCGGGCGGGTTCTACTTTGCGGAAATCAGATGGGCAACGAGTCGCGGCTCAGACCGCGGAGTCGCCGGTTTCGCCGGTGCGGATGCGCACGACCTGCTCGACCGCGTGCACGAAGATCTTGCCATCGCCAATTTTGCCGGTACGGGCCGCGCGCATGATGGCCTCGATGGCCCGCTCCACGAGTTCGTCGGAGACGACCGCTTCAACCTTGATTTTGGGCAAAAAGTCCACGACGTATTCGGCCCCGCGGTAGAGCTCGGTGTGCCCCTTCTGGCGGCCGAAACCCTTGACGTCGGTGACCGTCAGTCCGGTAACCCCGACTTCGGCCAATGCCTCGCGAACTTCGTCAAGCTTAAACGGCTTGATGACAGCGGTGATTAGCTTCACAGGCCTCTCCCAGCGAACGCTGACAGTTTACCCAACCGCGCCGCGCTTAGATAGGGATAAAGGCGCCGTATCAAGGGAAATTTCGTCGTCGTGGAATCGGTTCGTGATCGGATAGCGCCAGTCCCGACCAAAAGCGCGGTGCGTTACGCGTATGCCTACGGGCGCCTGCCGCCGCTTGTATTCGCTCTGGCGAATCATGCGCACCACCCGCCGAACTTCGGCCTCGGGGTAGCCCGCCGCCACGATCTGGGCCAAGCTTTGGTCTTCCTCCATGTACCGCACGATGACCGCATCGAGCAGATCGTAAGGCGGCAGCGTGTCTTGGTCCGTCTGGTTGGCGCGCAGCTCGGCGCTCGGTGCGCGCTGTAGAACGCGCTGCGGAATGACTTCGCCGAGTCCGTTGCGGTGGCGCGCCAGCCGGTAGACCAGTGTCTTAGTCAAATCTTTGATGACAGCAAAACCGCCCGCCATGTCGCCGTAGAGCGTGCAGTAGCCCACTGCCATTTCGCTCTTGTTGCCCGTGGTCAATACGATTGATCCGGTCTTGTTGGAGAGGGCCATCAGCAAGGTGCCGCGTGCGCGCGCCTGGATGTTTTCCTCGGTCGCGTCCCACGCCCGGCCGGCAAACTGCGGCGCAAGACTCGCGACGAAGGCATCGAAGGCCGGCGAGATCGAAATCACGTCATATCGAATGTCCAGCCGCTGCGCCATCTCACGCGCATCAGCGAGGGACATCTCGCTCGTAAACTGCGAGGGCATCATGACCGCACGCACCCGCTCCGGGCCCAGTGCATCGTGGGCCAACGCAAGGGTAAGCGCCGAATCAATCCCACCGCTCAGACCGACGATTGCCCCCGGAAAGCCGTTCTTGTTCAGATAGTCCCGAAGGCCCAACTGTAGGGCCTGGTAGGCCTGTGCCTCGGTCGAGGCGGTCGGCGTGCAGACCCCGGGCTGCGGTACGCCGTCGACAAAATCGACCAGCAGCAGGTGCTCAAAGAACTCCGGGGCCATCGAAGCGAGGCGGCCCTGCGCATCGAGCGCAAAGGACCCGCCGTCAAAGACCAGTTCGTCTTGCCCGCCGGCAAGGTTGGCGTAGACGAGCGCCAGACCTTGGCGGCATACGTTGTTGCGCATGACCTCCAGGCGCAAGGCCTGTTTTCCCAAATGAAACGGCGAACCGTTGGGCACTAACAGCACCTGGGCCCCGGCGGCCGCCGCGCACTGCGGCGCATACGGAAACCACGTGTCCTCGCAAATGTTGATACCAAAGCGCGTGCCGCGCACCTCGAACACGAAGGGACGGTTATCCGGCCGGAAGTAGCGTTGCTCGTCGAATACGTCGTAATTGGGCAAATCGTGCTTGCAGTAGGTGCCGATGACCACGCCACGGGTCAGGACCGATGCGGCATTAAACCGCTGGCCCTCGCGCGCAAGGGGGTGTCCAACAACGACACGCAACTGCGTAAACGGCGCAAGCTCCCGCGTGAGTTCCTGCAGGGCAGCGTCGGAGGCTTGGAAGAAAGTTCCTCGCAGCAACAGGTCCTCGGGCGGATAGCCCGACAAGGCAAGCTCCGGCGTGAGCAGTATGTCGGCGCCCGCGCGCGCGGCCGCATCCGCGGCCGCAACGATGCGCCGCACGTTGCCCGGAAAATCGCCGACTGTGCAGTTCAGTTGGGCGACGGCAACACGTACAGGAGCGTTCATGGAGTCGTCCGTGGCAGCCTGCGCCGCAAGGCAGCCGGTGCGCTCTTTCCTAGGTTGCTCTGCGCCGCGGCCTCGGGCACGTCAAAACGCGGGCTTAACAGCCGCGGACTCGTATCTCGCGACGGCTTCCATGATTTGGGCGCGCGCCACCTCAGCGCCCTTCCAGCCCGCAATGCGCACCCATCGACCCGGCTCCAGATCCTTGTAGTGCTCGAAGAAGTGCTCAATTTGGGCCAGGCGCTCGGGAGCCAAGTCCTGTGGCGAGCGCCAATGCTTGTACCAGGGCAAAATTCGGTCGATCGGCACGGCCAAAAGCTTTGGATCTCCACCGCTTTCGTCCTCCAAGGCGAGAACTCCCAGCGCCCGACAGCGCACAACCACTCCCTGGTGGAGTGCAAAGGGAGTGATGACCAACACGTCGATTGGATCGCCATCGTCGCCCAGCGTGTGGGGAATGTAGCCGTAATTGCACGGGTAGTGCATGGCCGTGCCGATAAACCGATCCACGAACAAAGCGCCCGTTTCCTTGTCGACTTCGTACTTCACCGGATCGGCATTCATCGGGATTTCAACGACAACGTTAAATTCGTCCGGAAGCGAATGCCCCGCACCCACCTTGCTTAAGCCCATTGCCCTCTCTCAAGAGTGAAAGAAAAACGCCGGCACCCGTACGATGCGCCACTGCATTGTAGCGAGAGCCAAAGCGCGCCCGCGTCCGCGGCCTACAGTGTGGGTTCGCGCCGAATCCGGCGCGAGCGCGCCGCGGGCGCCGTGCGCGCCGCAAACGCGAGCGCGGCCTCGCGATAGCTTTGCGAGGCCCGCTGCTCGTCGCCCACGGCTTCGGCAAGCTCGGCCAATGCCAGGTAGGTATCGGCATCGCCTTCCATGCGCTGGCTCTCCTCCAGATACGCACGTGCCTTGCCCCAGAGTTGCGCGCGCAGACAGATGCGTCCCAGACAGCGCAATGCCGCTGCGCTGCGGCCATGCTGCTGTATCCACGTCTCTGCCTGAGAGATTGCAGCGCCCACGTTCAAACCCACGCAGCGGCCATATTCCTCGAGCAACCGCTCGCTCCAATTGACCCGCAGGGACTGCTCGAGTGCCCGGGCGGCATCCTCGCCGCGCCCAAGCCCGTTGAAACAATGGGCCGCCTCCAGCGCCAGGTCCGGCGCCTGGCGGTCGGAGGTGGGAATCGCGTTCCAAGTACGGGTCAACTCCTGCGCGTCCTGGGCGCTTTCGCGCAGCAAACCCCGGTAGGCAATCATTTTGTAGGCGGCCGACGCGGGAGCGGGCAGCCCGCGGTGCTTGTCAAGCGCGCGCACGATGCGCAGGGCCTCTTGCCAATGATTGGATTGCAGATGCGCCACCAGCGCGATGCGCATGGCGTGAATGTGTCGGGCTCCGCTCGCGTGCAGCCTCTCGATGACCTGGAGGGCGCGTGCATCGTCGCGCTGCTCGGACCACATTTCCGCGCTCAAAACCAGGCGTGCGGTGGTCAGTTCGGAATCGGCCTCCGCGCGCTCGAGCCATTGTTCCCGTCGTTGGTACTCCTGCATGCGATGCGCGGCGCGCGCGGCAAGCAGGGCCGCCAGCGCCGCGACCGGGGCGACCGATTGCGCCTGTTGCGCCGCGCGCTCGGCCCGCGCAAAGCGCCCCTCGAAAAGCGCCTTGAGGGCTTCTCGCAACCCGCGCAAGGCCCCGAGCTCCGAGCGCCGTTCCCGATACGCGCGGACGCGTTCCGGGAAATCGCTCAACCGCTGGGTCCAACGACCCACGCGATAGGTAAACCACAGCGCAAGCGCAAGTAAAAGAAGAAAGAAATTGAGCGACAGGTCGATCCGCCAGGGGGGTGCGAGCGCGACGACCGAACCTTGCGTGACCTGCAATCCGATAGCAATGGCCGCGGCAAGCACGGCCAACCACAGCGCCCAGAGCAGCGTCTTCACGCTCTCACCCGTTGCCGGCGCGCTCTGGGGCGCCACGCACCGCGCGCAAGGCGCCAAGCGTCTCGTCGAGCGAAGGCGACGGGCCGCTCGTGGCGGCGACGGTAATCGAGCGCAGCTGCGACGCGGCTATGGCCACCGCCGGCTGGCCCGGATCAAAATAATGCGCCATCAGATCCTCGAGCGCAGCCGACTCGGATCGAACGATGCGCTCGTCGCGCGCCAATATGGCCTGACGCAGGTCGAGCACGCCCAGGCGAAAACGCTCCCGTAGGAGCTGCTGTTGCACCGGGTTGAGCAACAGAGCATCGGGAGTGTTCACCTCGCGAATGCGCAGCAAATCGCCAAACTCGCTCTCGATCCAGGCGCGCACCCGCGCGCCGAAGGAATCGGCCGCTTGCGTGGCGGGCGCGCTGGGCGTCGTGGCCGGTCCCGAAGGGCGAAGTCCCGAATGCGTCGAGTCGGCACTCACCCGCCAGCCATCGACCGCCGTGAGCAGCGGATCGAGCCGCGCGGCCAATGCGCCGCGGTCGACATCGGCTGCGGCCTTCAGGCGAGCCAGATCGTGACGAAGCGCCGTTTGCACGCGCAGCGCCTTGGGGCTCGCCAGGCGGCCCAGGCGGGCATCTGCCACGGCCAGCACGTCGATGGCCATGCTGGGATTGGCGCCCAGCCGAAGCTGCAGCTGCGTTTGCTCAACCAGACGTTCGATGTCGAGCAGCGCGAGTTGCTCCCTGCGCTGCCGCAGCTCGGTATCGCCCGTCAGGCCGGTACCGGCTTCCGCTTCGCTTTGCGCTTGCGCCCACTGGCGCTCCAGATCGCCCAGGCGCCGCTCCACGTCCGCATCGCGCTGATCGCGTGCGAGCGCATCGGCTCGTTCCTGAGCGATGCGCCGCTGCTGCTCACCGTCGCGGCGTAGCAAGTAAAACGACAGGGTCAGCGCCAGTGCGGCAAGCAGCAGCGCGAGCAATGCCAGCGTGCGCCCCGGAGCCGAGCTGCTGCTCGCAGCGCGTGTCGCCGCGGTGCCCGAACTCGGGCTCGAAGACGTCGGTTCGCCCATGAGGAGCGCAATGTTACGGAATCTAGGAACGCGCGGCTTGCCGCGCAGCCTTGGGTGCAGCCGCGGTCGCCGCCCCGGGCAGGCCCAGCGCGCAACGGATGGATGCCGCCTCCGGTTCGCAGCACCGCACGTCGTCAAGACCACGCGCGCGCAAAGCCTGTTCGATGCGCGCATGAACGCACAGCCCGATACCCTGCAGCAGCCACGCCGACAGCGCGGGGTCGCGCGCCAGCGCTTCGCTCAGCGCCTCCACGGCCTCGGAGCTGCTAAACAGCGTAGCGAGCCTCGCTCCGCCTGCCCTGGCCGCGCGCAAGGCCGCCCACTGCGCGGCCGTCGGAACGTGCGCGACGCGGCGGTAAGCCACCGTCTCTTCGACCCTCGCCCCGCTGGCCAGCAGCCGATCGATGAGCCAGCGCCTCCCGCTCTGGGCGCGCACGATCAGCGCATGCCGCGGTGGCGGCCTCACCCCGCGTTGCAGCGCCTCCCAGAGCGCTTCGGATCCCCCATCGGCGGTGGTATCGCCGGCCGGACAGATGATGCGAGCCTCGCTCGCTCCGGGCAGCTGCGCACGCGCCTCCTGGGCGGTTGCCGCACCGACAGCCGCAATGACGGCATGCGCCGGCCATGCTTCGGTTAGCAACGGAGCGAAGGCACGCACGGCCGCCGGGCTCACGAAGACGACCAGGTCAAACAGCGGCAATCGCTCGACGCTCGAGCGCAGCGCGGCCGGATCGTCGGGGGGCAAGAGGACAAAAGCGGGCCACCACAAGGCGTCGGAGCCCGCGGCGCGCAGCTGTGCCGCAAGCGCCCGGCCCGGGGTCTGCGGTCGGGTGACCAGAACGAACGGCGGCCCGCCGGCAGAGGGTTTCAAGCCTCACCCGTTGCGCAGCAGGCGCTCGACGCCGCGCGCCTTGAGCTCGGCGACCACGCGCATGCCGATGGCCTCGGGCTGTGTTGTCGGACCGCTTGCCTGCGCCTCGATCATCTCGCCGCGCGTGGCATTGCCCGCACACGCGCGCAGATGCACTTGTCCTTGTGCAATTTGCGCGTAGGCCGCCAGCGGGAATTCGCAGCTGCCGCCCAAGCCGCGGGAGACGGCGCGCTCGGCCGTCACACAGGCTCTCGTGGGCGCGTGCTCCAGACAAAGCAGGCGCTCACGCAGCCGCTCGTTGCGTGCACAAATCTCGATCGCCAGCGCGCCCTGCCCCGGCGCAGGCAAAAACACTTCGGGTGCAAGCACTTGGACAATGCGTTCGGACATCCCCAGACGTTGCAAACCCGCGGCGGCCATCACAAGGGCGTCAAAGTCGCCGCGCTCGAGCTTGGCCAGGCGCGTGCCCACGTTGCCCCGCACGGACGCGATCCGCAGGTGCGGAAAATGCGCACGCAGTGCCATTTCGCGTCGCAAACTGGAGGTGCCCACGCGTGCGCCCTCGGGCAGATCCTCCAGGCGAGCAAAGCGCGGGCTCACGAAACAGTCGCGTGGATCGCCGCGCTCCAGAATTGCGCCCAGCGCGAACTCCGATTCGAGCTCCATGGGCACATCCTTGAGGGAATGCACCGCAATGTCCGCCCGGCCGTCGAGCAGCGCCACCTCGAGCTCCTTGACAAAGAGCCCCTTCCCCCCGACTTTCGACAGGGTGCGGTCCAGTATCTGATCGCCGCGCGTGGTGAGTTCGAGCAACTCCACCTGCAGCGCCGGATCCTCCTGCAGCAGCCGCGTGCGCACGAAATGGGCCTGCCACAGCGCCAGCGGGCTTGCGCGCGTTGCGATGCGAATCGCTGCAGAAGGCAAGGGCATGGAGCGTCGAGTGTAGCAAGCTCAGATACCCGCGGTGGCCTTGACGGTGGGCCACTGGCGCCTGCTGATGGGCAGGCGCTCGTCGAGGTCGCGCAGCAAGATCTCCCAATGCCCCTCGGGCGATTCGCCCTCGGCGTCGGATCTGGCCTTCACGCGTTGAAAGCCGGCAATGAAACGCCGCGCAACCAGGCAGTTGCGATGGATGCGCACAAACCGCTCGCCGAATTCATTCTCCAGCGCCGTGAGCGACTCTTCGGTCAGGTATTCGCGCGCCAACGTGCGAATCGTGACGTACTTGAGTTCCGCGCGCAGATAAACGATGTCGTCGACCGGAACGAGCACAAGCCGACCGCGCTCCGAGACGCTGAGCTGCGAGCGGGTGGCGCCGAGGCTCCGCGCCAATGCATCGAATCGCTCCTCGTGCGGCAAGATGCGCCGCGCACGCTGCAGGGCCGCGAGCAGGCGGTCGGCTCGCACCGGTTTGAGCAGGTAGTCGATTGCCTGCACCTCGAAGGCCTTGAGCGCATGCTCATCGAAGGCGGTCACAAAAATGATTGCGGGCGGCGTCTGCGACTGCGCCAGGTGCCGGGCCACTTCGATGCCGCTCATGTCGGGCATTGCGATATCGAGCAAGACGACATCGGGCTGAAGCCGCGCCACCGCCTCCAGTGCCGCGATCCCACCGTCGGCCTCCCCGACCTGGGTGAGCGCGATCTGACGCGCGCAGTCGGCAAGCACCTGCGCGAGTCGTGCCCGCGCGGGTGGTTCATCGTCTACAACGAGCACTTTGAGCATGATTTCGCGCGTCCCGATCGATCCACGGCGCCGTCGCCGGCCTCAGGCACTGGCTTTGGTCTCCACCGGAATCGTGAGCGTGAGCTCGAAGCGCTCACGTCGGACCCGGGTCTCGAGGCTGGCCTCCAAATCGTAAACCAGCGCCAGTCGGCCACGAATGTTGTTCAACCCGATCTGGTTGCCCTCGCGCTGCACCGGTTCGCGTGCGATCGGGTTACTCACAAAAATCTCCAGCTTAAAGCCGTGCTGGCGCACGCGCACCTCGATGTCGCAGGGGCCGGCAACTCGCTCGGCGCCGTAGCGCACCGCGTTTTCGATGATGGGTTGCAGCAGCAGCTGCGGCACGCGCGCTTTGGGGTGCACCGCCCCGATATTCCAGTTCACATGCAGCCGCTCTCCCAGACGCGTTTGTTCGATTTCCACGTAGCGCCGGCACAAGTCGATCTCCTGCTCCAGGGGGACAAGACGCTTGACGTCGCCCATTACCGCACGAAAAAGTTCGGCCACGCTCTCGAGCATCCGCTCGGCACGCACGGGGTCGTCGCGGATCACGGACAACACAGCGTTCAGACTGTTGAAAAAGAAGTGCGGCCGAATGCGCGATTGCAGCGCCTGGAACTTCGCTTCGTCGATCGCGGGCGAAAACGCCCGCGACCGCAGCTCCAGGTAGTGCTGCGCCGCGGCGCCGCCCAAAAGCCCCAAGCCGGTCGCCAGGACATCGGCCCGCGCAAAAGGCGGCAGCGCCGCGCCGACCGCCAGCCGATTGACCAGATAGGCCATGAGCGCGGGCAGCGACCACGCAACGACCCGTTGCATGGGTTCCGAGAGCGCGGGGCCGCTACGGCGCAGGAGGCACCAGCCCAGCAAGGTGAGCAGCGTCGTGGGTTCGACGATCGCCGCAAGCTCCAAAAAGGCCGCCGCATGCTGCGTCGAGGCCGGCACGGAGGGATACTCGATGGCGCGACCCGTCATCACCGCAACGGCCAGCGCGAGATTGACTCCGACACCGATGCGCAAAACGGTGCCGGCATTGCAACCGTCGGGGATCAGTTGTCGGGTCTGAGGCACGAGGCACGATTATGCATGGTTTGTTAGCAAACGAGAGCGCAGGCGCCGGGCGTTAGAATTTATCCATGAACCAGAACAAGGCCCGCGGCCGCGGCACGGCCGCCGCAGAGCCGCGGCGCGACCCTGGCACCGTCGCAGCCAAGCGTCCCGGTGCCGATGATGCGCAATCCCGCTCCTCCCTGCATGCCCGAGAACAGGCGTGGTCGGGGCGCTTTTCCGAACCGGTTGCCGATTTCGTGCTGCGCTACACGGCCAGCGTCGGCTTCGACCGGCGCCTGGCGCCGGCCGACATCGAGGGCTCCTTGGCCCATGCCTGGATGCTCGCGCAGGTCGGGGTGCTCAGCGCACAGGACCTTCAGGCCATCGAGCAAGGTCTGGGCGTCGTGCGGGGCGAAATCGAGCGCGGCGAATTTGCCTGGCGCCAGGATCTGGAAGACGTGCACCTAAACATCGAGGCGCGACTGACCGAACTCATCGGTCCGGCCGGCAAACGGCTGCACACGGGCCGCTCCCGCAACGACCAGGTTGCCACCGATTTGCGACTGTATCTGCGCGGCCAGATCGACCTGGTGCAGGCGCAGCTGCTGCGGCTGCAACGCGCGCTGGTGGAGCTCGCAAGCTCCCACGTGAACACGATCCTGCCGGGCTACACGCATCTGCAGGTCGCCCAGCCGGTGGTCTTTGGGCACCACCTGCTGGCGTATGTGGAGATGCTCGAGCGCGACGTCGAGCGATTGCGCCAGCTGCGGGCGCGGGTGAACTGTCTCCCCCTGGGCGCCGCGGCGCTTGCCGGCACGAGCTACCCGATCGACCGCGAGGCCGTTGCGCGTCGACTGGGCTTTGAGGCGGTGAGCCGCAATTCGATGGATGCGGTCTCCGACCGGGATTTTGCCATCGAGTTTTGTGCGGCCGCCTCGCTCACGATGGTCCATCTGTCGCGCTTTTGCGAGGAGCTCATCGTGTGGGCGAACCCGCAGTTTGGCTTCATCGAGCTGCCCGACCGGTTCACAACCGGCTCTTCCATCATGCCGCAAAAACGCAACCCCGACGTGCCAGAGCTGGCGCGCGGCAAGACGGGACGCGTGATCGGCAGCCTCGTGGCGTTACTCACGATGGTCAAGGCCCAGCCTCTCGCGTACAACAAGGACAACCAGGAGGACAAGGAGCCCCTGTTCGACGCCGTCGATACGCTGCGCGATACCGTGCAGGCGTTTGCCGAGCTCGTGCCGGGGATCGTTGTGCATCCGGAGGCCATGCGCCGCGCAGCGCAACGGGGATTTGCCACCGCCACCGACCTGGCCGACTACCTGGTTCGTGCGGGGATGCCCTTTCGCGATGCGCACGAGGCCGTCGCCAGGGCCGTGCGACGGGCCACCGAACTGGGCTGCGATTTGGACGAATTGCCCCTGAAGGAGCTGCGCAGCTTCGCGCCGCTCATCCATGCGGATGCCCGCCCGGCGCTGAGCCTCGAGGGTTCGGTGGCCGCCCGGGATCATTTGGGGGGTACCGCGCCCGCGCAGGTGGCGCGGCAAATCGCCTACTGGCGGTCTCGCCTGGCTTCGGCCTCTTAGCTGCCCCCGACCGTCATCGCGTCGATCAGCACCGAGCCGCTGATTTTGCTGCCGCGCACGACCGTATCGGCGCCAATCGCGGCGACGCCCGCAAACATGGCGCGCAGATTGCCCGCAATCGTGATTTCCTCCACGGGGTAGGCGATCGCGCCGTTTTCGACCCAAAATCCGCTTGCGCCGCGCGAGTAATCGCCGTTGACGAGGTCAATGCCCATGCCGATGAGCTCGGTCACCAGCAGCCCCGTTCCGAGCGTACGCAGCATCGCCTCGAAATCGTCGGTTTGGCGCGTAAGCGAAGAGCGAAGCTCCAGGTTGTGCGATCCGCCGGCGTTGCCGGTGGATTTCATGCCGAGCTTGCGCGCCGAGTAGCACGAAAGGAAGTAGCCCTCCAGCACTCCGCTGGCGACAATGTCGCGAACACGTCCGCGGACGCCTTCTTCGTCAAAAGGTCCCGAACCGAGACCCCGTGCGATAAATGGATCCTCGCGCACCGTCACGTGGCTGGGGAAGATCTTCTGTCCCAGACTGTCGACAAGAAAAGAGGCCTTGCGATACAGGGCACTGCCGCTGGCGGCTTGAACGAAATTGCCCAGCAGCCCGCAGGCCACGGGCGCCTCCAGCAGCACGGGGCACTGCCGTGTTGCCAACTTGCGCGCCCCCAGGCGTGCAAGCGCGCGCTGCGCCGCATACCGTCCGATGTCGGGCGCGAGCGCCAGATCCTCGGGCGCGCGCGTGGAACTGTACCAATCGTCGCGCTGCATTCCCCCGCGGCCACGGGCGATCGGGGTCACCGACACGGCGTGCCGCGATTGGGGATAGCCCGCCAAAAAACCCCTCGAGTTGGCCAGCACGAACTGGTCGCAGCTCGACTGCACGTTGGCACCCTCCGAATTGACGATCTGCGAGCTCACCGCAAAAGCGGCTTGCTCCGCGCGCTGCGCAAGCGCAATGGCGCGCTCGGAGTCGAGGTCCCAGGGGTGAAACAAGTCGAGATCCCGAGGATTACGTTCGAGCTCCTCCTCGTCGGGCAGGCCGGCCGCGTCATCGACCGCGGTGTGGCGCGCGATATCGTAGGCAACCTGCACGGCCTGGCGAATGGCCGCCAGCGAGAAATCCGAGGTCGACGAATGCCCGCGCCGCTGGCCCGCGTATACCGTGATCCCGAGCGCCTTGTCCCGGGTATTTTCGATCGTTTCCACCCGCATCTTGCGCGTCGTGACCGACAGACCAGTCGATTCGCTGGCTTCGCACACGCAGTCGCTTGCGCCAAGCGAACGCGCATGGGTAATTACTTCGCGCGCCAATTCGCGCAGTCGCGCCTCGTCAATCGAAAAAGGGGAATTCATCGGCTTTCGTTGGGCCGGGCCCGTTGGGGTTATTCGGTGGATCGTTATGATAGCCGTCCACGCACCAGCGCCGCGCAGGCGAGCCCCATCAACCGGAACACGATGAACGAAACAGCGCAGACGCACGAGGAGCGGCCCAGCAAGACGCAGCGCAAGCGACAGATGCACGCGCGCCAGGCGTTGGGGGAAAAGCTCGTGGCGCTCAACGCCGAGCAGCTCGCGCAGCTTGCGCTGCCCGAGGCACTGCACGAGTCGATCTGGGCCGCGCGTCGCATCAAAGGCCACGAGGCGCGCCGGCGCCAGCTGCAGTACATCGGAAAGCTGATGCGCACCGCCGACTATGAGGCGATCGGCCGCGCCTACGACACCCTCATGGGCGCATCGCGCGCCTCGGTGGCCTTGATGCAGCGCTGCGAGCGCTTGCGCGATGGGCTCATTGCGGAAGAGGCCGCGCTCGAGGGCTTCGTGCGCGATCACCCCGGTGTGGACGCGCAGTGGCTGCGCGCAAAAGTGCGCGCAGCCCGCCAGGAGCGCGCAGCGCTGCGCGCCCCGCGGCATGCGCGCGAACTGTATCGATGGCTGCAGGGCGTGCTTCGGGACCAACCGACACGGGGTACGGGATGAGCCCCAAGCAGCAGCGCAGCCACCCCGACGAACTGCTGGTGGGTCTGGTGTCAATCTCCGACCGCGCCAGCGCCGGTGTGTACGCGGACCTTGGATTGCCGGGGCTGCGTGAGTGGCTGGCGCGTGCGCTGCGATCGCCGTGGCGCGCCTTCGAGCGCCTGGTCGCCGACGTGCCCTCTGCGATCGAAGGCGCACTGCTGGAGCTGGTCGATCAGTGCGGGTGCGACCTGGTGCTGACCACCGGCGGAACGGGACCTGCCCGCCGCGACGTCACGCCCGAGGCAACGCGCGCGGTGGCAACGCGCGAGATGCCCGGCTTTGGCGAGCAGATGCGGCGCATCTCGCTCGAATTCGTGCCGACCGCCATTTTGTCGCGGCAAGTCGGCGTTTTGCGCGAAACGCCGGAGCACAGCGCACTGATACTGAATCTGCCCGGGCAGCCCAAGGCCATCGCCCAGACGCTCGAGGGTCTGCGCGATGCGCAGGGCAAAATCGTCGTGCCCGGGATCTTTGCCGCGGTGCCCTACTGTATTCAGCTCATCGGCGGTCCGTATATGGAGACCGACCCCGACGTCGTCGTCGCCTACCGGCCCAAGGCCGCGCAGCGGACGTAAAACGCGCGCTATGCGGCGCGGTCGATGGCCGACGGCGGTGCACCCAGCACCGTCGAGTCTTCGATGTAGTCGGCCGAGGGGGCGAACACAGCACGATTGCCGCCCGAGGTCTTGGCCTCGTACATCGCGCGATCAGCCAGGCTCAGCAGCCAGGAAGGCTCGCGGCCCTGTTCGCGCGCGAGCGCGATGCCCACGGAGGCTGAGAGCGACTCCTCCATGCGGCCGCCGAAGCGCACCGGACGGGCCAATTCATCGAGGATGCGGTTGGAGATCGCCTCGATATCGCGGCGCGCCCCCGCATCGGGGATGAGCAGGGCAAATTCGTCGCCGCCGTAGCGCGCGACCGTGTCTTGCGGGCGCACGACACGCTGCAGCCGCCGCGCCATCTCTTGCAGTACCTCGTCGCCTGCCTGATGCCCGTAGCGGTCGTTGATTTGCTTGAAGCGGTCCAGGTCGATTACCACGATGGCGCAGCCCGAGTTGCGCAACGCGCTCGTGGCCAACGCCGCGCGCGCACGCTCGGCAAACAGCCGGCGGTTTGCCAAACCGGTGAGTTCGTCGTGGCGGGCGTCAAACAGCGCATGGGCTTCGCGACGTCGAATCGAGTCGATGTCGGCAAGCGCCACCACGTACTCGCCGCGCTCGACCGAGCGCAGCGTGAGCTGGCACCAGACGGTCTGCTCGTCGGGCGCGGGCTTTAACGAGCGCTGCAGTTTGATCTCGCGCACCACCGCCTGATCGGACAATGCCGCGCGGTCGGCGGCGGCTGCCGCCGCGGCCCACTCTGCGCGATCGGCGAAGATCTCGACGATGCGCATGCCCTTGAGCTCGGCCGCACTACGCTGCAACAGCTTCAAAAACGCCTCGTTGCAACGCGCCACCACGCCATCGCGGATCACGGCCAGCGCCTGGCCGGCCGAGTCGAGCACGGTACGCTCCAGGCGCAGCGCCTCGGCAAGACTGGCCTCGCGCTGCTTGAGCGCGGTGACATCGACCATGATGCCAACCACCCCTGAGAAGCGACCGCCCGATCCGGCCAGCGCCGCCGCGCTCACCGCGACGACGATGCGTTTGCCGTCCTTGGTGATGTGCGACATCTCCACGTCGCGCATCACGCGCCCGTCGCGCAATTCCAGCAGCGCGCGACGCGCCGCCGTCTGGTCGGCGCCCGGGTTGAGCAGCACCACCACCGAAGCGCCGATGAGTTCATCGACAGCGTATCCATAGAGCTCGCGGCAGGCGCGCCGGCTCACGAAGGTAAAGCGGAAGCTCGCGTCGCAGGCCCATATCAGGTTCGGGCTGGCCTCCACGAGCGACTTGTAGTGCTCCTTGCGCCGGCGCACGCGATCGTTTTCCAAGAGTTCATGGGCCGAAGCGATCGTGTCGAGCACGAGGGCGGAGGGCTGCTCGCGTCCCTGCGCATCGGGCCAGTGCACCGGCACGATGTGGGAGCGCAGGGCCAGTCGCCCGCCCGAGGGACTCGCCCGCTCCACGAGCAGGTCGTAGGTCGGTCGGCCGAGCACCGCGGACTCGAGCGCCTTGAGAAAGGCATCGCGAGAGCGCGCCTGATAGACGAATGCGTCCCACCATCGCGGCCGCATCGTGGGGCCGATCTTCATGCCCCAGCGGCGTACCTCCTGACTGTGGGTATGAACGACGCGACCGTCGCCGTCGACGACCCAGGCCAGCACCGGTAGCTTGGGCAACAAGTTGGGTAACCGGGCCAGAGCCTGCGCACCTTCTTCGGCCGAAGAGCCAAAGCCAAGAGGCATGCCGGCCAACGGGGCCGCAACCGCAGCCTTGGCAGCCGGTGCTTCCGGGCGCGTCGCGGGCGGCCTGCGGGCCGCGGCAGCGGCCGCCGCGGCCGCGCTCTCCGGCGATGGCACGCTCGCAAACTGACCGGCCGACACAAGCGGCTCGCTCTCGAGGCGAAGGTCTACCTGCACGCCTGAGGGAGCAGCCGGCGGGGCCGGCGGGGGCGGCGCCCGGGGGGCCTTTTCCACGGGTTGCGGCGCCGGCTTTGGCGGCGCAACGACCGTCAGAAGCGGCGCCTCGAGCGCCAATACACTGATTAACTCGCCGCTTCGCGACTGGCCGGCCTTGACTCGAACCGTGATCGGATCCGCGTCGGGCAATGCGACCGGATGCATTGTCGCGCGCACCGGGCCTTCACGCGCCGCCTGCGAAAGATCAAAGGCATTCGGAGGCTCAAAAACGGCGAGTTCTTCGATACGCCGGCCAATGCAATCAAAGGAAATCTGCCCGAGCATCGCCGCGGCGGCCGCATTAATTTCGAAGACCCGCCCCTCATGCACCGCGATCATGGGTGCCGTTGAGGTCTGGATGGCGAGTTGCACGCCGCGGCGAGTCGAACCTCCCGACAGGGGCACGGTGGGCTCGATGCGCGTGCGCCGCTGGGGTGGCGCCGCAACCGGCCGCGTCGCGCCTAGCCATACGACGCTGGCCATCCACAGCAGCAGGCCCACCGCGATCGCCCCGCCACTGTCGGCATGCACCGCAATGGCCAGCGCCGGGATGGTCCACGCCATTGCCAAACCCAATGGCGTGGAACGGCTCGCCGAGGACAAGGCGGAGAGCAACATGGCTCCCGCGAGCGATCCACCGACGCGCGTGGCCATCACGGTGGGCAGAGGATTGATCGACAGCACCAGGCCCGCCCAAAGAACGGCGTCGAGCAGATAGGAGGCGGCGCGCCACCGCACGGCTCGGCTCACTGCGGGATCCGCGCGTCGGCGGGGAGACACCGGCTCCACCGGAATCAAGAGCCGCACAATGACGTTGAGCGCCAGCGCGCCTATCCAGAACCAGGAGTCGCCGTTGTGCCCCGAAAGTCCGCTGCCCACGAAACCCAAGATCAAAAAGCTCGCAGGAGCCAGATGCCAGTGCGAGGTGTTGGCGCCGTCGTCGCCTATCGTGGATCTCGTCATATCCCGTGAAGGCGTGCTTCTTGTTCTACGATCGGTAACGTGATCATGTGATGTGAGGCTCGAAGCAGGCGCGCTGCTGGCTGATCGTGCATCCCACGCTGACATGATTGCGGTAGTGTCACTTGCGAGCAGCAATCGCTGCGCAAAGGCTCTCGTTTCGTACAGAGTGCTCCGAAAACGAGTCTCCGTTGCCGCGCACTTCGGCAATTTGCTTGTTAGTTCCCGCAGCAGGCGCGCGTAAATCGTTGAAAGTCACGGCATCGAGCCAATTTGGGTACAAGACGTTGAAAAGAAGCCGACCCTTTTGCGCGGCAACGCCGGATCGAGAAGCGATTCCCGGGTTGCGGTTGCGCCATTATCACTCCCGTATAACTGGTAGACAACGGCAAATCCGAGACAATCCATGCCGGCAACGCCGCCGGTGCGCAAGAATGCCCGAAGATGAGTGCTACCTACCGCGGACGTTTCGCCCCCTCGCCGACCGGACCCCTGCACCGTGGCTCCTTGGTCGCGGCCCTGGGAAGCTGGCTTGATGCCCGCGCGCACTGTGGTAAGTGGTTGATAAGAATAGAGAACATCGACCCGCCCCGGGAACAGAAGGGGATTGCTGCGCGGCAACTCTCCACTCTGGCAGCCTTGGGATTAAGCCCGGACGAGCCCGTCATGTTCCAGGACGCGCGGTCGGACGCTTATTTTGCTGCTGCGCAGCAACTGGAGCGCGCCGGCAGGGTCTTTTGTTGCGTCTGTACCCGCTCCGGGCTCAGCGCCTCGGCCAAGGGCCGCCCGCGGCCCTACCCGGGAACGTGCCGCACGCGCGGATCCTCGGGCGCGGGGACAATACGGTTTCGGGTTGAGGGCGGCAGCGTCTCGTTTGAGGACCGCGGCTGCGGGCACTTCGAGCAAGACGTCGAAAAAATTGTGGGCGATTTTGTCATCCGGCGCGCCGATGGCCTATGGGCCTACCAGCTCGCCGTCGTCGTCGATGATGCGTATCAGCAGATCACGCATGTGGTCCGTGGTGCCGACTTGCTCGACAACACGCCGAGGCAGATCGCTTTGCAGCGGGCTCTGGGATTGGCCACGCCGCGGTATTTGCACTTGCCGCTGGTGCGCGATGCGGCCGGCCGCAAGCTATCCAAACAGACTCATGCCCCCGCGGTCGATCCGTCCCACGCGCTGGAGGAACTCGAGCAGGCCTGGCAGCACCTGGGGTTTGCGCGCACGGGAGCTAGCAGCATTGGCCGGTTTCAGGAGCTGGCCGTCGCTCGCTGGCGCGATCGCTGGTGCCACGACGCGGCGGTGAGCGGCCCTCGCGTGGCCGCCGCCGCGGACCCATTGCCATGACGATCGCGCTTTTGACGGACATTCACAGCAATCGCGAAGCCCTGGAGGCGTGTCTTGCGCACGCGCAGGAGCACGGCGCGACGCAGTACGTCTTTTTGGGCGATTACGTGGGCTATGGCGCCGACCCCGCATGGGTCGTCGAAACCGTCATGGGCTTCGTGCAGCGGGGCGCAACCGCGCTTCGAGGCAACCACGACGAAGCTGCCGCAGGCGCCGATGACGTGCGCTTGAACGCCGATGCGCGCCAGTGCATCGACTGGACCCGCAAGGTACTCTCGCCCACGCAGCTCGAGTTCTTGCGCGAGCTGCCCCTCACCGCACAGGACGGGGTTTGCCTCTACGTACATGCAAACGGCTGGGATCCGAAGAATTTCGAATACATCCTCGGACCCATGCAGGCGGCACGCCACCTGCAGGTTGTGCGCGCACGCATCACTTTCTGCGGGCACATGCACGAGCCCATGCTCTACCACATGGGACTGACGCAGCGCGTGGAGACGTTTTCTCCGGTTCCTGGCACGCCCATACCGCTGAGCGCCGCGCGCCGCTGGCTGGCGCTTCCGGGCTCGGTTGGCCAGCCCCGCGATGGCAACCCGGCGGCGTGCTACGCAATCTTCGACGAACTGACCGACATGCTGTGCTTCTGGCGCGTGCCCTACGACAATCAGAGCGCAGCGCGCAAGGTGCGCGCTGCCGGTCTGCCGCCGCGCTACGCGCAGCAGTTGCTCCATGGGGCCTGACGCAGCGCCGCGACACGCGTTGGAGCCGGGCCAGGTCATCGACGGCTTCGAGCTCGTTGAGCGGCTGCATCGCGGCGGCATGGCCGCGCTGTGGCGCGTGAACAAACCCGAGCTGCCCGTGCCCGGAATCATGAAGATTCCGCTATTCGGGGAAGACGCGACGGCCATCGTCGGCTTCGAAGTCGAGCAGATGATTCTGCCGCTGCTGCACGGCCCGCACGTACCGCGCTGGATTGCCGCCGGTGGATTTGAGGCGCAGCCCTACATCGTGATGGAACGCATCCAGGGTCGATCGCTGCGCGCTCGCCTCGATGAGGCGCCGTTGCCGCCCGAAGAAGTCGCCGAAATCGGCGCCCGGGTTGCCGAGGCACTGCACGACCTGCACCAGCAGCAAGTCATCCACCACGACGTGAAGCCCAGCAACATCATGTTTCGCGAGGACGGCACCGCCGTGCTCATCGACTTTGGCTTGGCGCGGCACGATCGCCTGCCCGACTTGCTGGCCGAGCAATTTCGCCTTCCCATGGGCACCGGCCCTTATATCTCCCCGGAGCAGGTCCTGCACAACCGCACTGACAGCCGCAGCGACTTGTTTGCACTGGGCGTCATTCTCTACCACCTGGCCACGGGCGCACGCCCCTTCGGCGCGCCGACCAGCGTGCGGGGCTTGCGCCGGCGGCTCTACGAAGAGCCCGTGCCGCCTCGCGTGCACCGGTCGGATTTTCCCCCTTGGCTGCAGGAGATCATCTTGCGCTGCCTCGAGGTCGACCCGGAGCAGCGCTATGCCAGCGCCGCGCAGCTTGCATTCGATCTCACGCACCCCGAGGCGGTGGCGCTCACCTACAGAGCCGAGGTGGCCGAGGCGCAATCGCCCTGGCGACGCTTTCGGCGCCTCGTCGGGCGCCTGGCCGCCAAGCCGACCGTGCGCTCGACATCGCAGCAGCTGCACCGCGCACCGATCGTCATGGCAGCCGTGGACTTCACCCAGGAGTGGGAGGACCTTGCCGAGGCGTTGCGTGCGACCGCACGACAGGTTCTGCAGGCCGCACCCGAGGCGCGGCTTGCGTGCGTCTCGGTGCTGCGCACACCCCGTCTGGCCATCGAGGCGCCGGCGGACGTCGCGGCAACCCATCGCCATGTGCAGCGCCTGGTGCAACTGCAGCACTGGGCGCGGCCGCTTGCCCAGACTGGCCGGCGCGTGAGCTTTCATGTGCTCGAGGCGCCCGATGCAGCCGCCGCGATCCTCGACTACGCGCACAGCAATCGGGTTGACCACATCGTCATCGGCTCGCGGGGAGGCTCTTCGCTGCGCCGCTACCTGGGCAGCGTCTCAACCCAGGTCGTGGCACAGGCCGCGTGTACCGTGACCGTGGTGAAAGTGCCCCTCGCAGAGCGCGAACGCGCAGGCCACGGCCCGACTGCGAGCGCCTCGAATCCCTCGACCGAAGCGTCCGGCCCGGAGGCTCGCGGCGCGGCCGCACACTAAAAAAAAGCGTGGGCGCGGCTTTTTCGCGCGCATTGCGGAGAACGATTCCGCACCGGACACCCCGCAAAGGCCCGCGCGCAAAGTCCGGAGAAGCCGGCGCCATCAACGGCGCGACTCAAAATCAAGTGTCGAAAGACGTGTGGGTTCGATTCCCTCGCCCGGCACCAAACTGCTCCTAGCGCCCCAAAAAGAGCGCCAGGACGCCAAAGTCCTTCTCTGCGCTTTTTTGATCTCTTCCGCTTTCTAAGCGGGAAGGTGACGCTTCCGATCCTGAGTGGAACTTGATCGATACCGTTGGAACGGCGTAAAACGGAGCCAACGTAGTTCAGCGCGACGAGGCCTACCATCATTCTTGCGTGCACACACCGGCATCGCGTTCCTAGAACCACTTCAATCAGAAAAATCCTCCGCGCGAAGCTCGATCGGTCTGCCGTGCAATGTGCGTTGTGCGGCACGGTCCCAGGCGTGTGCGGTACGCTGTAATTCGTGGGCCGACGTCGCACCCTTGCGCGCGACAATCGCCTCCAAAGCGCCGAGCCAGTGCGCGTAATACGTATCGCCGCGATCGGGATCGCCAGCTGCACGGGCGGCGGCGATCTGCTCCCCCAGCGTATCGGCCCACTCGCGCCAAGTGAACAGACCCCGCTCGTGCAGCTTAACGACCATCGCGAACGCGTGCGCCTGCCACGGTTCGGCAAAATGCGGCTCGTCCTCACTCGTCATGTCGATGACAAACCTATCCGTCATACCGGCTCCAGATAGGGCTCCCAAGCGTCGATCGAGACCGTTAGATTTTCTGCCTCGCGTGCATCCTCGCGCGTCGGCCAAATGTCTTTGCCGCGGACGGCGACGGTATAGAGCCAGCGCGGATCTTCGCCTCGGCCCAGCGCGTGCGCGTCCGCGAACACATGGGGCCCATGAATACGCTCGACGATCCCGACTTTCCCGCGCATGTACCTGGGCAAGCGCGTGTGATGTGGTATTTCACCTACAAAAAGTTGCACAACATCGCCGACTGCGAAGCGCGCCGGCTGCTCAATGGAGCGTTGAGTCGGCGAACCGCGAGCCATAGCGGCGGCCACATCGGAGGCCATTAGCTTGCGTGGCAGCCGTCGAGGTGACACATGGGCCCTGCCACTGGCCGCCTCCTGAGGCGTCACCAATCCATGTTGGACCAGCAGCTTGGAGAGCGCGGCAAACCAGATCTCGTAGTAGCTGAGGCGAGCGTAGTCCGACAGCGTTTCGCGCGCGCTACGGCTCATGTCGAGGTTCCAGGCCCCCGCGGCACCGGCGGCCAGCACCAGAGCTAGTACCCGTGGCTCCCAGGGCGCGTGGAACAGCGCGCCCTCGGGCTCGGGCTGCACGCGGCCATGGCCGCGCTGCCCCCCCAGGTCGGCGTGCGTGACGTAGGACGCGGACTTCATTGTGCTCGACCCGGCGGCT
>DASPPB010000066.1:0-27426 GCA_035625725.1 Burkholderiaceae bacterium
CACCCGTCTTGACCCGCGCAACCCCGGCTGCAAGTTCTCGGCCCTGCGGCACGATGACTAACCCTCGACAGCACAACGAACAAGGAAGCCGGCCGGAAGAATCCCGACCCTGCTCTGTATATTATTCAAAACCCTTCCGGGGAATTTGCCAAGCTGTTCGTGGCGTTTTTTGCCAAAAAAAAACATCCAAAATCCGCATCAATCGGAAATATGACGCGCGGCCGCCCGAGCGGGCGGGGCGCACGCGAGCAGCAGATCGGGCCGATCAGCCGCCCGTGCCGCCGACGGTCAGTCCCTCGATGCGCAGGGTCGGCTGGCCTACGCCGACGGGAACACTTTGGCCTTCCTTGCCGCAGGTGCCAATGCCCAGGTCCATGCGCATGTCATTGCCGATCATCGTCACCCGGGTCAAGGCATCGGGTCCGTTGCCGATCAATGTGGCGCCCTTGATCGGAGCGCCGAGCCTTCCGTTCTCGATAAGGTAGGCCTCGGCCATGGAAAAGACGAATTTGCCGTTGGTGATGTCTACCTGACCCCCGCCGAAATTGCGCGCATAGATACCTTGCGAGACCGAGCGCAAGATCTCCTCGGGATCGGTATTGCCACCGAGCATGCAGGTGTTGGTCATGCGGGGCATGGGCAGCGCGGCGAAGGACTCACGCCGTGCATTTCCGGTAGAGCGGGCTTTCATGAGCCGTGCGTTGAGGGTGTCTTGCATGTAGCCGCGCAAAACGCCGTCTTCTATGAGGACCGTGCGCTGGGTCGGATTGCCTTCGTCGTCGATGTTCAGTGACCCACGCCGCTCGGGGATCGTGCCATCGTCGATGACGGTCACGCCGCGCGCGGCCACCCGTTGCCCGATGCGGCCGGCAAACGCGCTCGATCCCTTGCGGTTAAAGTCGCCCTCCAGGCCGTGCCCGACGGCCTCGTGCAACAGGATTCCGGGCCAACCGGGCCCAAGGACGACGCTCATGATGCCCGCCGGTGCCGGGCGCGCCTGCAAGTTCACCAGTGCCATGTCCACCGCCAAACGCGCGTGCTCGCGCAAGAGATCGGGCGTGAACATTTCTAGGCCGCTGCGCCCGCCGCCCCCGGAGAAGCCTTGTTCACGGCGCCCCGCTTCCTCGGCGATCACGGTCAGCGACAAGCGAACCAGCGGACGCACGTCGGCCGCTAGCAGCCCGTCGGAGCGAGCCACCAGCACCACGTCGTACTCGGAAACCAGATTGGCCATGACCTGCTTCACGCGAGCATCGAGCGCACGTGCGGCCCGCTCGAGCTCTTCGAGCAGCCGGATCTTCTCGGTTGTCGGCAGCGAGCCGACGGGATCTTCCATCCCGTAGAGAGATTTTTGCGTGCGCGTCTGCAACTGCGCGGCCACGGGAACCCTTGCGCTGCCGCTGGCAGCGATCGAGCGCACCGTTCGCGCTGCCTGCAGCAAAGCATCGTTGGAGATGTCGTCCGAGTACGCGAAAGCGGTGCGCTCCCCGCTCACGGCGCGCACGCCCACGCCCTGGTCAATGCCGAAAGTGCCCGATTTGACGATGCCTTCCTCGAGCGAGAAGGACTCCGATCGCGTGTACTGAAAATACAAGTCCGCGTAATCGGTGCGATGCTCGAAGACGCTTGCCAAGGCACGCTGCAGGTGCGCTTCGTCCAGCCCGTAGGGCTCGAGCAATAGGGCGCGTGCGGTCACTAGGCGCGCGAGCGCGGGGTCAGGGGCATTCATAAGTTTGTTCCAGCTCCTCGATGTGCGTTGCAATCGGCTCCAGTGCCAACACGGTTACTGCAGGACTCGGTGCGCCAGTGCCGGAAGGTTTGCGCGACAGGCGGCAATGCGCGCCGGGTCCACGGTTCCGACCACGACTCCCGCGCCGCTCGGACGCACGGCAAGCACCTCTCCCCAGGGATCGACGAGCATCGAATGGCCGAATGTCACACGCCCGTTCTCGTGCCGCCCCCCTTGCGCGGAGGCCAACACGTAGCACAGGTTTTCAATGGCGCGCGCGCGCAGCAGCGCTTCCCAGTGCGCCTGCCCTGTGACCGCCGTGAATGCGGCGGGAACGACGAGCAGATCGGCCTCGCGCAGCCGGCGGTACAGCTCCGGGAAGCGCAGGTCATAGCAAACGGACAGCCCGACCCGCAGCGTCGTGTCACCGAAGGCGCACGAAACCAGCACGGGTTCGCGACCCGCAACAATGGTGCGCGCTTCGTCATAGGTCTCAGTGCCGTGACGGAAAGAAAACAGGTGGATCTTGTCGTAGCGCGCGACCCGGCGACCGGTCGGGTCATGCACCAGTACAGAGTTAAAGACTCGATCCGGGTCGTCGGTGGACAAAGGTAGCGTGCCGCCCACCAGCCAGATACGCCGGCGTGCGGCCTGCTCCGCGAGAAAGCTTTGAATCGGTCCCCTGCCGTAGGCCTCGCGCAGCGAGACTTTGTCGCTATCGCGCATGCCCATCAGACAGAAGTACTCGGGCAGCACCACGAACTGTGCGCCTTGATGCACGGCCTCCGCGATCAATTCGCCGGCAACGCGCAGGTTGCTCTCGACGCTCGCCGTCGAGACCATCTGTACCGCAGCCACGCGAATGCGACGTTCAGTCCGATGCATGAGGCCAATATTATGCGGCAGCCAGCCATCGCGTGCCGCGAGTCTGGCTAGGAGGCGGGCCGGGTATTCGCGGCCCCGGACTCGGCTTTGACCCGCTCGACTTTGGGGTCAGACCAGGAACCGGTGACCTCGTAAATGTTGGTAAATGCCGCTGACAGCGGTTTTCTGAGCAGAAAATTTGCCACGAAGGTGCCCAGTCCGATCGCGGGATTGATCAGCGCATAGGCCAAAGATGCGGTGCCGGCATTGATTTCGGGGATAACGACGACCTCCAGGTCCTGTGTCTCGGCACTGAGGTCGGCGCTGCCCTTGATGCGTACGACCGCGTTGACGCCCTTCATGATGAAGTTGTCGGTGGTGAGGACGCCGTCGTTGATGGATGCGTCTGCGCTCAGCGTATCGAATGCGAAGCCCTGTGCAAATACGTCACGAAAATCCCCCGTTACGTGGTGCAGCAGCGACTGCAGCGACAGCACGCTCAGCAGACGGCCGGCGCCGGTGTCGACCTTGAGGAACTGGCCCTTTTCGGTTGCCATGTGGATTTTGCCCGTCAGACTCGGGTAATCGATGGCAAAGGGCGAACCCACCCAGGACAGCTCGCCATTGATCTTGCCTTTGCCGTTTTTGATCGTTCCCGGCAGGCCGAAGCGTCCGAGCAACTCGCCGGCGTTGTCATACGCCAGATCGACGTGCAAGAACATTTTGCGCGAGCCCGAATTGGTCTGGGGCTGCCAGTCGCCGTGCGCTGTCAGCGTGCCGTCTCGATTGCTGATCCGCAAGTTCTCCAGGTGCCAGGTCTCCACGCCCGCTGCACCCGTGTTCTGTGCCTGAACCTGCAACTGCCCGAAGTTGCTCGCCCCGAGCTCGAACTGATCCGCGACGATATCGAGGGCCGGAAACTGCGTTGGCGGCTTCTCGAGCAACTGGGTGACTTCTTTTTTCTCGCCTTCGGGTATGGTGAGCTTCACCAGGCGCGCCGTCAGCCGGCCGGGCGCCGCTGCAGTTCCACCCGTCCACTGCAAAGTACCGGATGCCTGATCGGAGTCAATGTCGATGTGCCAGCCCTGCTCCGGGTCGCGCCGGGCGCTGAGCGAAACATTGGAGATCGACTTGTTGTCCAGCGTCAGAGTGCCCGCGTGCACCGTCACGAGGTCAATGGCGTCGAGCCCGTAGGCTGGGCGCGACTGCACCGCACTGCCCGGCGGGGACACAAGCGCGGAGCCTGCTGTCGGAACGGGTGCGGAGCCAGGGGCGTTGGAGTCCACGCCCAGCAATTGCTGCCAGCGATCCACGTCCAGACGTGGCTGGTCAATGAGCAGCAGCAGTCCCGCATCGGGCACGGTTGCCATCGCACCAACGGCGATTACGCCTCGCTCGACCCGCATCGCGCCGTTGGGATCAGCGACGCGACGGATTTCGGCCTTCAGCGCATTGCCTAGGCTCGCGCGCTGCGTGTCGCGCTGGGGCAGCGAGCCGGGCAGGGGCACGCTCTCCACGTGCAATGCTCGCGGCTCTGCAGCCGCCTTGCCAAAGGGTTCCGGCAGATCCGCGGCCAGGCCCACCAAGTCGGAATCGATCCGCACATCGAAGTTGCGATCATGCACGCTCACCTTCGCGTCATAGCGCAGCACGCCGCGGGTGTGATCGAGCAAGCGCCCCAGTGCGGCCGGCGTTTGCGGGCGCGCGCTGATACCTTGGGGTGTGGCTTTGCCGTTGCCCTCGATCACGACCGTGCCGTCCGGGCCCGTATCGCCGTTGACAAGGACTTCGCCCCCCAGAAAGCCTGCGGTAATTCCCGAGAGCTGGACCCCGCGCTGCGTGAAGCCCAGCTCGCCACTCACCGCGGAAAACGGCGCCACATCCGGGCGCAGCACGAGGTTGTCACTTTGGAAATGAACGCGCCCCGCGACGGTCGTGTCCGCGGCTCTGTCCAGGGGTATTTCGAGTTTCATCTGCAGGCGCGCAGGCCCGCTTGCCTGGGCAGAGGCGAGCCATCCCCCGGTCCAGACGTTCACGGGGCTGTCCCCAACGTAGCGCAGCATTTCGCCAAGAGAGCCCGCGCCTTGGCCCTCGATCAGCAAGTGCTGCCCCGGCCGGTCCAGTTGCGGCAAGCGCACGGTGATGCCCGATAGCTCATAGCCGTAGGCCTTGGCGCGGCGCGCGTTGATCGCGAGCCGGTTGCGGTCGAAGTTGACGTCGGCGTCGATGCCGGCGAGCAACGGCCAGCGCTGCACGCCTTGGGATTGCCCCGGCTGCGACGCATTGCTCTGCTCCGGTTGCGCCGGCACGATGTCGAGCTTGCCGTCGATAACGCGCACCCCGACGTGAAATTCTCCCTGGCTGGGATCGACGAACGGAAAGTGCTTGGGATCTCCGCGCAGATAAAAAGTGGCTTCGCTGACTCGTCCGTCGACCAAAGCGCCTTGCAGCCAGTTGCGCACCGAGGCGGGCACCACCGCAGGCAAATAGCGGGGCACGGCGTTGACCTTGGCCCGACCTACGCGGCCACTCACGTCAAGCCGTCGCGGCGCGGTGCCTGCCGCGCGCCAGGAACCCGAGGCGCTGACCTCAAGATCGTCGTTGGCGGCGACCAGCGAATCGACATCGATGTTCAAGCTCGAGGCCGCGCCGCCGCTCCAGCGCACACGCGCCGACAGGGTGTCCAGAGCAACGGGCGCCTCCTCATAGAGAAAGGGCAGGTGCAGCTGCGCCTTGCTCGAATCGAGGCGCAAGGAACCGGCGTTCTGGTCGAAGTCGATGGCGCCGGCAAGATTGGTGAACTCATAGCGCCGGAGCGCTGGCGCGGTCTGCGCATCGCCCGAATCGCTGGCCGCCGGCGCCTCGCGATCGCTCTCGGACGCGGCCCGGTGAGAATCCACGGCAAAGCCCAGTTGTGCAAAGCGCGCGCGCAATGCGAAAGCGCGCGGAGGGGTTTGCGGTCCGTCCCACGCGGCACGCAAATCATCGAGGGTGCCGCGAGCCGCGGTGCGCTCGATCGTTGTTAGCCAATCGACCGGTAGCGGCAACTGGGCCGCAAGCCGGCTCCAGTCGCTCAGTACGATGTGGCTGGCTTCAAGCCGGGAGTATTCGGTTGCCCCCGAGGGGTCGGGGCGGTACAGGCGGGTGTTGCGAAACAGCAGATCCGTCGGGGGCAAGCGCAGCTCATCGGGTCCTTCGAGGCGCAGTCCCGCCAGTTCGAGCTCCTGCGTCTGCCCGGTGTCGCTGCTGCGCAGCGTCTGGGTGATGCGGCCTTGCACGCGGTCCAGGCGCAGCGGCTGCAGATCAGGGCGCAGCCGGGCCGCCACGTCGGTCAGCGCGACATCCGCCCGCAGGCGCGTGACCTGCAGCGCCGAAAAATCGATCCACGCGCGTAGCGCCCCCGAAGCGCGCTGAATTTGCGCCGGCTCCGGTACCAGGTGCGTCAGATCGTCTATGCGCGCGAGGTCGGCGTATTCGAATTGCACGAAAACCCGCCCGCTCCACGCCGCCATGCGACTGGTGGGTTCGTTCCAGGGATGGGAAAACTCGCCACGCAGATCGACCAGACCGGAGAGCTGCGCGGGGGGCCGCAACTGCACGGCAAAGCGATGGCCCCCGAGACTGCGCCGAAGCACGAAATTCACCTCCGTAAAGTCGAGGGCGGCAGCCTCTAGAGCGCTTGGCGCCGGCGCTTCGGGCGCTGCCGCGCTTTCCGGTTCGCGGCTCGACGCCTCCTGCGGCGCGCCAGCGAGCTCGTCGACGAAGTGCACGCGGGCATCGCGCACCTGGATGTCGTGCTGCGCCAGTACCCAGTCCAGGAAGGCGGTGTCGGTCTGCGGCGCGTGCGGATCGATGAGCAGCCCGGCCACCGTGAAGCGACGATCACGCAGCCGCCGGACCTCGACCTGGGGTGAGAACACCGTGAGCAGATGCGTGTGGGGCCGCAGCGCAATGACACTGGTCCAGCCGACCACGACTTCCACCTGTGGCAACGCGAGCACCGTAGCGCCGTTGGCATCGGTGAGCACAACGTCCGAGAGCCGCAGTCGCGGCCGCAGCCCTTGCCAATCGGCTTCGATCCGGCCTACGCTCACTCGGGCGTGCAAAGCCGCGGTCGCGGCCGACTCGATTTGCGTGCGCCATTCATCAATGTGCGGCAGCAAGTAGTAGCGCGTCAGGAGCACCGTCGAGCCAAAGGCAAAATAGGCCAGAACGATTAGCATCCAGGTCAGCCGCAACGTCCACAGCAAGGCGCGCAATCCGCGCTCGCCCACGCGCCGCGCAAGCGATCGCTCGGCGGCCGTTACGGCACGCTCGACGAGCTCCTCCGCGGCGTGGACGACATCGCCCGCCGGGCCGGCGCCGTGTTTTGGGTCAGGCGCCTCGGGTGGAATTGGCAAAGACATGGATCGGAGGTTCGGGTGCTGCGATCTTTTCTTGAGAATGCTGGCGCATCGCGCCGGATTGCACGGCAAGGTCGAGGCCCGATTGCGCAAAAACGTTGGTCCAGCCAGCCTTTGCTACGGCTGCGCCCGGGCATCACGTTCGCGACGCTAACACAGGCCCGGGAGGCGAGGCCCGCGCTGCGCTCAGGGGCCGCGGGGTCAGCGCGTGGGGCAGGGATGGGGCCACCCAACTGGGTCCGGGCGCGCCCATGGTAAAGGAGTCGGGCAGCGCGCTTGCGCCAGCCGAACTCTCGGAGGCCTGCGATCGCGCCTGCTCGGCCAGCGCTTTTTTGCGACGGGCGCTGGTTGCAGAGGGATTTGCGAGCCCCGCAACGCGCCAGCCCACGGGCGAACCCACTGCCCCGCTGCCGGCGGCGGCGCAACGCTGGCTCGTGGATCTGTCCCAAAGGCCCTGGGACGCGCAACGCCTTGCCGAACTGTATCGACACAACTTGGCCCAGGTGCGAGCTGCGGCGGCCGGGGCGCCGGACGCGCTGCCCGGCGCGGGGCGCGAAGGCCCCAACGAAGGCGAGGTCGGGCGCGCGCTGCGACGTACTCGTCGGCAACTGCTGTGCGCGTTGATGGTGCGCGACTGCGCCGGTGTGGCCCCGCTCGAGGAGGTTACCGGTGCGATGACGGCGCTCGCCGAGCTGGCGGTGCGCTCGGCTCTGGCGGCAATCGCGCCCGAGCTGGCCGCAGTCCACGGCGTCCCGGTCGACGCATCGGGGGCGGCGCAGGATCTGTTGGTGCTGGCTATGGGCAAGGGCGGGGCCGAAGAGCTCAATGTTTCCTCGGACCTGGACCTGGTTTTTGTCTACGGGGACGTGCACACGTGTCGGACCGTCGACGACGCGCACGGCCCGCGTTCGCCCTCGAGCGTGGGCGGTCAGGAGTTTTTCGATCGGCTGGGACGGCGACTGGTTGCGGCCCTGGGCAGCCACGAAGCCGACGGCATTGTCTTTCGCATGGATCTGCGGCTGCGGCCGCATGGCGACTCCGGCCCATTGGCCGTCTCCATCGGCATGCTCGAGGAGTACCTGCTGCGCGAGGGCCGCGAATGGGAGCGCTTCGCCTGGTCGAAGGCGAGGGTCATTTCCGGGCCCGTGCTGGCGACGACCGGGGACTTTTCGCGGGCGGTGGCGCTGCTCGATTCGGTCGTGTTGCCTTTCGTTTATCGCAAATACTTTGACTTTGGCGCGATCGGCGCGATTCGTGAGCTGCACCAGCGCATCGGCGCCGAGGCCCGGCGCCGGGCCCACGGCCGCCCCGAGCGCCGATTCGACGTGAAGCTCGGGCGCGGCGGGATTCGCGAGATCGAGTTTGTGGCGCAGGCCTTTTGCATCATGCGCGGCGGGCGCGACCCGCGACTGCGGGCGCGGGCCACCGTCCCCACGTTGCAAATGCTGGGCCAAATCGGGCTTCTCGATGCGCAGGAAGCCACGCGCCTGATCGAGGACTATCGCTTCTTGCGTCGGCTGGAGCATGCCTTGCAATACCGCGATGACGCGCAGACGCATTGCATACCGGCCGATGCGAGCGGCCGCGAGGCCGTAGCGCGCCTCCTGAACCTCGAATCGGGTGAACAAGCGCTCGCGCAGTACGCCCGCGTAAGCGAAGACGTGGCGCGTTCCTTCGACGCGCTGTTTCCGAGCGAGGAGCGTGCACCGGGCAAGCTGCGGCAGGCGCAACTGTCCGCACTCGATACGGCACGCCTGGCCCACAGCGGATTCCCGGACGCGGCCACGAGCGTGGCGCGCTTGGAGCAACTGCTCGCCTCGCCGCGATTTGCCGCGATGTCCTCGAGCGCGCGCAGTACGGTTGAGCAGCTTGCGCACCGCGCGGTGCAACGTATCGGTGCGATCGCACGCGAGATGCAGCCGCAGGGCGGTGCCGGTGCCGATGAGATCTTGTTGCGCTGGATCCGCTTGGTCGAGGTCATCGGGCGGCGCACCACCTATTTTTCTCTGCTCGAGGAATTTCCCATTGCGCACGAGCGTGTGTTGCGCGTGCTGGCCAGCGGTGGCTGGCCGACCGAGTACCTGATCTCGCACCCAATCGTGCTCGACGAGCTGATCGATCCGCGCACGCCCGACTTTGCCGCGGCCGAGCCAACCGAGGGCGCCGCCGTGCAGCCCGGCGCGATGGATGCCTTTTGGGCTCCCTGGGCCGCCGAGCTTGACTGGCAGCTGCGCGCGATTGCGGGTGATGTCGAGCGGCAGATGAATGTCTTGCGCGACGCACACCATGCACAAGTTTTTCGCTTGCTGCTCGCCGATCTGGGCGGCACTTTACCGCTGGAGCGCTTGGCCGACCACCTCTCGGCACTGGCCGACGCGGTATTGGGGCTCGCGCTGGCTGCGGCCTGGCGCAGCATGAATCCCCTTGCCGGCCACGGGCCTGCGCCGGCCGAAACGCCGCCGCCGCGCCTGGCCATCATCGCCTACGGCAAGCTGGGCGGGCGTGAGCTGGGGTATGCGTCGGACCTGGACCTGGCATTCGTCTTTGAGCCCCGCGCTGCGCCCGAGGCCGCGGAGCGCGATGCACGGTTGTGCGCGCAATTGGTGCGCCGCTTGATCTCCTGGATCACGACGGTCACCTCCAGTGGCAGGCTCTTCGAGATCGACTTGCGGTTGCGCCCCGACGGCAGCGCGGGCTTGCTTGTAACGCCGATGGAGGCCTTCGAGCGCTATCAATGCAATGTTGACGGGCACGGCGCCTGGGTGTGGGAACACCAGGCCCTGACGCGAGCTCGCGTCTGTGCCGGGGATGCCGCACTGGCCCAACGCGTGGAACAGGTGCGCGAGCGCGTGCTGCGTCAACCCCGCGACGGCGCGAGTCTGGCAGCGGAAGTCGTGGCGATGCGCAGGCGCATGCTCGAGGGCCATGTCAACCGCAGCGACCGCTTTGACCTCAAGCACGATCGTGGCGGCATGGTCGATATCGAATTTATCGTGCAATACCTTGTGCTGGCGTACGCCGACCGTCACGCGCAACTGGTTTCCAATCGCGGCAACATCGGTTTGCTTTTGCTGGCTGCGGAACTGGGACTCATCGACTCGGATCTCGCGCAGGCCTGCGCGCGAGCCTATCGCAGATACCGTCAACTGCAGCACACTTTGCGACTCAACGGTGCGGAGCGCGCGCGCGTCGACCGTGGGCTGGTGCAAGAGCAGATAGAAACGGTGCTGCGGCTGTGGCAGTTGGTTTTAGGAACGGAGCAGCCGCTGCCCGCGGCTGCGGCCAAGTCCGTGGTGCGCGCCGGCGCCGCCAGCCTCGTTTCCGGCGAAAGCCCCGGTGCCGGCGGCGCGGACAGAACCCGATAGAATCCCGGGTAGGCGCGGAGGGACAGACCGGGAGCAGGCGATGAGCATGGCCGACCGTGACGGCTGGATTTGGTACGACGGCAAGCTGGTTCCATGGCGGGAGGCCAACACGCATGTGCTCACGCACTCGCTGCACTATGGACTGGCGGTTTTCGAAGGGCTGCGTGCGTACAAGACGGCCGAAGGCACGGCGATATTTCGTCTGGCCGAGCACATCGAGCGGCTGTTTAACTCGGCACGGATCTACCTCATGGAGATTCCGTACTCGCGCGACGAGATCGCGCAGGCGCACCGGGAAGTTGTTCGGCAAAACCGCCTGGAGACCTGCTATATCCGCCCGATCGCGTTTTACGGCTCCGAGAAGATGGGTGTGAGCCCCAAGGGCGCGGCAGTGCATGTGGCCATTGCGGCCTGGCCATGGGGCGCCTACCTGGGCGAGGACGGCCTCAAGAAGGGAATCCGCGTAAAGACGGCCTCGTTTGCCCGGCACCACATCAACGTTGCCATGGTGCGCTCCAAAACCTCGGGGCATTACGTCAATTCGATTCTGGCCAACATGGAGGCCACGCGCGATGGATACGACGAGGCACTGTTGCTCGATACGGCCGGATTCGTCGCCGAGGGCGCGGGCGAAAACCTGTTCATCGTGCGCAACGGTGGATTGATCGAACCCGAACTCATCTCCGGACTAACGGGCATTACGCGCGCCAGCGTGATCGAACTGGCAGCCGACCTGGGTATCGAAGTGCGTTCGCAACCGCTGACGCGCGATGACGTGTATCTTGCCGAGGAGGCATTTTTCACGGGAACCGCGGCCGAGGTCACACCCATTCGTGAGCTCGACGGCCGACCCATTGGCCCAGGCCACCGCGGCCCCGTCACCGAGCGCATACAGGGCCGCTTTTTCGAGGTCGTAAGCGGCCGGGCCGAACGCTACCGTCATTGGCTGACCAAGGTATGAACCAGCCCGAGCTTCCTGTTGTCGAACTGCGGGCCGATGAGCTGCCCGCATACTGTCCCAACCCCTCGATGCCCGTCTGGAATCACCACCCGCGAGTTTTTCTCGAGCTGCAGCCCGGCATCACGACGTTGTGCCCGTACTGCGGAACGCGCTACCGGCTCGCGCCTGACGAACCGGGTGCCGGCCACGGGCTTGCCAGCGGACACTGAGTCCCTCGCGCATTGTTGTCTTCGCATTCGCGCGCCCGAACTCCATGCCGCGTCTTGCCAAACCGATGCTCTTCGCTTCCGCGGAGGAGTGCGAGCAGGCCTTCTACGACGCGCTCGAAAATGCCGATGTCGAGGCGATGGCTGAGCTGTGGTTGCAAGACGACGATGTGTGCTGCACCCACCCCGGGGCCGCGCGCCTGGTCGGCTACAACGCAGTGCGTTCGTCCTGGGCGTCGATACTCGAATCCGGTCCACTGCCGATACGTACGCTGGCGCGGCAAAGCTACGAGTCCGCGACGCTGGCGGTGACAAACCTGGTTGAGGAACTTGTGCTGTTGCAAGGCACGGCGCGGCAGCTGGTGCACGTGATCGCCAGCAACGCCTTCGTGAAAACGCCCGCGGGCTGGAAGATGGTGATGCACGTGGGCGCGCCGGCACCGCAGGGGCAGGCGGTCGAGGTCGAAGTCCCCTCGGGAACGGTGCATTGACAGGCGCCGCTGGCTTGGCGGCAGCCGTGGCGCGCCGTGGCGCCGGCCGATCGTGCGCGGAGATTCGGCGCTTGTGATGCCGTATTGCGCGCCTTGGTGGTTGCCGGGGGGGCACGCCCAAACGATCGTGCCGGCTCGCGTGATCCCGGCACCTCGTGTTGCGTACAGGCGCGAGCGTTGGGATACGCCCGATGGCGACTTCATCGACGTGGATTTTGTCGCATCCGAGCCAGCCGACGTCCGTGCCGAGACGCTGGTGCTTTTCCACGGCCTGGAAGGTGATTCGCGCTCGCATTATGCGCGCGTGTTCATGCGGGGGTGCATCCGGCGAGCGTGGCGCGGCATGGTGGTGCATTTTCGCGGCTGTAGCGGGGAGCCCAACCGCCTGCCGCGCGCCTACCACTCCGGTGACAGCGAAGAGATCGATTGGATCTTGCGGCGCGTGGCGCTGCGCTGGCCGCAGGCCCGCCGTTTCGCCGTGGGCGTATCCCTCGGCGGCAATGTGCTGGCCAAGTGGGCCGGAGAGTGCGGCCGGCAGGCTGCCGACATCGTAAATGCCTGCGCGACTATCAGTGCGCCCTTTGATCTGACGGCCGGAGGCCGCGCGCTCGATCGCCGGTCCAATTGCTTGTACGCCTATGAGTTTTTGCGGACCTTGCGCAAGAAAGCTCTTGCCAAACAGCGGCAATTTCCGGGGATCGCGGATGCGCGCAAAATCGCGTCCAGCCGAAGCTTCTACGAGTTCGATGGCGCCTTTACCGCCCCGCTGCACGGCTTTGCCAGCACGCTTGATTATTGGAAGCGGGCCTCGGCCAAGCCCTTTTTGACCGCGATCGCGGTCCCGACCCTGGCGCTAAACGCGTGCAACGACCCGATCGTGCCCGCCCAGAGCCTGCCCGGTCCGCGCGAGGTCTCAAACCAGATGCGACTCGACACGCCTTCGGAAGGCGGTCATGCAGGCTTTTTCTCCGACGGACGCGGTGCGGAACGCTGGTACCTGCGCGAACGCGTCTTTCATTTCTTTCAGAAGGGGGACTGATTCATGGCATTTTGTGTGGGCAGTGCTCTACGACGTGCGACGGGGGACGGGTATGCTTCCCCAACGCTGACCAAACCGCAGGGGGCGAGATGAGCGACCTGAGCACGCGTCCGCAACCGACGATCAGTCCTCTCGGCGTCGCGCGCTATTTCGACGAAGCACTGTTTGGTCGCGAGTGCGAGATTCTCTTTGGGCTCGGACCTCGATATGTGGGCCACCGACTCATGGTTCCCGAGGCCGGCGATTTTTACGCGCTGCCCCAGGAGTCGGAAGGCCGCATGCTGGTGAATACGTCGCGCGGCATCGAGCTCGTTTCCAACGTCTGCCGCCATCGCCAGGCGCTCATCTGCCGAGGTCGTGGTTCCCTGTTGGCCAATTCCAATGCGCCGGGCGGGAGCATCGTGTGCCCGATTCATCGCTGGACATACAGCCCAAGCGGCAGGCTGCTCGGTGCACCGCATTTTTCCTCCGACCCCTGCCTGGACCTGACCAACTACCCCTTGCAAGAATGGAACGGCCTGCTCTTTGAGCGCGGCAAGCGCGATGTCACGGCGGATTTGGCCGGCATGCGGCACGCCTCGGAGCTGGGTTTTTCCGGATTCACGTTCGATCGGGCGGAATTGCACGAGTGCAACTACAACTGGAAGACGTTTATTGAGGTGTACCTGGAGGACTACCACGTCGTGCCGTTTCATCCGGGTCTGGGCCGCTTTGTCACGTGTGAGGACCTGGCGTGGGAGTTGCGGCGCTGCTACTCAGTGCAGACCGTCGGTGTGTCGCCCCGTCTTGGCGCAGCCGGCAGTCCGGTCTACGAACGCTGGCAACGCGTGCTTTTGCAGCATCAAAACGGCGCTCCTTTGCCCTTTGGCGCGATCTGGCTCACTTATTATCCGAACATCATGGTCGAGTGGTACCCGCACACGCTGGTCATCTCGAGCCTTTACCCCCTTGCGCCGCAAAAGACGCTCAATGTGGTGGAGTTCTACTACCCGGAGGAAATCACCGCCTTTGAACGCGAGTTCGTGCATGCGCAACAGGCTGCCTACATGGAGACCTGCCGGGAGGATGACGAGATTGGCGAGCGGATGGATGCGGGACGCCACGCCCTGCTGCGCCGTGGGGAAGATGCCTTCGGTCCCTATCAAAGCCCGATGGAGGACGGCATGCAACATTTCCACGAGTGGTATCTGTCCCGCATGGGAGAAACGCTGCCTTAGGCGCTTGACGGCGGCAGTGCACGAATGCGTGCCCGTTTCGTCTAAACGGACGATGGGACGAGCGGGGCAGATTGGCAACAATGCGCGCGACGCAAACCGATCGTTGCAGGCGGGGACAGGGTAATGGCGCAGGCATTGGTGCTGGGCGGTTTTGGCAGCCGGGTGTGGGGTTCTCTTGTCATGCCGCGCGGCGAACAGGAGTCCCAACGAGAGCAGCCCAAAGCGATCAACGCCTGGATGAGTGCCGAGGATGTCGCGCGTCTGCTGCTCAGCGGCGAATTTCTTGACGCCGGGGTTCCCATACCGCCGACCTTCGCACCCATGGCTCTTGAATCCGCGGTGGGATCGGTTCGGCGCTGGGCACAGGAAGGGCGCATTTTCGCGATTCACGACCTCTACCCACGCTACCAGTTCGACAGCCGTGGCCGGCCCTTCGCGGCGATCGAGCGCGCGCTGACCGTGCTCGGTTCTTTGGATCCGCTGAAGGTCGGCAACTGGTTCGCTTCACCCAATCCGCACCTGCACGGCCGGCGTCCGCGAGAACTGCTCGCCAGCGCGCAGGCCGAAGTTCTGGGCGCTCTCGCGCACATCTGATTCCGGTTCCGGTTGTTCTCTTGCGCGGGGGCACACCGCGCCTCGCGGCTACGGTCCCGCGTGCCCTTCGTTTTTGGCTGCCTCGCGTTCGGCGCGAACAAGCGCCGTGAGCTCGCGCAGGCGCGCGTCGACTTCCGTCATCGTATAAAAATCGGCGTCGGCAACCTTGCGCGCGATTTGCAGCTGTTCGAGTGCCGCGGGCGCGGAACCGAGCAACAGGTACATCTCCGCGGTGGCCTGGTGCTGCAGGGTTTTATGGTCGAGCGCCGCGTAACTGATCGCCAAAAAATTGTAGTAATCCGGATCGTTGCGCGACAGCGCCAGCTGACTGCGCAGGTATGCGACGGCCTGCGCATGGTGGTTTGCTCGCTGCAGCAAATCAACATACTGCATCGCCACGGGCCGCGAGAGCGGAAAGCGGGCCGCCGTTTCTTGCGATTGCTGCAAGGCCGCCTCCCGCTCCGTATCGTTGCGTGCCGCTTCGAAGCGCGCCAGCAAAACGATGTTGTCCAGAATCGCCGAAGACGCGTTTGTCGACCGCCTCGCCGCCAGCGCCGCCTCCAGAGCGGGGCCCGGCCGCTTGAGCTTGAGATTGGCAAGAGCTGCGCCGTAGTACGCGGCGGTGTCGGAGACCGTGGTGCGGTGTGCGATCTGATCGTTGAAGTTGGCCAGCTGGTCGCGCAGCCCCTGGGTCGATTCGTCTTGCAATACGCGCAGGCGGGCGCGCACGAGCTGAAAATCCAGGCTGTCGGCATGCTGGTGGGTATGCGCGGTGCGGATGCGCGCCTGCATGTCCGCGATGCGCTCCTCGGTCATCGGGTGCGTCTGCAGGTAGGCCGGGGCAACGCTCGCGTATGCACGCGTGCCTTGCTGCATGCGTGCAAAAAAATCGGCCATGGCCTGCGGATCGAAACCGGCGTCAACCAGTATCTGAAAACCGACCCGGTCGGCCTCACGCTCGTCGTTGCGCGAAAAGCTGAGCTTTCGCGCCATTGCCGCTCCTTGTCCCACGGCGAGCGCAGCCTGGCTGCCCTGGTTGCTGCGCGCGGCAAGCAAGGCAAGCAAAACGGACCCGAGCGTGATCATCATTGTGTCGCGCTCGCGCGCCAACGAGCGTGCCAGGTGGCGCTGCTGCACGTGGCCGATTTCGTGGCCCAGAACCGAAGCCAGTTCCGACTCGCTCTGGGCCGTGAGAATCAGCCCGGTGTGCACCCCGATGAACCCCCCCGGCAGTGCGAAGGCGTTGATGGTCGGGTCGCGCAGAACGAAGAATTCGAAATCGATGTGCCGCGCCGCGCTGACCGCGACGAGCTGATAGCCCAGGCGGTTGATGTACTCGGCCGTCTCCGGATCGTCGAGGTACTCCGGGCTGCGGCGAATGTACTGCTGCATGATCTCTTCGCCGAAGCGCCGCTCTTCGAGCGGCGAGAGCTCCTCGCCGCCCGCTTCGCCCAGGGTCGGCAGCTCCTGGGCCATCAGCGCCGGCTCGACGACAAACAGCGCGCAAAGCGCGTGGATTAGCCAGCGGGCGAAACGGTTTCTCACGGGTGCAAACGGCCCACCGGGCCGCCGAAAAGCGCCGGTTGGCGGCGACGCTTTGTATGATATCCGTCGCGGCAAATGGTTCCGCCCCGTCCTGGGTCACCCGCGGGGGCCCAGCCCCGCCCGCCAGGGGGCCAAGGGGAAGGCGAGGTAAAGCTCCGAATGGCAAAGTCAACCGACAAACTCACCCACTTCGATGCGTCCGGTCAGGCGCAAATGGTCGACGTCGGGGCAAAGGAGCCTAGCGATCGCTTGGCGCGCGCGAGCGGCTGCATCGTCATGGCGCCCGCGACCCTGGCGGTGATCCAGGGCGGGAGTTCAGGCAAGGGCGATGTGCTGGGCGTGGCCCGCGTGGCGGCCATCCAGGCCGCGAAGCGCACGGCCGAACTCATTCCCCTGTGCCATCCCCTGCCAATTACGAATATCCGCGTCGACTTTGCGTTGGAGCCGGAGCGAAACCGCGTCGTGTGCACAGCTCAGGTGCAGACGCACGCGCCTACAGGGGTAGAGATGGAAGCCCTGACGGCGGTGCAGATCGGATTGCTGACGATCTACGACATGTGCAAGGCCGTTGACCGGGCAATGGTCATCGGCGAAGTTCGGTTGCTCGAGAAGCGAGGCGGGGCAAGCGGGGCATGGACCGCGGCCGCGTCGCCTGCCCCGTAGAAGCGCGTCCGCGCCGATTCCCGCGCTGCCCGGTACTAGCGCGGGCGCGACGGCCGCACTACCCCGCCGGAGGGGTCGTGTCGACAAAACTCGGGCGTGTGACCAGTTTCTCGTAGTAGCGGGCCAGATTGGAGTAATCCGCCCGCCACGCGATCTCGGGGAACCGGAAGTCCAGGTAGCCCAGCGTGACACCCAAGGCGATGTCGGCCAAGGTGAAGCGCTCCTCGTGGCACCAGGCTCTTTCCGCAAGCGCAGTCGAGGCCGCTTTGAGACCCGCTGCAGCTTTGGCCAGTTGGCGGTCGATCCACGCCTGGGAACGGGCGTCTTCACCGCGCTGGGTGTGCTCCAGACGCACAAGGACAAGGGCGTCGACAATACCGTCGGCCAACGCTTCCCAGGTGCGTACCTCCACTCGCTGGCGCCCGTTCGGAGGGATGAGGTGCCCCACCGGCGTTAGCGTGTCCAGGTATTCGACGATGACGCGCGAATCGAACACGGCCCCGCCGTCGTCCATGATCAAACAAGGGACTTTACCCAGGGGGTTGAATTGGCTGATGTAGGTGTCCGGTGACCAGACGTCCGTCATGTCGACTTCGCAATCGATGCGCTTTTCGGCCATGACAATACGCACCTTGCGCGCGTACGGGCTGGTTGGCGATGCAATCAGGCGCAGCTTCTTTAGCATGAGTTATTGTTTCGAACTAAGGCCCGAGCGCCCCGTGTGGCCGCGCGGGCGCTCGCGGCCCTCCCTCCGGTTTGGACGTCCGGTCCGACGCGGCATGACACAGCGCCCGGTAGCTTGCTCGCACAGTATATCGTGAGGCTGCAGCGCATCTCGGTCAGAGTGCACACCGATGCTAAACTGCAACGCTCCGGGGGCGATGCTGATTAGCTGGGCCAAGGAGTGCCCCGGCCCAGCTCCAGGCGCCCGCCCCGTCCCGCGGTCCGCTCGACCTGTGCTTTGTGACTACTGATCGCTCCGCATCGCTGGCGCTGTCCTCACTGACGGCCATTTCGCCGCTCGACGGCCGCTACGCAGGCGCGTGCGCCGATTTGCGCGCGGTTTTCTCCGAATTTGCCTTCATGCGGCTGCGCGTGCGCGTCGAGGTCGAATGGCTCCTGGGACTCTCCCGGCTGGGTCTACCCGAACTGCCTGCGTTTGATAGCCAGGCAACGGCAACCCTGCGCGCACTGGTGGCCGATTTCTCGCTAGCGGACTGCGCCCAGATCAAGGAGATCGAGGCTGCCATCAACCACGACGTCAAGGCCGTCGAGTACTGGATTCGGCAACATGCCACGCAACTGCCGGTGTTGGAGCGCGCCAGCGAATTTATCCATTTTGGCTGCACGTCCGAAGACATCAACAACGTCGCCTATGCGCTGATGCTGCGCGAGGGCCGTGAGCTGCTGCTGGCAAACCTGCGCGCCGTGCACGCGCGTTTGCGTGCGCTTGCGCACGAACACGCCTCCACGCCGATGCTCTCGCGCACCCATGGCCAGCCCGCCACCCCCACCACCGTGGGCAAGGAATTTGCCAACTTTGCCCAACGGCTGGCCAAGGCAACGGAAGCCGTGGCCAAGGTGCCGATCCGGGCGAAGATGAACGGCGCCGTAGGCAACTTCAACGCGCACCTTGTGGCGGCGCCGCAAATTGATTGGGAAGCATTCGCACGCAGGATCGTGGAGAGCGTCGGGCTGCAGTTCAACGCGTACACCATCCAGATCGAGCCGCACGACTGGATGGCGGAGCTTTTCGATGCGATCGTGCGCGCCAACACCGTGGTGCTTGACCTGGATCGGGACCTGTGGGGCTACATTGCCCTGGGGTATTTTCGTCAGCGCCTGCGCGAGGGGGAGGTCGGGTCCTCGACGATGCCCCATAAGGTCAATCCGATCGACTTTGAGAATTCGGAAGGCAATGTAGGCATCGCCAACGCACTATTACGACACTTCTCCGAAAAACTCCCGGTGTCTCGCTGGCAGCGCGATTTGAGCGATTCCACGGTGCTGCGCAATCTGGGCGTTGCATTCGGGCACTGCCGGCTGAGCTACGCCGCCGCCTTGCGCGGCCTCGAGAAGCTCGAAGTCCACGCTCCAGCGCTCCTCGCCGATTTGGACGACTCATGGGAGGTCCTGGCCGAGGCGGTTCAGACCGTGATGCGTCGCTACGGTGTGCCGGAGCCCTATGAAAAGCTCAAGGCGCTGACCCGAGGTCAGCGCGTCGAGCGAGAGGGGCTGCACGATTTCGTGCGCGCGCTCCCTATTCCTGAAGCGGCTCGCCAGGCGCTGCTCGACCTGACCCCGGCTACGTACGTCGGTAAAGCGGCGGAACTGGCGCGACGCTGCTAGACCACGCGACGCGGGCGCCCCGGCGGCACCGGTGAAACGGCGGCTTTGGGTTTTGATTGGGCCGATGGCGCTGACATCGCTGGCATGGGGTCAGGGCGCCCAGGCGCAGTTCACCAAGCCTGAGACCGCGGTCGAGTACCGGCAGGCGGCGATGTTCTTGATGGGCAATCACATGCAGCGCATCAAGACCGAGCTCGATGTGAGCAAGCCGAACTTGGAAGTCATCCGCGCCAGCGCGGCGCTGCTCGACGTGCTCAAAACCGTGCCCTTCGAGGCTTTTGTCGAGGGCACGTCCGAGATCGGGGATACGGCTGCCAAGCCGGAGATCTGGGCGGACCCGGAGCGCTTTAAAAGGCTCGCCAGGCAGATGCAAGATCGCGTCGCCCAACTCGACGATTCGGCTCGCGGCGGCGATGTGGCGGCAATCCGCGCCGCTTTCGGCGAGGCCGGCAAGGCGTGCAAGAGCTGCCACGACGATTTCCGCAAGAAGCGGTGAGGGTGCGCGCCGCCGGCGGCTCAATCGAGCAAGCCAGAAGCGGGTTCGGGGATGCTCTAGAGCGCCACGAGATACGATACAAGCGCTGCGCACAGGCAAAAGAGCAGGAGCGCGCGCAAATTTACCTGCACCGCATCTGCAGCCGCCTCCCCGCACGGGAGCGTGCGGGTCGCGGCCGGCGCCTGTGCTTTTGTCGGTGCAAAGCAGCCGGTGTTTCGTTGCTCGGGGGAAGCCGGCAACAGCTTGTCGCCGCGCAGCATCGGGCCAACCAGGTTCTCGCTGCGGGCGAAGCGATAAAACGCAATGGCGCCCAGGTGCAAAGCGACGAGAGCGTAGAAAAACTCCTCGCCCCAGGCGTGGAAGCGCGAGAGGCGAGCGACCGATTTTTCCGAAACATACCGTGCCAGAGGCCCTTCGCTGGCGACATAGTCCGTTGCAAAAAGACCGCTGGCGCCGAGCGCAAGGCATACCGCGAGCAGCGCCAGGATCGAGAGCGCGCCCAGCGGGTTGTGTCCGGCGTTGTTCGCTTCGGGCGTGCTCCGACCGCGTAGCAGCGACAGGCCATAATGCACTGTCGCCGAAGGGCCACGCACGAACTGACGGAATCGCGCGTAATGCGTCCCGGCAAAGCCCCACAGGACGCGAAAACCGACCAGAGTCAAAGTGGCGTAGCCGCTCAGAAAATGCAGGTGCAGGGCCGGGTCGCCACTGGCCCGAGCGCTGACGCAGGCGCCCAGCGTACAGACGGCGAGCGCCCAGTGGAATAACCTCGTCGGTAGATCCCAGACGCGCACGCGCACGGCGTGCGTCTCGGCAGGGCGTTGTGTGCGCGCCATCGGTGCCCTGCGCCGCGCCTGCAACTATTGCAGGACGGCGCGTTCGTCCTTGACCGGGCGCACGAGATCGGCTCTCTGCACGCCCAGGTATTTGGCAATGGCTGCCGCGACGAAAACCGAGGAATACACGCCAAATATGATGCCCAATGTCAGTGCCAAAGCAAAATTGTGCAGCGCGGGTCCCCCGAAGAGCAGCATTGTCACGGTCATGGTTAGGGTGGCGCCGTGGGTAATGATGGTGCGTGAAATCGTTGCTGTAATGGCCGAGTCGATCACCTCGACCACGCTGGCTTTGCGCATGGTGCGGAAATGCTCGCGCACGCGATCGAAGATGATTACGGACTCATTGACCGAGTAGCCGAGTACCGCCAGCACGGCCGCCAAAACGGGCAACGAGAATTCCCAGCGGAAAATGGCAAACATGCCGATGACCAGCACGACGTCGTGCAAGTTGGCGATGATTGCTGCCGCGGAAAATTTCTTCTCGAAGCGAATCGCCAGGTACAAGGCAATCCCGATGACCACCATCAGCAGCGCGACCGCGCCGTCTTGCGCCAGTTCCGTGCCCACCTGCGGGCCCACGTATTCGACGCGCCGCAACTCGGTGCACTGCCCGCCGAGTTGACGCTGCTCGGCCAGCAGGGGGGCCGATGTCTCGGGCGTGCGCTCCGCCTGCGGAATCTGGATGAACTTTGCGTAGTGCTCGTGCAGCGCCGCACACGCGGGCGCTTCCCCCGTTGACGCGACGGCGGTGAGTGCGGCGAAGACCTGTTCGGCCTGCTGGCCCGAGGTAAATCCGCTGCGTGCCGGCAATCGGATGAGAACGTCGTTGGCCGAGCCAAAGCTCTGCACCTGGAATTCGCCCCTCTCGGTGGAGCCGATTGCCGCGCGGATGGCCTCGAGGTTGGCGGGAGCGCGGAAGGCGACTTCCATCACCGTTCCGCCGGTGAACTCGATCGAGAGGTTCAAGCCGCGCAGGGCGAGAAAGCCTACGGCCGTTAGGAACGTGATCAGCGAGATCACGTTGAAGATCAGCGCATATCGCATGAACGGGATCGTGCGTTGGATGCGAAAGAACTCCATGCGATCTGACTCCGATCAAAGGTCCCGGTTCGAATCAGCCGCGCGCGGCACCGCTGCCCGCGGGATTCGGGCGCCAGATCTGGCCGATGGAAACGGAACGCAGGCGCCGACGCGATCCGTACAGCAGGTTGACCATGCCGCGGGAGACGAACACGGCCGAGAAAATGGAGGTGAGAATCCCCAGCACGTGCACGACCGCAAAACCACGGACCGGTCCCGAGCCCAGCATGAAAAGAAAGATGCCCGCGATCAGTGTCGTGACGTTCGAATCGAGAATGGTGGCAAAAGCGCGCTCGTAGCCTTGCGCGATCGCCTGCTGCGCCGCTGTGCCCTTGCGCAGTTCCTCGCGAATCCGCTCGTTGATGAGCACGTTGGCGTCGATTGCCATTCCGAGGGTGAAGGCAATGGCGGCGATGCCCGGCAGCGTCAACGTGGCCTGCAGCAGCGAGAGCAGCGCGACGAGCAGCAGCAGGTTGATGCCCAGCGCGAGAACCGAGACGACGCCGAAGACGACGTAGTACACGATCATGAAAATCGATACGGCGGCGAACCCGAACTCGGTCGAGCGAAAGCCTGACTCGATGTTGGCCGCGCCCAGGCTCGGTCCGATGAGGCGCTCTTCGATGATCTGCATTGGCGCCGCAAGCGCGCCGGCGCGCAGCAGCAGGGCCAGATCGTTGGCCGTCTGCGCATTGCCCAAGCCGGTGATCTGAAAGCGCGACCCGAATTCCGATTGAATCGTGGCTACCGTGAGTACTTCGCCACGGCCCCGTTCGAACAAAACGACCGCCATGGGCTTCTTGAGGTTTTCGCGCGTGACCTGGCGCATGATGCGTCCGGCCGCGTCATTGAGTTCGACGGCCACCGCCGCCTGCTGCCTCTCGTCGAATGTCGCCTGCGCGCCCTGCAGCTGCTCGCCCGAAAAGATGACCTCCTTTTTCAGCACCACCGGCGCACCCCGTCCGATGGTGAAGCGCTCTGACCCGAAAGGCGGGGGCACGGAACCGTTGACCGCCGCCAGACCCTCGGGACTCACGTCCACGAGGCGCGCCTCCAGGGTGGCGGTCCGACCGATAATGTTTTTCGCGCGCGCGGTGTCCTGCACGCCGGGCAATTCGACGACGACACGGTCGGCGCCCTGCTGCTGGATCACGGGTTCGGCAACGCCCAGTTCGTTGATGCGGTTCTTCAGGGTCGTGATGTTTTGTTTGAGCGCATTTTCCTGGACGGAGGCGCGGGCCCTGGGTGTCAGCGTGGCGATGAGCAGGGGATCGGCCTCGGTGCCTCCTTCTTGCCCGACCAGGTCACTCATCGCTTCGTGGATGATGTCCCGCGCCTGGTTGCGGCTGTCGCGATCCCGAAAGCGGATTTCGAGGCGCTCGCCGTCGCGGTGGATGCCCGCGTGCCGCACGTCCTTGTCCCGTAGCAGCGTGCGCAGGTCCCCTTCGATGGTCTGCAAGCGTTTGGTAACCGCCTCCTCGATGTCGACTTGCATCAAGAAGTGCACGCCGCCGCGCAGATCCAGCCCGAGATACATCGGCAGGGCGTGGATGTTCTGCAGCCACCCGGGCGTGCTCGAGATCAGGTTGGGCGCAATGATGTAGGTCGGATCGGAACTGTCCGGGTTGAGTTCGCGGTCGAGCAACTGCCGCGCCCGACCCTGCGTGTCGGCGTCAGCAAAGCGCACCCGCACCGTTGCGTTTTGACCGATCGTATCGAGAGAAATGCCCGCTGGCGCGATACCCTCGCGCTGCAGAATCTGCTCGATTCGACTCAACAGGCCCGTGTCCGCACGCACCGTTGCCTTGATCGAGGCGATTTGCACCGCGGGCGCTTCGCCGTAAAAATTGGGCACCGTGTAGAGCACGCCGAAGACCAGAGCGGCGGCGATGATCAAGTACTTCCAGAGCGGGTAGCGATTCATTGTGGTTGCGGCCGCAAAGTGCCGGCAAACGGCCCGGTCGTGCTGTTGCGATGCCGGCGGCTAGAGCGATTTCATCGTTCCTTTGGGCAACAGCGTCTGGATCGCGCTTCGCTGTACGGACAACGTGATGGGTTTGTCGCCGAGGCTGGTGACCTGCAGCGTGACATATTGCTCCGACAGCTCGGAAATGCGTCCCACGAGCCCCCCGCTGGTGATGACTTCATCGCCTTTGGAAAGGGCGTCGATCATCGCCTTTTGCTCTTTTTGCCGCTTTGCCTGTGGGCGGATCAACAGAAAGTAGAACACCAGCATCATCAGCGCGATGACGATCAGCGGCATCCAGCTGGGTTCCGCGCCGGGTGCTCCCTGCGCATACGCATCGGATAGGAACAGCATAACGAGTCTCCATCAGGTCGGAGCGCAAATCGCCTCCGCGGTATGTGTCCGGCGAGCTGTCCGCCAGCGCGCGCCGGCGTTTCTCCTGCAACCCCGGACGCTCGCGTCCCAGGCGCAACTTGTTTGTCGCAGCGCGGCGAAACGGCGGATTATAGCGGCCCGGGGACGGCAGCCCGGCTTGCGCGCTCCTCGCGCGCGAACTGGGCAAAGCCCCCGTGGTCGATGGCTGCGCGGGCGCGCCGCAGCAGATCGAGGTAGTAATGCAGGTTGTGGACGGTGTTCAAGCGCGCTCCCAAAATCTCGTTGGTTCGCTGCAGATGATGCAGATAGGCGCGGGAGAAATTGCGGCAGCAGGTGCACTCGCATTGCGGGTCGAGCGGACGCGTATCGTCGCGATGCACGGCGTTGCGGATCTTGATGTCGCCGTGGCGCGTGAACAACCATCCGTTGCGGGCATTGCGCGTGGGCAAGACGCAGTCGAACATGTCGATGCCGCTCGCAATCCCCGTGAGCAGGTCCTCGGGCGTCCCCACGCCCATGAGGTAGCGCGGCCGCTCTGGCGGGAGCTGACGCGACGTGTGTTGCAGTATCTGCAGCATCTCGTCCTTGGGTTCGCCCACGGACAGGCCGCCAATGGCGTAGCCGTCGAAACCAATGCGCACAAGTTCGGAGCGGGATCGGTCGCGCAAATCCGCAAACATTCCGCCTTGCACGATGCCAAAGAGGGCATTGCGATTGCCCTGACGGTCGAACTCCTCCCGGCTACGCCGCGCCCAGCGCAGCGACAACTCCATTGACGCCTCGGCCTCCTCGTGGGTTGCAACCCGTTTTCCAATCTCGCCTTGCTCCGGTGCGCCCGTGTCGCCGGCGGCAGCGGGCGTTCCTTGGGGCATCCAGTAGGGCGTGCATTCGTCAAAGATCATTGCGACATCCGAATCCAGAACCGTCTGCACGCGCATCGACTCCTCGGGCGTCAGCAGAAGGGGCGAGCCATCAATCGGCGAGCGAAACCGCACCCCTTCCTCCGAAACCTTGCGCAGGGCTCCGAGCGAGAAAACCTGAAAGCCGCCCGAATCCGTCAGGATGGGGCCTTGCCAACCCATAAAGCCGTGGAGCCCGCCGTGTTTGCGCACCACCTCCGCACCAGGCCGCAGCCAGAGGTGAAACGTATTGCCCAAGACGATCTGCGCCCCCAGCGCGCGAAGTTCCTCGGGCATCATGGCCTTGACGGTTCCGTAGGTGCCCACCGGCATAAAGGCTGGGGTGTCGACGGTGCCATGCCGCAGGTGCAGCCGTCCGCGGCGCGCCTCGCCGTCTTGCGCGAAGCGCTCAAAGACGGCGGTCATGGGTTGTCGTCGCTGCGCCCGGCACACGGCGCACCGCTGGTCTCGTCTCTTTCGATGAGCATCGCGTCGCCATAGCTAAAAAAACGGTAGCGCGCTTGTACGGCGTGGCGGTACGCCTGCAGCATGCGCTCGGTGCCGCCGAACGCGGCCACAAGCATCAGAAGCGTCGAGCCTGGCAAGTGAAAGTTCGTGAGCAGCCGATCGACGCACCGGAAGCGGAATCCCGGGACGATGAAAAGCCGCGTCTCGCCGCTGCCCGCTTGCACCCGACCCTCGCGCACGCTCGATTCGAGGGCGCGCACGCTTGTCGTACCGACGGCCACGATCCGAGCGCCGCGTTCGCGCGCCCCGTTGACGAGCGCGGCGGTGGCTGCGGGCACTTCGTAGCGCTCCGCATGCATGCGATGCTCGGATATGCGCTCGGTCCGCACAGGTTGAAACGTTCCCGCGCCCACGTGCAGCGTTACGTAAGCAACGTGCACGCCTCGCGCCATGCATTGCTGCAGCAGGGCCTTGGTCAGATGCAGGCCTGCGGTGGGTGCGGCGACCGCGCCCGGCACGCGCGCATATACGGTCTGATAGCGCTCGGCATCTTGCGCCGAAGGAGCATGTCGAATGTAGGGGGGCAGCGGCACTTGCCCCATGGCATCGAGCACCTCGCCAAGCGGTTCGTCGAACTGCAGTTCGACTAGATCGTTGCTGCGTCCAAGCACCGTGGCACCGACACGCGCGCCGCCGTGCGGCGCGCTGAAGTTCAGCCGCAGTCCCGGTCGAGGTGTGTGGCTCGTCCGAATCAATGCAAAAGCGCGGTGTGAGGAAACCGTGCGCTCGACGAGGATTTCGACGCGCCCGCCGCTTTGCTTGCAGCCGAACAGCCGCGCGTTGAGCACGCGGGTGTCGTTGAGCACGAGCACGTCGCCGGGCTGCAGAGACTGCAGCAGATCCGGGACGTGGCCATCGCGCAGGCCCGCGGGGCCGACATGCAGCAGGCGCGCCGCTTCCCGTTGTTCGGTCGGGTATTGGGCAATTAACTGCGCCGGCAATTCGAATTCGAAATCCGATCGGCGCAACTCGCGCCCAGCCAGCGAAAAATCGGCAAATTCGGCGCCGGGCGCGGCACCGCTTCGGGGACTGCTCCGTGGGATGGCTGGACTGGCCATTGTGAATTGATTGTCTGGGGGCACTGGCAGGGACGTCGTCTCCTGGCAGCACCAATCGGGCGAAGCACTGCGCGGCCAAGTGTACTGATTTTTTGCGATGCACTTTGCAAGGCCGACGTGTTGCTGCCTTGCGCTCCAGACATCTCGAAAGCCGCCGCGGACAACCCGGGCGCCTGCATTCGCGCACACGCGCCACGCGTGGCTGCGCCGTTCCCAAAAACGTGGCGTGAACCGACTTGCGCGGGGACAGTCTCATCTGTATGAGGCTCTAGAAAGCGGGTGACCCTATGGATAAGCAAGACAAGATGTTTCACGTTGTCCTTATCGCTTGTTTGGTAGTTTCCGCCATCATCGTTACGGCCAGCCAGTTCGTGGGCAACCGTGTTGCCTACACACACCTCGAGAATCCGGCCACCTACCGCGGATAGATACGCGCGGCGCGCGCCACAAGACCGCGCTCGAGCTCTGCGGCTGCACAGCTCGCAAGCAGAGGCACCGCCCGATGCCATGCACGATCGCGACGGATTTGATATGGCTTTGCAGCCGATCCGCGGTCCGGGGCTGGAAGCATTCGTGCGTTGCTCGGGCAGAATCGCACAGCGAGGTGAGCCACCGCAGCAAGGCGCTCGCGCCGGGTGCCTGGCCCCGAATTGCCGTCTCGTCGATGTGCGTGCGCGAACCGGGTCGACTCTCTCTCGGAGGCTTGCGGCATTGCGAATATCCGCTTGGGAAAACGGGACGAGGAACCCGTTGCCGCGC
>DASPPB010000067.1:0-171392 GCA_035625725.1 Burkholderiaceae bacterium
GTCGTGCGAATTTTCCCGATCGCACAGAACCGGCGAACCTCATGTTGCGCGTGCTTGCCGACGCGTCCACAGCGGTCTATGCGCGCCGAGCTGGCGCAATCGCGTTTTGGGTCCGTCGCCTGCGCGTTTGTGTTGCGCGCGGATTTTTATCATGCGAAGGTCGGCACACGAGCACGCGCATATGCCGTTGTTTATGTGAATCAAAAGCCTTCGCCCACTTCAAATTGACGTGTACGAGTCGATCTTGGTAGCAATGCCAATATCAGAGCAATATGCATCGATTGGCGGTGGGGACACGGTCCGAAAAACGGGTATATCAATGCCGACGGCGGAATTACTTGCGCTTGGTCGGCGGTCGGTTGATGCTGAATCGCTGCTGCGCAGTTATTCCCTTCACGTACGCGCCACAGACCGCGCGCAGGGTACAGCACACGCGCCGCATATCGGACACGGCAATGGAAAACCAACAACGTTCCGCCAAATTGGGACGAACAGCAACCACATCCGGAATGTCTCTAAATTAGCAAGATTAACCAAGAAGATCTAAATGGCAAACCCTAAGATCTACCTTAGCAGGACATTGACAAAACTCACTGCGCTTTTTGGCCGTGGCATGGTTGTTTCCATGAGTGTCATCATGCTCATTGGTCTTGTCGCTGGCGTGGCAATTTTCCTGTTCGTCAATTCCGCGACCCCAAACACCATCACGATTACAAGTGGCCCCGCAGGCAGCACGTTCCAAAATCATGCGGAGAAATACAAGGCCATCCTAGCGAGAGAAGGTGTAACGCTCAAGATACTCCCGTCGGAGGGCTCCGTTGACAACCTGAAGAAGCTGTCCGACCCTAAAGTGGCCGTCGATGTAGGGTTTGTCTTGGGGGGCGAAGTCAACGGCACAAATATTGACAAGTTATTTTCACTGGGAAGTATTTCCTACCAGCCGCTCATGATCTTTTACCGCGGCGCAGAGAAGAAACTGCTTTCGGATTTCAAGGGACTGCGTTTGGACATCGGCCCCGACGGCAGCGGGACACATTCCTTGGCACTTTTGTTGCTCAAGGCCAATGGTGTTGAACCGAACGATGGAACCGTCTTTGTCGACTCGCTGTCTGGCGATTCGGCGCGGGCATTGCTTGATAATCGCATCGATGCCATTTTCGTAATGGGCGATTCCACCTCCAGTGACATGATGCGCGAACTGCTGCACACGACCGGCATCCGCCTGTTCAGTTTCACCCAGGCCGATGCGTACACTCGGCGCATCACCTATTTGAATAAGCTGGAACTGCCCAAAGGCGTACTCGATTTCGGCAAGGACATCCCGGTGGAAGACACCTATCTGATCGGTCCCACGGTGGAACTCATTGCCAGAAACACGCTGCATCCGGCGCTCTCGGATGTTCTCATAGAGGCGGCGCAGGAGGTGCATGGAAGCCCCGCCATCTTCCGGAGACGGGGCGAATTCCCCGTTCCACAAGAGCACGAATTCCGCATCAGTCCCGATGCGACCCGTTACTACACATCTGGCAAGAGTTATCTCTACCGTACTTTCCCCTTTGCGATCGCGAGCCTTATCGCGCGCGTACTCCAGGTAATTGTTCCGGTCGCATTGCTTCTGATACCCGCACTGAAGGCGGTTCCGGCAATTTACCGCTGGCAAATGGAATACCGCATCAATAGATGGTACCGGGGATTGCTGGAAATCGAACGGCAGGCATTCAAACATTGGGCCGATCTAGAAAAACGCCACGAGCTTCTGCACCGCCTCAGTCACATCGAAAACGCGGTAAGTAAGATACCTGTTCCCGCAAAATTCGGCAGTCTCTTCTACGGTCTTCGGGAACACATAGGCTTTGTTCGCAGCATATTGTTGTCGCAATCGGCCGATATCCCGCTAGAACCAGAACTGGTCGCAGACGAGCACGGCAAGAATGGGATGGCTTAAGCGGAAAACAAGATATGGACTACTTAGCGAAGACCGTCGCATCATTGATGCCTTGTTTGAACTCAAACGCGCAAACGTCATGCCCGTCGGATGGCGCCTGTGTTCCGAACAAAGTTTCAATTGGTACCCAGATGGCGGAGGTGGCGAACTGGACCACCGTCTCCAGCACATCCGCCGCAGTAACGCCAACGTGAAAGTCGGTAAATTTTCCGCTTACTTCGATCGGAAGAGGGAAACTCAAGAACTGCGGTGTCTTTGCGCGGGGCTGCACGTACAGGAAAATATCTTCCGCCTGGAAGTCCGCTTGGCCTTTCCCGGTGACACGCATGCGACTGGTATCGATAAGGATGGTCCTTTCGGACAGTCTGCCGTCGATCAGTACAAAGCGTCCAATCGCACAGTTCACCTTGGATGCGCTCGATGCATCGACTGCGGGCAATAGCGCGGTCAGGACGTTCACTGCCCATATGTCGAGGCGGCCCGATTTCAGGTTTTCCGGCCACACGGCAAAATCGATTTGCCCCTTGCCGTGGCGCAAGAGCTCCGAGATGTGCTCGGCATGAGCGCGGACATCGACATCCAGGCTGAGAATTCCGCGCATCTCGGTTTCTGGGTCGATGCGGCGAGCCAAAATACCGTAATCGAAATGATTGACAAGGACGCGCAAGCTTGCCCCAACGCTTTTATCCCCGGGCTTATATCCAAGCCGAAGCGTCGCCGAACCGCCTGGAACATTTACGACCACGGGGCCGACGACTACGTGGCCATTTTCGGATTTCGCCTCGAGTTGACCGCTGCCCAGCACGTCCCGTCCGGAAATGACGTGGTCCACGCGCACCGTCAGATACGCGTTTTGCCGTCGAAGTGCTTCGGGGCTCAATATCTGCTGCACTCGATCGCCCTCATGGGCGGCTTCTTGCCTCATATCTTCGAGGGATTTGTGCTTACCGCGGGCATCGGGCCTGGGAGCCTCCGGCGACCAGTCACCGAATCGGAAATCGTCGAGCTGGATCGTCGGTGCTTCTAGGGCAACGTCGATGCGCGGTGGAACCACCGTCGTGTCGATCTTGCCATGGCCCGTGAGCTCGCTGGTACCAACCTGCAACAGCAATGACAGCAATTCATAACCGCCGTGGGATATCCGGAACTTTCCCGAAGCCGACCAGGGTCCCCACGGGGGCAACGAGACATGCGCTAGCGTATTGAGGGCGTCCAGACGGCTACCTTGCACGTGTAGCGCAAACCCAACCTCTCTCTCCGAAAAGGGGCGTTCGACGTTACCCGACAACGTGATGGAAGCGTCAGCTGCGCGCGCGTCAAACTCAACGGGAATGGGCAAGGCCGGATTGAGCAGGTCGGCTGCCTTGGCAGTTTGAATGTCGATGGAGAGGGGAATTTTGTTGACAGATCCGCGCACGTCAAGGTGCACGGCGACTCCCGCGGATGAATTTAAATTGCCGTCGTCGAGTGCGACACGCATCTTCCCGCCGGTATTGGCATCTTGCAAAGTGAAATGACCGCCCTGAAAGGTGAGCTCCAGATCCGATTGCGCCAGCAGTTGGCCCAAGCGGCTTGAATGCAAATCCAGTTGCAGGCGTAAGTGATCGACGCCCGCATCGACGTTGCGGGCGATGCCAAGCCTGTTCAGTAGGCTGCCGATGTCCAACCCGTCGGCCGATAGCCATAGGGCAGTGTGTGGCTGTTGCGTTCGCAGGTCCAGGAGGATCGCGCCACTAAAATCAACGTCTGCCACGTTCGCCGCAAATGGTGAAACGCTCATCATGCCGTCGCGTATGTGGCCGTCGAATCGCAGATCGCGTACCGCAAGCGGTGAAGCGGTGGTGATGCGCTTGATGCGCACGGCGATGTCGGCCTCGGCCAGGCTGATACCCTGGGGCAATATGGGGATGTCGATCATGTTGGCGGCTGTCGGCGTTGCCGATTGCGTCTTCGCACTTTTCTCCGGCAGAAGCGTTGCGAGCTCTTCGACGTCGACAAGATCGCCCGCCAATTGTATTTTCAGCGGTGACTTGTTCTTTTCATCCGAAGCACCCGATACATCCGCAGATAGGAGGCTGTGGCCCAATTGCAAGGCGAAATCGACCAGGTGCCAGCCGTGGCTATCGGTGTGGAAATTGCCGTGCAGACTGATGGGCGCGTCCGCTCCGGGTTTGAGTCCGAACCAACCTGCGATCTCGCTGGAATGGGGCGCCGTGACGCGAAAGGCGATTTCCGATCCTGAATCTTGCCCTGGTGGCTGCAAAACGGCTTGCATTTGCGCCTTGGCACTTCCGGCCAGCAATTCAAAATCAATCGGGGCCTGCGCTTCCTGCATCAAGTCGCTCAATGAGGCGCTGTGCAGGCTTGCCCGGAAGCTTGTGTCGAGTAGCGAGCCATGCGCTTCACCTAGCAACGTCTTGCCGGCCGGAAGAACCAGGCGCAGATTGTCCAGAGAGAAATGCACTGGGCGTCCACCCGCTCGGTTGCCGTAGGTCATGTTGCCGTGCTCCACATTTAGCCGTACCGATAGGCTTTGCACCAGCTCTGATCCGCGGTCCCCCCGGGCCGCGATGTGCAGATCGAAACGGCCCAAAGTCCCTTCGATATTGGGGATCCCGACCAGCAACTCCGCCAGATTTCCCAAACTGGAATCATGCGTCCCGAGCGAAAGATCGAAGCGAGCTGGCGTAACGCTTGCGTCGGCGTTGGCGCTGCCGGACAAGGCCACGTCCGCCACGGTGGCTTGCAACGGCATCGTGAGGCGACCGCGCTCGAGCTTCACATGCAGCATCGCCTCATGCACCGAACCGGGCAGGCTCAGCCATTGCCCGACATGCAGGGTCAGATCGGCATCCGCACGTTTCAGGTCGCTCAGGCTAAAGGTCGCGTTGGCGACTTCTCTATAAAACTCGGCAAGGCTTTGCGGTGGTTTTTCTTTCGTGACAGACTGGCGCGTCCAAAACGGCCGCAGATCCACCACCGGCAACGTGAGGTTGCCTTGCACTCGGGGTCGCTCGCCGCTGTAGTCGAAATTGACGGACCCGGTGAGCGTGGTCCTGCCCACAAGGCCACTCAAATCATCGAGTGCGATGTTTCCCGGGGAGTACCTGACAATGCCGGCAATTCGGGTTTCCCCAACCGCCGGCAGCCTAATCTGGAACAGGCGTTCGAATTCGCGCAGGTTTTCAGTGCTGAGGACAAAGCTGATGGATCCGGTACCTTCAGAGACTGTGCCGTTGAGCAACAGGCGCGAATTCATAAAGCCGAGCGTCAAGTCGATCGGCCATGGCTTATCAAAGCGCGCCAAGTTCGCCAGGTCGCCGCCAGTAAATTCCAGTTTATAAGGATAGGTCTTTTCGATCGTGCCGTGCAGTGTCAACGTAAACGGTTGCCCAGCTGGAAATCGGGCAATGAGCGATTGCATTTCAAAAAAATGACTTTGCCCATCGGCACCGATAAATTCCACCTCCAGTTCTTCCAGGGACACGCCCTCAATCTCGAGCCGCCTAAGCAGATCCGCCATGGGCCGTTTAGGAGCGTGTTCCGTGGCCGGTTCCCGCGCTGCTTGCTGTTGGTGAGCGGGCGGATTGAATGTCCAGTTGTTGCCGCCGTTTGTATTCTCTTGTAAGCGCAAGTGCAGATTGCTGCCAGATAGTTTTTCAATTTGTAGGCGCGCGCGGAACAACGGCCAAAGGTCCAGCGTCAGCCGTGCCTCACCCAGACTGGCAAATTCACCGCCCGAGAAGCCAGGCGCATTTGCAACATGCAACCCGCGAACGACCAGATATGGACGGGCGGATACCTCGATTTGCACTGGGCCATCGAGGTGCACCTCGCGTCCGAGACGTTGCGTGAGCACAGCGGCGGCTTTGGCACGCAACCCGGAAGCGTCGATAGAAACCCCAACCAATGCGACATACAGAACGCCTGCGAGCAGTGTGACGGCCGACACCACAGTCAGGCGCAGCGCAAGATCGAAGCGAAAGAACCCAAGGATGTTAGGCATCGTGGCAATCGTGTTCGCCCATCTTCTTCCGAGGCGCCATCTGCCGAGTTCCATACATGAGCTGCTGCCGATTGCTCGACCGGATAATTCCCGGGACGCGCCTCGGTCGGGTCGGTGGGATGTTGATCTTGCTACCGGAATGCAGATTTAACTGGTTCCAATGCTCGACCCGGGCAACGGCAAAAATTTAAGAGACCTGCGGTGCGCCCTGCAACGAGTTAGTGCTAAGCGCCGTTGCCTCGGGATCCGCTGCATTTTCCGATTTTTGACCAATAGATTACAAGAACTTTTCGGGCAAAAAGTTGCCTTGCGGAAATCGACAGGTGGCTGCTCCGCACCGTCGCGGAGCGGACACAAGCGTAAGCACCTCTGGCTCGAGGGAAGCATGCACGATTCGCTCGCGTTCCACCCAGACTAGCCAACTGGAACCGTAGGCGACTTTTTGAATGACGTGGGTGCGATACCGACCTCCGCGTCATTCGTCGTCGCTCTCCGGCTCCCTTTCCAGAACACGCACCCCATCCGCGGCGTCCCGACCACCCGCCGCCCAGCATTGCGCTTGCACAGTAGCTGCTCAGCGTAGAAGATGCCATGAAAGTGCGCACAAATGCGGCAGCCGCGAGCCCGAGCGCCGAACTGTGTGGGTTGAAGTACGCGAGGTGATCCACGCCCGGACCCTACACCGCTGCCCGATGCGCGGGTTGATATAGGGCAGCCCGACGAGTTTGATCAGCTGAGTCTTAGCCACGAGAGACAACCTTCGCGACCGATCCTCTCCCCGTCTGGGCGCATCTCGACCTAAACGGGCGCAGTTCGGCGCGGCGGCGGGCGTTCGCAATGCGAAGGTCGGGAGCTCGATCCTCCCCGTCTCCACCACCGCCACCACCACGAGTACGAGCAGCCGGCTTGCGGGCAGCGACATGCGCGTTGCTACCGCGCCGGTTTTTTTTATCCGCGAAGTACCCCGGCGCGCAGCTGTACCGGCGCCGGAAGGTGCGCATCGTACGCTTGCCCGCTGCGATGGCCTTCAGCAGCAAACGCCCTTGTTCGCCAACAGGACCCAGGCAATGGCCAAGACGCTTGCCACCACGACGGTGCCCATCGTAATGGCTCGTCGGCGTCGAACGCTGCCGCCACCGTATCGAGCCGCGAGCAGCAAACCGGCGGCAAGGGCGGCGGCGAAGCCGGCTCCGACAGCGGCGATGACTACGAGGAGATCTTGCACCGATCGTCGAGCTGGTCTTTACAGAGGGTGCACACGCTTCTGTCGACGCGGGGCGGCGTCGACGAGTTGGGCCGATATCCAACTGCCTCGCTCGTGCGCACGACGCCTCGCAGCCGGCGCGGAACCTTTTTCGGGACGAGGTTCGACGAGTATGCGCGCACCGTCGCCGCGAAACGCTATGGTGTCTTTTCCTTGCCTCGGCCCAAATCGTGCGCGGCGACCTTGTTCCCCGGCAGGTGAATCTCGAGATCCTCCTCGCCCTCGCCCCGCAGGCGCGCCAACCAGCGTGCCATTAAATCCCCCGCACGATGCGACGCGCCCGAAGCAGTTTTCGTCAACTCCCCGAAGCGCCGAAGAGCGTCGGCGCGCGACTCCTGTCCATTGGCGACCGCAACATTGGCCTCAACCATCCAAACGTATTCCCGCCATGCGCTCTCGGCTTTGGCAACGGCCTCGCACACCGCTTTCATTCGTTCCTGCATCTCGGCTGAAGGGCCGGCCGGCATCTTCATGCGCATCCATTCTTCGGTCCGATGCAACTCGTGCTCGAGTTGGTCTTGTTCCCGAAACGCACTTTCGAAACCCAGCCGGACATGATGCAGTTGTTGCAGGCTAAACACAGGGTGACCGACGTCGTGTACCGATGCGGCGACGTCGGATTGTTCGGAAAATGCCTTTTGCACTTCGGCGAGTCGATGGTTCGTCTTGCCCAACTCGCGCAGAACCAAGGCAATGCCGACAGCGATGGCCAGCAAAATCAGCGTATCGGCCGTCATCGCGTAGCTCCCTGAGGACCCGGAGCAAGTTTATTTGACTCCACGGTCGTGGTACTGGCCGAGTTCGGCCGCCCCCGGCTCTGGGCGAGAGCCCAGCGAGGGTGTCCGCGGGCTCTGCGAGCGCACGGCCTCGACGCGTCATGAGACGGGCCAGACCGGCAACGAATCACGATGGGCCAGATGCAACCGCGCGCCGTTTTAGGCGCCAGGCCCCAGTGTGCGTTGCCGTCCATGCGCATGGTTGAATTTCTCGAGCAATTCCATGAACGTTCGCGCCTGATTATTGTTAAACACGGACAGCAGTTCCTCGTTGGCGCGGTGCGACAGCCGCTGGGCGCGCGCCAGAATATGGCGGCCCGACGTCGTCAAATGCAAGAGAATCTTGCGCCGATCCCGCGGATCGCTCAAGCGGCGCGTAAGGCCGCGCTCGCTCAACACGCCTACGACGACACTCGTGGTGCACCGATCAAGCGATACCAACCGTCCGAGTTCGTTTTGACCCACCTTGCCGCACTCCTGAAGCGCGAACAGCACCGAATACTGCGAGGGCGTCAGATCCAGTTCCTGACAGGTTTGTGCGAAGGTGGCGGTGGCAATTTGATGCGCACGCCGGATCAGGAAGCCGGGCCCTCGATACAGCGTACGGAGGCGGCCATCGTTCTTGCGGCCGACTTTGCCCTTGGTCATGCAGCAGGCCCTTTTGTCCCGTCTTGTGATTCGGGTACCCGCTCGATTCTCACGGGTCCCCCGAGGAAGAACCGCATGTTCATTATCCGCCGGATTTGCCGACCAAAACCAAATAGCCCCAACCCATCGATGGTCATACGCGACGTGGGTTTCGACGGGCGCCGCAGTGTCATTGCGCGCGGACGGCGGCCTTGTGCGGGTTGCGATATTGCCCAGTTCCGAGGCGGGCCGCGCAGCCGTCGCGCCACTCAATGCATGCGTGCGCCGATATGGGTTTCCGCGCTGCGTGCGCTGGCGCGCTGCCCGATCCCGGGCCGCTCGGGCCGCACGCGGTACTGCCCGGCGAACTCCGTGCGCTGCGTGCCCGGACGGATCGAGCGCGCGGCCCGCGGGCCCGCTTGCAATGACGTGAGATGAGCGCGTACACAACGCGGCGCGCGTGACCGCTGCTGACGCCGGCAGCTAGCCGGCGACATCGAGCGTCGCGACCTGACCCTCGAGCCAGTCCTGGAGCGGCATCGGAGCAGCGTAGAGAAATCCCTGCAGGCCGTCGCACTCCGCGGAAGCGAGAAAGTTGGCTTGTGCCCGCGTTTCAACACCTTCGGCCACCACTCGCAGTCGGAAGTGCTTTGCGATGGCAATGATCGATCGCACGATGGCGGTGTCATTGGGGTCCGCGGGAGTGTCTTGCACAAAGCTCTTGTCGATCTTGATTTCGTGCAGGGGAAGCCGTTTCAGATAGGCCAGACTCGAGTAGCCCGTGCCAAAGTCGTCGATGGAGAAACGAATGCCCATCGCAGCGAGTGCGGTCATGCGCGACGCAACCACCTCCAGGTCGTCGATGAGCAGGTTTTCGGTGACTTCGAAAATCAGGCGCGACGCCGGTGCACGCGCTTGCGCCATCATATCCCGGACCCGCTCGACGAAGTCTTCCTGGCGGAACTGCCGCGGGCTGATGTTCACCGACAGCGAGTGCCCAGCGCCGCATGCCTGCATGCGTACTAGGGTTTCGGCCGCTTGCCGTATGACCAAATCGCCCAGGGCCAGGATGAGCCCCGATTGTTCGGCCACCGGAATGAATCGCGCTGGGGGCACATTGCCGCGCTGGGCGTGATTCCAGCGCAGGAGCAGTTCCCCGCCGATCAAGCCGCCGGTGATGTCGAACTGGGGCTGCACGTACACCGCGATCTGTCCGGCGTCGATTGCGCTTTTGAGGTCTTGCTCGAGCGCCAGGTGCTCCTGCACCTCCGTCTGCATGCTTGACTCGTAATACGAGATGCGGTTGCGGCCGAGTGCCTTCGCGCGGTACATGGCGGTGTCCGCCTCCCGCAGCAGGTCATCGACGTTTTCCCGGCCCTTGGGGAACATCGTTACCCCGATGCTGCCCGTGCCGTTATACGTGAAGTTGTCGATCACATAGGGGCTCTCCAGAACGTCGAGCGCGCGTTCGGCCACCAGCATGGCCGATCGCGCGGCCGGTTCCATGTCTCGACCCAACTCGTTGATCAGAATCACGAATTCGTCCCCGCCCAGCCGGCCGACAAGATCCACAGCGCGCAGCAACCCGCCGAGGCGCAGGGCCACCTGGACCAGGAGTCGGTCGCCGACCGAATGTCCCCGTGCGTCGTTGATGCGTTTGAAGTCGTCCAGATCGAGAAAAAGCAAGGCGCCGATCTGTCCCGAACGCGCGGAACTCTCCAAGGAGAGTCGGATGCGGTCGAGCAGCATGCGGCGATTGGGCAGTCCCGTCAGTGGATCGATGTAGGCCAGCCGAAAGGCCTCCGCTTCCGCGTTCTTGCGCTCTGTGATGTCGCGAAACATCGTGCTCGCCAGGGCCTGGCCGTCGCGATCGTGATAGATCGCCGACGAGATCTCCGCTTCAAAACCTTCCCCGTTGGACCGCACCATCCTCACTTCCCCGCGCGCACGCCCGTGACGCCGGCGTTGCTCGAGCAGCGGCGCGTAGCGTGGATCGCTCGTGTCAAGCAGGCCCGTACGCCCTCGTCGGCACACTTCCGCTTCGGACATGCCCAGCATCTCGCACGCCGCGGGATTGGCCGCGAGCACAGCGCCATCGGGCATCGTCCGCAGCACTCCCTCCATGCTATGGGTAAAGAGCATCTCGTAGGAGTTCTGAATCTCCTTTCGTTGCTGCTCGGCGAGCTTGAACTCGGTGAGGTCATCGGTCATCAAGAGCAGGCGGCCAGTGTTATCGTCGGGCAATAATCGGAAGTTCACGTACATCCAGATATTTTTACCGAACGTTGTTTCGACAAAAATGATCTTCGAGGTCGGCTCGCCAGTGCGCAAAGTGCGAATGGCATGCTCGTAGAAGCCCGAGCGCCTCCAGGATTCGATGTGGTGAAAATTCTGGGCCCTGATCTGCTCGACGGTTGCCCCGATCTGCCTCGCGATGGCCTCGTTGGCGGCCAGGCACTGGCCGTCCTTGTCGAAGATGCAGATGCCCATCGGCGAGTTGGCAAAGATCTGTTCGTTGAGCCTCTGTTCATTTCGCAGCGCAAGCATCGCCTGTTTGGTCTCGGTCAAATCCGTATCGGTGCCCGAGACGCGAATGGCGCGACCCTGCGGGTCGCGCAAAAGGTGTCCCCGGCTCAAAACAGGGATGGGATGACCGTCCTTGTGCCGCATGCGCAGCTCAAAACGGTAGTTGTCACGCCCGCTGGCCAGGGCCTCAACGAACATCTGCCGGCTGTAGTTGCGGTCTTCCGGATAGACGAGTCGCTCCCAGAGCTTTTCGTCGTAGGGCAGTTCATCGGGGACATAACCGAGCCGCTCCCACCCACGCGGCGAGTAGTAGCGCTCGTCCGTCACGATGTTCCAGTCCCACCAAGCGTCGTTCGACCCCTTGAGCACCAGGCGCAGTCGCATTTCACTGGCTTCGAGCTGACTCGTCACTCGCTGCAGGCGGTCGCGTTCCGACCCGAGCTCTTCGACCGCGCGCCCCTGCGCCTGGCCCAGATTCACGCTCATCAGTAGGACAAATCCGAGAAAGGCGAAACCCGCGAGATAGATGGATCGGATCACTCCCGAGTCGATCAAAATCCCGGCGACTGCCGAGGCCGCCAGCATCGCGATGCAGGCCGCGAGCATGAGCGCTTTGGAACGATTGCCGCCGAAGTACTGCACTGCGGCCGTGCGCAGCATCCAGGCGATGAGCGTGAAGAAGGGAACAAACAGAACAATCGATCGACCCAACCCCGAGTGACCGGTAACTTGGCCCAAGGTTTCGCCCCACGGTAGCCGCATCGGCGACGCGAGCTCCATGCGCTCGAAGCGAACCCCCAAGGGAAGGAGTTGGTCGGCAAGAACCTGCGCAGCCGAGATGACGCCGACCACCCAGATGCCGGGTCCCAAACGGGGCCGCCCGACATACAAGGAGACAAAGGCGTAAAGCCCAACGGCGCCGAGGGAGACGGACAGGATTTGCCAGTGCAGGGCGCGAACCGCCCGCGCCACGTCCTGCGCCATATAAAACGCCGCCGACGACAGCTGGTAGCCCGCCGCGCAAAAACACACGATCGCGAAGGCCAAATAGGCTGCGCCCTGGCGCCCGACGAATCGGGCCACGAGCGCGTGCATGCCGCTGCATAGCGAGATGCCGGCGGTGGCGAAGTAGGTAGCCAAAAGTACGGGAAAGCCGGTCATCGCATTTACGGTTCTTGGTATCGTGTGCTCAGCATCGATCGCCGGTCGTCAGATCGTAGCGGGCAGGACTCGGCGCGGTAATGCGGGAAGTGACTGGAATCCCGAGCACTTAGGCAAAATCACATCGGCTCCTCGCTGGCCGATGCACATCTGGGGTGCGAGCGCTTATCGCCTTGGGTGCGAGCGCTTATCGCCTTGGGTGCGCGCCGCGGCCGACAGCCGCGCTGCACGGCAACCCTTAGTTAGGTCAGGATGAGATCCACGCCGCTGGCGATGCGTTTGCGCGCGAGCGTCAGCGTGCTCGTGAGATGAGCGCGGGCGCGTTCGTCAAAGCCCCGCTGGGCGTCGCATTGAATCAGATTCTCGCAATACGGAGCAAACCAATAGGCGCGGTCATCGAGAGCCCACCAAGGGCTGTCAGCCATGTCATTGGAGATGAGCCATTGCTCGCATTCAGCGTGGCGCCGATAGGGAATCCGGGAAGCGGCCGCAGTGAACTCGCCAAAGCGGGGCGTAATGCCCAGCACGCGCACGCGCAGCGTTGCCGGCAGGGGTTCGAGCAGTTCGTTTTCGGGGCGCACGTTGCGCCACGATGTCGAAAGAACAATCGCCACTTCCGGGAATTGTGCCAGCGTATCGGCCAGGCGCTGTGCGTTCTCAAAAAGCCGGCCCTTGTCCGGACAGGGATCCGGGTGCAAAACCCCGTCAAAGTCGAGGAACAGGATCACGCAGGGTCTCCCGCGAAAGTACAGGGCGGAATTCGGCCCATCCTCAGGGGTATCGGCAGGCAATCGCCGAATTTGAGACGCGGGAGCGGCAAAACCGGGAATTAAGCCCGACGGCTGCCGCAATTTCGGCGGTGGCATCCGGCGCACAGGGCGCACGCTTGGGTGCTGTCGTGGGCGGCACACACGTGCCCCGTGGATCGGTTCGCATGCCGCGCGCAGTGCCGGTCCGGGCCGGCTTGCGGCGAACAAGGAAACGAGCGCGCGATGCATGCAGGGAGCGCACCATGGCTTCGCCCGCAATCACGAGCGACGAATTGCGTCAACTGCCGCCCGCTGAGCTCGAGCGGCGTCTGCGCGATCTTCACGAACACAGCCGCGGACTCGAGCAGGAACTGGCGCAGCAGCGCTCGGAGCTAGCCTGGTCCAACGACCGTCTTGTCTCCGAGGTGTACCAGCGCCATGGGCTGGCACTGGACGCGGAGCGTGCACGTAACATCGATCCCGCGACGGGTTTGCCCAATCGCGAAGCGTTCGTGCGGCGCACGGCGCAGATCATCGGCGAGCGCATCGAACGTGGCGAGCCGGTGGCGCTGATTGTCATCGGCATTGACCGCTTGTGCTCGGTGCGCGATTCGCTGGGCTTTGCGCTGGCCGATCAGGTCGCGCAGCGCATAGGCGAGCGCCTGACGCACGGGGCGCCCGGTGCGGTGCTTGTGGCTCGGATCGGCGATGACGAGTTTGCGCTGGTGCTTACGGCCTTGTCGGTCGCGAGCGACGTCGCAGCGCTGGCGCGACGGCTCATCGAGATCGTCGACGGACCCATGCGGATCGGGGAGATCGATCTGCGCATGATGGCGACGATCGGTCTGGCGCTCATCCCGCAAGACGGCACCCAACCCGACGCGCTGTTGGCCCGCGCGCAGGCGGCGATGCGCTTTGCTCGCGAAAACGGCACACGTCTGTACCAGTTCTACAGCGCGTCGATCGGGCACAACGCTTCGCGGCGACTGCGCCTGGAGTCGGAACTGCGTCGGGGCATCGATCGAGATGAGTTCACCGTCCACTACCAGCCACGGTGCAAACTGCGTGGCGGCCGGCGCATCGTTGGCGTGGAGGCGCTTCTGCGCTGGCGGCATCCCGAACGCGGCATTGTTGCGGCCGGCGAATTCATTGACGTCGCTGAGGAAACCGGGCTGCTCACATTGATCGGGGAAGCCGTGTTGCGCAAGGCCTGCGCGGATGCCGCGCGCTGGCCTCGCAACGTCGCCTTGTCGGTGAACCTGTCCACGCGGGAATTTCGCGGCACGCGGCTTGAGGGAATGGTCGATCGCGCCCTGGCCGATTCGGGCCTTGCGCCTGGCCGTCTGCTGGTGGAGTTGACGGAGGCCAGTTTGCAGCGCGGATCCGACCGCACTGACGTGGCCTTGACTCGACTTGCGGCCTTGCGTGAGCACGGCGTCGGGGTGATTCTGGATAACTTTGGCGTCGACTCGTGCAATCTCGACTTGCTGCGTCGCTGCCGCGCGCAGTACATCAAGATTAGCGCTCAGTTCGTCCGTGTCCTGGGCGCGGAGGCGGACGTGTTTGTCATGGTGCGCGCCATTTCGGCGCTGGCGCACCATTTCGGCGCGGGGGTGATTGCCGAGGGAATCGAGGACGCAAGCCAGGTCAGCGCCGCGCTACGCGCGGGCTGCTCGGAGGGTCAGGGCTTTCATCTGGGGCGGCCCCTGACGACCGAGCAACTGAGCACGCTGTTTCGCGTGCGCCGGACGCGGCCCATGGCGCCCCGGGCAACCAATGCCTAACGCTCAATTTGTCAGCAACAGCGTGATGGCGATGGCCGCCAAAGCGAGCAGCCACGGGTAAAGCCAGTTCAGCGGCCGCTCGGGGTCGCGCGCGACTCGTTCCAGGGAATCCGTATTTGCGGACTTGCCGATGGCCGGCTCGATCAAGGAACGGCCATTGTCCATGCGGGTACTAGCAGCCGGGTCCGCCGCTGCCGTCCGAGTTGACGAAACTGACGCTGGGCTGCGCATCACCCGATGCCGGCGCCGCATATACGACGGAGCACGTCGACGGCGAGCCGTTCAAAGACACGGTGATAATGCCGCCGGGCGCGGTCCCGCCGCCGCTTACCGTGATCTGGTCTGCGGTCGGATCCAGACCGGTTGCGGCGATGATGCCCGCGGCGCTTGCCGTGGGGTATCCGTAAATGGTCGATATCTTGATCCCATCGACGATGACCGAGCCTGCGGCCGCCGTTTCTCCATGCACCTGCGCAGCCGCACGGGTAATCTGGGCGGCGGCGCGGATCGATCCAAAAATGGCCTGCTGCTTAGCGGTGCGTGCCTCCGAACCCATGTGCCAGAGCCGAGGGGCGGCCAACGCGACGACGGTGGCCACGAAAAGGATCGCGACCAGAAACTCGACCAAGGTAAATCCCCCAGACCGATGGAGGTGAACTTGGCGAAGCCGGTTTTGATGAGCAGAGGTGTCCATGGGGTCGCAGCAAGCCTTCTTTGCATGTTGCAGTGCATCGCCAATGCCTGACCCGACGGGGAGACGGTTGGCTTCGAGTGGGCTTGTCCGACAGGCAAGGCGTTCGGTTAAGCCAGTTGCCAGGGATTTTCAGGCGCGTACGGGACACGGAGTAGCGTAAATACGGGGTTTTTTGGCGGTCATTTGCGACCGCTTCCAGGCCTCAACTTTTTCAATTTCGCCACGATCCGAGCGCGGTGCGGCGGCGTGCCGCGCACGGGCGCCGATAAAATCTCGCACCGATCGCTTTTGCGAGTACGGCGCCCGCAGGCTTCGGGCGCGACGCGCGCGCGGTGCGACGGATGTCACCTGAACCGGGATGAGCGGCGCAAATGGACAAGCAAGTCATTTCAACTTCGGCCGCACCGGCGGCTATCGGGCCTTATTCGCAGGCGGTCAAGACGGGGTTGGTCGTTTTTCTGTCCGGACAAATCGGACTCGACCCGACCACCAAGGATTTGGTCAGCGAAGATTTCGAGGCGCAGGTGCGTCAGGCCTTTGCGAATCTGGCCGCGGTGGCGCGCGCCGCTGGCGGTACGCTTGCCGACGCCGTCAAGTTCAGTCTGTTTCTGACCGACTTGGGACAGTTTGCCAAGGTCAACGAAATCATGGCCGAATTGCTTCCGACTCCCTACCCGGCGCGTTCGACAGTTGGTGTGGCGAGCCTGCCACGAGGCGCCAAATTTGAGGTTGACGCCATTTTGGTCCTGTAGTGACCCGATCGTGGGTCTGCGAATCTGTGCGTGAGGCTCCAAGTGAGCGTACGGTGACGATCCAAGCCGTCGATACGCCGGCCAATGCATCGCGCCCTGCGCGCGCACCGGGTGCGACACCTGCGCAGCGTCTGGCGCGCATCGGACTCGTGCGAGATTGGGATTTTCTTTTGCACCTGCCCATCCGCTACGTCGACGAGACGCAAGTCGTTGCGATCGACTCGTTGCAGTCCGGCGTTCAGGGGCAAGTCGAAGGCGAAATCGTCCAAGTCGACGTACTTGCGCGCCGCCGTCGCCAGCTCGTCGTGCGTCTGCGCGATGCCAGCGGTGAGCTGCTGTTGCGCTGGGTGCACTTTTACGCCTCCCAGCAGACCCAGTTCTTCCCGGGCCGGCGCGTGCGGGCACTGGGAAAGGTGCGGCGCGGACTGGCAGACAAGGAAATGGTTCATCCGCAGGTGCGCTTCGTCGATACGCAAACGACGCTGCCCGAGCATCTCACGCCGGTCTATCCGACGGTCGAAGGTGTGCCCCAGTCTTGGTTGCGCCGGCGAATTGCCAAAGCGCTGGGACATGCCCCGGTCGAGGATCTGCTGCCGGCGCCACTGCGTCGATCGCTGCATCTGATGGAATTGGGTGCCGCCCTGGAGCTCTTACATCGCCCGCCCGCGCACTCCGATGCCCAAGCGCTGGAGCTGCGAGAGCATCCGGCCTGGCGGCGACTGCAGTTCGACGAATTGCTGGCGCAACAGCTCGCCTTGCGACAGGCAAGATTGCGGCGCGGTCGGCGCGGCGCTGTAGCGCTTCGCGGAGACGGCCGCTTGGCGCACGCTCTTCTCGGGGCGCTGCCCTTTGCACTGACCGCTGACCAGCTCAGAGTGTGGGAGGAGATTCAACGGGATCTTGCGCAGCCGATGCCCATGAATCGGTTGCTGCAAGGCGATGTCGGCAGCGGCAAAACGATCGTGGCCGCCCTCGCCGCCACCCGTGCCGTGGAATCGGGTTTTCAGGCTGCCTTGATGGCGCCCACCGAGATTCTTGCCGATCAGCACTGGCAGCGCATGTCGAACCTGCTCGAGCCCCTTGGCGTGAAGGTTGCCTGGTTGGGCGGGCGCTCGCGCGAAGCGCCGCGTCGCGCAGCGCTCGCGGACATTGCCTCGGGTGCGGCGGGTTTGGCAATCGGAACCCATGCGCTGATTCAGGATCCAGTGCGTTTTGCGAACCTGGGACTGGCAATCGTCGACGAGCAGCACCGCTTCGGCGTCGAGCAGCGTTTGGCGCTGCGCCAAGGACAGTTCCTGCCGCACCTGCTTATGCTCAGCGCAACACCGATTCCCCGTTCGCTGGCGATGACCTATCTCAGTGACCTGGATGTTTCGGTGATCCGCACCATGCCGCCCGGGCGCCAGGCGGTTCGCACCAAGCTCATCTCCGGGTCGCGCCGCGACGAAGTGTTGGCGCGGATCCGGGCCGAGGTGGCGGCCGGGCGTCAGGCATACTGGGTCTGTCCGCTGGTCGAGGACAACGAGGAGATCGAGGCCATGGCGGCCGTGCGCATGGCCGAGCAGACGCGTTGCCTGTTGCCCGAGTTGCGCATCGGCCTGCTCCACGGGCAGATGAGTGCGACGGAGAAAAAAGCGGCGATGGAGAGCTTTGCGCAAGGGCGAATCGACGTCCTGGTGGCAACCACCGTCATCGAGGTCGGAGTCGATGTTCCCAACGCCAGTCTCATGGTGATCGAACACGCACAGCGTTTTGGCTTGGCCACGTTGCACCAGTTGCGCGGCCGTGTCGGCCGGGGCGCAGCGCGCAGCACCTGCGTACTGCTGTTTGATGAGCCCTTGTCCGAACTCGCGCGTGCTCGGCTCAAGGTGCTGTACGAGACGAATGACGGCTTCGAGATTGCGGCGCGCGATCTGCGCTTGCGGGGCCCCGGTGAGTTTCTCGGGGCGCGCCAGTGGGGGCTGCCGATGTTGCGCTTCGCGGATGTCGAGCGCGATGCCGCCTCACTGGACCTCGTTCGGCGCACAGCCGACGAGATGCTCGAGCACGATCCTCGGGGTGCGGCGGCGATTGTGGAGCGCTGGTATTCGGGTGCGGCGCAGTTTCTGGGAGCCTAAGGTGGCGTCAGTGTGGAGGAGCTCGATCGGCCCAGGCCCGATCATCGCGGGCGCGCCTCGCAGCGCCGATGGTGCCCCCTATGGGGCGATGATCAACGCGGGACTCGGAGCGAACGGCGCCGCGGCGCGGGGACGACGCAGATGACCCTCACGGAGCTGCGATACGTCGTCGCGGTGGCGCGCGAACGCCATTTCGGCCGCGCCGCACAGGCGTGCCACGCGAGTCAGCCGACGCTTTCGGTTGCGATTCGCAAGTTTGAAGAAGAACTGGGCGTACGCCTGTTCGAACGGGGCGCCTCCGAAGTGACGCCGACAGCCATCGGCGAGCGGGTTATTGCGCAGGCCCAGCACGTGCTGGAGCAAGCCGGCGCGCTGCGCGAGATCGCGCGTCAAGGGCGCGATCCGCTCAGCGGACCTTTGCGTTTGGCGGCGATCTACACGGTCGGACCCTACCTGCTGCCAGCGCTTGTTCGGCAGCTGCAGCGCGATGTGCCGCGGATGCCGCTACTTCTCAGCGAGAACTTTACGAGCCGACTTCTGGAACTGCTGCGTAACGGCGAGATCGATGCTGCGGTTCTGGCCCTGCCCCTGCCCGAAGCCGGTCTGAGCGTTCAGCCGCTGTACGACGAGCCTTTTGTGCTGGCTGTGCCCCGTGAACATGCCTGGGCGCGGCGCAAGACCGTGGGGGTGGAGGAGTTGGCCGGCCAGACAACCTTGCTGCTGGGCGCCGGGCACTGTTTCCGCGACCAGGTGCTGCACGCCTGTCCGGACTTGGAGCGCACCACAGCGGTTGACGAAGATCGCAAGACGATTGAAGGCTCCTCCCTTGAGACTATCCGCCAGATGGTCGCTTCGGGTATAGGCGTGGCGGTGCTGCCCTGTACGTCGGTTCCCGAGCGGGTGCGTCGCGACTCGCTCATCGGCTATATCGCCTTTCGCCGTCCCGTACCGAACCGGCGCGTCGTGCTCGCCTGGCGAAAGAGTTTCACGCGTGCGCCCGCAATCGCGGCGGTGTGTGCCGCAGTGCACCGGTGCAACCTGTCCGGGGCCCGCAAAATCGAGCCTGTTGCGCGCGGCGCCTGACGGCTCGCCAAGGCTCGGCTTGCTCCCCATGGTCGATACCGCACCCGTCTCCGAGAACGAGCGCGCCGACGGCGCGCGGCCGCCCCGCCGCTCCCGCTTTGCCTCCTATGTAAATCTCACGCGACTGGACAAACCCATCGGCATCGCGCTGCTGCTTTGGCCCACGCTCGACGCGCTGTGGCTCGCTGCCCGCGGCTGGCCGGGAGCGCTGCTTGCGACGATCTTCACCGTAGGAACGGTGCTCATGCGCTCAGCCGGTTGTGCCATCAACGACGTGGCCGATCGACGCTTTGATGCGCACGTAGAGCGCACTGCCGGGCGCGCCTTGGCGCGCGGTGAGATCGCCGTATGGGAAGCCGTCGTGGTCGCGGCTGTCCTCGCAGCGTGCGCGGCGCTCACCCTGCCGCTGTTGCATCCCGCGGCATTTCCCTTGGCGCTCGTCGCCGTGGCGATCTCGGCCAGCTACCCATACTGCAAGCGCTTTTTTCCCATGCCCCAGGCCTATCTGGGAATTGCCTTCTCCTTTGGTATTCCTATGGCTTTTGCCGCGGTGCTCGGTTACGTCCCGCCGTTGGGCTGGCTGCTGCTGGGTGCAAACCTGTTTTGGGTGGTCGCGTACGACACCGAATATGCGATGGTGGATCGGCGCGACGATCTACGCATCGGCATCCGTTCCTCGGCGATCTTGTTCGGGCGCGGCGATGTGTTCGCGGTTGCGCTCTGCTATGCCGTGTACCTCGGGATGCTGGCCGCGGTGGCGCGCGCCGAGGGCCTCGGCTGGGCGTTTGCCGTCGGATGGACCGTTGCGCTGGGTTGCGCAATCGCCCATGTCGGGTGGATCCGCGGCCGCGACCCGCAGCAGTGTTTTCGGGCCTTTCGCCATAACCACTGGCTCGGCTTTTCGATCTTCGCGGGAATGGTTGCCGATTTTGCGTTGCGCTAAGCGTCTGCCGCGTCCCGCGCGCTCCGGGTCGACGAGGGCAGCGCGGCTTGCTAGGGTGCCAGCGTGCGCGCCATCTCGCGGGCACGCTCGAGCGCGGCAAACGCCGCCGCAACGATGGCCGGTCCTACGTTTGCGTCTTGCAGGCGGGCGAGCGCCGCGGCGGTGGTGCCGCCCTTGGAGGTGACACGTTCGCGCAACAGCCCAACATCATCCCCGGACTGTGCGGCCAGCTGCGCGGCGCCAACGAAGGTCTGGACCGTGAACTGCCGCGCCTGGCGCGCGTCCATACCCATCCGACGCGCGGCGTCTTGCAGTGCTTCGATGAAATAAAAGACGTAGGCGGGCCCGCTGCCGGAGACCGCCGTCACCACATCGAGCATCGCTTCGTCGTCGAACCACTCGACTTGGCCGATGGCCTGCAGCGCGCGCGCCGCCGCGGCCCGCTGCTGCGCGTCGACTGCGCCGCGCGCATACAGCCCCGTGATGCCCTGCCCGATCAGCGCCGGGGTATTGGGCATTGCGCGAACCACTGCCTCGGTGCCACACCAGCGCGCGATCGCAGCGCTCGGAATCCCGGCAGCAATGGACAGCACCAGTTGCTTGTCCGGCAGTCGGGCCAGCGCTTCGCAGACCGGCCGGAGGTCCGATGGTTTGACCGCAAGCAGCAAGATGGCCGAACCCTGCAGGCTGACGTCGACGGTTTCGCGCGTGGACACCCCAAAGTCGCGCTCAAGCACGGCGCGGCGCGCAGCCTCGCGTTCGACCACAAGGATCTCCACGTTTTGATCTGCACGGCGCAATCCGCCGATCAAGGCCGCGGCCATGTTGCCGCCACCGATGAAGCCCAGTTTCATGGACGTTCTCCAAATATGGCACTGCCCACGCGCACCATGGTCGAACCTTCGGCGATTGCAGCCTCGAAATCGGCCGACATACCCATCGAGAGCGTATCGAACTTCGTCGCCGACACGGCCGGCCCTTCATGGGGGGAGTTTGCCGACGCGCCCGGGCCAGCGGGCAGTTGTGCGCGCACGCGCTCAAAGAGACCGCGAAGCTGCGCAAAGGACTCGCGCTGTCCCGCAAAGGGCAGACCCGGCCTCGGCACGGCCATCAGCCCGCGCAGTTGCAGTCGCGGCAAAGCTGCCACGGCAAGGGCGAGTGGCAGCGCTTCTTCGGGAGCAACGCCACCCTTGGTTGCTTCTCCGCTGATGTTGACCTCTACCAGCACCTGCAATGGCGGCGCCGCGGGATCGCGCTGTGTGGACAAGCGTCGCGCAACGCCAATGCGGTCGATCGACTGCACCCATTGGAAGTGTTCGGCAATCAGACGGGTTTTGTTGCTTTGGATTGGACCGATGAAGTGCCACTCCAAGGGGGACAAATCGACGTATTCGCCCAGAGCCGCCATCTTGGCAACGGCCTCCTGGGCGTAGTTCTCGCCAAAGGCGCGCTGACCCAGGGCCGCCGCCGCGGCAACCGCCTGGGGACCGAAGGCCTTGGTCACGGCCAGCAGGCGGACCGAGCCGGACGTTCGGCCAAAGCGCTGTTCCGCGTCCCGGATGCGCCGCCACAGCTGCTCGAGCGCGCTTTTGAGCCCGGGCGGCGGCGGCATGCCGGGTTGGTACGACTCCCAATCTCGCGTTGGCATTGGCATCGGTGCGGTCTAGGGAAAATGTGTGGAGAGACCCAAACTAGACGGTATCTTTTCGATTGGGCGCGCGGCGCTTCGGTAAGGTACGGATAGGTCCGCAAGGCTGCCGCCCGGCCTGCGCGCGTGGCTTGGGCGTTTGCAGGCGATGGGCGGCCGCCCAGGCGGCGCCGCACAATGCGTAGCGTAGCGTATGCTCGCACGCGCCGAGGGCGCCGTCGCGGCTGCCCGCGGACATAACCGGTCGGAAGTCAAGAGACATGGATATTTCGGAACTGTTGGCGTTTTCGGTCAAGAACAAGGCCTCGGACCTGCATCTGTCCTCCGGCCTGCCTCCGCTCATCCGCGTGCACGGCGACGTGCGTCGCATCAACCTGCCGCCGCTCGATCACAACGAAGTGCACGCCATGGTGTACGACATCATGAACGATGCCCAGCGCAAGCAGTTCGACGAGCATCTGGAGTGCGACTTTTCCTTCGATCTGCCCGGCCTGGCGCGCTTTCGCGTCAACGCGTTCAACCAGGACCGCGGCGCGGCGGCGGTGATCCGCACGATTCCCTCGCGCGTCATCTCGCTCGAAGAGTTGCAGTGCCCACGGGTGTTTGCCGACCTCGCCGTCAAGCCCCGCGGACTTGTGCTGGTTACCGGCCCTACCGGCTCGGGCAAGTCCACCACGCTGGCGGCGATGATCGATCACGTCAACAACACCAGCTACGGGCACGTGCTCACGATTGAGGATCCGATCGAATTCGTGCATGAGTCGCGCAAATGCATTATCAACCAGCGCGAGGTGGGATCGCACACGCTCTCGTTTGCCAACGCCTTGCGTTCGGCACTGCGTGAAGACCCCGACGTAGTGCTGGTGGGAGAGTTGCGCGATTTGGAAACGATCCGTCTGGCTCTTACGGCGGCGGAAACCGGCCACCTTGTGTTCGGAACGCTGCACACTTCGTCGGCGGCCAAGACGATCGACCGGGTGGTCGACGTCTTCCCGGGGGCGGAAAAGGAAATGGTTCGCGCGATGCTTTCCGAATCGCTTGTCGCCGTGATTTCGCAGGCGCTCATCAAGCTCAAAGATGGCAGCGGCCGGGTCGCCGCGCACGAGATCATGATCGGCACGCCCGCGATTCGCAATCTCATTCGGGAGAACAAGGTCGCGCAGATGTATTCGATGATTCAGACGGGCAGTCAGTTCGGCATGCAGACGCTGGACCAGTGCATGATCGAGTTGGTGCGGCGCAACGTCATCGGCGCTGCCGAAGCCCGTCTGTATGCCAAGAGCCCCGAGAATTTTCCGGGTTAAACGTCGCTTCTTATCGACCGGGTACGGAGTATGGAACGCGATCAAGCCATTCGGTTTGTCCACGATCTTCTCAAACTGCTCATTTCCAAGAAGGGTTCGGACCTGTTCTTGACGGCGGAATTTCCCCCGGCATTTAAGGTCGACGGTCGCGTCTTGCCGGTATCCAACCAGCCGCTGACCTCGCAGCACACCTCGGAACTGGTGCGGGCCATCATGAACGACCGGCAGGCAGCGGAGTTCGAATCAACCAAGGAATGCAATTTCGCCATCAACCCGACGGGCATCGGAAGGTTTCGGGTCTCGGCGTTTGTGCAGCAAGGCAAGGTCGGCATCGTTTTGCGCGTGATCGCGGAAAAAATTCCGACGAGCGAGGACTTGACCCTGCCGCCGCTGATCAACGACCTCGCGATGGCCAAGCGCGGGGTGGTGATGATCGTCGGCGCCACGGGTTCGGGCAAGTCGACCACCTTGGCCGCGATGGTTGGCTATCGCAATGAAAACAGTCAGGGACACATCATCACGATCGAGGACCCGATCGAATACGTCCATCCCCACCGCAATTGCATTGTCACGCAACGGGAGGTCGGGGTGGACACCGAGGACTGGCATGTCGCCCTGAAGAACACCTTGCGCCAGGCGCCCGACGTGATTCTCATCGGGGAGGTTCGGGACCGCGTCACGATGGAACACGCCATCGAGTTTGCCGAAACGGGACACCTGGTCATGTGCACGCTGCACGCCAACAGCACGAACCAGGCGCTGGACCGCGTGATCAACTTCTTTCCGGAGGATCGCCGCGCGCAGCTGCTGATGGATCTCTCGCTGAACCTGCGCGCCGTCGTTTCCCAACGTCTGGTGGCCTTCAAGGACCGCAAAGGCCGGGTGCCCGCCGTCGAGATCATGCTCAACACGCCGCTGATCTCCGACCTGATATTCAAGGGCGAGGTCCACGAGATTAAGGAGGTCATGAAGCGCTCGCGCGATCAGGGAATGCAGACCTTTGACCAGGCCCTGTTCGACTTGCACGAAGCCGAAATGATCACCTACGAAGATGCGCTGCGCAATGCGGACTCGGTAAACGATCTACGCCTGCAGGTCAAACTCAATTCCAAGCTCTTTGGCGGCGTCGCGGGTATCAACCGCGGCATCGAGCACCTCGGACTGAGCAGCTGAGGACCGCCGTCGACCGGGCGCCCGGGTAGACTGCGGCCGGCGGGCGCGGGGGGCAAAGCGCGGGCTCGTGCCTCGGGGCTTTCGGCCTGCGCGCGTGGCGCACAGGGTCCGCTGTGCGGCCCCACCACTGCATTTTCGTCTTCCATGAATGTCTTTGCCAAACTGTATTACCGCTTGCGCAAGGCCGCCAAGGCCATGCAGCTCTACCTGGTCATTGCCGGGCCGGGGATCGTCGTCATGGTCGCGGACAACGACGCGGGGGGCATTACGACGTACGCGGCAACGGGCGCCAAGTACGGCTACAGCCTGATCTGGTTTTTGCTGCTTTTGATCCCTGTGGCCTACTACGTCCAAGAAATGACTGTGCGCCTAGGGGCGGTCACGAAGCGCGGGCACGCTGAGGCGATCTTTGCCGGCTTCGGCGCGTTCTGGGGCTGGTTTTCACTGATCGACTTGATGATCGTCGACTGGCTCACGCTGGTCACCGAGTTCATCGGAATGACTTCGGCGCTGGAGATCTTCGGCATCCCGGGCTGGCTCACGTACGGCGCGGTGGTGCTTTTGTTGGGCACGATCGTTCTCAACGGACGCTACTGGACCTGGGAGAAGATTGCGCTGCTGTTTTGTGCCCTGAATCTTGTCTACATTCCCGGGGCGTTCATGGTTCACCCCTCGTTGGACCAGATTGTTCGCGAAGGCCTGTTGCCGAACCTGCCCGGCGGATTCAACGGTCAGCTGTTCTTCTTCCTCATGGCCAACATCGGCACGACGATCGCGCCATGGATGCTGTTTTTCCAGCAAAGCGCGGTAGTCGACAAGGGTCTGCTCGAAAAAGACATCCCGTGGGGCAAATTCGACACCTGGCTCGGTTCCGTTTTGACCGTGGTCGTGGCCGTCTTTATCGTCGTTGTAACGGGCACCGTGTTGCGCGGGGTCGATATCGACAGCGCGGCCCAGGCTTCCTCGCAGCTGCAGGAGACGCACCGGTGGGTGGGAACCTTCATGGCGATTGGCCTGTTTGATGCGGGACTGCTCGGGGCGATCTGCATCTCGCTTGCCAGTTCCTGGGCTTTCGGGGAAATCTTCGGCTGGGCCCATTCGCTCAACACGAATATCAAGGAGGCGCCCTGGTTTTACGCCTGCTATTTCTTCACGTTGGTAAGCGCCGGCGCGGTGGTGCTCATCCCGGGTGCGCCGCTGGTACTCATCACGCTGTTCGTGCAAGTCGTGGCCGTCACCCTGCTGCCCGCGGCGCTGGTGTTCCTGCTGCTGCTGCTCAATGACCGCGAAAACATGGGGGAGTACGCCAACACGCCCCTGCAAAATGCGATCGGCGGAACGATCGTCGTGCTCATCGTGGTCCTGTCCACGCTCTACGGGCTGAGCGTGCTGTTTCCGGGCCTTTTCGGTTAGAGGGTTGTATATGCCGCGGCGCCTCTCGCAGCTCATGCGCAAATTTCAGTCGATCCATGTGCGCTATCGCACACCGCGTATCGGGATGACGCCCGCGGTGCGGACTTGGCTGCTGCTGTTACGCATGTATCTGCTATTGCTGGTGGCGTTGATGCTGTACAAGTTTGTCTCGTTAGTGGTGGCCTGAGGCACCGCCCCGCGGGCGCGGTGCGCAGAGTTGCGAAGAGGGAGTGATGGTTGCAGTCGTCGAGCCCGAGTTTTTCCTCAGCGAAATCATCGGACGCCGCGTGTACCACCATTCGCAGCGCATCGGACGCCTGCAGGACCTGGTCATCGTCGAGACGGGCAGGCTGCCCGAGGTGAGTCAACTGCTGGTCAGGCGTCCCTATGGCCAAACGCCGTTGCTGGTGCCGTGGGAAAAGGTCGTCGTCATTTCGACCAACGAGATCGCCATCGAGGCCGAAAACCTCGAGTCCCTTGCGCAGTCTCCGGCGGCCGGTGCGATCCTGTTGCGCGACTTCATCCTGGACAAAAAGATCCTCGATATGGACGGGCGAGAAGTTGAAGTCGTCTATGACGTCAAACTGGCGTTTCAGGCGGGGAAACTGTATGCGAGCGAGGTCGACTTCAGTCGTTACCGGTTGCTGCGCCGGCTGGGTCTGCGGCATCTCTCGAATTTTTTTGCCCAGCAGCGCGGTGGATCGACGGTCTCTTGGCTCTACGTGCAGCGCCTGCCCGATGACCTCGGCAGCTTCTCGGGGGACGTGCGGCTCAACGTGCTCAAATCCAAGCTCCACGAAATGCACCCCGTGGATTTGGCCGACATCCTCGAGGAACTCGATAGCGGCCAGCGCCAGGCGCTGTTTAACCAGCTCGAGCCGCAGCACGCGTCGGAAACGCTCGAAGAAATTGAGCCTCGGGTGCAGCGCGAACTCATGGCGACCATGCAGCACGATCGCGCGGCGCGCCTAATCGGGGAGATGAGTCCCGCGCAAGCGGCGGACGTGCTCGCGATCTTGCCGGCGGCCGAAGCCGACGGCATCTTGGAACTGATGGATCCCGAGGACGCGAACAAAGTCCGGCGCATCGTGGAGCACCACGACGAGAACATACTTCTGTTCGCGACTCAGGAGTACATCCGACTGCCGCCGCAAACGCTGGTGCACCGTGTGCTCACGGACTATCGGGAATTGGCGCGCGACAAAGACGTGCTCACATACGTCTACGTCCTGGACCAGGACGAACGGTTGCAAGGGGTCGTCGGCCTGCGCGAATTGGTCGCGGCCGATCCCGGCCAAACACTCGAATCCCTGATGACCGAGCAGCTCATCACGCTGCGGCCGGAGGAAACCCTGCGCGATGCGGTGCAGGCGATCACCCGGTATGGGTTGCGCGCCATCCCGGTCGTCGACGAGCAGCGGCACATGCTGGGCGTGGTGTCCGACCACGACGTCCGCGGTCTCAAGCCGCGTCTGGATTGAGAGCCCCCGCGCTGCGAGTCCGTGTTGCACAGGAGCACCCCGCGGGCTAGAATGCGCGGTTCACGATATTTGGCAAGGCAGACGATTCCATGGTGGTGATCCGGTTGGCCCGGGGCGGAGCCAAGAAGCGCCCGTTTTTCAACATCGTAGCCGCTGATTCGCGCAGTGCGCGGGATGGCCGCTTCATCGAGCGCGTGGGTTTTTATAATCCGGTGGCCGCGGAGGCCGAGGCAAAGTTTCGCGTCGCGGCGGACCGCCTCGGGTACTGGAAGGGCGTGGGTGCGCAACTCAGTCCGACGGTTGCGCGGCTGGTCAAACAGTTCGGAGCGCAGGACGGGGTCGCCGCCGCCGGTGCGGGCGCAGCGAGCGCACCGGACAAGGCCCCGAAGGCGAACTGACTCGACGGAGCCCGGCAGTGGCCGGTGCGGGCGCCCGGCTAAGTGCCCAGCAGGATGGGCGTGCAGCCGGCGATACGGCCGCAGCGGCGGCCGATTTGGTGGAGTTGGGCCGTTTGTGTGGTGCGTATGGGGTGCGGGGCTGGAGTCACGTGCAGCCGTACTCGGGCGAGGCCTCCATCCTGCGTTCGACGCGACAGTGGTGGTTGCTGCCCCCGCAGGGCGAGATCGACGGGGGTGCTTCCGGGGTACCGGTGCAGGTGAGCGGGGTGCGCACCCAGGGAACCGGGCTTGTTGCCAAGTGGCGCGGCTGCGAGGATCCGGAAGCAGCGCATTCGTTCCGGGGTTGGCGCATTGCCGTTGCTCGCAGCGCTTTTCCGCCGCTGCCAGACGGACAGTATTACTGGGTGGATCTGATCGGTGCGCATGTAATCAACCGCAGCGGACAGGTATTGGGAGTCGTGCGGGGACTGCGCAACAACGGCGCACAGGACTTGCTCGAGGTGGAGCCTGCCTTGACCAAGCAAAAGGCGTCCGACCCGATCCTGATACCGATGGTTGATGCCTATATCGATGCAATCGATCTTGCTGCAAAACGGATTTGCGTGGACTGGCAGGCGCAGTGGTAGCTGGACCGGGATTCGCGGTGTTGGTGGGGTTCGGGGAGTCCAAGCCAAGGGCGCCTTGGCCTGCGTAAGAGGCGAGCATGCAAATTGACGTGGTCACATTGTTTCCGCAGATGCTTGCCGCACTGACGCAGTACGGCGTCTCGCGGCGCGCCTACGAGCAAGGCGTGTGGCAGCTCGAGAGCTGGGACCCGCGCAGTTTCACCGATGATGTGCATCGGACCGTCGACGACAGACCCTTTGGCGGCGGACCGGGAATGGTACTCATGGCCGAGCCGCTTGCGCAGTGTGTGGAAGCCGCCCGCAACTCGCAGCGGGCGACCGGCTGCGTGGACACGCGCGTTATTGCGCTTTCGGCTGGCGGCATGCCGCTACGCGATGCGCGGGTGCGAGAATTGGCCTGCGCTGCAGCTGCGGGCACCGGTCTTGTTCTGGTGTGCGGCCGCTACGAAGGCATAGACCAGCGCTTTGTTGATACCTTTGTCGACGAAGAAATCTCCATTGGAGATTTTGTCTTGTCCGGTGGCGAGGTAGCCGCCATGGCACTGATTGATGCCGTCGTTCGGCATCTGCCCGGGGTGCTCAAACAAGAGTCCGTCGAGCAGGAGTCGTTCGTCGATGGCCGGCTCGACGGGCCCCAGTACACGCGTCCCGAAACTTGGCGGGGGCAGACGGTCCCCGCGGTTTTGCTTTCGGGTCACCACGCGCGCATCGCGCGCTGGCGCGAAGAGCAGGCGATTGCACGGACGCAGCGGCTGCGTCCGGATTTGATGAAAGGTGATGCGCGCAGTACTTAACCCCATCCTCTAGGGCAGCAAGAAAAACTGCGGATGCGCGCCTTGGTGCGCGGGCCGCGGCAAAGCAAGGGTGCCCCACGATGGCAATCGGAGAACGAACGTGAACGTGATCTCGCAGTTGGAAAACGAAGAAATCGCGCGCCTGAGCGCGAACCGGACCATCCCGGAGTTTGCCCCGGGCGATACGGTGGTCGTCAACGTCAATGTCGTGGAGGGGACGCGCAAGCGCATCCAGGCCTACGAGGGCGTGGTCATCGCGCGGCGCAACCGCGGGCTGAACAGCTCCTTTGTCGTGCGCAAGATTTCAAGCGGCGAAGGCGTGGAGCGCACTTTCCAAACCTACTCGCCTTCGATTGCTTCGATCGAAGTCAAGCGCCGTGGCCACGTGCGACGGGCCAAGCTCTACTTCCTGCGCGAGCGCTCGGGCAAGTCGGCACGCATTCGCGAAAAGCTCGAATCCAAGGCCGAGGCGTAAGGTTCCCGTGGGGGTGCGCGAGGGCGGCGAGCGGGAGACGGGCCACGACTTACAATGTCGGGGAGCCATTCCCATGCGCCCCTCGATCGATCCCGACAGCCTTGCCCTGGACCCGCAGTTTGAGCTCGAGCGCGGCCCGGCGATCGATGCGTCGCGGCTCACGCCCGAGGCGCTGCGGAAGCGGTTTTTGCAGCCGCGCTCCTGGCATGCCGATCAGGCGGGCGATGCGCTGTCGATTGAACCCGATCGCCCATTGCGTCCGGCCGCGGTACTCATCGCGTTGATCGAGCACGCCGGTGGGTTGCAGGTTTTATTTACCGTACGCTCGTCGCATTTGCAGGATCACGCCGGCCAAATCAGTTTTCCGGGTGGGCGTGTTGAAGCGGGCGATGCGAACGCGATTGCTGCGGCGCTGCGCGAGGCGCACGAAGAAATCGAATTGGATCAGTCGTTGGTGGAAGTTCTCGGGACTCTGCCGACGTACACCACGATCAGCGGCTACCGCGTGGTGCCGGTGGTCGGTTTGATCGCGCCGGGCGCGCAGCTGCGGGCCGACCCGCTCGAGGTGGAAGAGTTCTTCGAGGTTCCTCTCTCCTATCTGATGGACGGCGCAAACCATCAGCGTCGCGTCGTCGTTCAGCAGTCGCGGGCTCGCTTCGTCTACGCCATGGAATTCTTCGGTCGCCGCCGCTACCTGATCTGGGGCGCGACCGCAGCCATGTTGCGCAACTTGTATCGCTTCTTGCTCGATTGAACTGATGATGCGTGGGCGCGCTGCGGGACGCAGTTCGCCGCGGGCGGCCTCCGCGTATCGATTGCCGGATCGCACGACACGCAAAGACCTACCATGAGTTGGATCGCCCTGGTTCTGACCTTGCTGCTCGAGCAGGTGCGCGCGACGCCACCGTCGAATCCGGTCTACGCCGGCGCCGCGGCCTGGGCCGAGAAGGTTCAACGCAACCTAAATGCGGGCAAGGCGCGCCACGGGGTCTATGGCTGGCTGTTGGTGGTCGGCGCTGGCGTCGGGTTAACTTTGTTCGTATTCGAACTGGCGCGCTCCTGGAACTGGCTCGCCGCGCTTGCGGTCGACGTCTTTGTGCTGTTTTTCGCCCTGGGCTTTCGCCAGTTCAGCCACCCCATCACAGTCATCCAGGCCGCCTTGGAGCAAGGCGAGATCGAAGAGGCACGCCGCGTCTTCGTCGCATGGCGACGGCATACCGATCCGCAGTTCGATCCGACGGAATTAAGCGAAGGAGAAATCGCGCGCCAATCGATCGAGTTCGGACTCGTGGCGGCGCATCGGCATGTCTTCGGCGTCCTGTTCTGGTTTCTGGTGCTGCCCGGCCCCAGCGGTGCGGTGCTCTATCGGCTTGGCGAATACCTTGCACGTCAGTGGAACCGCCCGTCGGCGGGCGGCGATGGCGCGATTCCCCGAGACCAGTTCGGTTTGTTCGCACAGCGGGCCTATGCGTGGATCGACTGGTTGCCGGCGCGCCTGACGGCCTTGGGCTTTGCGATCGTCGGGGATTTCGAAGGCGCAGCCTACCTCTGGCGCAATACGACAGTCGAATCCAGACCCAATGCCGTCAGTGACCGTGTCCTGATTCTGGCTGCTGCCAGCGGTGCCATGGGCGTACGTCTACTTAGCGCGGTGGACTCGGCCAAGTATCTCGACGTCGCGGCCCTGGAGGCGGCGGCCCTCGCCGAACCGGACGCGCGGACCTTGCGTTCTGCCGTGGGTCTGGCCTGGCGCGCGATGATCCTCTGGCTGGTTCTGTTGTTGCTGCTCACCTTGGCCAGCGCGCTTGCCTAAGGACGGGGCACGAACGCGTCGTCGGCCCGACATCGACTATCGGCGCGCACGCAAACTGTTCGCCTCGCATGCTTGCGTGAGCAACTGACGATAGAACTCGTAGCGTGCGCGGCCGATTTCGCCGCGCGCAACCGCGGCCCTCACCTGGCAGCCGGGTTCCTCCAAGTGCTGGCAGTCGGCAAAACGGCAAGGCTGCGAAACCGCCGCCAGATCGGGCATCAAGCCTGCGAGATCCGGAGCGGACAGGTGCCCGAGTCCGAACTCGTGAAAGCCGGGTGAGTCGATGACCGCTCCGTGGGGTCCGTACGCAAACCAGCGCGTCGCAGTCGTTGTCTGGCGCCCGTGTGTGCCGCGTCGCGACAGTGCGCCGGTGCGCAGTTGGGAATCGATGAGCAGATTCAGCAGCGTTGACTTGCCCATTCCCGACTGACCGACGAACAGCGTCACGCGATCGCGGCACACTTGTTCGAGTTGCAAAGCCGCCGATTGCGGGTTGGTTCGCGCTGAGAGCCGGAGTGTGCGCGCGCCCAAGCGGGCCAGTTCCTCGAGCTGCGTGAGTGCGGCGTCGCACTCCAAATCGGTCTTGTTCAATATCGCGACAGGCGCCACCTCCGCGGCCCCCGCGGCCAGCAACGCGCGCCAGGCAAACTGGGGCTGCGGTGGCGGCTGCGGCGCGAAGACGATGGCGATTTGGTCGACATTCGCGGCCAGCGGCTTGGTGCGGTTGGCGTCGGCGCGAAACAGCAGATTGCGGCGCGCCTCTACGGATTCGATCACGTGCAGGCCGCGTTCGCGGGAGCAGTGCACGCGATCGCCCACGACAATGGCCAAGCGACGGCCGCGACCGATGGCATCAACCTCGGTTGCTGCGCTCGCACCGACGTGGGCCGAGTCGAGCGCGACGATATAGCGCTGGCCAAAGCGAGCAACGACGCGGCCTGCCTCCGATTCGCCACTGCCGCGGCCATCCCGGCGGCGCGCGTCGGCGCTGGCGGCCGCAGCCAAGGATCTCGGCTCCTCGATGTGCTGGGCCTCAAGCCGTCGCGGACGCACTCGCGAGCAACCGGTTGATCCGGATCGAAGCCGGCGGATGGGAATCGTAGAAAACCGAGTGCATCGGATCGGGTGTCAGGGTCGCAGCATTGTCCTGATAGAGCTTGCAAAGAGCGCGCACAAGAGACTCCGCCGAGGCATGCCGCGCGGCAAACGCGTCGGCAGCGAATTCGTGACGGCGCGACAACGCGCTGCGCAGCGGAGCGAGTAAAAACGAAAAAAGCGGCATGACCATACCGAAGAGCACGAGCACCAAGCCATCGGAGGGCGACTCCGCGCCCGCCGCAAATCCTAGGCTCCGGGGAAACCAGGACTGCCCCTTCAGCGCCCCGAGCACGGCGAGCCAGACGAGCGCGAGCGCGAGGCTGCTGGCGATACCCTTGAGGACGTGATGCAGGCGAAAGTGCCCGAGTTCGTGCGCGAGCACCGCTTCGATCTCGTCCGGACGCAGCCGTTCGAGCAAGGTGTCATAGAACACAATGCGCTTGGCCGCGCCCAGGCCCGTGAAATACGCGTTGCCATGTGTGGAGCGGCGCGAACCGTCCATCGTATAGACGCCGCGGCTGCGAAATCCGGTGCGCTCCAGCAGGCGTCCGATTCGCTGCTGCAAAACTTCGTCGCGTAGCGGCGAGAAGCGGTTAAAGATCGGCGCGATCAACCAAGGGTAGGCCACACTGATCGATACGGCAAAGGCAGCCCACAGCACCCAAGCGTCCAGCCACCAAAAGGTGCCGCCCGCGCGCATGAGTTGCAACACGGCGGCGAGCAAGGGCAGGCCGAGCACGGCTCCAATGAGCAGCGACTTGAACGCATCGGCGAAGAAAAGCGCCTGGGTCATGCGGTTAAACCCGAAGCGTTGCTCGATGCGAAACTGGCGCCACCATTCAAACGGCAGATCGACCAGACCGAGCAGGGCCACGACCGAGGCCACCAGCGCCACGTCAAACCAAATCGACCGAGCCATGACGCGGCCCAGCAGACCGTAGATCCACTGCAGCCCGCCGCCCCACGTGAGCGCTACGAAAACTGCGCCCCCGAGCACCGTTTGCACCATGGCCGTATGCTGTTTGGCGATGGTATAGCGGGCGGCCCGCTGGTGATCATCCAGCCCGATGGTCCCGGCAAACTGCGACGGAACCTGCTGCGCGTGCTGCGTGACGTGCCGAACCTGGCGCTGGCTCAGCCAGAGCTTCAGACAAAGATAGACGCCCAAAAGGCAGGCGAACAACACGCTCATGACTGTGCGGCGTATCGGGTTGCTGGCCTGAGGCCGGATCGTGCCCGCCCGGGATCCGCGGCGTGCGACAATGCCGACAGCGCTGCGCGGGGCGGGCTATTGCAACGAAATGCCGCGATGTGCGCGCGGGCCGGTACAGACAAAATTATGGCACACGCTATGGGCTCGGACTCGCCGCCGGATCTTGTTGGTGCTTCTGCCGATGCGATGGCCTCGGCAGACGACGACAACCGTCTGATCTGGATTGACATGGAGATGAGCGGACTGCATCCGGACTCGGATCGGATTCTGGAGGTGGCCGTCGTGGTCACGGATGCAGACTTGCAGGCCGTGGCGGAAGGTCCCATCGTGGTCGTGCATCAGCCCGAGGCCGTTCTTGCCGGCATGGACGCCTGGAATCGTGCGACGCACGCGCGCTCGGGTCTGACCGAGCGCGTGCGTCTTTCGGCGCTCGACGAAGCCGCGGCCGAGCAGGCTGTGCTTGGATTTCTTGCTCGCTACGTCCGACCCGGCAAATCGCCCATGTGCGGCAATTCGATTTGCCAGGACCGGCGCTTTCTGGCGCGCTGGATGCCGCGCCTGGAGGCGTTTTTTCACTATCGCAACCTCGACGTGAGCACGCTCAAGGAACTGGCGAAGCGCTGGAAGCCTGACGTGTACCGCGGTTTTGAGAAAAAAAGCCGGCACGAGGCCTTGGCGGACGTCTACGAATCGATTGCGGAGCTGCAGCACTATCGCGCCCAGTGGATTGGCACGCGCTAGTGTGGCACCCGGGCTGGCGAGGTCTTTTGGTCCCCCCACCATCTGTCAAGGCCCCTTGATCCATGCGGGTCTCCGAGGAACGCTTTCCCAATTCCGCCGATTGTTTCCCGCCGGGTGCCGTTTTTCCGGGCCAATTCTCACAATTTGGTTGGTTTGAGATTGCGGCGAAAAATGTCGATCGTCGCCCAACAAATTGCCCCTTAAATCATTCGAGGTGGTGCCCCATCTTCATTGCGCGGTAGGGGGCCACGAACCTGCATTGCTCCCAATGTGGCAACCTTCTGATACGTGGACGCCACATTGCTCGTGTCGCATCGCCCGATCGATCTGCAAAAACCGGCCCTCCACCTCTTGGCATGTGCGACCTTATGAGCAGGCTGTTGAAGAACGCCCTGTACGAAGCAGTGAACCCACTCGATATTGCCAGGGTCGTCCAAACGTGGCACCGGACCCAATCCGGATTGGCCAGCTTTGGTCGCGAAAAATATGTTTTTATTAGCAACGTTGCCTGAGGCCGTTATGTCAAAATCCGAGCGCTCACTGTAGTAGCCGTTGCAGTATCGACGTGCCGGACGCATCGTCCGTCAATAACAAGTTCCAAAAAGGAAAAGAACGGTCCGATGAGGAAGGCAATGCGGGGCGCTTGGCTTTCAATTGGCGTCCTTGCGCCGATTGCGACGTGCCTTGCCGACAGTGGGGTCGATCCGGATGTCACGAGCGACGTGGCGCAGCGTCGGCCCAACTCGGTTCAGGTATTTGCCGGACGCCTGTCGACGACCGACTTCGGGAACACCATACTCTACAATCTTCTTTACACACCCAAGCTGGGCAAGCCGAGCTACGACAACGACATTGTCGGCGTTGAATATGAACGTGACCTTCTCGAGGTCACGCACGACGTGTGGTTGCGCGCGCAGGGTGGTCTGGCCGAACGCTACGGCCATTACATCGTCTGCTGCCTAACACCCGCAGTTGGGCCGCACCCTGACACGACGGTACAAATCAACGGCCGGGTTTACTCGACCGAGTTTTGGGCCGGCGGCAAATTCCGTTGGGAGAATTTCCATATCGGCCACGGTGTCAAACTCGAATTTGCAGGAGCGTTCGGACTAAGTGCGGTCACGCGCACCATCGGTCGGGAGCGGCAACGCGAGATCGAGCGCCAAGGCAACGCACATATACTGGGCTATCTGGCGCCCGAGGTCGGCATGTCGCTCGACCGCTTGCCTAACTTCGAACTCGTGATAAGCGTGCCACACCGCTCGGGTGCTTGGGGGACCTTCGGCCACATGGAAGAGGGCTACAACGCCGACGTGATCGGTGTGCGCTACTACTTTTAAGCGCTCCAGTCCCCCGGGCCTTGGCGTGTGCGCATGACCGTGCGGCGGAACACCGCGCAGACGGAACGCCGGTACGTCCCGTTACCCCGAGTCTCAAGACCGCATAATTAAGTTAATTGCGGAGAGAGTCTCCTTGTCAAGCAGCATGAATACTTGCTCTTCGGTCAGTGCTGGGCTCGTTCCCCCCGCCGTTGCGCCAGGGTCGTGTGCTTCGGGTTCGGACAACTTGGCAAGCTGGTAAGGCAGGCTCTTTAGAACGCTAAAAGGTCCCAGTGCAACTCCGGTGACGATCGCGTTGGTGTTGCGCTCGATAGCGATACCGCGGCGGCCTCCGCTAACCGTCAGGCTCGCGACCTCGACACCCTTGACCCGCGGGTCGAGTGTCGGAGGCATCGCGGCGCCGTTTATGACGCCCCGTTCACGCCCTGGATGATCATCCTCGGATGCGTGTTGTCCACCAGTACGTTCTCATTGCACGCACCGGTTGTTCCATCGACCGTGATGGTGTCGGACAGGTGGGAGGCGGCGGCTACGGCGGTGACGGAGGTATATGTCGTCGCGCCGGTCGTCTGAAGCGTGACAGTGCATGCGTTGGCATCAGCGGCCCCAAACCCGCCCAGTAATCGAAACAAAAACAAGCACAGATAATGGCGTTCTCAGCCTGATCCTCCATCCCATTGAGCCTACCGGGCGGCTCCAGAACACATTGGACTTTGGCCGATTCGCCGCTTCAATTGATGGCAAACTTTCTGCATATAGCGCTCGCGCTCTCCACTGCGGCGGTCCAACCGCATGCATCGAATTCATTATTCTTCATTGCCGACTCGTTTCGGTGCTGCGCTCGCTGAAAGCCAAGGGGGCTCCGCGATCCCCACGAGGCGAATCGATGCTGAGACCGAGATGCTTCGCCATGCCGGCTCTATTTGCGCCAGCCTTTCCCCGAAAAAATTTGCATTGATTGATACTCGACCAGACTTATTCGCACCGACCGAATTTTCCTAACGGTCGCTTTATCATGCAAACTTCGACACGTACGCTACTTATCAGTAACGCATGTGTACTTACCGAGCAAATACCAGAAGTCCCCCCGCCAGGAGTCGAACCTGGATCTCACGCTTAGGAGGCGCGTGCACTGTCCATTGTGCTACGGGGAGCAGCGCGCGAAGTATACGGGCGCACCTTCGCAACGACGGATCGGCACGGCGCAAGCAGGTTCGCTGGCCGGCCGCGGGATTCTTGCGGTTTGCGACTGTGGATAAAATCGCCGGATTCGCAGGCCCGCCCAGGTCCGGTTTTTGCGGGCTGCGGCGAGGCTGCGCTTCGCGCAAGGGCTTGCCGGCACCGGAATTCCGCAGGAGCAACGTTGGACAATAGTCGAATCAGTGCGCTACACGGTCGTGTGTCATCGCTACGGTGCGACCGATGAGCGCAGCGCGCACGCGCGGCGCTTCGGCCGAGTACGGCGAAGCGTCCATTCGGGTTCTCAAGGGGCTCGAGCCGGTGCGCCAGCGCCCGGGCATGTATACGCGCACCGAGAGCCCTCTGCACATCATCCAGGAAGTGATCGATAACTCCGCCGACGAGATCCTGGCCGGTTACGGCTCGCAGATCGACGTTGCCATCCGTGCCGACGGTGCGGTAAGCGTGGAAGACGACGGCCGCGGCATTCCCGTAGGCCTGCATCCGGAGGAGAAGGTTCCGGTCGTCGAGATCGTCTTTACGCGCCTTCATGCGGGCGGCAAATTCGACAAGCGCGCCGGCGGGGTCTATTCCTTCTCGGGCGGGCTGCACGGCGTGGGTGTTTCGGTGACGAATGCGCTTTCCAAGCGTCTGGAGGTCGTTGTCTGGCGTGATCAGCGCGAGCACTCGATCGCCTTTGCAGGCGGGGAGGTCGTCGAGCGTCTGCGCTCGCGGCCGATTCCGGCGACAGGCAAACAAAGCGGCACGCGCGTGACGGTCTGGCCCGACGGCAAATACTTCGACACCGAGCGGGTATCGGTGGACGAACTCGAGCGCTTGCTGCGCAGCAAGGCGATGCTCATGCCTGGGACACGCGTGAGCCTACGCGATGCAGCCAGCCGACGGGAGCGCAGCTGGCGCTTCGAGGGCGGGCTGGCGGAGTACCTGCGCGGCGAAATTGGCGACGAACTGATCGCACCGATATTCGAGGCCGAAGGTTACGCGCCGGCCGACGATACGAGCTTTGCCCAAGGCGAGGGTGCGCGCTGGGTGCTCGCATGGACGGAAGAAGGTCCGTTGGCGCGCGAATCCTTCGTGAACCTGATCCCGACGCCGGCGGGGGGCACGCACGAGTCGGGTCTACGTGAAGGCATCTTTTATGCGGTGCGCGCATTTGCGGAGGCGCACGGTTCGCTGCCCAAGGGCGTGCGCCTGCTTCCGGAGGACGTGTTCGCGCGGGTGAGTTTTGTGCTCTCGGCCAAGGTGCTCGATCCGCAGTTCCAGGGGCAGATCAAGGAGCGGCTCAACAGCCGCGACGCGGTGCGCCTGGTGGCTTCCTTCGTCCGTCCCCAGCTGGAGTTCTGGCTCAACCAATACCCCGAGCACGGTCGTCGCATCGCCGAGTTGGCGGTGCAGCAGGCGCAGGCGCGCACCCGTGCGCAGCAAAAAATCGAAAAGAAAAAATCCTCGGCCATTGCCGTGCTGCCGGGCAAGCTCACCGACTGCGAAAGCGATGACGTCCGCCGTAACGAGTTGTTCCTGGTCGAAGGCGACTCCGCCGGCGGGTCCGCAAAACTTGGCCGGGACAAGGAGTTTCAGGCGGTGCTTCCTTTGCGCGGCAAAGTGCTCAATACCTGGGAGGTGGAACGCGATCGGCTCTTCGGCAATGCCGAAGTGCACGATATTGCGGTGGCCATCGGCGTCGATCCGCACGGTGCTGAGGATACGGTCGACCTTGCCGGGCTGCGCTACGGCAAGATCTGCATCCTGGCCGACGCCGATGTCGACGGCGCCCACATTCAGGTCTTGCTGCTCACCTTGTTCTTCCGGCACTTTCCGCGTCTGGTCGATGCAGGCCATGTCTATGTCGCCCGGCCGCCCCTATTTCGCCTCGATGTGGGACCGCAGGGGCGGCGACCCGCACGGCGGCTGTACTGCCTTGATGAAGACGAACGCGACGCGACGATGGCCAAGCTGCAAGACGAGGGGGTTCAACCGCATAGCGTTGAGATCGGCCGTTTCAAGGGGCTGGGCGAGATGACCGCGCACCAGCTCTGGGAGACGACCATGAATCCGGACACGCGTCGCCTGCTGCCCATCTCGCTGGGCGCGCTCGATGCGCGCGCGACGGCCGACACGATGACGATGTTGATGGGTCGCACCGAGGCGCAGGCGCGCAAGGCGTGGCTGGAGCTCCACGGCAATGAAGTCGAAGCCGACGTCTGAACCCGCCACCGTGTGGACGGATGCCCATGCCGGCGAATCGGTGTTGCGCGCGCTGCTCGCCCAGAGTGCCGACTGGTACTGGGAGACCGACGCGGCGCTGCGGCTGCGGCTGGCGCGCGGCACGGGCAGCGGCGTGTTCGATCCGCCGATCGCGCAATGGCTTGGCAAGCCGCTGTGGGAGCTTGCGCTCGAACGCGCCGAAACGGGTGGCGGCTCCCAGTGCCGAAAGGTCCTCGAGGATCGCTTGCCGCTCACAGGGCTGGTCTTGCGCTGTCCGCTGGAAAATGCCGCAAGCAGCATGCAGGTGCTATGCGGCGTGCCGATCTTCGGGCCCCGCGGCGAGTTCGAGGGATACGCGGGCATCGGGCGCGATGTCAGCGCCCAGTACCGCGCGCAAGATGCGGTGCGCGAGTTGGCCACGAATGATCCGCTCACGCACCTGCTCAATCGCCAAGCGTTTGACGAGGAGGCGCAGCGCGTGCTCTCGGATGCGTACACGCGCGGCAACCAGTGCGCGCTGCTTTGCATCGGTTTGGACCGCTTTGGGCTGCTCAACAGTGTCTACGGCCACCGGGTCGGCGACCGGATGCTCGAGTCGGTGGCTGCACGTCTGCGACAGATCGTGCGCCCGCCGGATCTGTTGGGGCGTCGCGGAGGCGACGAGATCGTGGCTTTGCTCGTGAACGTGGTCAATTCCGACCGCGTCGACGCCGTTGCCCGCGAGGTCATCGCCGCGGTTTCTCGCTCGGAGCACCTTGGCAATCTCGAGGTTTCCGTGCGCGCCTCGGTGGGTGTGGGGTTTTTCCCCAAAGACGGGGGGGACCTCGACGCACTGCTCAACGCCGCCGACGCGGCCTTGTTTCGCGCCAAGGAGTCGGGTGGTGGCACGCAGGCGCTGTTTACCCCGGAGCTCGCGCGCCGCACCGAGCTGCGCGTGCTCCTCGAGCAGCGTTTCCGCAAGGCCTACGAGTCGCGCGACTTTCACCTGTTTTATCAGCCACTCGTCGCCCTGCCCGAAGGCAACCTTGTGGGGGCTGAAGCGCTGCTGCGCTGGAAGGACGCGGAGTTGGGCGACATATCGCCCGGAGAGTTCATCCCGGTGGCCGAAGAAAGCGGGCTCATCGAGGGCGTGGGCGAATGGGTGCTGCGCGAGGCCTGCCGCCAGCGCCAGCTCTGGCGCCAGATCGGGCTGGAGCTGCCGCCGATTGCGATCAATGTCTCGGGCGTACAGATGCGCAGTCGCGACTTTGTCGACCTTCTTTTCGCGACGCTCGACGAGTTCGGACTTGGCGCCGAGGAGCTCGAAATCGAGATCACGGAAACGGGATTGATCGACAGTTCGGGCCTCTCCCGCGAGAACCTGCTGCGCCTGCGCGACGCGGGGATCAAAGCCGCGCTCGATGATTTTGGGGTGGGCTATTCCAGCCTTGCGCACCTGCGCGATCTTCCCATGCACCGACTCAAGATCGACCGCAGTTTCACGATCGAGTGCATGCGCGATGCGCGCACGCTCACCATCGTCAAGTCGCTCATCGAGATGGCGCACAACCTGGGTCTGACCGTCACGGCCGAGGGCATCGAGACCGCAGCGCAGCAGGCCTGGATGCACCACCTGGGTTGCGACTCGGCGCAGGGGTTCGTCTTCGCCCAACCCATGCCGGCGGAGGAGTTTCTCGCGCGCTTCCTGGAAGGGCGCGCACGGGACTTGCAACGTGTTTGATCCCTCGCGGCCAGGCGCGGGCAGCGGACGCGCTTGTGCCTCGGGCGACCGCGGTCTGGCCAGGAGTTCAGGGTTTCGCGCAAGATGACACAACAAGCTGAGTTATTTTCTCCGGCCGCCGGCGAACCCGGCGACACACTCCCGTTGGCGCAGTTCGCGCAGCGCGCGTACCTCGACTATGCCGTGTCCGTCGTCAAGGGGCGTGCGCTCCCCGACGTGGCCGACGGGCAAAAACCCGTGCAACGGCGCATCTTGTACGCGATGCATTCCATGGGACTCGGTCCCGTGTCCAAGCACGTGAAATCGGCCCGCGTTGTGGGCGATGTCATCGGCAAGTTTCACCCGCATGGGGACCAGGCGGCCTACGACGCGATGGTGCGCATGGCGCAGGAATTTACGCTGCGCTACCCTCTGATCGACGGGCAGGGCAACTTCGGCAGCCGGGACGACGATCCGGCTGCGGCAATGCGATACACCGAAGCGCGGCTGACCCCCATCGCCCGGCTGCTCCTCGACGAGATCGATCAAGGCACGGTCGATTTTGTTCCCAACTACGACGGCAGCCAGCAGGAGCCGCGCTTGCTGCCGGCGCGGCTGCCCATGGTGCTGCTCAACGGCGCCTCGGGCATCGCGGTCGGCATGGCCACGGAGATCCCCTCGCACAATCTGCGCGAGGTCGTGCGCGCGGCCCAGGTGCTCTTGCGCCAGCCCGATGCGACCCTGGCACAGCTGCTTGAGCACTTGCGAGGGCCCGATTTCCCGGGAGGCGGCCAGGTCATCTCGAGCGAGGAGGAAATTCGCGCCATCTACGAGAGCGGTCGAGGCAGCCTGAAACTGCGCGCGCGCTGGCGCTTCGAGGAATTGGCGCGGGGCCAGTGGCAGCTGGTCGTGACGGAGTTGCCGCCCGGCACGTCGGCACGGCGGGTCCAGGAAGAAATCGAGGAACTCATCAACCCGAAGGTCCGCGTCGGCCGCAAGTCCCTCACGCCGGAGCAGCAGCAGACCAAACAAGTCGTGCTCGCGGTGCTCGAGCGCATGCGCGACGAGTCGAGCCGCGACGCTGCCGTGCGGCTGGTCTTCGAGCCGCGCACCTCGAAGATCGAGCGCCAGGAATTGGTCAGTACGCTGCTGGCGCATACCAGCCTCGAGGGCAATGTCGCCGTGAACCTGGTGATGATCGGGCGCGACGGCCGACCCTGCCAGAAGACGGTGCTCGGGATCCTGAGCGAATGGGTCGAATTTCGGATCGAAACCGTTCGCCGCCGCAGTCGCCACCGCCTCGATCGGGTGCTCGATCGCATCCATGTGCTCGAGGGCCGCCAGGCGGTGCTGCTCAACATCGATCGGGTCATCAAACTGATTCGCAACTCCGATGAACCCAAACCCGACCTCATGCGGGTCTTCCATCTCACCGAGCGGCAGGCCGATGACATCTTGGAGCTGCGGCTGCGGCAATTGGCGCGCCTGGAGGCGATCCGCCTCGAGCAGGAGCTCGCCGAGCTAAAAAAAGAACAGGCCGCGCTGAACAAACTGCTCGGTTCGAACGCGCTATTGCGCCGCCAAGTCGGTAAGGAACTCGACGAGGACGCGCAGAAGTACGGGGATTCGCGGCGCACGCTGATCGAGTCGGCCGAACGCACCGTCTTCGAGGTCAAGGTCCTCGACGAACCGGTGACGGTAATCGTCTCCGCGCAGGGATTTGTCCGCGCCCGCAACGGACACGGCCACGATGCGTCCCAGTTTTCCTTCAAACCCGGTGACGGCCTGTACGGCGCGTATGAATGTCGCACGGTCGATCACCTTGTGGCCATAGGCTCCAACGGCCGCTGCTACGCGGTGGCCGTCTCCAACCTGCCGTCGGCGCGCGGCGACGGTCTACCCGTGAGCTCGATGATCGAGCTCGAACCCGGTACGCGCCTCGTTGCCTATGTGGCGGGCCCGCCCAGCGCGCCGCTGTTGCTTTCGACCAGCGGCGGCACCGGGTTTGCCTGTCAGCTCGGCGACTTGCTTACGCGCCAGCGCGCCGGCAAACAATTCATCAGCCTGGACGCGGACTCCGAGCCGCTGCGCCCGGCGCTCGTTGATCCGGTCACCGACGACCGTATCGCCTGTGTCTCGGAGGGCGGCCGCCTGCTGGTGTTTCCGGCCGTCGAGATCCGGGCGCAGTCCGGCGGCGGGCGCGGAGTCATCTTCATGGGGCTCGACCGGGGCGAACGGATGGTCGGAGCGCTAAGCTGCGGGGAATCCGGCCTCATCGTAACCGGGACCGCACGGCGCAGCGGCAAACCCGTGCGCATCGCGCTGAGCGGGGCCGAACTGACCTCGTTTGCCGGCAATCGTGCGCGCAAGGGCACGTTGCTGACCCCGCGAATGCGGCCGGCTGCACTTGCCAAGCCACAGGCGACGGAGTCCTCGGCCCAGAGCGCGTAGGAGAGATGGTCCGGCGCCGGTGGGGCGGGGTTGAAATGGCGCGCGACCGACCCCACATCGGCGCGGCTGGCGTGCCGCCGAGACCGGCGGTTTGTGGTTCATTCTTGTATAGGTAGCTACCCATCATGACGACCGAGAACATGGTTCACGAATCGCGACAGACGCTTGCTTTTCAGGCCGAGGTCAAGCAGCTGCTGCACCTGATGATCCATTCGCTATACAGCAACCGCGAAATCTTTTTGCGCGAACTTGTGAGCAACGCCTCCGATGCCTGCGACCGGCTGCGCTTTGCGGCCATTGGCGAGCCTTCTTTGTTGCCCGCCGGCGAGGAGCTCGCGATCGACATCGGCTACGACAAGACGGCACACACGATCACGGTGTCGGACAACGGCATCGGTATGTCGCGCGAGGAGATGGTCGGGCACCTGGGCACCATCGCCAAGAGCGGGACGCGGGAATTTTTCGCGCAGCTGACGGGCGACCAGCGCAAGGACGCGCAGCTGATCGGTCAGTTTGGCGTCGGGTTTTATTCCTCGTTCATCGTGGCCGATCGGGTCACGGTGGTCTCGCGACGGGCCGGCGCCTCCGAGCAGGAGGCCACGTGCTGGGAGTCCGAGGGCACGGGCGAATTCACGGTGGAGGCCGCGCGGCGTGCAAGCCGGGGTACCGACGTGATTTTGCACCTGCGCGACGGCAACGACGAACTGCTCTCCGGGTGGAAGCTGCGGTCCGTCCTGACGCACTACTCCGATCACATCGCGACCCCCATCCGGATGCATAAGGAGGAGTGGGACAAGGATCACAACGAGGCGCGCTCCTTACCCGAGCTCGAGACCGTCAACCGCGCGTCGGCGCTCTGGATCCGCCCGAAGTCGGAAATCAGCGACGAGCAGTACAAGGAGTTTTACAAGCATGTAGCCCACGATTTTGGCGATCCGCTCGCGTGGACGCACAACCGCGTCGAGGGCCGCAACGAATACGTGCAATTGCTCTTCATCCCCAAGCGCGCGCCGTTCGATCTGTGGGATCGCAAGCGAACCCACGGTCTGAAGCTTTATGTGCGCCGCGTTTTCATCATGGACGACGCCGAGCAGTTGCTGCCTTCGTACCTGCGCTTTACGCGTGGAATCGTCGATTCGAGCGATCTGCCACTGAATGTCTCGCGCGAGATTTTGCAGGAGAGTCGCGACGTAAAAATGATCCGCGAGGGCTGTGCCAAGCGCGTGCTGTCGCTGCTCGAAGACCTGGCGCAGAACCGCGCCGAGGACTACGCCGGCTTCTGGAGGGAGTTCGGCGCGGTCCTCAAGGAGGGCGTGGGCGAGGATCCGGCCAACGCGGAGCGTATTGCGCGCCTGCTGCGCTTTTCCTCGACGGCTTCCGAGGACGGCAGCCTGGTCTCGCTTTCCGAATATCTCGGGCGGATGAAAACCGGGCAGGCGGCGATCTACTACGTGACCGCCGAGTCGCCCGAGGCGGCGCGCAGCAGCCCCCACCTCGAGATCTTTCGCAAGAAAGGCGTGGAGGTTTTGCTGCTCACCGATCGGGTCGATGAGTGGATGCTGTCCTTCCTCACCGAGTTCGAAGGCAAACCTCTGACGTCCGTTGCCAAGGGCGATTTGTCGCTCGAGGCGCTCGATGACGAACAAGACAAGCAAGACAAGCGCAAAGCACAGGACGAATACAAGGATCTGGTTGCGCGGATCAAAGAGGCCCTGGGCGAGCGCGTGGCCGACGTGCGCGTCACGCTGCGGCTGACCGAATCGCCTGCCTGCGTGGTCGTGGACAAGGACGCCATGAGCGCACACCTGCAGCGAATGCTCAAGGCAAGCGGCCAGGCCGCGCCCGCGGGCAGACCCATTCTCGAGCTCAATCCGCACCATCCCTTGGTGCAGCGCCTGCAAAGCGATGCATCCGAGCTCCCCGCGTGGGCGAATCTGTTGCTCGATCAGGCGATCTTGGCCGAGGGCGGTCAGCTCGAGGACCCGGCTAGCTTTGTCAAAAGGGTCAACAGCCTGCTGCTCGCAACGCTGGGCCGCGGGGCGGCCTAGGCCCGTGCCTTGCTCGGCGAACGCGCGCGCGTTCCGGCGCTGAAGTAACATCGCCTCTGTTTGATGCCGAGCGCGCGGACAGGGATGCGGAGAGCAAAAAGGTGACCCGGGAATCGCCGAAGCCGGCCGCGGCCGGCGCTTCGGCATCGGCTGGGCACGAGTCGGAGCGAGAGCGGCTGGCGGAGGTGCTTCTCCAGCACAGCTGGGAGCTCGTTTCGGAAAACCTGCTGGCGCGCATGGCCGATGTGTTCAACGACGCCGTGGCCGCGGCGGTTCGCGGCGGCGACGAAAGCCAGGTGCGCTGCGCGCGCGCCGTGGCGTTGCAGATCAAGACCCTCTCGCACGCCTACCGCGGGATTTTGCGCACCAAGTACGAGGAGGCCACGGCAGCGTTTCTCGGAAAGCGCCGGGCGCCACCCCAAGCGGGCTCGGGCCTGTCGCTCATCGAGCTCGACGCCTCGGATCTGGCCAACCAACTCGGCCAGCTGACCGCGCGGCTGCGCAACTTGGTGCAGGTGCCCTTCGCGGCACTGCTGCAGCGCCTGCAGACCCTAAGCGGCAGCGAACACGAGCTGCAGGAGGCCGATGCGCCGCTGCGACCGGGCCTGTTCCTGGAGGCACTCTCCGAAAACCTCTCATCGGTGATTTCGGGACACGCAGAGCTCTCGGGCCTGCTGCGGCACTTCGCCGCTCCCATGCAAGCGCCGCTTGCCGCTACCTACGAGGCGGTCAGCCGGTTTTTGGACAGCAAGGGCATCGCCCCGGCCACGGTCGTGCATCGCTCTCCGGTCAAGCGCGCAGCGCCCCCTCCGACGATTCGCGTGGAGCTGCCCGCGGCCATGGAGGCCCTGGAAGCCGCGGAGCTGCAAACCCCGCGGCCGGAACCCGCTGCGGCCGCGCGCTCCACGGCCCGTCCTGCGGCCCCCGCGCGCGGGCCCTGGAGCCGGGACGGCACCACGGCTGCGGCGCCGCCCGAAGAGCAACTGATCCTGGAGTACGCGCGGCTGCAAGCCCTTGTCGGGGTAAATGCGAGCTCGCTGGTCGAGGCCGCGCGCAGCGCCGCGACGGGGCGCGAAGTCCCGACCGTGCAGGCGCCGAGCAAGCTCACCAACGCGATGCTCGCGGCGCAGCGAGAAGATGCCGAGTTTTTGGCCGCCAAACAGCGTCGGCCCGGCCCGGAGGCCGAGGCACAAAGGAATGCGGGCAAGGAACTCGTCGGTACGCGGGAACACAGCACGCGGCTCGTCGCCCTGGCGGCCCAGCCGGTGCACAAGCTCATCGTCCAGCTCTCGGCGCGCCTTTTCACGCGCATGGAGCGCGACCGGCTGGTCCCCGCCCCGGTACGCAGCCTGCTCATGTTCTTGCGATTTCCGTTTTTGGAAGCGGCGCTCGCTGACCCCGCGGTTTTTGTGCGCTCCGATCGTGCACCGCGACGCCTGATCGATGCGGTCGGCAGCTCATCGATCGGTTTCACGTCGGAGAGCGCCGCGAGCCGCCGCTACCTGCACCACGCGCGGTCCGCGGTGCAGTACATTTTGCACTCGCCCGGCGAGGCTGCGTCGGCCTTTTCCCAGGCTGCCGAGCAGTTTGCGAACTTTTTGGCGCAGGATCCGATTGCCGATGGCGAGCGGATTGCCAAGGCCAAGGAGGCGCTGCGCCAGGCCGAGGCGCGCGAGATCCACGCCGCCGAAGTCGCTGGTTTTTTGAGCGAGATCCTCGACGGCGCGCAGCTCGACGCCTACCTCAATGACTTCTTGCTTCGGGTTTGGGCTCGCGCGGTGGTCGAGGCCGCGGCGCGCGAGGCCCAGCATCCCGGGCTGGTCCGGCGGCTGCTAGGCACGGTACCCGATCTGGTTTGGAGCGTGCAGCCGCTGACCAATGCGGCCGACCGCAAGCGCCTGCTGGAGACCATTCCTGCCGTGCTCGGAAGCTTGCGTGACGGGTTGCGCCTGATTCGCTGGCCGGACGCAAAACTCCACGAACTTCTCAATCACCTGATGCACGCGCACTCGGCCGCGCTCAAGGGCACGGATTCGGCGGCCGTCGGCCCGAGCTTCTCCGTGAGTACCGTGCGCATCCGCCTGGACGGATTTCGCATCGAGGAGGTGTCGGGTACGCCCCGCGAGGCACCGATCGGTGTTTTGGACGAAGCGGTCCAAGAGGTGCTCGCGGCAAGCGGATCGGGGGTCTCGCATCAGTGGGTCCGCGGCGAAAACGCCCCGGTGTTTGGTCCGCTCGATGCCTTTGGGGCCGAGCAGCAAATCGCGCTGTGGCGTGAGCGAACGTGGTTTGACCTGCGTGTTGACAGCTCCACGGTCCGCGTGCGGCTGGAGTGGAGCACGCCGGCGCGTTCGCTCAGCCTTTTTTGCACACCCGGCGGGGAGGGCCTGTACTCCCTGTCTCGTGAGAGTCTCGTTTCGTACCTGCGGTCGTCTTGGATCGCGCCGGCGGAAACCGCGCCGCTGATGGAGCGGGCGTTTCGTCTCGTCCTCGCCGATCTGGATCGTTTATCCAAGGCTGCCGCCGAGGGCGGTTCGACGGACGGCTAACCCATGCCGCCGAATTCGCAGGCCGCGGGAGCGGTCACCCTTTCCGAATCCAACGGAGTGCGGTATTTGCACTTTGGCACCGAGTGGGTGCAAGGCGCCATGCGCCTGGCGCATCCCTATCGCCTGGAGCTCGAATACCAGCAGCACATGATGGCGCCGCTACTGTTCGAACCGGCGCCGGAGCGGGTGCTGCAGCTTGGGTTGGGTGCGGCCGCGCTGACGAAGTTTTGCCACCGGCACTTGCGGCAGAGCCGCATCGTGGCCGTGGACATCGATCCGGCGGTCATTCGCGTTGCTCGGCAATGGTTTGCGCTGCCGCAGGACGACGCGCGCATGCGCGTGCTTCGCGCCGATGCGGGGGCGTATGTCCGGCGCGTGTCGGCCAGCACCGATTGGCTGCAGGTCGACTTGTACGATGCCCAGGCGCGGGGGCCGGTATTCGATGACGTCGCCTTTTATCGCGCCTGTCGTGGCGCCTTGCGCGACGGGGGTGTGGGCGCTTTTAACCTCTTTGGCCGTTCGCTCGCGCCGAGCCTGGCGGCCTTGAGCGCGGCCTTCGGGCCGCGCTGGCTGCGCTTGCCGCGCACCGCGGCGGGCAACTGCGTGGTGCTGGCCTTTGCCGGAACGCCGGTCGAATGGGATGGCGAGGAACTGCTGCGGCGCGCGCAGGCGCTTGAGCGCCGGTTCGGATGGCCTGCCGGCTCCTGGCTGCGGGGCTTGCGAAGCGCTTCGGGGCAGCGCATGGTGCTCAGCCCGGGTTTTCGCCTGTTCCTGTGACACATTCACGCGAGACCAAAGGTCCGGTGGGCTGCCGCCGTCGTCGCTTTGGTCGAAAACTTTATGCCGTATTCGGGCCGCTAAACCGGCTTGACAGATCGATTGCGCAGGCTACAGTCGACGGTAGTTCCGGACCAATTCCTGGGCCTGCCGCCGCCCTTTGATGAACGGCCAAACTCCACCTGCCGCAGGCGCTTCGAGCCCTCTGCCATATTTTTCCGCTAGCCAGTCACTAGCACTGCTGCGTTCCGCGGCGGCCATCTCGTGCGAGCTGATGGGGCGCTCGTTTCCAGAGATTGTCGAGCTCGTGCGCGACAGCCTGGCGACACGCTGGGATTTTGACGTCGGTTCACCGCTGGTGCAGCGCCTGCTGGCTACCAAGGCCGATGCCTTACGCGACGCCTTTTTGCGCCGTTTACCGGAAAAGCAGGATCAAGCCTTCGAGCGGCTCATGGCGCCGCGCAAACCCGTCAACCTGATCGGCGAGCTCGATGCCGCGACGCTCGAACTGGTTGCCGATACCGACGACGGCGGCGAGGCGGTCGCGGCGCGCGCTGCGCGGCGCATGCGCGGGTTGGTCGAGGAGCCGCTGCGCGAGGTGCAGCTGATCGTCAGCTTTCTAAGCGGCCGCGAACAGGTGGCGTTCGCTGACAACCCCTTCAGCCCGGACGTGATGGTGCCTGCGTTGCTGCAAGGCGCGATCGACGTCAACCTGCATCCCGAGGCCTGGGTGTTTTTCCTGACTTCGTTTGAGCCCGATATCGCCGCTGAGATCGGTCGAATCGCGCAGGCGCTGCTCGACCACTTTCGCGCCCACGGCATTGACGCGCGCGCGGTGCGCCGTGCACGTCGCCCCACACCCGCGCCGCTGCCGACAAGTTCGAGCGGGCGTACGGGCGCGGCCGCCGCGGGCGGCGCAGCGTGGGCGCCGTCCACGGCAGCCTCGACGGGCGCGCCCGGGTTGGGCGGTGCAGGCGCCCTGCCGGCTGGCGAGCCGGTGGTGGTGCACGGCGGAAACGCGAGCCTGACAGCAGGCAGCAGCGGCGTGGATGCGTCAGCCGATGCCCGCGCGATCCTCAAGGAGCTTTTGGCGCGGCTGCAGGCCAATGTTTCGGGCGACGTGCTGCCGCCGCTCGCCTCGGGGCAAGGTGCCGTCGCGCCGACGCTGCTCGGAGCGCTCGCCGAGTTGCAGAACCTCGGCCTGGAGGGCATTCACGGAGCGCTGTTTGCCGGTACGCCGGCGGGCTCCATCAACGCGTGGCGGGAGCATCTCATTTCGCAGTCGACGCGAACGGTCGACAAACTCACGATCGAAATCGTGGGGATGATGTTTGATCACGTCTTGCGCGACACGCAGGTGCCCTCGGAGATCAAGGCTTTGCTCTCGCGGCTGCAGTTTCCGGTCCTCAAGGCGGCGCTGCTCGATGCGGCTTTTTTCGCGTCGAGTTCGCATCCGGCCCGGCGCCTGATCGATCGCATTGCGGCTGCGGCAGTCGGCTGGGAGCCCTACGGCGATGAAAACGAGCGCTTTCGCGAGCAAGTCGACCGCCTTGTGCGTCGCGTGATGGTCGAATTCGACCGCGACATCGGCCTCTTCGAGCGCGTGCTAAACGAATTTGAGGAGTTTCTGGGCGACAGCGAACCGCGCGAGAGCGACCCAATCGCGCGCGCCAAGCGCGCGCTCGAGGAGGCGGAAAAGCGCGAAGTGCTCACGATCAACACGACCCTGCAGGTGCGGCGGGCCTTCGAGCGGGTAGAGCTCGAGTCCTACCTCAAGGATTTCCTCCTCGGTCCGTGGGTGCAGGTGCTCGTGCAGGCCAGTCTGCGCGACGACGAGACCAAGGGTTACTCGAAGAGTTTTCGGGAGGCGATCCACGAGATGGTCTGGAGCGTGCAGCCCAAGGCAACGGCCGAAGAACGGCGCCGGCTCGTGGAACTCATCCCGGTGCTCACGCGCATCATCCGTGATGGCCTGGCCCTGATCCGCTTTCCGCAGCGCGACCAGGAGGAGTTCCTGCAGAACCTTATGGCCGCTCATGCCTATGCGGTCAAACCGACCGACCAGGCGACCTATATACGCAATTCCTTGCAGTCCTCGGAGATTCGCGCCAAGATTGACGGTCTTCAGCTGACCGCCTCGTTTCCCCTGACGGCGATCCCCGGCGGCGTGAAGGTGCCCACACGGGCGGTGCTGCGTGCCGCTGCGGAGCACGAGATCGACTTGTCGGTGCCCGAAGCGCTCACCGACGTGGGAACGATCGACAAAACCGAGCAAGCGCGCATGGATCAGGACCTGTCGCATTGGACGCGCGGCAGCTGGTTTGAGCTTTGGAACGGTGAGGCCTTTGTCCGGGCGCGCCTGCGATGGATCAGCCCCCTGCGTACGATGTACCTGTTTACGAGCGGCCCGGAAAATCACAGCCATGTGATGTCTCCGGACCTGATTCGCTCGTACCTGCGGCGCGACTTCATCCGTCCGCTGGAGAGCGCGCCGCTCACCGAGCGCGCCGCGCAAGCGGTGGTGGCCGACTTCTCCAATACGCCGGAGCGTGCGGCCGAACTGGCCGGTCGTATGGCGGTCGCGTAGTCATGCGCAGCCGCCCGCGGCCTTTGTTTGGGCTGCCGCCAGCTGGCCCAACGGCGGCCCAGCGTCCGTTGCAGTGCACTCCGTAAAGCGCGGCGCCGAACCCGCGGCTTCGGCGCCCGCCGCAGCCTTGCGGCCGCCTGCTCCCCACGCGCGCCTGACGCTGCGTTTTGTCGTGCAGCGGCTTGTCGAGGACGGTCTGTTGGCTCGCGCCGACGCGGACCGTATCTTCGCGGTCGCGGATCGCGACCGCAACGGCCACCCGCTCGTGCTCGTGGCCGAGATGAACTTTCGCACGGCCGACGGCGAACATCGGCTGCTGGACCTGGAAGCGCTGACGCAATGGCTGGCGCAGCTCTCCGGCTTGCCCTATCAGCACATCGACCCGCTCAAGGTGGATTTCACGCGCGTCGTCGACGTGATGTCCAGCGCCTACGCCACCGGCAATTCGATTCTGCCCATCGCCGTCTCGCCAGTCGAAGTCATGGTCGCGACCTGCGAGCCGTTTCTCGACGGGTGGGTGCGCGAGATCGAGCAGGTGATGAAGAAGACGGTTCGGCGGGTCGTGGCCAACCCGCTGGACGTGGCGCGCTTTACCACCGAGTTCTACAAGCTGGCTCAGTCCGTCAAGGGCGCGAGCAAGTCCGGCGCGTCGAGCTTGGTGAGTAACTTCGAGCAGCTCGTGGAGTTGGGGGGCAAGGTCGAAGCCAACGATGCCCATGTCATCCATATTGTCGACTGGATCTTGCAATACGCATTTGACCAGCGGGCCAGTGATATCCATCTGGAGCCCAAGCGCGATCAGGGCATCGCGCGCTTCCGCATCGATGGCGTGCTGCATCAGGTCTATCAGGTGCCGCTGGGCGTGATGCAGGCCATGACGAGCCGCATCAAGTTGCTGGGACGCATGGACGTCGTCGAGCGGCGGCGTCCGCAGGACGGGCGCATCAAGACGCGCATTGGCGGCGACGGAGGACGCGAAGTCGAAATCCGCCTCTCGAGCCTGCCCACCGCATTCGGCGAAAAGCTGGTGATGCGCATCTTCGATCCCGAGGTCGTGGTGCGCAGCTATGCCGAACTGGGATTTTCCGATACGGACGCCAAGACCTGGGCCGGGTTGATCACCCGCCCTTCCGGAATCATTTTCGTGACGGGCCCGACGGGCTCGGGCAAGACGACCACCCTGTACTCGACGCTCAAGCAGCTCGCAACTGACGAAGTCAATGTCAGTACCGTCGAGGACCCAATCGAGATGGTCGATCCGAGCCTCAACCAGATGCAGGTTCAGCATGGTATCGAGCTGGGATTTGCCGACGGACTGCGTGCCCTGATGCGGCAGGACCCGGACGTCATCATGGTCGGCGAGGTGCGCGACAAGGAAACGGCCGATATGGCGGTGCAGGCAGCGCTGACCGGTCACCTCGTGTTTTCCACCTTGCACACCAACGACGCGGCGGCTTCGATCGCGCGCTTGACCGAGCTCGGCGTCCCGCGCTATCTGATCAATGCCACGGTCATCGGGATTTTGGCGCAGCGACTGGTGCGTACGCTGTGTCCACACTGCAAGGCTCTCGACGTCACGGTCGACGAGGCCCTGTGGCAGGAGCTGGTGGCTCCGTGGCGCTCGGCCGCGCCCCAGCAGGTCGGCCGGCCGGTAGGGTGCCTGGAATGCCGGCGCACGGGCTATCTGGGTCGCACGGGTCTGGTGGAGTTGCTCGTGGTGAGCGACGCCATTCGCTTGCTGATCGCCCAGGGTGCGGACATGCAGCAAATCCGCAATCAGGCCGCGCGCGAGGGTCTGCGTTCAATGCGGATCTCGGGCGCCGAGAAAATCGCCCACGGTCTGACGACCGTGGAGGAAGTCATGGGTGCCGCCCCTCCTTTCGGCGGTTGACCGAAGCCGGCTTTATCGGGCGAGCGCGCGCATTGCGCGCGTCAGTCCCTCCAGGGTCAGAGGATACATCTTGTCGGCCAGGATCCGTCGGATGATCGACGTCGACTGGCGGTAGGCCCACAGGGACTCGGGCTCCGGATTGATCCATGCGAAGCGCGGAAACTGTGTGATCAGTCGCTGGAGCCAGACAGCACCGGGCTCGGCGTTATCGTATTCGATGGATCCGTGCGCTTGCAGAATTTCGTACGGACTCATCGTCGCGTCGCCGACGAACACGAGCTTGTAGTCCCGGTTGTATTTGCGCAGAATGTCGCGCGTGTCGAAACGTTCGCGCGAGCGTCGCGCGTTGCTGCGCCAGAGCTGGTCGTAGACGCAGTTGTGGAAATAATAAAAATGCAGGTGTTGGAACTGAGCCCGCGTGGCCGAAAAAAGCTCCTCGACGACTTTGATGTGCTCATCCATCGTCCCGCCGACGTCGAGCAACATGAGCACCTTGACCCGGTTGTGGCGCTGCGGCACGAGCTTGAGATCCAGATGCCCGGCATTGCGCGCCGTCTTATCGATCGTGTCGGGCAAGTCGAGTTCCAGTTCATTGCCCTCGCGCGCAAACCGGCGCAGGCGCCGCAGGGCCACTTGGATGTTGCGCGTGCCCAATTGCACCTGGTCGTCGTAGTCCCGGTAGGCGCGCGCCGCCCAAACTTTGACGGCGCCGCGGTTACCCTGCGACGGGCCCCCGACGCGAATTCCCTCGGGATGCGCACCGGCGTGACCGAAGGGCGAGGTGCCGCCGGTGCCGATCCATTTGCTGCCGCCATGGTGGGCGGCGTCTTGCTCGGCCAGGCGCTTGCGAAATTCCTCGAAGAGCCGGTTCCAGCCCAGCTTCTCCAGGCGCGCCAGCTCGGAAGCGGAGAGACTGCGCCGCAGCTGTTGGCGCAGCCACTCGGCCGGCACTTCGGCCGTCCCCGGGCCGCCGGCGGCCAGCCCGCGAACGTACTCGGCAAACGCGCGGTCGTAGCGGTCGAAACCGGATTCGTCCTTAATCAGGCAGGTGCGCGCGAGAAAGTAAAAGTCGTCGAGCGATGGCCCGATCACGTCTTTTTGCAGCGCCTCGAGCAGCGTCAGCAGCTCGTTGATCGACACCGGCAGGCGCGCTGCGCGCAGATGCAAGAAAAAGTCGACGAGCATCAGCGGCCCTGGCGATTCATTTCGACGAGTCGCTCGAACAGGTGCAAATCCTGTTCGTTCTTGAGCAAGGCGCCAGCCAAGGGCGGCACGAAAATCGCCGAATCGCTTGCATGCAGTGCCTCGGGCGGAATCTGCTCCGCGACAAGTAGCCGCAGCCAGTCGAGCAGTTCCGAGGTCGAGGGTTTTTTCTTCAGGCCGGGCAGGTCCCGGATGGCAAAAAAAGACTCGAGCGCATTGCGCAGCAAATCGACACGCAGGCGAGGGAAGTGCACGTCGACGATCTGCTGCATCGTCGCGCGGTCCGGAAACCGTATGTAATGAAAAAAGCAGCGGCGCAAAAATGCATCGGGCAGGTCTTTTTCATTGTTCGAAGTGATCACGACCAGCGGTCGGTGGACCGCCCGAATCGTCTGGCGCGTTTCGTAGACCGCGAACTCCATTCGATCGAGCTCGCGCAGCAGGTCGTTGGGGAATTCGATGTCGGCCTTGTCGACCTCGTCGATCAACAGGACCGCCGGCTGCGGACTTTCGAACGCCTGCCAGAGCACGCCGCGCACGATGTAGTTGCCGATGTCGGCCACGCGCGGATCGCCCAGCTGGGAGTCGCGCAGGCGCGAGACGGCGTCATACTCATAGAGCCCCTGCTGGGCCTTGGTCGTGGACTTGATGTGCCATGCAAACAGCGGCATTTCGAGCGCCGCTGCCACCTCCTCGGCAAGCATCGTCTTGCCGGTCCCCGGCTCCCCCTTGATGAGCAAGGGTCGCTGCAAGGTGAGCGCGGCGTTGACGGCAAGCCGCAGGTCCTCGCTGGCGACATAGTTTTGCGACCCCTCAAATCGACGTGTCGTAGCTCTATTCATGAATTCCTCCGCCCCAGCCGACGCTGCAGGCACTCCAGGTAAGCGGCTTCCGTTGCCCGTATGTCCGACGACAGGGAGCCGCGCTGCGCCTGCCAGAGCATTTCGCCCAGACATTCCATTGCTTGGTGAAAGGCGGCATGGCGATCACCGTAGCGCACCTGCAGCGCCTCGAGCAATGCCCGGATGCCACGCGGCGAATCGACCGAGACTTGGTCTTCCAACGTAAGATGCATCGACAGATGCAAGAATGGGTTTTCACGCCCGAGCTCCACCGGGAACTGTGCGGCGACGGCGGCGTCGGCCTGCGCGAGAAGCTCCTGGTACTCGGGATGCTCGAGTATGCAGGCGATGGCGACGCGTTCGAGCGGTGAGGTTTCGGCTCCCGCGAGATGCCGGAGCCAGGCCTCACAGAAGAAGCGTCGAACGTCCTCGAGAGTTGGCTGCAGCATGCGGTGGGTTTCCGGGCGGGTGGCATCGCGGGACCAGGCTAGCTCGCCTTCGGCGCCGGAGTCTTGGGTTTGTATTCGCACTGCCGCGAAATCACGCAGCGCCAGCATTCCGGCTTTCGCGCCTTGCACACGTAGCGTCCATGCAGTATGAGCCAATGGTGTGCATCGTGCCGATATTTTTCCGGAACAACCTGACCCAGCTGCCGCTCGACCTCGCGCACGTTCTTGCCACGCGCAAGGCCCGTGCGATTGGCCACGCGAAAGCAGTGGGTATCAACGGCAATGCAAGGCTCCCCGAATGCGATGTTGAGTACGACGCTTGCGCTCTTGCGGCCCACTCCCGGAAGCGATTCGAGCTCCTCGCGCGTACGCGGCACGGCTCCGCCGTAGCGCTCGCGGAGCTGCCGGCACAGGGCGATGATATGACGCGCTTTGGAGCGGTACAGGCCGATGGCGTGGATGTAGGCGGCCAGACCCGACTCGCCGAGGGCCTCGATCGCAGCCGGCGTGTTCGCTTTGGCGAACAGGACCTCAGTGGCCGCGTTGACGCTGCGGTCGGTTGCCTGGGCGGATAGCACGACGGCAACAAGCAGCTCGAAGGGCGAGGCGTAGCGCAGTTCCCCCTGCGGGTGCGGGTTGGCCCGCGCAAAGGCCTCGAACATTGCCCGACGCTGACTTGGCGTCACGCGGGCCCCTGAGTCACGTGGTCGGAGTGCGGCGCCTCGGTCCGGCTGGCGCGGCGAAGGCGCACGCGGGCCAGTGCGGCCTCGACGATCGCTTTGCGGCGTGCAAGCTCCGCTTGGTCCAGATCACCACGCGCGTCGAGTTCGTCGAGCTTGCGCAGGGCCTTGGCGCACAGGCGATCGTCGTTTTCGCGGCGCTCCCGAGACAATCGCGCGTTGCGCGCGAGCATGCGCTGGCGCGCCTCGTCGGCATCCCGAGGCGTCCAGGCACGCGCCGGCACGACGGGGAGCATCTCGATGCAGTCCATCGGGCACGGCGGCAGGCACAGCTCGCAGCCAGTGCACTGCGCCGTCAAAACGGTGTGCATCCGCTTTACTGCACCCACAATCGCATCGACCGGACAGGCCTGCAGGCACAGCGTGCAGCCAATGCAGCGACCCTCGTCGATGCGCGCAACGGGCAGTGCGCGGTGCTGGCCGCACGAGGAATCGAGCGGCAGCACTGCGCGGCCCAGCAGGGACGCAAGCCTGCCGATGACCGCATCGCCCCCGGGCGGACAGCGGTTGATCGGTGCCTGCCCGCTCGCCAGCGCACGCGCGTAGGGCAGGCAACCCTCGAAGCCGCACTTGCGACATTGCGTCTGGGGTAAAACCGCATCAATGGCGTGCACAAGAAGCGCGTCGGCGGCCGCGGTCTCGGCGACGAAGCCCTCGTTGTCTGAGACATCACTGCGCGGCTGCATGGCGCCATTATCCTAGAGCAAACGGTCGCAAGACACGCGCTCGGCCCCGCCCGAGCGCAACGCAAGGGCACTGCCTAGCGGACCGGGTGCGTGAAGGGAAAGATTTTGGTTATGCCCAGGATGTCGGTGATCAGCAAGACGAGAAACACCACGAATACGACTCCCAACAGGTCTCCGCCGGCGGGCAGCGCGTCGATGCGCGCGGCCAGCTCGCTCGCTTCTTCGTCGCTGAGCGCGTCGACTCGGGCCTGCACCTGAGTCGCGTCGACGCCGGCGTGCATGAGCGCGTCGCGCACTTGCGCGCGCACCAGCCAAGCATGGATTCGGGCGTGCGCCGCGCTCTGGGCGTAGACGATTTCTTCGGTGCTCACCAAGGCTGCGCGTGCGGGCGCAGGCAGCCACGTACCCAATACGAAGAGCGAAGCGAGCGCGGCGATAAACCGATGAACGCGGCGCATCAGGGCGTCGAGGATGCGCTTGCGATGTTTGCGTCTTGCCCCAGGGCAAGGTGATCAGGAATTGTGGGCACGTATGAATTCGACAATGCGCGGCGCAATGTTCTCCCGCCAGCGCCGGCCGGAGAAGATACCGTAGTGGCCGACTCCCATCGCGGTCAGGTGCTGTTTGCGTCCCTCCGGGATTGCGCGACACAGTTCGAGAGCCGCCTGGGTCTGGCCGCTGCCCGAAATGTCGTCGAGCTCTCCCTCGATGGTAAAGAGCGCCACCTTGCGGATATCCTCCGGGGCGACCCGTTGGCCGCGTACATACCAGCAGCCGCGGGGCAACTGGTGCTCCTGAAACACCACGCGGATCGTATCGAGGTAGTACTCGGCTGGAAGGTCAATCACGGCGTTGTATTCGTCGTAGAACCGGCGATGCCCCTCGGCGTCGTCCTGGTCACCCTTTACAAGGTGCAAGTAGTAGTCCCAATGCGAATTGGCGTGGCGATCCGGGTTCATTGCCACAAACCCCGCGTGCTGCAAAAACCCCGGGTAGACCTCGCGCAGGTAGCCCGGGTAGCTCGAAGGAACCTTGAAGACCACGTGGTCGCGGAACCACTCGTACGGCCTGCGCGTTGCCAGCGCGTTGACCTGGGTCGGATTGCGGCGCGTATCGATCGGCCCGCCCATCATCGTCATGGACAGCGGCACGGCCGGATCGTTTGCACTGGAGAGCAGAGAGACGGCGCCCAGCACGGGAACCGTCGGCTGGCAGACCGAAATCAAGTGCAACTTGGGGCCGAGCAGGCGAACGAACTCCATGCAGTACTCGACGTAGTCGTCCAAGTGAAACGGCCCCTGCGACAGCGGGACAAGGCGCGCGTTAACCCAGTCGGTCAGATAGACATTGCAACTCGGCAGCAAAGCGCGCACGGTGTCGCGCAAAAGCGTTGCATGATGACCCGACAGGGGCGCGAAAATGAGCACCGCCGGATCGTTCTCGTGCTGCGCCAAGCCGCGTGGCAGCACGCGACGAAAATGCAGCAGATGGCAAAACGGCTTGCTCAGAACTGTTTGCTGGTCGACTTCGACCTCCAGTTCGTCGATAAGCGTTGTGCGTAAACCGAATTCGGGCTTTTCGTAGTGCTTGCCCAGCCGGTGCAAGAGGTCGTAGCCGGCGGCCAGACGCCGCGAGAACGGCGTGTATGCGAGCGGGCTGTACGGATTGGAAAAAATACTGGCCGTCGCATGGGCCCAGGCCGACAGCGGGTTAAGAAGCTTGCGCTGCCACTCATGCAGCTGGTAGAGCACATCGACCTCCGTTGCCAGCGCTCTCAGTCGACCGCGGCGCGCTCAGCGTCGCTGTCGATTCAGCGCTTGAGGTATTGCAGTTTTTCCTTTACATCCTTCCACTGGTCCGCATCCGTGGGATGCGGTTTCGTGCGCGTGATTGACGGCCACTGTTTGGCCATTTCTGCATTGAGGGCTATGAATTTCTGCTGATCAGCCGGTACATCTTCCTCCGCATAGATCGCGTTGACCGGGCACTCGGGAATGCAAACCGCGCAGTCGATGCACTCGTCCGGATCAATGGCCAGAAAGTTCTCCCCTTCGCGAAAGCAGTCCACGGGGCAGACATCGACGCAGTCGGTGTACTTGCAGCGAATGCAAGATTCCGTAACGACATGGGTCATCGGCAAAGATCTCGCGCACCAAGCCTTAACATTTGTAATAGTACCGCAGCGCGTCAAACGATTCATCTGCATCGACGGCCGGCGTTTTTTGTGTACAACGGTCTGCGGCGCCTTGGCGCACGGCAAACCGCCGTACCATTGGCGCCGTTCGTAAGCGGCTAGGGCCGGCGGAGGAGTGCATGGCGCAGATGGAAGCGAACACGGGCAGGCGGCCGCGCGTCGTCGTGACCCGGCGCATCTTCGAGGACTTGGCCCAGGAGCTGCGCGGCCGCTTCGACGTAATCGACAACCAGGACGACGAAGACTGGAGCACGCAGCAGCTGCGCGAGCGTCTAGCCGATGCCGATGCACTGCTTACCGATCCCGGGCGTCGGGTTGACGCCTCGCTGCTGGAGGGCTGCGCGCGGCTTTGCGTCGTCAGCAATATCGCGGTCGGCTTCAATAACATCGATCTGGAAGCTTGTACGCGCGCCCGGATCGTGGCTACGAACACGCCCGATGTGCTCAACGATGCCACGGCCGATCATGCCTGGGCCTTGATGTTGGCAGCAGCCCGGCGGGTAGCCGAATCTGACCGTTGGACGCGGGCCGGCAATTGGCGGCGTTTTGCCCTCGATTCGTTCCTGGGTATCGATGTCTTCGGCGCGACCCTCGGAGTCCTGGGCATGGGCCGCATCGGCCGGGCCATCGCTCGGCGCGCGCAGGGGTTTTGCATGCCTGTGCTCTACCACAACCGCAATCCGTTGGCGGGGCAAGATGCTGAGTGGGCGCCCGCGCAGGCGCCCCGGTGGGTCGAACGCGAGCGGCTCTTGCACGAAGCCGATTTTTTGATCGTCGTGGTGCCGTACACGACGGCAACCCATCACCTGATCGGTGCCAAGGAACTGGCGCAGATGAAACCCGGCTCGGTACTGGTGAACATCGCTCGGGGTGGCATCGTCGATGATGCGGCACTGGCGCAGGCGCTGCGGCTCGGACGACCGGCAGCAGCGGGGCTTGATGTGATGGAAAACGAGCCGCACATCTTTCCGGGGCTCCTCGCACTGGACAACGTGGTGCTCACGCCGCACATCGCCTCGGCCACGGGCTCGGCGCGCCGCGCGATGGTTCGCCGGGCAATCGAGAATCTGACCCAGGTCCTGCGCAATGAGCGGCCCGATGCGATCCTCAATGGCGAAGTCTGGGAGCGGCGGCGGCTCGGAACCGGCGCACAGTGAATTTTGGGACGCGTCGCGCTCGCGCGCTGGTGCCCAATGCGCGGCAGGCAAGTAAAATCGGCGCCGATGCGTCGGGGCGAGCGCGGCATGCGCTGGGATTTGTCCGACGGGGATCAGCCTTCATGGAGCGTGGCGAGAACCAATGGCCGACATTCGAATCGCGCGCGCGCACGGCTTGCCCGTAAGTCGCGCCAAAGCAGCCGCCCAGGCCGCCGCCGACGATTTGGGTCGCGATTACGCGCTAACCAGTCGTTGGCAGGGCAATACGCTGCATTTCGAGCGCGCTGGCGTGCGCGGATGGATCGAGGTGAGTCCCAGCCAAATTGCGCTGGAGATTCACCTGGGGTTCTTGCTCAAGGTCTTCAAATCCTCGATCGAGAAAAGCGTCGGCAGTCGTCTTGACGAGCTGCTTGCGATACAAAAATAGGGCGCCGCGGACCTAGGCCTCGAGCTCTTCGATCAGTGCAACGTAGCGCTGCATGGCCTCGGTTGCGCTGGTGCCGTGAAGCTGCTTGCGGGCGTCCCATTTTGCCGTCGCCACAAAGTCCAGCGACCCCGGACGGTGTCCGGCTACGTCGCCCTCGGTAGCCTGCTTGAACAGCGCATAGAGCTTGAGCAAGGTCGCATTGTCCGGGCGCGTTTTGAGAGTTTTGGATCGGGCCACCGCCTGGTCAAATCGGGCTTTGAGTGAAGCATCAACTGTCATTGTGAGCACCTGCTGGGAAAAAATGGAGGAGAGAACGCAAGCCCGGGCAGGGGGCTGCTCAATGTCCCGCTTCGGCGCCGCCTGCGGCCCCGTTTGATGGGGGCGCGTTCAAGGTGTCGGGGCGCGTCGAAGGCGCCGCGCTTGAGCCCGTCTTGGACTGCGAATTCTTTGTCCCTGCGCGCCGGGGCGGGGGGCTGGGTTTTTTCTGGGACTGCTCCGCGAGCTCGCGCTTTTTTTCCTCGGGCAACTCTTGGAACTGCTGCGTGAGAGCGCGACGCTGATCGGGGGGCAGCGCATAGGCTCGCTTGAAGTTTTCTCGGGCGCGTGCGCGCTGCTCGGGTGTGAGCTTGGCCAAATCGGGCATGCGTTCGTGCATGCGCTGTTGCCCCTCGGGTGAGAGGTCCTTGTAGCGCACTGCGATGTCAAGCCACTTGCGCTTGCGTGCGTCGTCGAACTTGTCCCAGTCGCCAGCCAGCGGCGCGAGCGCTTCGCGCTGATCGGCGTTGAGTTGCGACCACGCGGGACCCCCGTGTTTGCCCGCAGTGTGGGCGCTCGCCGGTTTGCCGATGTCCGCGCTTGCCGGCCCGGCCGCCCCGGCTATCGAGACAAATCCCAGCAAACTCGCGGCGAGAAAAAGACGCAGCATGCCACCTCGCACGACCGCACGCGGTCACATGCCTTTTTCTTCGCGCAGGTATACGCCAAAACCCTGGTGCGCATAGGTATCGATCGGCGTGTCGTCGAGCAGCACGGCGAAATCCAGATCAGCGGCCTCCGCGACGGTGCGGTCGCTTTCCCACTGCTTGATTCCCACGATGCCCAAGGCCAGAGCCAGCAGCGGTACTGCCAGCCCGAAGCGCAGCAGCCAAGCGGCCGCGCGGGTTCCCGAGTCCTCCGCCGCCGAGGGATCGCCTGCAGCGAGCTGCAGCGCCGGGACCCACACCGGTGCCGATTGTTTGGCTACCACACGCTCCAGCGCAGCCTGGCGTGCTTTCTGCAGACGCAAACTCACCGTATAGTCGAGCCGCTCCGCGCCCTCGTCCAGGGCCTGGCGGATGCGATAGGCGAATTCGGCTTCGTTATTCATAGCTCAATACCTCGCGCGCGCAGCGCCTTGGCCAGCGCCTGGGTCGCGCGCGAACAGTGCGTTTTTACGCTGCCCTCCGAGCATTTCATGGCCGCAGCCGTTTCGGCCACGTCCAGATCTTCCCAGTAACGCAGCAAGAAGGCTTCCCGTTGACGCACGGGCAGACGGGAAATCTCCTGTTCGATGATACGGACAACCTGGCTGCGTTCGACCTGGTCGGCGGCGCTTTCGGACGACGCCGATCCGGGTTGGGCCTCCAGGGATTCCAGCGGGTCGGACGGCTCTTCGTCGCCCGAAGAAAGGGCGGAAAACAGCGTAATCCAGGTGGACCGCACTTTTTGGCGGCGAAAAAAGTCGTGAATCGCGTTTTGCACAATCCTGGTGAAAAGCAGGGGCAGTTCGTTTGCCGGCCGGTCGCCGTAGTTTTCCGCCAACTTGCACATAGCGTCCTGGACGATGTCCAGGGCATTGTCCTGGTCACGTACCGCGAACAGCGCCTGCTTGTAGGCGCGCCGTTCGGCTCCAGCAAGGAATTCCGACAGTTCTGCGCGGGTCGCCATGTATGGGGTGTGCTCGCCGACGCGGCAATTGGCGCCACAGTGTGTCGGCAGCGACCGGCGAATTGGCCGGCAATCGTATCAGAACGTAACAGGCCGCCGGGGAGCCGCCCGGCGCGTCGCTGGCCCGCCAAGGCCCGAATTTGCACAATTTGGTGCAGTGCGCTATCTTGCGCGGTGCCGTTGCACTTTTTTTGCCGCACCGCCCGCCATAAGCGGGTAAGGAACGGCGTCCGATCAATCTCCAGAAGGACCTTGAGAGGATTGCATGAGATCCGTTGCTCATGACGAGGCATCCGTTCCTGCGTCGGCGGACACCGCCGGCCGCGCCGCACGCTCCGCACTGCCGCGAATCCAGACTGGCCCGCACGGCGGCAGCCAAGCACCGACCCACGCTTCCGACACCCAGTCCGTCGTGCTCACGGGCGCCGAGATTGTCGTGCGCTGCCTGCAAGAAGAAGGCGTACGCCACGTCTTTGGGTACCCGGGCGGTGCTGTTCTGTATATCTACGACGAGATCTTCAAGCAGGACTACTTCCAGCACATCTTGGTGCGCCACGAGCAAGCCGCGGTGCACGCCGCCGACGCCTACTCGCGCTCGAGCAACAAGGTCGGCGTTGCCTTGGTGACGAGCGGTCCGGGCGTCACCAATGCCGTCACCGGCATCGCCACGGCGTACATGGATTCGATCCCGCTGGTCATCATCACGGGCCAGGTCCCCACGCATGCCATTGGGCAAGACGCCTTCCAGGAGTGCGACACCGTTGGCATCACGCGTCCTTGCGTGAAGCACAACTTTCTTGTCAAGAATGTCGCGGACCTGGCGCTGACCATCCGCAAGGCCTTTCATATCGCGACCAGCGGCCGCCCCGGCCCGGTGCTGGTCGACATTCCCAAGGACGTCACGGTCGCGCGTCACGCATTTTCGTACCCGCGCGAACTGCACATGCGTTCGTACAACCCGGTCGTCAAGGGGCACGTCGGACAGATCAAGAAGGCCGTGCAGCTGCTGCTCACGGCCCAGCGGCCGATGATCTACACGGGCGGGGGCGTGATTCTCGCCAACGCGGCCGCGCAGCTCAACGAACTGGTGGACCGCCTTGGTTTTCCTTGCACCAACACGCTCATGGGGCTGGGGGGGGTTCGCGCCTCGAGTGAAAAGTTCCTGGGCATGCCGGGCATGCACGGCACGATCGAAGCGAACCTCGCGATGCATAACTGCGACGTGCTGCTGGCCGTCGGCGCGCGCTTTGACGATCGGGTGATCGGCAACCCGAAGCACTTCGCCCAGAATCCGCGAAAAATCATCCACGTGGACGTCGACCCTTCATCGATCTCCAAGCGCGTGAAAGTCGACGTGCCCATTGTGGGGGATGTACGCGAGGTGCTTAGCGAGATCCTGGCGCAGCTCGAGGCGACCGGTACGGCTCCCGATCCGCAGGCGCTCGCGGCCTGGTGGCAGCAACTCGAGCAGTGGCGCTTGCGCGACTGTCTGAAGTACGAGCGCGAGGCCAAGGTTCTCAAACCCCAGTTTGTCGTGGAGAAGCTCTGGCAGGTCACGCAGGGCGATGCCTTTGTGACCTCCGACGTCGGCCAGCACCAAATGTGGGCGGCCCAGTACTACCGGTTCGACAAGCCACGGCGCTGGATCAATTCCGGCGGACTCGGGACGATGGGCGTGGGCCTACCCTATGCCATGGGGGTGCAGATGGCCAATCCCGGCGCGCAGATAGCGGTCATCACCGGCGAGGGTTCGATTCAAATGAACATCCAGGAGTTGTCGACCTGCAAGCAGTATCGCCTCACGCCGAAGGTAATCAACCTCAACAACCGCTACCTCGGCATGGTCCGGCAGTGGCAGCAACTCGAATACGGGGGGCGGTACTCCGAGTCCTATGTCGACGCGCTGCCCGATTTTGTGCGGCTCGCCGAGAGCTATGGCCATGTCGGCATGCGCATCGAAGAACCCTCGGACGTGGAGCCGGCATTGCGCGAAGCCTTCACGACCCTGCGCGATCGCCTGGTCTTCTTGGACTTCATCACCGATCCAACGGAGAACGTGTGGCCCATGGTGCGCGCTGGCCGGGGTCTGACCGAGATGATTCTGGGATCGGAGGAACTGTGACGGGAAGCCGCTGACATGCGTCACATCATTTCTGTTCTGTTGGAAAACGAACCCGGCGCGCTCTCGCGCGTGGTGGGGTTGTTCTCGGCCCGGGGTTACAACATCGAGACACTGACCGTTGCGCCGACCGAGGACGTCTCGCTCTCGCGCATGACGATCGTCACCGTAGGATCGGACGACATCATCGAGCAGATCACCAAGCACCTGAACCGCCTCATCGAGGTCGTCAAGGTTGTCGATCTGACCGAGGCCGAATTCACCGAGCGCGAACTGATGCTCATCAAGGTGCGCGCGGTGGGCAAGGAGCGCGACGAGATGAAGCGCATGGCCGATATCTTTCGGGGCCGCATCGTCGACGTCACCGAGAAGACGTACACGATTGAGTTGACGGGCAACACTGGCAAGATCGACGCGTTTTTGCGCGCGCTCGACCGCACGGCGATCCTGGAGACGGTTCGCACGGGCAGCTCGGGCATCGGGCGCGGGGAACGCGTGCTGCGCGTCTGATACAGCGCGTCGCTCGCGCACGACGCAAACTCGGCGCAAGGCGTCTGGGTGCGCCACGCGCGGTGCGACGGTGCATTCCGCAGATTGATTCGAGGCCGTATAACTGCAAACAACAGGAGAAGTCATGAAGGTCTACTACGACAAAGACGCCGACATTGCGTTGATCCGTGGCAAGCGCGTGGCGATTGTCGGCTACGGCTCGCAGGGCCATGCGCATGCTCTCAATCTGAAGGATTCGGGGGTGAAGGTGTGCGTGGCCCTTCGCAAGGGCGGCGCGTCCTGGGGCAAGGCCGTGCAGGCGGGCCTTGAGGTGCGGGAAGTCGCCGACGCGGTCCGCGACGCCGATGTCGTGATGATTCTGCTGCCCGATGAAAACCATCCCGAGGTCTACCGCCAGGCGATCGAGCCCAATCTCAAGCAGGGCGCCGCGCTGGCGTTCGCACACGGCTTTAACATTCACTTCGGCCAGATCCAGCCACGCGCCGATCTCGATGTGCTCATGGTCGCGCCCAAGGCCCCCGGCCATACGGTGCGGGCGACCTACGCGCAAGGCGGCGGCGTTCCGTCGCTGATCGCAGTGCACGCCGATCGTTCGGGCAACGCGCGCGAACTGGCCCTGTCCTACGCCTGCGCGATTGGCAGCGGCAAGGCCGGTGTGATTGAAACGAGCTTTCGCGATGAGACGGAAACCGACCTCTTCGGCGAACAGGCGGTCCTGTGTGGCGGAACCGTCGAACTGATCAAAGCGGGTTTCGAGACGCTGGTCGCGGCGGGCTACGCACCCGAGATGGCGTACTTCGAATGTTTGCATGAACTCAAGTTGATCGTCGATCTTATCTACGAGGGCGGAATCGGGACCATGAACTATTCGATTTCGAACAACGCCGAGTACGGCGAGTACGTCACCGGCCCGAAGATCATCAACGAGCAGTCGCGCGCGGCTATGAAACGGGCGCTGGAACGCATACAAAGCGGCGAGTACGCGAAGAGCTTCATTTTGGAGAACCGCGCCGGCGCACCCACCTTGCTGGCGCGCAGGCGCCTGACGGCCGAGCACCCGATCGAGCAAATCGGCTCCAAGCTGCGTGCGATGATGCCGTGGATTCGTGCGCGCCGGTTGGTCGATCAGAGCAAGAATTGAGCGCGTATCCGCATCCGCTGATTGCCCGTGAGGGCTGGCCCTTCGTGGCCGGCTCGGTCGTGTTGGCGCTGGTCGTTGGCGTGCTGCTGGGGCCCTCGTGGTCGCTGCCATTGTGGCTGCTGGTGGCTTTCGTGGTGCAATTTTTTCGCGATCCGGCGCGCGCGGTCCCCACGCAGCCCGGTGTCGTGCTGGCGCCGGCCGACGGGCGCATCGTCAAGGTGCAGGCGGTGCGCGATCCCTACCTGGAGCGCGATGCGCTACTCATCAGCGTCTTCATGAACGTCTTTAACGTGCATAGCAACCGTTCGCCGGTCGACGGCGTCGTCGAGCGTGTCTCCTATCAGCCCGGAACATTCATCAATGCCGATCTGGACAAGGCCTCGAGCGACAACGAGCGCAATGCGGTGGTGATCCGTATGGCCGACGGGGAGCGGTTGACGGTGGTTCAGGTTGCCGGGCTGGTCGCTCGGCGGATCCTGTGCTATGTCAACGGCGGTGACGTATTGCAACGTGGCCAGCGCTACGGCTTTATCCGCTTTGGCTCGCGCGTCGACGTCTACCTTCCGGTGCAGTGCCGCCCGCGTGTGGCCGTGGGCGACGTCGTGCGTGCAACCAGCACAATCGTGGCCGACTGCGGTGGGGTAAGTTCGCAGCAGCGCCCCGGGGCGCAGGGTTAGGCGGAGGCAAGATGGCGATACGGTTGCGACGGCGCAAATTGCGGGGACTGGCAACCGCGGGCACCGCGGAGGAGTTTCCCACGGCCGGCGGCCGCGTTTCCGTACGCCGTCGGGGGATTTATCTCCTGCCCAATTTGTTCACGACAGCGGCCCTGTTCGCCGGGTTTTACGCGATCGTGCAGGCGATGAACCAGGATTTCGAACGCGCCGCCATCGCGATTTTTCTGGCAATGGTGCTCGATGGGATGGACGGGCGCGTTGCGCGATTGACAAACACGCAAAGCGCGTTTGGGGAGCAATACGATTCGCTCTCGGACATGACCTCCTTTGGAATGGCCCCCGCGCTCGTGACCTATGAGTGGGTCTTGCACGACTTGGGCCGCTGGGGCTGGGCGGGTGCGTTCGTCTACTGTGCGGGGGCCGCCCTGCGACTGGCCCGTTTCAACGCGAACATCGGCGTTGTTGACAAGCGGTTCTTCCAGGGGTTGCCAAGCCCGGCGGCCGCGGCGCTGGTTGCAGGGTTTGTCTGGCTCGCGGTCGATAACCGATTTCCGATTCGCGAGTCCTGGCTGCCCTGGGCCGCTTTTGCGCTCACCGTCTACGCGGGCCTGACCATGGTTTCGAGCGCACCGTTTTATAGCGGCAAGAGCTTTCACCTGGCGCGCAGCGTGCCCTTCTGGGTGATGATCGTGATCGTGGTCGGCATTTTTTTTGTCTCCTCCGATCCGCCGATCGTGCTCTTTAGTCTGTTTTGCTGTTATGCCGTCTCGGGCTACGTCTACTGGCTCTGGCGGCTGTGGCGAGGCGAATCCAATCCGGCGCGGCCGGGTGGGGCCGGCGGCGGGGGTTTTCCCGAGTCGGGTTAGGCCCGCGCGTTGCGCGCGCGCCGCGGGCGCAGGTTCCTCGCGTGTTCGAGGGCGCCGGCATCTTGCCCCGGGGGGAATTCGCCGATATAGTCCCGACATGGCTTTTTCGCTCACCACATTCCCGTTGCTATGCCGCGCCGCCCGTGTGGGCGCGCTGCTGCTGCTGCGCCCTGCGCGCAGCTAATCCCCTTACCCCCAATTTGAGTTCGTTTTGCCTCCGCCGAATCCACCGGCGGATCGGCCTACGCCGGCTGGGAGAAAACCAATGGACCGCCTGATCATTTTCGATACCACCTTGCGCGATGGCGAACAAAGCCCAGGCGCCTCGATGACGCGCGAGGAAAAGCTGCGCATTGCCAAGCAGCTCGAGCGCCTGCGCGTTGACGTGATCGAGGCGGGCTTCGCGGCTGCCAGCAACGGCGACTTCGAGGCCATCCGCGCCATCTCGACGGTGATCAAGGACTCCACCGTCTGCTCGCTTGCCCGCGCCAACGACAAGGACATCGCTCGAGCCGCCGAGGCGCTCGCGCCGGCACCCTCGCGGCGCATACACACGTTTATTGCGACCTCGCCGCTGCACATGGAAAAAAAGTTGCGCATGACGGCCGAGCAGGTGCTCGAGCAGGCGCGCCTGGCGGTGCGCTTCGCACGCAATTTCACCGATGACGTCGAATTCTCGAGCGAAGATGGCAGCCGCTCGGATCCGGAGTTTCTGTGCCGGGTCCTGGAGGCCGTGATCGCGGAAGGGGCCACGACGGTCAATATTCCGGACACCGTGGGCTACGCGGTGCCCGAACAGTACGGCGCCTTGCTGCGCTCCTTGCGCGAACGGGTCGCCAACGCACACCGAGCCGTATGGTCGGTGCACTGTCACAACGATCTGGGGATGGCGGTGGCCAACTCCTTGTCGGGGGTGCTCAACGGCGTGCGGCAGATCGAATGCACGATCAACGGCTTGGGCGAGCGCGCCGGCAACACCGCGCTCGAGGAGATTGTGATGGCGGTGCGCACCCGCCGCGACATCTTTGGCCTGCAAACCCGGATCGATACGACGCAAATCGTGCCGACTTCGCGGCTCGTATCCACGATCACCGGCTTTCCGGTGCAGCCCAACAAGGCCGTGGTGGGCGCCAACGCTTTTGCGCACGCTTCGGGAATTCACCAAGATGGCGTGCTCAAGGCGCGCCAGACCTACGAGATCATGCGCGCGGAGGACGTGGGCTGGAGCACCAACCGTATCGTGTTGGGCAAGCTCTCGGGGCGCAATGCGTTCAAACAGCGCGTGCAGGAACTTGGCATTCCGGTTGAGAGCGAGAGCGAGCTGCAAGCGGCCTTTGCCCGGTTCAAGGACCTGGCCGACCGCAAGGCGGAGATCTTTGACGAGGACATCCAGGCGCTGTTTTCCGAGGAAGAGGTTGGACATCACAACGAACACTTCCGGCTCGTGTCGCTCTCGCAGCGCTCGCAAACCGGCGGGCAGCCCAGTGCGGAAGTCGTCTTTCAGGTGGGCGGCAAGCAGGAGCGGGCTAACGCCCAGGGCAACGGACCGGTCGATGCCGTGTTCAAGGCGATCGAAAGCCGCGTGGCCAGCGGCTCGGAGCTGCTGCTGTATTCGGTCAATGCGATAACCACCGGGACCGAATCGCAAGGCGAGGTAACCGTGCGCCTGTCGCGCGGCGGTCGCATTGTCAATGGCATGGGCGCCGACCTCGACATCGTTGCCGCTTCGGCCAAGGCGTACATCAGCGCACTCAACCGCCTGTATACGACCCCGGAGCGGCTCAATCCGCAAATTTCCATGGCGCCGTGACGCACGCCCCCTTCAACGGGGGGCGATCGGCGCTGCCGGGGAGGCGCGCCACTGCGATATACTGCCCGGTTCACGGCATGGCATTCCTTCCGTGTCCGCCCGTTGAACCACAAAGGAAATCGCATGGCAGTGTCCGATATCAAGAAGGGCGACATCGTCGCCAAATACCAGCGCAGTGGCAATGACACCGGTTCGCCGGAGGTCCAGGTTGCATTGCTGACCGCCCGGATCAATGAGCTAACCGAGCATTTCAAGACGCACGTGAAGGACCATCACTCACGGCGCGGTCTGCTCAAAATGGTCAGCCGCCGTCGCAAGCTGCTCGACTACCTCAAGGGGCGCAACCCGGAGTCCTACAAGGGACTGATCGACCGTCTGGGTTTGCGCAAGTAGGCGCATGTACGCGCGACAGGTCGGGATCCTGGGGCTTGGCTGTCGGCCGGCGCACGCGTCGCCGCCTGCGACCGGCGCCCACCACTAGTGCGAGCCGCCAGTCAGACCTTGCCCCCGCATCGCGACCGAAACAGCGCATGCAATTCGCCCCACGCACTCGCTTGCCAGGCCGCCGTGTGGTTATCGGGGCCCCGAATGGGCGCCAGTGCCGGTCGCCGCGCACCGGGCGACGCAATGAACATCGCGAAAGGAAGAGCACGTGTTTAATAAAGTGAGCAAGACGTTCCAATATGGCTCGCACACTGTGCGACTCGAAACCGGGGAAATCGCGCGCCAGGCTAGTGGTGCGGTCGTGGTCTCGATGGACGACACCGTGGTTTTGGCCACCGTGGTTGCCGCGGCCAGCGCCAAGCCGGGCCAGGATTTTTTCCCCCTGACCGTCGATTACTTGGAAAAGACTTACGCAGCCGGCAAGATCCCGGGCGGCTTTTTCAAGCGGGAGGGGCGCCCTTCGGAAAAAGAGACGCTGACATCACGGCTGATCGACCGCCCGATCCGACCCCTGTTTCCCGAGGGCTTCTTCAACGAGGTTCAGGTCGTGCTGCACGTGCTATCGGTCAACCCCGAGATCGACCCCGATATTGCAGCCATGATCGGTGCGTCGGCCGCACTGGCGGTCTCCGGGGTGCCGTTTAACGGCCCGGTCGGCGCGGCCCGCGTGGGCTACATCGACGGCAGCTATGTGCTCAACCCCACGGCCAGCGCGCTCAAGAATTCGCACCTGGACCTGGTCGTTTCAGGCACCGAGCGCGCGGTGCTGATGGTCGAGTCCGAGGCTGACCAGCTCTCCGAAGACATCATGTTAGGCGCCGTGGTCTACGGTCACGAGCAGATGCAGATTGTTATCGACGCAATTCACGACCTGGTGCGCGATGCGGGCAAGCCCGCCTGGGAGTGGACGGCACCGCCCAGAAACGAGGCGCTGCGCGCGCGGCTCGCGGCCATCGCCGGCCCGGGCTACGAGGAGGCCTACCAGATCCGTAGCAAGCAGGGCCGCACGCAAAAACTCAAGCAAGTGGAAGCGCGCGTTCGGGAGCTGCTCGCCGCCGAGACGCCCGCCGGCGCGGAGCAGCCCGATTCCAATGAGGTCGACGGGATCTTGTTCGACATGCAGGCGCGGCTTGTGCGCAACCAGATTCTCTCGGGTGAGCCGCGCATCGATGGTCGCGACACCCGCACCGTGCGGCCGATCGCGGTGCGTCTCGGGGTTTTGCCGCGCACCCATGGTTCGGCGCTGTTTACACGCGGTGAAACCCAAGCGCTGGTCACCGCGACCCTGGGCACCAAACAAGACGAGCAGATCATTGACGCGCTCATGGGCGAGTACCGCGACCGCTTCATGCTCCACTACAACATGCCCCCGTTTGCTACCGGCGAGACGGGGCGGGTGGGCGCGCCCAAGCGCCGCGAGATCGGCCATGGCCGTCTGGCTAAGCGCGCGCTGGCGGCAGTGTTGCCATCGCCCGAGGAATTCCAGTATTCGATCCGCGTCGTCTCAGAGATCACCGAGTCCAACGGTTCCTCCTCGATGGCCTCGGTGTGTGGAGGTTGCCTCGCTCTGATGGATGCAGGCGTTCCCATCAAAGCGCACGTGGCCGGAGTGGCCATGGGGCTGATCAAGGAAGGCGGCCGTTTCGCGGTCCTGACCGATATCTTGGGCGATGAGGACCATCTCGGGGACATGGACTTTAAGGTTGCCGGTACGGCTGCTGGCATCACGGCCCTGCAGATGGATATCAAGATCGAGGGCATCACCAAGGAGATCATGCACGTCGCGCTGGCGCAGGCGCGGGAGGGACGCACCCACATCCTGCATAAAATGCAAGAAGCGATCACCGTGGCACGCAACGAGCTGTCGGTTTTCGCGCCGCGCATGATCCGCATCAAGATCAACCCCGAAAAAATCCGCGATGTGATCGGCAAGGGAGGCGCCGTGATCCGGGCGCTCACGGAAGAAACCGGCACTCAGATTGACATCGAGGATGACGGCACCGTGACGATTGCCAGCGTCGATCAGGAGCGGGGGCGCGAGGCCGAGCGGCGCATTCTGGAGCTGACCGCGGAGGTCGAGGTGGGTAAGGTCTACGATGGCACGGTGCTGCGTCTGCTCGATTTCGGGGCGATCGTGCAGTTGCTTCCGGGCCGCGACGGCCTGCTGCACATCTCGCAGATTGCCAACGAGCGCGTCAACCAGGTCTCCGACTACCTCAAGGAAGGGCAGGCGGTGAAGGTCAAGGTCATCGAGGCGGACGAAAAAGGTCGCGTGCGGCTATCGATGAAAGCGGTGGGCGCGGACGCGCCGCCGGCGGTGGCCTAAGAGGCGCAGCGGCAGGACCTTTGGGGGAGGAGACGATGCAGGTGCGTGCGAAACTGGTCGCCGCCAACTGGAAGATGAACGGCAGCCGGGCTGACAACGAGCGCTGGCTTAGCACCTTTTGTGCGGCTTCGCCGCGGTGCCAGACGGTCGTCTGCCCGCCCTACGTGTATCTGCCGCAGGTCCTGCAAGGGCTGGCTGGCACCCGCACCGAAGTGGGCGCACAGAACCTGTGCGCGCTGGCCGCCGGGGCGTGGACGGGCGAGGTGGCCGCAGAGATGCTCGTCGATGTGGGTGCAAGCTGGGTGATTGTCGGGCACTCGGAGCGGCGCTCCGCCTACGGCGAGACCGATGAGATCGTTGCCACCAAGCTCGAGCGGGCGCTCGCCGCGGGGTTGCGGCCCATTGTCTGCGTTGGCGAAACGCTTGAACAGCGCGAGCAGGGTCAGTCGCAGCAAATCGTGGTGGCGCAGCTCGACGCGCTGTTGCGCCGCTGCGGCGTTGCCCAGCTTGCGCGTGGTGCTGTGGCCTACGAGCCCATCTGGGCCATCGGGACCGGACGCACCGCCACACCGCAGCAGGCGCAGCAGATGCACGAGGCGATCCGCGCGCGGCTTGCGGCAGCCGATGCAGTCTCGGCGGCGGCTACGCGGCTGCTCTACGGCGGCAGCGTCAAACCGGCCAACGCGGCGGAGCTGTTTACCCAACCGGATATCGACGGAGGTCTGATCGGCGGAGCTTCCTTAGTCGCGGCCGATTTTGTGGCGATTTGCGAGGCGGCGGCGCGCTGAGCGTTTTCTGAGGGACGCATAGATGGGCTGGATTGTCACATTGTTGATCGTCGTGCAGGTGATTTGCGCTGCGGCGATCATCGTCTTGGTGCTGCTACAGCATGGCAAGGGTGCGGATATGGGCGCGGCTTTTGGCAGCGGCGCCTCGGGGAGCTTGTTTGGTGCCAGCGGCTCGGCCAATTTCCTCTCGCGCAGCACGGCCGTCATCGCGGCGATCTTCTTTGTCGCGACTATCGGTCTGGCCTATTCGGCGACGAACGTACGCGCGCCTCGCGGCGGGGTCATGAGCACGACGACGATGCCCTTGCCCGCGCCCGCGAGCGGCAGCCCCGCGGCCACGCCTCCGGCCTCCGAGCAGGTTCCGACGGAGAGCAGTTCCAATGCTGCGATGCCGGTTCCGAAGAGCTCCACGGCGCCCGCGGCGGATAAGTCGGCAGAAATTCCCAAGTAATTTGGGCAGCGCGGCGCGCGCGTTGCGCCTCGGAGACGCGCCTGGGGCCCGGAGAAGGCAGCGTTTCGCGCTAAAATCCGCGCCGCTTGCCGACGTGGTGGAATTGGTAGACACACCATCTTGAGGGGGTGGCGGCGAAAGCCGTGTGAGTTCGAGTCTCACCGTCGGCACCACGCTGTGAGCCGGGAGATTGTGCTAGCGCGAAAGGTACGCGGATTGCGCCAATGCGCGCCGCGGGTGTCGCCCGCGGCCGAAACGGCGGGTATCGGCCGCGACCCCTAACGGCGGTGTTGGGGTATATCAACGTTTTGGTATTTTCTTGGTGAGCCTCGACCCGCCACGCTAAGATGGTGGGCGAAGGAGCGGGGGGAGCTGGGCCGAACGCAATCGCCTCGGCGCGTGCTCGTGGATTTTGGGCAGCGGTTCACACAGGTGGCTTGTGGATCTCGGGAACTATCTTCCGGTGTTGATCTTCGTGGCGGTGGGCGCAATCATCGGCGTGGTGCCTATCGTGCTGGGGGCTCTGGTGGCGCCGTATCGCCCCGACGCAGAAAAGCGATCCCCCTACGAATGCGGCTTTGAGGCCTTCGAGGACGCGCGCATGAAGTTTGACGTGCGCTACTACCTCGTCGCGATCCTGTTCATTTTGTTCGACCTGGAGGTCGCGTTTCTCTTCCCGTGGGCGGTGTCGCTGGGTTCGCTGGGCGCGTGGAGCGCGGGCTTTTGGGCGATGATGCTGTTTCTCGCGATTCTCACGGTTGGATTCGTGTACGAATGGAAAAAGGGCGCTCTCGATTGGGAGTGACGGAGTCGAAACGCTTTTGGGCGATATGGCATCGTGGGCATCGAAGGCAAATTGCAACAGGGCTTCGTGACGACCAGCGTCGACGCGCTGCTGAACTGGTCCAAGACGGGTTCGCTCTGGCCGATGACGTTCGGTCTGGCGTGCTGTGCGGTGGAAATGATGCACGCGGGTGCCGCCCGTTATGACTTGGACCGTTTCGGCGTCGTGTTTCGACCCAGCCCCCGGCAGTCGGACCTGATGATCGTCGCCGGCACGCTGTGCAACAAGATGGCGCCCGCCCTGCGCAAGGTCTACGACCAAATGCCCGAGCCGCGGTGGGTGATCTCGATGGGATCGTGCGCAAACGGCGGGGGTTACTACCACTATTCCTATTCGGTCGTGCGCGGCTGCGATCGCATCGTGCCGGTGGACATTTACGTGCCGGGTTGTCCGCCGACGGCCGAAGCGTTGATCTACGGGATCTTGCAGCTGCAGGCGAAGATCGCGCGCACCAATACGATTGCCCGCTGATCCACCGTGGAAACCACGCCGTCAATGGAACGCCCCATGAACGACGTCGAGGAGCTTGCGCGCAGGCTCGAGGCGCGCATCGGCGCTCGCGCGCAAGCGCTCGAGAAGGATCGCGGCGAGCTCACGCTGTGCGTGGCCCCCGGCGACTGGTTGGCGGTTGCGGCGCAGCTGCGCGATGACCCGCAGCTGCACTTCGAGCAGTGCGTGGATCTGTGCGGCGTGGACTATTTAGAGTATGGCGGTGGCACCTGGAGCGGACGGCGCTTTGCGGTGGTCGCGCACCTCCTGTCCGTAGCCCAAAACTGGCGGCTGCGGCTGCGGGTTTTCTGCGACAGCGACGAGCTGCCGATCGTCGCCTCACTCATCGAAGTGTGGCCTTCGGTGGGCTGGTACGAGCGCGAGGCCTTCGACTTGCTGGGGATCCTCTTCGAGGGTCATCCCGATTTGCGTCGCATCCTGACGGACTACGGCTTTGTTGGACATCCGTTTCGCCGCAATTTTCCGATTTCGGGCACCGTTGAGATGCGCTACGACCCCGAACAGCGGCGTGTCATCTATCAGCCGGTTTCGATCGAGCCGCGCGAGATCGTCCCGCGTGTGATTCGAGAAGAGGGCTACGCCCGGGGGCCGACCCAGCGCTAACGCACGTCATGGCCGATATTCGCAATTACACCTTGAATTTTGGTCCGCAGCACCCGGCGGCGCACGGCGTGCTGCGCCTGGTGCTCGAACTCGACGGCGAGGTGATCCGGCGGGCCGATCCGCACATTGGTCTGCTGCACCGCGCCACCGAGAAGCTGGCGGAGACGCGCACCTTCATCCAGTCGGTTCCCTACATGGATCGCCTGGACTACGTCTCGATGATGTGCAACGAGCACGCCTACGTGATGGCCATCGAGCGGCTGCTGGGCGTCGAGGTGCCCCTGCGCGCGCAGTACATTCGCGTCATGTACGACGAGATCACCCGATTGCTCAACCATCTGCTCTGGATCGGGGGACACGCCTTGGACGTGGGAGCGATGGCGGTGTTCCTGTACGCGTTTCGTGAGCGCGAGGACCTGTTCGACATGTACGAGGCGGCGTCGGGTGCACGGATGCACGCCGCGTACTACCGGCCCGGGGGCGTGTACCGCGATTTGCCCGACACGATGCCACAGTACAACAGCGCCGGCGGACTGCCGACGCGGGTCATGGCGGAACGCAACGAAAACCGGCAGGGATCGCTGCTCGACTTTATCGAGGATTTCACCCGCCGCTTTCCGGGCTGTGTGGACGATTACGAGACGCTGCTCACCGACAACCGGATCTGGAAACAGCGCCTCGTGGGTATCGGCGTGGTGCCAGCGGAGCGTGCACTGGCCATCGGCTTCACGGGGCCGATGCTGCGCGGCTCCGGTGTTGCCTGGGATCTGCGCAAGAAGCAGCCCTATGAGGTCTATGACCGCCTCGAGTTTGATATTCCGATCGGTCGCAACGGCGACTGCTATGACCGCTATCTTGTACGCGTCGAGGAGATGCGGCAGAGCAACCGCATCATCCAGCAGTGTGTTGCGTGGCTGCGCGCAAATCCGGGCGCCGTCATCTCCAGCGACCACAAGGTAGCGCCGCCGCGGCGCGTCGAGATGAAGACCAACATGGAGGACTTGATCCACCACTTCAAGCTCTTCACGGAGGGCTTTCACGTCCCGCCCGGTGAGGTGTACGCCGCCGTCGAGCACCCGAAGGGGGAATTTGGCATCTATCTGGTGAGTGACGGGGCCAACAAGCCCTACCGGCTCAAGATCCGGGCGCCCGGTTTCGCCCACCTGCAGGCGCTCGACGAGATGAGTCGGGGGCACATGATTGCCGACGCGGTGACCATCATTGGCTCGCAGGACATCGTCTTCGGGGAGATCGACCGGTGAGCGCCGTGCCATCGGATCGCGTCGCAACGCCTGTGCAACGCCTCTCGGAGCAGGCGCTGCGCCGCATCGACCGGGAGATCGCCAAGTACCCCCCCGAGCGGCGGCAGTCGGCCGTGCTGGCCGCGCTGGCAATCGCCCAGGACGAAATCGGCTGGCTGCCAACGAGCACGATGGAAGAGGTGGCCGAGTATCTTCGCATGGCGCCCGTGGCCGTCTACGAGGTGGCGACCTTCTATCACATGTTTAACCTGGCTCCGGTGGGTCGCCACAAGATCACGGTCTGCACCAATCTTCCGTGCGCCCTCTCGGGGGCCAACGTGGCCGCGCGCCATCTCCAGGAGAAGCTCGGCATCGGTTTCGGGCAAACCACCGCCGACGGGCGCTTCACGCTGGCCGAGGGCGAGTGCATGGGCGCATGCGGCGACGCCCCGGTGCTTCTGGTCAACAACAAGCGCATGTGCAGCTTCATGGACGCGTCCCGGATCGACGAGTTGCTCCGGTCCCTGGACGGGGAGAAGGGCACATGAGCGCACAGACGTGTTTTCACGGCCTTCATCTGCAGCCGATGATCCTGGCCGGACTCGACGGCAACAACTGGCGTCTGGCCGACTACGAACGGCGGGAAGGCTACCGCGCGCTCCGCCGGATGCTCAGTGAGGTTGCGGCCCCCGATGCCGTGATCGCCGAAGTCAAGAAATCCGGCTTGCGCGGTCGGGGCGGTGCTGGCTTCCCCACTGGCTTGAAGTGGAGCTTCATGCCGCGCGGGACCACCGGGGCGAAGTATTTGGTTTGCAATTCCGACGAGGGGGAACCCGGAACTTTCAAGGACCGCGACATCCTGCGCTACAACCCGCACGCGGTCATCGAGGGCATGACCATTGCGGCCTACGCCACCGGTGCTTCTTGTGGATATAACTACATCCACGGCGAAATCTGGTCGGAGTACGAGCGCTTTCAGGAGGCGCTCGATGAGGCGTATTCGGCCGGATTGCTCGGCGCCAACATCCTGGGTTCCCAGTTCTCTTTTGACCTGCGCAACACCCATGGGTTCGGTGCCTATATCTGCGGCGAGGAAACTGCGCTGCTGGAATCGATCGAGGGCAAGAAGGGGCAGCCGCGGTACAAACCTCCCTTTCCGGCGAGCGTTGGCCTCTACGGGCGACCAACGACGATCAACAACACCGAGACGTTTGCCGCTGTGCCGTGGGTCTTGCGCATGGGCGCCGACGCATTCCTGGCAATCGGGCGCCCCAACAACGGTGGCACGAAGATCTTTTCCGTGAGCGGAGACGTGCAGCGCTGCGGCAACTACGAAGTGCCGCTCGGCACGCCGTTTGCCAAACTGCTCGAACTGGCCGGGGGCATGCGCGGTGGCAAGATCAAGGCGGTGATCCCCGGCGGCTCCTCGATGCCGGTGCTCAGGGGCGAGGTCATGATGGACACGGACTTGGATTACGACTCCATCGCCAAGGCCGGCTCAATGCTCGGCTCGGGGGCCGTGATCGTCATGAACGAGACGCGCTGCATGGTGCGCTGCCTGGAGCGGCTTGCGTATTTTTATCAGGCCGAGTCCTGCGGCCAGTGCACGCCCTGCCGCGAAGGCACGGGCTGGCTGTATCGCGTGCTGCATCGAATCGAGCACGGCAAGGGGCGGACCGAGGATCTCGACTTGCTCGACTCGGTGGCCGAGAACATCCAGGGGCGAACAATCTGCGCACTGGGTGACGCGGCCGCCATGCCGGTGCGGTCGTTCATCAAGAACTTTCGCGCCGAATTCGAACATCACATCGAGCACAAGCGCTGCCTGGTAGCGGATTACGTGTGACGCAATGATCGAATTGCAAATCGACGGACGCAAGGTCGCGGTGCGCGAGGGCCGCACGGTGATGGATGCCGCAAACGAGTTGGGCATCTACGTTCCGCATTTTTGCTATCACCGAAAGCTGTCCATAGCGGCCAATTGCCGCATGTGTCTGGTTGATATCGAGAAGTCGCCCAAACCGATGCCGGCGTGCGCGACCCCGGTCATGCCGGGGATGGTCGTGCATACGAGCAACGCACGCGCCAAGCAGGCCCAGCGCTCGGTGATGGAGTTCTTGCTGATCAACCACCCGCTGGACTGTCCGATCTGCGATCAGGGTGGCGAATGCCAGCTGCAGGACCTGGCGGTGGGCTACGGCCCCAGCACGTCGCGCTACCGGGAGGAAAAGCGCGTGGTCTTGCAAAAGGACCTGGGTCCCCTGGTCTCGGCGCAGGAGATGAACCGGTGCATCCATTGCACTCGGTGCGTGCGCTTTGGCCAGGAGATTGCAGGGATCATGGAGCTGGGCATGGCCGGCCACGGCGAGCACTCCGAAATCCTGCCCTTCGTGGGACGCACGGTCAACTCGGAGCTCTCGGGCAACCTCATCGATGTGTGTCCCGTGGGGGCGCTCACAAGCAAACCGTTTCGCTACCGCGCGCGCACGTGGGAGCTGGCGCGGCGCCGATCGATCAGCCCGCACGACAGTTTGGGCTCGAACCTCGTGCTGCAGGTCAAGGCTGATACGGTCGTGCGCGTCGTGCCGCTCGAAAACGAGGCGATCAACGAGTGCTGGCTCTCGGACCGCGACCGCTTCTCCTACGAGGGAATGGACAGCGCCGAGCGACTGACGCGGCCTCTGCTGCGGCGCGACGGGGTACTGCAGGAGGTCACGTGGCCGGAGGCTCTGGCCTTCGTCGCCCAGACGCTTGCTCGCGTGCGCGAGCAGCGTGGCGGAGAGACCATCGGGGCGCTGGCGGCGGGCACTGCGACGGCCGAAGAGTTGTATTTGCTGGGCAAAATCACGCGCGCAATGGGCTCGCAGAGCATTGACTTTCGCCTGCGCCACTGGGACTTTCGGGACGATGAACGTCGCGGCGGCGTTCCCTGGCTCGGAATGCCGATCGCCGAATTCGGCGCCCTGGATCGCCTGCTGCTGGTCGGATCGTTTTTGCGCCAGGACCACCCGTTGCTTGCGGCGCGCATCCGGCGCGCAGTGGCTTCCGGCTGCCGGCTCAGTGTCGTGCACGCCGTCGATGGCAACCCGCTCATGGCGGTTGCACACAAGGCGATCGCGGCCCCGTCGAGCTGGGTGTCCTTGCTCGCTCAAGTCGCGGTGGCGGTGGCGCGCGCCAAGTCCGTGCCGCCACCCGTCTCCGGGATCGAACCTGGTGCCGCGGCCGCGGCAATCGCGCAGGACCTCGCTTCCGGTTCGCGTGTGGCTTTGATGGCCGGCAACGCTGCCACGCAGCACCCGCAGGCGAGTCAGATCCGCGCTTGGCTGCAGTGGATCGCGCAGGCTCTCAATGCACGCTTTGGCGAAATCGGCGAGGCGGCCAACAGCGTCGGGGGCTACTTGGCCGGTGCGACCCCGGGGCCCGGCGGGCGCAATGCGCGCAGCATGATGGAGCAGCCGATGGCTGCGTACCTGCTCTGGGGTCTGGAGCCCGGACTCGACTGTGCCGACCCGGCCAGGGCGCGAGCGGCGCTGGCCGCTGCCGATGCGGTAATTGCGTTTTCGAGCTACCGCTGCGCCGAACTCGAGGCCGCGCACGCTGTGCTGCCGATTGCGACGTTCGCGGAAACCGCGGGAACCTTCGTCAATTGCGAGGGGCGCGCGCAATCCTTCAATGGCGCGGTGCGGCCGCCGGGCGAGGCGCGTCCGGGCTGGAAGGTGCTGCGCGTGCTGGGCAATGAACTGGGGCTCACGGGCTTTGATTACGAATCGCCCGAGCAGGTGCGCGCCGAAGCGCTGCCCGTCAACCCGCGCTGGCCACTGTCCAATCGCACCGAGGTACCACCTCAGGCGTCGGATCCGTCGGCTGCAGGCGGTTGCGAGCGCATTGCCGATGTGCCGCCGTATTTTTCCGATCCCATTGTGCGTCGGGGCGAGGCGTTGCAAAGAACCGTCCTGGCGCACGCTCCGATCGTGGGTGCCAACGCGACGACTCTGGCGCTGTTTGGAGTCGAGCCCGGCGCGACAGTACGCGTCCGACAGGAAGGGGCGGAGGCACTGCTGCGCTGTGAACTGGATGCGGCACTGCCCGACCGGGTCGTACATGTGGCCGCAGGCCATCCGAGCACGGCGCGCCTGGGCCCGATGTTCGGATCGATCACGCTGGAGCGCACCTAGGCCATGGGCGAATTCCAGTCCTGGATGCTCAACCTGTCCGACGCGACTTGGTGGCCGGGGCTTTGGGCGGTGATCTGGATCGCCATCAAGATCGTGGCAATCGTCCTCCCACTGCTCGGCGCCGTGGCGTACACGACCTTGTGGGAGCGCAAGCTCATCGGTTGGATGCACGTGCGGCGCGGGCCCAATCGCGTCGGGCCGCAAGGTCTGCTGCAGCCGATCGCCGATGCGGTCAAGCTGATCTTCAAGGAGATCATTTCGCCGACACAGGCCGATACCGCACTGTTCTTTCTCGCGCCCGCCATCGTGATGGCTCCGGCATTGGCTGCCTGGGCCGTGATCCCCTTTTCCCCCGGCGTAGTCCTTGCCGACATCAACGCCGGTTTGTTGTACGTGATGGCGATCACCTCGGTGGGCGTCTACGGGGTCATCATTGCCGGTTGGGCTTCCAACTCCAAGTACGCCTTTCTGGGCGCGCTGCGGGCATCGGCCCAAATGGTTTCGTACGAACTCGCAATGGGCTTTGTGCTGGTGGGTGTGCTGCTAGTGTCGGGTTCCATGAACATGAGCGTAATTGTCAATGCGCAAAACAGCGGCTGGTTCGCCGAACGCGGACTGACATTCCTGTCCTGGAACTGGCTGCCGCTGCTACCCTTGTTCGGGATCTACGTGATCTCGGCCACGGCGGAAACGAACCGGCATCCCTTTGACGTCGTAGAGGGGGAATCCGAGATCGTTGCGGGGCACATGATCGAATACTCCGGCATGGCGTTCGCAATATTCTTCCTGGGCGAATACGCCAACATGATTTTGCTCTCGACGATGGCGGCCGTGATGTTCTTGGGCGGCTGGGAGGCGCCCATCGACCTCGGGCTGTTGCTGGGCCTGCACACGCCCGACTGGTGGCACGACGGGCTGTCGGGATGGTTCTGGCTGCTGGCCAAGATCTTCGGCGGCCTTTCGATGTACATCTGGATCCGCGCGTCGTTTCCGAGGTACCGGTACGACCAGATCATGCGCTTGGGCTGGAAGATTTTCATCCCGATCACCCTGGTCTGGCTCGTTGTCGTCTCCGTCTGGATGCAAACCCCGCTAAACATATGGCCGGCGGGCGCGCATCCACCGGCCGCACTGGCCGCAATGTCGCCAAAGCACTAGGGCGCCACCATGCAACGGGTTCTGGACTTTCTCGACTCCCTGCTGCTGCGGGAACTGTTCAAGGGTTTCGCCCTGACGGGCCGGTACCTGTTCAAACGCAAGATCACGATCCTCTACCCGGAGCAAAAAACGCCGGCGTCGCCTCGTTTTCGCGGACTGCATGCGTTGCGTCGCTACCCCAACGGGGAAGAGCGCTGTATCGCCTGCAAGCTGTGCGAGGCGGTGTGTCCCGCTCTTGCCATCACGATCGAGTCCGAACTGCGCGCCGACGGGACGCGGCGCACGACGCGCTACGACATCGATCTCACCAAATGCATTTTTTGCGGCTTCTGCGAGGAGAGTTGTCCGGTCGATTCGATCGTCGAGACGCACTTGAGCGAATACCACGGCGAGCGCCGTGGCGACCTGAACTTCACCAAGGAAATGCTGCTGGCCGTTGGTGACCGATACGAATCCGAAATTGCCAAGGCGCGCGAACGCGACGCGCGCTATCGCTAAAGGCACCTTATGGATCCTGTGGCCGCACTGTTTGCCGTCTTCTCCGCGAGCACCCTGGTATCGGCGGTGCGCGTCATTACCGCGCGCAACCCGGTGCACGCGGTGCTGTACCTGGTGCTTTGCTTTTTCTCGGCGGCCTGTCTTTGGTTGCTGTTGCAGGCGGAGTTTCTGGCCATCGCCCTTGTGCTGGTGTATGTCGGCGCCGTGATGGTGCTTTTTCTGTTCGTCGTAATGATGCTTGACATCCAGATCGACCGGCTGCGGGTGGGTTTCTGGCGCCACCTGCCGCTCGCCGCGCTCATCGGGGTTGCGATTGCCTTGCAGCTGTGGCTGGTGCTGGCCAACGGCCACTGGCAGTTCCTCACTCCACCGGTCACGGACGTCGCCAAGGTCGGCAACACCAAGGCTCTGGGCCAACTCACGTTTACCGAGTACCTCCTGCCCCTGCAGATGGCCGGCGCCATCTTGCTCGTGGCGATCGTTGCCGCCATCGCCCTCACGTTGCGTCGGCGGTCCGACTCCCTGCACCAGCGTCCGGGCGACCAGGTGCGCGTTCGTGCGCGGGATCGTTTGACCATCGTGCACATGCCGCCGGCGGTGCACCCGACGGCGACTGCCAAGGCGCCCGTCAAGGAGGCTTGAGCGATGGTTTCCCTCTCATGGTATCTGTTTGTCGGTGCGGTGCTCTTTGCCATCAGCGTGATTGGCATATTCTTGAATCGCAAGAACCTGATCGTGCTGCTCATGGCCATCGAGCTCATGCTGCTCGCGGTCAATACGAACTTCATCGCCTTTTCCCACTTTCTGGGGGATCTGCATGGTCAGGTGTTCGTTTTCTTCATCCTGACGGTAGCTGCCGCCGAATCGGCAATCGGCCTGGCGATCCTGGTCGCCTTGTTCCGCAACATGAACACGATCAACGTCGACGAACTCGACGCGCTCAAAGGGTGAGGCTCGCGTGACACCAATGCTCAAACTCGCCTTGCTGGTGCCGCTTGCTCCGTTGGCGGGCGCGATCGCGGCCGGCTTGTTCGGGCGCACGCTGGGTCGCGCCGGCGCGCATGTGGTGACGATTTTCGGCGTGCTGGTCGCCACCATCGTCTCGGCCCTGATTTTCTGGGCGGTAATCGCCGAGCATCAGGTCATCAGCGGCACGGTCTACACCTGGGCGCAGACCGGCGGGGGTCTGCACCTGGAGATCGGCTTTTTGATCGACTCGTTGACCGCAACGATGATGCTGGTCGTGAGCTTCGTATCGCTTATGGTGCACATCTACACCATCGGGTACATGGCCGATGATCCGGGTTACCAGCGGTTCTTCTCGTACATCGCGCTCTTCACGTTCTCGATGCTCATGCTCGTGATGAGCAACAACTTTCTGCAGTTGTTCTTCGGCTGGGAGGCCGTGGGCCTGGTCTCCTACCTGCTGATCGGCTTTTGGTACAAGCGCCCGAGCGCGATCTACGCCAACCTCAAGGCCTTTATCGTCAATCGGGTGGGAGATATTGGCTTCGTCTTGGGGATCGGCCTGATCTATGCGTATTGCGGGAGCCTCGACTACGCCGCGGTGTTTGCCCAGTCCTCGGCGCTGGCCGCCAGCGTACTGCCCGCGGGCGGCTGGTCCGTGCTGACCGTGATCTGCGTGTGCCTCTTCATCGGTGCCATGGGCAAGTCGGCGCAGTTCCCGCTGCACGTGTGGCTCCCCGACTCGATGGAGGGCCCCACACCCATATCGGCGCTGATTCACGCGGCGACCATGGTGACCGCGGGGATCTTCATGGTCGCGCGCACTTCGCCGCTGTTTGAACTCTCGGAGGCGGCGCTGTCCTTCGTGATGGTGATCGGCGCCATCACGGCGCTGTTTATGGGCTTTCTGGGCATCGTACAAAACGACATCAAGCGGGTCATCGCCTACTCGACGCTTTCGCAACTGGGCTACATGACGGTGGCGCTGGGCGCCTCGGCGTATTCCGTCGCGATCTTCCACCTCGTCACCCATGCGTTTTTCAAGGCGCTGCTGTTTCTGGCTGCGGGCTCGGTCATCATCGCGATGCACCACGAACAAGATATCCGCCGCATGGGGGGTCTCTGGCGTTACATGCCAATCACCTGGGTGACGTGCGTGATCGGCGGCCTGGCGCTCATCGGAATGCCGGGCTTTGCTGGCTTTTACTCCAAGGACAGCATTATTGAGGCGGTAGCCCATTCGCAGTTGCCGGGCAGCGGCTTTGCCCAGTTTGCGGTCACGGCAGGGGTATTTGTGACGGCGCTGTATACCTTCCGCATGATCTTTCTCGTCTTTCACGGCAAGGAGCGTTTCGGAGCACACGGGTCGCACGAGCACGAGCACGAGCACGACCACGGCCACGGTGACTCGGCGCCCCACGAAACTCCGGCTGTCGTCTGGGTCCCGTTGGTATTGCTTGCGATCCCCTCGGTGCTGGTCGGCGCCTTTGGGGTCCAGCCCCTGGTGGCGGGCGACTACTTTGCCGGTGCGATTTTCGTGGATCACAACGCGCACGAGGCCGCGGGTGAGCTTGCGCGCGAGTTTCCGGGCGCCCTCAATATGGCCCTGGAGGGTTTTGTACGGCTGCCGTTTTTGCTCGCGGCCGCCGGGGTGGCGCTCGCGTGGCTGCTTTACATCAAGCGCCCGGAACTGCCGGAGGCCATTCGCGCACGCATGCCCTGGCTGTACCGACTGCTAGATCACAAGTACTACCTCGACCAGATCAACGAAATAGTGTTTGCCGGTGGCGCCCGGTGGATCGGGGCGGGGTTTTGGAAGCAAGGTGACGTGGCGTTGATCGATGGCGCCCTGGTCAATGGTTCCGCGCGCGTGGTCGGTCGCCTCGCGCAGTTGATCCGGCGGGTGCAGTCCGGATTTATCTACCACTACGCATTTGTCATGCTCGTCGGCATCGCGGTAATGCTGTTTGTCTTCCTCACCTGGCCATATCTTCCGGCGCTGATCGCCGACCGCCGTTGAGCGCCGTGCGCACCCCGAACCCACCGACGAAACGAGCATGAGTCCCTCATTTCCCTGGCTGAGTTTCAGCATTTGGATCCCCATCCTGTTCGGCTGCTATCTGCTGGCCGTCGGGCGCGATCGCAACGCCTCGGTCGTGCGCGCGGTTGCGCTGGTGGGGTCGCTGGTCTCCGCGCTTGCCACGGTTCCGGTCGTGCTTGGCTTTGACCCGGCTCGCAGCGGCCTGCAGTGGACGGAAAAGGTCGCGTGGATATCCACTCCCACGGCGCACTACTACCTGGGCGTAGACGGGATCTCTCTGTGGTTTGTGCCGCTGACGGCGTTTATTACCGTCATCGCCGTACTGGCCGGCTGGAAGGCCATCAAGGAGCGTCTGGCACAGTACTACGCCGCGTTTCTGATCCTCTCCGGCCTGATGATCGGGGTGTTTTGTGCTGCCGACGGCCTGCTGTTCTTCGTCTTTTTCGAGGCCACGCTCATCCCGATGTATCTGATCATCGGTGTATGGGGAGGACCCAACCGGGTGTATGCGGCCATCAAATTCTTCTTGTACACCCTGCTGGGTTCTTTGCTGATGCTGGTGGCGCTCGTCTATCTCTACCAGACCTCGGGCGGCACCTTCGACATCGCGGCCTGGCAGCGGCTTCCCTTGGGTCACACGGCGCAGATTCTTTTGTTCATCGCGTTTTTCGCGGCCTTCGCGGTTAAGGTGCCGATGTGGCCGGTGCACACCTGGCTGCCCGACGCTCACGTCGAGGCGCCGACCGCCGGTTCGGTGGTGCTGGCTGCGATCATGCTGAAGCTCGGCGCTTACGGTTTTCTGCGCTTTTCGCTTCCGATCGCGCCCGATGCGGCCCACGAATTGGCCGCGCCCGTCATGGCCATCTCCCTCATCGCCGTCGTGTACATCGGCTTCGTGGCGCTTGTGCAGACGGACATGAAAAAGCTTGTTGCCTATTCGTCGATTGCGCACATGGGTTTTGTCACGCTCGGGTTTTTTCTGTTCAGCCCGATCGGGGTGGAGGGCGCCCTGGCGCAGATGATTTCGCACGGCTTCGTCTCGGGCGCGATGTTCTTGTGCATCGGCGTCATGTACGACCGCCTGCACTCGCGCAACATTGCCGATTACGGCGGCGTGGTGAACACGATGCCGCGCTTTGCCGCGCTCATGATGCTGTTTGCCATGGCCAATAGCGGCTTGCCGGCGACCAGCGGATTCGTCGGCGAGTTTCTTGTCATTCTGGGGGCGGTGCAGTTCGATTTCTGGATCGGGGCGATTGCGGCTTCGACCTTGGTGCTGGGTGCTGCGTATTCCCTCTGGATGTACAAGCGCGTGATCTTCGGGGACGTCGCCAATCCGGCGGTTGCCAAGATGCAAGACATCGATGGCCGGGAGTTGATCGCGCTGGGGCTTCTGGCCCTGGCCGTGCTTGCCATGGGCGTATACCCGGCCCCGCTGATCGACGCCATGCACGTATCCGTGACGGACCTGCTCGCGCAGACCGCACATTCCAAGCTCCTTGTCGGAAGCCCGTAGATGGATCCGCTTCTCAATTTTTCGGTGGTTTTCCCCGAAGCGATCGTGCTCATCGGCGCCTGCGTCATCCTGATCGCGGACCTGTTTTTTTCCGACCGCGCCCACGACGGCGCGTATCTGCTCTCGCTGCTCTGCCTGGTTCTGGTCGGTGCTGCGGCGATGCAGCCCTTGTCCGATGCAACGGTCGAATACGGCTTCGGCGGCATGTACCTGAGCGACCCGATGACGGCGGTGCTCAAGATCGGAGCCGTCCTGGCAACTGCGGCGACCTTCGTCTACGCAAAGGCCTATGCGCGTCAACGCAGCATGTGGCGTGGCGAATTCTTCTCGCTCGGACTGTTCGCCTTGCTGGGCATCATGACCATGATCTCGGCCAATAACTTGCTCGTGATCTATCTCGGTCTCGAACTGCAGTCGCTGGCGCTCTACGGAATGGTGGCATTGCGTCGCGATGAGCCGCGCGCATCCGAGGCAGCGATGAAGTATTTCGTGCTTGGCTCTTTGGCGTCCGGCTTTCTTCTGTACGGCATGTCGATGCTGTACGGGGCCGCCGGCACGCTCGACATCAATGGCGTTGCGCATCGCATCGGTGCGGGCCAGGCGGTCAATCTGGCTCTCGTGCTCGGGACGATCTTCGTCGTCGCGGGCATCGCCTTCAAACTCGCGGCGGCGCCATTTCATATGTGGGTGCCGGACGTTTATCAGGGGGCACCGACTCCCGTGACGCTATTGCTGGCCTCGGCACCCAAGCTTGCCGCATTTGCCATCGCGTTTCGCCTGCTGGTGGAGGGGGTACCGCAGTTGGCGGTGGACTGGCAACGGATGCTGGCGCTCATCGCGGTGGCTTCGCTCGCGGTAGGCAATGTCACGGCCGTGGCGCAGACCAACCTCAAGCGCATGCTCGGCTACTCCACGGTCGGGCAGATGGGATTTTTGCTGCTTGCCTTGCTCGCCGGAGTAGTCGGTGGCAATACGACGATTACGGCGGGCGCCTACGGCGCGGCGATGTTCTACGTTCTCACGTACGCGCTGGCCACCGCGGGGTGCTTCGGGGTGATCTTGCTGCTCGCGCGCGAGGGATTCGAGGCCGAGGAAATCGCGGATCTGAGCGGGCTGGCGCGGCGCAGCCCGTGGTACGCATTTCTCATGACGCTGCTGATGCTTTCTTTGGCTGGCGTGCCGCCGACGGTGGGGTTTGCCGCCAAGTTTGTCGTGCTCCAGGCCCTGGTCTCCGAAGGAGGAAGCGCGGCCACGTGGACGCTGGCGGTCGTCGCAGTGCTGTTCTCCCTGGTGGGGGCCTTTTACTACCTGCGGGTCGTCAAAGTCATGTGGTTCGACGAGGGCACGGACACCCAGCCCATCGTCGCGGGACAGGATCTGCGCATGGCCTTGACGGTCAACGGAGTGCTGGTGCTGCTGCTTGGCATCTTGCCGCAGGGGCTGCTGGCATTGTGCAATGGTGCCGTGCTGCGCGCTCTCGGTGGCTGAAAATTTCCCCTCCGCGCCCGGGCCCAGCGGTCTGACCGGCGAGGGCGCAAGCGATCCGCTCGTCGAAGTAACACTCGAATCGCAAGTCGCCTACGACGGCGTGTTCATTCAGGTCGTGCGCGACCGAGTGCGCTGCGCCGACGGCCACGTTGCCGTGCGCGAATACATCCGCCACCCGGGCGCGGTGTTGATCGTCGCAATGACTGATGCCGACACGGTGCTGCTGGAACGCCAGTTTCGCTACTCGTTGCGCCGCAGCTTCGTGGAAATGCCGGCTGGCAAACTCGAAACTGGAGAAGACCCCCTGGCCTGCGCGCAGCGGGAACTGCTCGAGGAAACCGGGTACCGTGCCGCCCGCTGGGACTGGCTGGGTGCCTTTCACAATGCCATTGGGTATTCGGACGAGCAAATTGCCGTATATCTGGCGCGCGATCTGAGTTTTGTCGGAGCCACGTCGACAGAGCCAGGCGAAGTCTTAGAGGTCTTTCGCGCTCCCTGGCGCGAGCTTCTCCAATGGACCAACTCGGGAATCATCACCGACGTCAAGACCATCGTCGCCGTGCACTGGCTCGAACACTTTCTGGCGCGCTCTGAGGCCCCCGCGGCAGCCACGGTTCCAGCCACCGGGCCGAGGGGCGCTTTGCCGGGCGCGGGCACAGCCTAACCATGTACGGCAGGCTGGGCCGACTGCTGCGCCGCTGCTTTGGTGCGCGCTCTGTGCCTGCCGAATCTGCCGCACCGCGGGGCGCGCCGGTGGCGGGCTTACCCGAAGGCGCCGCACCCCAGGCGTCCGAAGCAGGCTCGTCGGAATTTGCCCCCGACCTGGAACTGCGTTTTTTCGACTGGCTCCTCTGTGAGACTCTATTAGCGGGTGCCGCTACCGCGGAAGAAGCGCAATTGCTTGCCCACGTGGATCTGGTTTCGCGCTCGGAGGAAATGCGCAAGGACCTGCTGCCGCGTGCGCGCTCGGTGATTCCCGAACTGCTGCATAGCCTGCGCGACGATAACCAGTCGATACGGGCGCTTTCGGCGCGGGTTGCCCACGATCCGAATCTTGTCGTCGAGGTCATTCGCATGGCCAATACGGTGGGTTACCGGTCCGACAGTCCGGTTGCCGACCTTATGCAGGCCGTCTCCCGACTCGGCACCGAAGGGCTGCGACGCGCGATTGCGCGGGTGCTGCTTAAACCGATCTTCGATGCCCAGGCCGATCCCCTGCTGGCCCGCGCGACACAGCGCCTGTGGCAGCATTCGGAGCTCACCGCGAGCTTGTGTCTGCAGCAGGCGCCCGGCGCCGGGCTCGACCCCTTCGAGAGCTATCTGGCGGGCCTTGTGCACAACGTCGGTTGGACGGCCGTGTTGCGCACCATTGACCGCAATCCGGGCGGCACACCGCAGCGCTTCAGCGGTGCTTTCGTGCAGGCCCTTGCGCCGCGCCGTGAGCGACTCTTTGCGCTGTTCGTGCGCTCCTGGGAGTTGAGCTCCACGCTCACCTCCTTGGCCCAGGAGGTGATTGACGTCGGTTTTGTCGACGCGCACCAACCCATGGCGCAGCTACTGCGGTTTGCGGACCGCACCGCATGTCAGCAACTGCTCGAGCTGCCCGACGGGTCCTCGCCCAGCACGGATTCGGCCGCCGTGTAGGTCTTGCCTTGGGCCGCGGCAACGGCCCGATGCGTAAGCAAGCCGGCATGCACTTGCAGCCCGGCACGCAGGTGGGGATCGTCTCTGCAGGCTTGGCGCCAGCCTTTTGCGGCCAACGCAAGGATAAAGGGCAGGGTCGCGTTGTTCAGCGCGAAGGTGGAGGTGCGAGCTACGGCGCCGGGCATGTTCGCGACGCAATAATGGACGATTCCGTCGAGAACGTAGATGGGATTTGCGTGCGTGGTTGGGCGCGAACTCTCGAAACAGCCGCCCTGGTCGATGGAAACGTCGACGACCACCGCGCCGGGCTTCATGCGCGCCAGTTCGCTGCGCTTGATTAGCTTTGGCGCCGCAGCTCCGGGTATGAGCACCGCGCCGATGACGAGGTCGGCGTTGTACACCGCTTGCTCGGTCGCGTCCATCGAAGCGAATTCCGTGCGCAGCCGGCCCAAAAAGATGTCGTCAAGCGCCTGCAGGCGCGGCAGCGAACGGTCGAGGACGGTCACGTCGGCACCCAGGCCGATAGCCATTTTTGCGGCGTTGGTGCCCACGACGCCGCCGCCAATGATCGTGACTTTGCCCGGGGGTACGCCGGGCACGCCCCCTAGTAGTACGCCGCGACCTTCATGGCTCTTTTGCAGCGCGACCGCGCCAACCTGAATGGCCATGCGTCCGGCAACCTCGCTCATCGGTGCCAACAGGGGCAAGCCCCCGCGCTCGTCGGTGATCGTTTCGTAGCCGATCGCGATGCAACCCGAACGCATCAGCATGTCTGTCTGCTGTGGATCGGGCGCCAGATGCAGGTAGGTGAAGAGCACCTGCCCCGGGCGCAACAGCCGGCACTCCTCGGGTTGGGGCTCCTTCACCTTAACGATCATCTGCGCTGCGGCGAACACGGTGGGCGCATCGAGTGCAATCTGCGCTCCCGCGGTCATGTAGGTCTGATCGTCGCAGCCGATGCCCAGACCGGCACCGCTTTGAATCAAGACTGCGTGCCCGTGATGCACCGCCTCACGGACGGCGGCAGGCGTCATGCCCACCCGGTACTCGTGGACCTTGATTTCCTTGGGAACGCCAATCAGCATCCGGGCCTCCACTGGCCAAATGACACCACAGGCGCACAGTATGCGCAAACGCGTGGGAGGTCTGCCGCCGAAAAAGAACGGGAAGAACGGAAAGCGCCGGGATCCAAGCTCAGGTCGCCGATTTTCGGTTCGGTCGCGCGGCTAAGCCCGGCGCGCGCTGAGCGCACCGCTGGCCGCCGAGACTCCCGCGGCAGCGGTTTGGGCGCGGTTTATGGGCTTACGGGCTGCGCGCGGCTTGCGACGGCCTGCGCCGCAGGTTCCGCATGGGCGACGGGGGTTTGGGAGACGCGTACTTGCGCGACCGCCAGCCCGTGGTAGACCCGGCGCCGGCGTACCAGCGGCCACCATTCGTACAGGAAGATCTGGAGGGGCTGCCACAGCGCGACCCACCCGCCAATCGTGAGACCCTCGCGCGCAATTTGCAGATACGGACCGGTGGCGATTTGAGACATCATGTTCGCCGCAAGCAAACATGCGGCGAGGAACGACAGACCGACGGCGAGACTGATTCGCCCCTCGCGAAAAAGCAATCGGAGCTCGCGCCGCTTCAATTCCGCCTTGTACGCGAAAAAATTGCGAATCGCGATGGACACGATGGTCTCGGCATCGACGTCCGGCGGCATGCGGTCCAGGTGCACGGTGATGTGAAATCGACTGTCGGGCGCAAATTCCAGCGCCCAGCTTTCGATGAACTGTTCGGCGTCCGGATCAAGATCCTTCTCGTGAAAGGGCGTCGGGTCCAGAGAATTGAAAAGCTGTCCGATTTCGCGTAACCGCAGTTCGATCCGGTGCGCATGCTTGTGCGTGGAGTGCGAGCGATAAAACGGCATCGTGACCATGCCTGCAGTCTATTCGCATTCGCTTGGGCATGCTCAGTGCCGCCACGAAAAGGCGCAGTGGTCGAATTCCCGCGGTAGAGTAGCGCCCGGGCGCCTCGAGCGAGCGCGGCGCCAATGCGGTTCCCAAGCGCGGTCTGGGCCACATGAAACGTACTCACCCGTCCTGAAACACCTTGCGGAGGATGCGATGGAACTGATGACGATTGCTATCGAAAAGCCGAACGATGTCAACCTGATTCTCGGGCAGTCGCACTTCATCAAGACCATAGAGGATCTGCACGAAGCCATTGTCCAGACGGTGCCGCAGATGAAGTTCGGCATTGCGTTTTGCGAATCCAGCGGACCGGCGCTCGTGCGCGGGAGCGGCAACGATCCGCAGCTCACGGAGTTAGCGAAGAAAAACGCGTTGACCCTGGCCTGCGGGCACAGTTTTCTTATCTTTCTGAGTAACGGCTTTCCACTCAACATTCTCAACGCGATCAAGGCCGTACCCGAAGTGTGCCTGATCTACTGCGCGACAGCCAACCCGGTGCAGGTGGTCGTGGCGGACTCCGGAGATGGGCGCGGCATCCTCGGTGTCATCGACGGCGTGAAGAGCAAGGGCGTGGAGACCCCATCCGACATTGCGGCGCGCAAGCAGATGCTGCGCAACTTCGGCTACAAGTTCTGATGGCGTGCGAAGAGGATTCGGGCGCGAGCCGGAGCGGTTTTGCGCAAAGACGCGTGGCGCCACACCGAACTCACGTCGGCGCCCGACGAACCGACAATCCTTTTTCGCAAGACCCGACTGAGCTTATTCGTGCCAAGCTTCGGAGCTCCCGCGCCGGTGCGCCTCGCGACTCGTCGAACGCCTCGCAGCAAGCGCGTTTTACGTAAGTCCGGTCCGTCTCCAGGATGTGCGCGGCGAGCGCGCCGGTTTCGGGACTTCGTTGGCTCGGGCTAGCGGTTGCGCGCGAAGACGGCACGCTGAGAAGTGGGGAGGTTTCACAACGCGGTAGTCTTCGCCTCGCGTCAACATCGGTTTCGGTGCCGCGTGACGGATGACGGACTGCGCCGCTAGCGGTCGCGGGAGCCCATGCCGTTTTCGCTCCGCCGTATGATGCTCCGCCCGGCGGCACGCGGTGGGGTGATTCGAGCAAGGGTTGGGTCGAGTGCCCAGCGGATTGCCGCCCGGGAGAAAAAAGATGAAACGAGTCGTCGTCTCTGGCTGTGGTGCGGTCGGCGGCGAAGTCGCCTCGCTTTTTGCTGTCGGGGCGACGATGTGCTCGTTGCACGACGCTCGGCGCCCGCCTCCTTGCCCCGGGGATGCGCGTTATTTCATGCGTGCGACCTGCGCTTGCGCGAGCCGCTCGCAAAGGCGTGTGCCGGGCGGCAAATCGCCGTGGGTCCCGCCGGTTTTGCCTATGTCTCGAGCAGGTGGAAGCGCGCCTGGCATTTGCAGACAACGGCGACATGCTCGGTCCGCGAAGCGAGCCGCTGACTGAGGACTTGCCCTTGACCGATTATGGCCGCAAGCCGCGCGTGCGGGCCCAAATTACGCGCTTGTGGCAACAGGCCCGTGCCGCCGGTGCCGTCCAAGCGGTCGCGGTGCGTGCCTGCGACTTTTGCGGGCCGGACGCGGCCAATTCCGTGCTATCGGAATACGGGGTTGCGCGTCGGCTTGCGGGTCGAGCGTCATTGGTTCCGTACCCAGCCAACTTTCCGCTTGACTTCACTTACGTTCCCCATGTTGCCCGCGCCATTGTCACCCTGGCCGAGGCGCCCGATGACGCGTGCGGTCAGGCTCGGAATGTCCCCATCGCGCCCACGCGCACCTTGCGGGAGCCGCGGGGCTTGGCTGCCAAGATTGCGGGCGTACCGATGCGCCTGCAGACGATTCCTGACCGGCTTGCGCCGCTTGTCGGGATCTTCGCGCCCGCGGTGCGCGAGTTGCGTGAGATGCGTTTTCAGACCGATCGTCGGTACCGCGTCGATGCTACAGAATGCGGGCTCCGATTCGGGCCCCGCTTCACGGGCCTTGCGGTGGGACTGGCTGCTACCGTCGACTTTTACCGCCGCTCGCGATCCGAGAGCTAGTTTGGGCAGAGCCTTGTTGCGGACGGGCTGATGCCCATGCGTGCAGGCGCGGTAGGATGCATTGGGGAGAAACGCATGGCTGCACAAGCACAGGATGCAAGATTTACGTTGTTTTTTATCGGAGCAGTGGTCGTCGCTGTCTGCGCAATTGTCGGCTGGACCATTCGTGAAGTTCGCGCGGGCGACCGCTACGTGTCCGTCAAAGGTGTGGCGGAGCGGGAAGTACGGGCGAACTTGTGCGTGTGGCCAATCAAGGTGCGGGTCGCCAAGGACAACCTGGAGGAGGCGCGTCAGGCGGCCGATCAGGGTCGAAGACAAGTTCTGGCATTTCTGGAGTCCAATGCAATACCCCCCACGGACGTGGCCAGTCAGCGCATCCGGGTGACCGACCGGCAGGCCAACGAGTTTGTTCGGGAGCAGGGGACTTTACGCTACATCGTGGAGTACACGATCCTGGTTCGGTCCCAGGAAGTTGAAAAGCTCGAGAAAGTGAGCCAAATGACGGACAAACTGGTCGCGGCTGGCGTTATGCTCTCCTCACAGGGCGTATGGGATGCGAACAGCCCTCAATTCGTTTACACCCAGCTCAACACCATTAAGCCGGAGATGATGGCCCAGGCGACTCGAGCGGCATACGAAGTGGCGGCGCAGTTTGCGCAGGACAGCGGCAGCACGCTCGGTGAGATTCGAAGGGCCAGCCAGGGTGTCTTCTCGGTTGTGAATCGCGATCAGGTTGGCGGGCCCGAAGTCGGTTCGGGTGAGGGGGCGCTCGCGTCGGCTTCCGACCCGGTGAAGAAGGTGCGGGTTGTCGTAAGTGTGGACTATGTATTGCACTAGGGCTATGCGAGGAAAGCCGTACAGGGCTGCCGACGCGCCAACGCTGCGCGGCGCCGCCCGAGGCCAGTCGTGGGCGAATTGCGCAAGGCATACCGAGTCGGCTGCGAACCATGGCGCCGCTTCGGACAGGAGTGCAAGGCGATGACCTGGTGGGCCTGGATTCTTGGCGGCGCGATCATGCTGGGCGCGGAGCTCGCTTTTGTGGATGCCCAGTTCTATCTGGTTTTCATCGGGGCGGCGGCAATCATCGTCGGAGCGGGTGTTGCGGCGGTATCCGATGTTCCGACCTCGGCCCAGTGGATCGCGTTCTCGGTTCTTGCGATCGTCTCGATGGTGACATTTCGCAGGCGCATTTACGTCCGGTTGCGCGGTCGCACACCGCAGGTCTCGAACAGCCCGGTCGGCGGCGCTCTGGTCTTGCCCCGCGCACTGGCGCCCGGCGAGAGTTGCCAGGTCGAACATGCCGGCACCTTCTGGACCGTGCAAAACGAGGGTCGTTCGCCGCTGGCTGCCGGGGTGCGGGTGCGAATCGCGCGCGTGGAAGGATTGACCCTGTTGGTTCGAGCCGAGGCCTAGCGGCAACGAAAGGGAAAGGCAAAATGATCAGTTCCGTTGTATTCGTCGCGCTGGCGGTGGTGGTGGTTCTTGTCGTGGCGCGGTCCTCGGCGGTCGTGCCGCAACAAAGTGCGTTTGTCATCGAAAACCTGGGTAGATACAGCCGCACGTTGCAGGCCGGTTTTCACATTCTGGTCCCGTTCGTGGAGCGAATCGCGTACCGCCACAACCTCAAGGAGCAGGCGGTAGATGTCGCCGAGCAGGTCTGCATCACCAAGGACAACGTGCAGGTTGCGGTCGACGCGGTGCTCTATATGCAGGTGCTTGACCCGCACATGGCCTCTTACGGGGTCACAAACTACTCTTTTGCGATCGGGCAACTTGCGCAGACCACACTGCGCAGCGAAATCGGCAAGATCGAACTGGATCGAACATTCGAGGCGCGGGCCACAATCAATGCAAACGTCGTAGCCGAACTCGACAAAGCGTGCACATCGTGGGGCGTGAAAGTGATGCGCTATGAAATCAAGAACATCATGCCGCCCAAGGACGTGCTCTCCGCGATGGAAAAGCAGATGCGCGCGGAGCGCGAGAAGCGCGCCGTCGTCCTGGGCTCCGAGGGCGAACGGGACGCGAAAATCAATCAGGCCGAAGGCGACAAGCAGCGTGTCATCAAGGCCTCGGAAGCGGTCAAACTGCAGAAAATCAACGAGGCTGAAGGGCAGGCGGCCGCCATTTTGGCGGTTGCCCGGGCGACCGCAGAGGGCTTGCGTACCGTTGGGGAGGCGCTCAGCGGCAGGGGTGGACCCGAGGCGATGCAACTGCGCATCGGCGAGGAATATGTGCGTCAGTTCGGCAATCTTGCGAAGGACAGCACGACTCTTGTAATTCCGTCGAACCTGAGCGATCTCGCTTCGGTCGTCGCGATGGCCACGAGCATCGTCCGCGGCCAGGGCGGGAAGGGCGGCGCCCCGGCGTTGGGTGTGCAGGCGTCAAGAAATGAAGGTCAGACCGCGGATTCCTGAGATCTTTTCGCGCGATCGGTACGGCCAGCCGAACCCGCGTACTCCTTCAAACGCGCCGTGCGCGGAACCCGCCCGCGCGACGGCTTGCACACCTTGGCCGAGGCCCGGACCACGGAGCTCGAGTGCCGACGGGCCCAGCGGTTGCACCCGTTCCCGCCCGCGCGACGTTTTGCTGCTGCACGTGGATTGGCGAAGGAAACGCGCATGACGTCGATATCCGCCGATTCGCCCGAGCGCCCCTTGTACGATACCGCGGCCCTGCAACAGGAGGACTCGGCCCACTATCTGCATCCCTTCACCGACCACAAGGCGCTGGCGGCGCAGGGCGCGCGGGTGATCGTGCGCGGGCAGGGCATTTATATCTGGGATTCGGAGGGCAAGCGCATCCTCGATGCCATGTCGGGGCTTTGGTGCGTCAACGTCGGATACGGGCGCAAGGAGCTCGCCGACGCGGCCTACCGACAAATGATCGAGCTGCCCTTTTACAACAGCTTTTTCAACACCGCGAATGTGCCGGCGATCAGGCTTGCCAGCGCCTTGGCGCAGTTGGCGCCGCCAAACTTTGCGCATGTCTTTTATGCCGACTCGGGGTCCGAGGGCAATGACACGGTGGTGCGCATGGTTCGGCGCTACTGGGATGTCGAGGGCCAGCCCCAACGCAAGGTGATTATCAGCCGACACAATGCGTACCACGGCAGCACGCTCGCGGCCGCGTCGCTGGGCGGGATGAAAGGCATGCACGCGCAGGGCGATTTACCCATTCCCAACATCGTGCACATCGAGCAGCCGTACCACTTTGCCAATGGTCGCGGGATTCCGGCCGACGAGTACGGCATCCTCGCCGCGCGGCGGCTGGAGGAGCGCATTCTCGAACTGGGTCCGGAGCGCGTCGCGGCCTTTATTGGCGAGCCGGTGCAAGGAGCCGGCGGCGTGATCATTCCGCCAAGGACGTACTGGCCCGAGATACAGCGGATCTGTGACCGATACGGAATCTTGCTCGTCAGCGACGAGGTGATCTGCGGATTCGGCCGTCTGGGCCATTGGTTCGGTGCGCAGTTCATGGGGGTGCAGCCAGACTTGATGACCTTTGCCAAGGGTGTCACCTCAGGCTACGTACCGCTGGGTGGAGTCCTTGTCGGCGGGCGCGTGGCGCGAGCGCTCATCGACAAGGGCGGCGAACTGCACCACGGATTTACCTACAGCGGCCATCCCGTGGCCTGTGCGGTGGCGCTGGAAAACCTGGCAATCTTGCAGCGCGAGCAACTCCTCGCGACCGTGCGCGAACAGACGGGGCCGTATTTGCGCGAACGCTTCGAGGCGCTTGTCGAGCACCCCCTGGTCGGCGCGGCCGAAACCTGCGGTCTGCTTGCAGGACTCGTGCTCGTCAGGCGCAAGAGTCCGCTGGAATCCTTCGCCGAGGAACTTTCCGTCGGCATGCTTTGTCGCGGCTACATGTTCCGCAACGGGATCATCATGCGTGCGGTCGGTGACCGAATGATCATCGCCCCGCCACTGATCATTACGCGCGCGCAGATCGACGAAATGATTGATCTGATTCGCGCGTGCCTGGACCAGACTCTGGACGAGGTCAGGGCGCGCGGCTGGCTCTGAAAATGTGAGACCTATCCGCCGAGCAAATCGCGCAGGCGGTACCAGGCCATTGCCGCGACGAGGGCGGGTGTGCGCAATGCGCGACCGCCCGGAAAGATGCGGTGTGGCATGCGGGCAAAAACGTCAAAGCGTGCCGTGGTGCCGCAGACTGCCTCTGCGGCAAGCTTGCCGGCAAGCCCGCTGAGCGCCAGACCATGACCGGAGAAGCCCTGAAGGTAGTAAATGTTGGGTTCGAGGCGCCCGAAGTCTGGTGCCCGGTTCATCGTGATGTCGACAAAGCCGCCCCAGGAGTACTCGATGGGGACATCGCGCAGCTGGGGGAATACGCCCAGCATGCGCCGGCGCATCGCTTCGGCCAGATGACGGGGTACGACTGTCGAATAACTCACCCGGCCGCCAAAGAGCAGGCGGTGGTCCGCGGATAGACGAAAGTAATCGAGCACGAACTGTGTGTCGCTCACGCAGGCGCGGCTCGGAATCAGCGCTTGCGCGCGCGCGGCGTCGAGCCTTGCACTGGCGGCGATGAATGTGCCCACTGGCATGATGCGCCTGCTCAGCTCCGGAACGAGGTCTTCGAGATAGACGTTGCCGGCAAGCAGTACGTGGCGGCAGCGCAACGCGCCGCCGGCTGTGTGCACAACGGGCACCGCGCCTCTTTCGAGGCGCAACGCCCGCGTACCCTCGTGCACCCGCGCGCCGAGTGCGACGGCGCCTCGCGCCAGTGCCTGTGTATAGCGCAACGGGTGCAGATGGCCGCCGCGTGGGTCAAAAGCGAGCGCCTCGTATCGCGTCGTATCCACCCACTGGCGCACCTGGGGCCGGTCGACGAGCTGCATGGCCCCATAGCCATACTCGCGTTCGAGTTCTTCCGCCCACGCGTGCAGCTGGCGCGCTCTGCGCCTGCCAATGGCCGCGGCGATGAACCCGTCTTGCCATTCGCATTCAATGGCAAATTCGCGGCGCCGTTCGCCGATGAGCGAAACGGCCTCGACCGTCATCTCCCAAACGGCGCGTGCCGCCTCTCGGCCAAGCCGCTCCCGCACGACCGACATGTCGCAGGCCAGACCGCACAGGACCTGGCCGCCGTTGCGACCGGATGCGCCCCATCCGATGGACATGGCCTCTAGCAAAACTACGTCCAGACCGGCGCGCCGCAGTTCGATGGCTGCCGACAGTCCTGCTAACCCGCCTCCAACGATGCAAACATCGCATGAAGCGTCGCCTCGCAAGGGCTCGGAGTGAAGCTGCGGCGCTGCGGTGGCCGCGTAATACGAATTGCGGGTGAGTTGGTCTTCGCTGGCGAGCATGGTTGCCGGCTCGATATGTTCCGAGGGCCATTCTTGAGGCCCTTGGCAATCGTGTCCAGAGGGGCACCCTATGGGATCTGCGCGGGTGCACTTGGCCGCTGGGGGCGCAACCCGGTTGGGTGGGAAAGTGGTACTGTTAGCAGTGCTGGGCCCCGATTTGACCGGAAAACGGGGCTGGGCCGTGGCTACTTACGATCCCCCTTGCGGGCGTGAGCAACGGCTTTGGACCGCTACTTTTGACGCCGGAAAGAGCTTTTACCGTGACCGCCGCCAGTGGGCCGAGCACGCCGCCCTTTGTGATGATTCCTTGTGACAACCGTGTCATCGGCGGTCACCTCTACTACGCCCTGGGACGAAAATACGCCGACGCCGTGCGGCTGGCGTCCGACTGTCTGCCGTTGATCGTGCCCTGCGGCGGTGCGAGCGAGTTTCTTCCGTATCTGGAGCTGTCCGACGGGATCTTGCTCACCGGGTCGCCGGCCAACGTCCATCCGTCGCATTTTGGACAGGACGTCCGCGATCCGGCGCTGCCGCTCGATGAGGAGCGCGACTCGGTGACCTTGCCGCTCGTGCATCTGGCCGTCGCGCACGGCATCCCGCTGCTGGCAATTTGCCGCGGTCTACAGGAGATCAACGTGGCCATGGGCGGATCCCTGCACCAGGCGATCCACGAAGTGCCGGGGAAAACCGATCATCGCGAAAGCACGAGCTCGGATCTGGACGAGCAATACGGCCCTGCGCACGAGGTCGACATCACCCCGGGCAGCGGCCTCGAGCAGATCGTCGGAGGCCGATGCGTCACGGTCAATTCGCTGCACGGCCAGGGTATCGATGTGCTGGCGCCCGGCCTGGTCGCCGAAGCGGTGGCGCCCGACCATATCATCGAGGCGGTACGCGTGGCCGCGCATCCGGGGTTTTCTCTTGGCGTACAGTGGCACCCCGAGTGGAAGGTTCTCGAAAACCCAGTGTCCGTGCGCATATTCCGCGCTTTCGGTGACGCCTGTCGCGCCTACCAGACGGGACGCGGCCGCGCCGATCGGGCCCCCACGCTGCCGCGCGCGGCGTAGACATGACACGCACTGTCGCCAACGACTCGCCGTGCCCGGCCCGTTGCGGTCGCATCGCAGCGTACCGCGGCGGTCCGCAAGGCCTGCGGGGGCGCTTGGCGAAGCGCTGGGCCGAACCTCTTTCTGACCGATGCGCGACATGGCTTGCCAGCGTCGCACCTGACTATGGCAATACGTGACAATTTTTCCCACGCGGATCTCGAACGCTGGTTCGACGCCAACCACGTCGACGAAGTCGAATGTCTCGTTCCCGACCTCACAGGAGTGGCCCGCGGCAAGATTTTGCCGCGCACGCGCTTTACGCAGGACCGGGGTATGCGCCTGGCCGAGTCCGTGCTGGGCATGACCGTGACGGGCGAAGCGCCCGATTCTCCGGAGTACTCCGCGATTATTTCGGACAACGATTTCGACATGGAGTTGTTGGCCGACCCCACGACTGCGTGTCTGGTGCCCTGGGTGCCGGAGCCGGGGCGCACGGCGCAGATCATTCACGACTGCTACTTCGCCGATGGTCGTCCGGTGGACTTTGCGCCACGTTCGGTCCTGCGCCACGTGCGCCAGCTGTACTTCGAAAGGGGCCTGGCACCGGTGGTTGCCCCGGAGCTGGAGTTTTACCTCATTGCCCAGAACACGGATCCGGACATTCCGCTGGCTTCGCCCGTGGGACGCAGCGGACGGGCCGAGACCAGCCGCCAGCACTACAGCATTGACGCCGTCAACGAGTTCGATCCCCTATTCGAGGACATCTACAAATGGTGCGAGATGATGGGGCTGGAGGTGGACACCCTCATCCACGAGATGGGTGCCGGTCAGATGGAGGTCAATTTTCTCCATGGCGATCCGCTGGATCTGGCCGATCGGGTCTTTTACTTCAAGCGCACCTTGCGCGAGGCGGCACTGCGCCATCACATGTACGCGACGTTCATGGCCAAGCCTATGTCCAACGAGCCCGGCAGCGCCATGCACATCCACCAAAGCGTGGTGGACCGCGAAACGGGGCGCAACATTTTTTCCAATGCTGACGGCTCGTCGACAGAACTCTTCGGTTACTACATCGGCGGACTGCAGAAATATCTGCCGGCGGCAATGGCGTTTTTCGCTCCCTACGTGAACTCGTACCGGCGCCTCATGCGCAGCAGTGGGGCGCCCATCAACGTGCGCTGGGGACGGGATAATCGCACGGTGGGGATCCGCGTGCCACGCTCCAACGCCGAGGCGCGTCGCGTGGAAAACCGCGTCATCGGAGCCGATGCCAATCCCTACGTCGCAACCGCCGCCACCTTGGCTTGCGGGTATCTGGGAATTACGCAGCGAATCGAGCCTACGGCCGAATCGGGTGGCAGTGCGTACCACAGCCAGCGGGAGCTGCCTCGCAGTCTGTCCGACGCCTTGCAGTGCCTGGCGGCCTCTCCCGAACTCGCGGCCGTGTTGGGCGAGCGCTTCGTTACCGTGTACCGCCTGGTCAAAGAACTCGAATACGATGAATTCATGAAGGTGATCAGCTCCTGGGAACGGGAACACCTTTTACTGCATGTGTAGTGTAATTGCGGCTTTGCGCAAGAAGCGAGGCAAGCAAATGGGGATGAGGCATCGGTCATGGAAGCCGACCACGTCGGCATGCGCGTCGCGCAAGCCCTCTGGCGTGGGCGGGACGCTGCGTCGGAGACTGGGCGCGGTTTTATTAGCCTGCAGCAGCCAACTCGTGGCGTTGGCGGCGGCCGCCGATGATTCCAAGGTGCTCAACGTCTACAACTGGTCGGACTACATTGGCGAGACGACGATCCGCGATTTCGAGAAGGAAACCGGCATCAAGGTCAACTACGACACCTTTGACTCCAACGAGGCGCTGTATGCCAAGTTGCGCGCGGGCCACACCGGCTACGATATCGTGGTGCCGTCCTCGCACTGGGCCAAGCGCCAGATCGCGGGCCACCTCCTGCTCAAGCTCGACAAGAGCAAGATTACGACGTACGGAAACCTGGATCCCTGGCTTATGGGCGAATTGGCGGTATCGGCCAACGACCCCGGAAACAATTACGTCGTGCCCTGGCTGTGGGGAATTTCGACGGTAGGGATCAATGTCGAGAAGGTCAAGGCGGCGCTGGGCTCCCTGCCCATGCCCGAGAACGCCTGGGACCTTATCTTCAAGCCCGAGTACGCAAGTCGCCTGAAATCATGCGGCCTTTCGCTGCTCGACTCGGGCGACGAGGTGTTTCCGGCGGCCCTGCACTACATAGGGCGGCCGGGCTACAGTCACGACCGCGCCGATTACGAGGCCGCCGCCCAAATGCTGCGGGCGATGCGTCCCTACGTGACGTTGTTCTCCTCCTCCGGCTACATCAACAGTCTGGCCGATGGGTCCTTGTGCGCGGTATTCGGATGGAGCGGCGACATCGCGATCGCGGGGCAGCGCGCCAGGGAGGCGCGCAACGGACAGAAAATCGTCGCATTGGTCCCGAAAGGCGGCGCCTACATGTTCTTCGACACCATGGCCATTCCGGTTGATGCGCCGCACGTCGAAAATGCCTACCAGTGGATCAGTTACATCTATCGCCCGCAAGTTCAGGCCGGAATCGTTGACAAGGTGTTGCACGCCAGTCCGGTGCGGGCCAGCGACAAGCTGCTAAGCGCCGACGCTCGCAACGCCAGCGCACTGTTTCTGACGCGCGAGGAACTCGGCCGGCTCTCGCCGCCGGAAGCGCTGCCCGACGATATCTTGCGCGTTCGGACCCGCCTGTTTACCGCGTTCAAGACCGGTCAATGAACGCCCCCGCAAGTGCGAGGGCGGCACCAGCAGTGTCGCAGGCCGACAAGCCCGGGGTCGACGACGCGCAGTTTTTGCGCGTCGAGCGACTCACCAAGCGTTTTGGCGAAGTCGCCGCGGTCGACGACGTCTCGATTTCGATTGCTAAGGGCGAGATTTTTGCTTTGCTGGGGTCCTCCGGTTGCGGCAAATCGACCCTCCTGCGCATGCTTGCCGGATTTGAGGCGCCCACCACGGGGTCCATCTACCTCGAGGGCCGGGAGATTTCGGGACTGCGCCCTTTCGAGCGCCCGATCAACATGATGTTTCAGTCCTATGCGCTTTTTCCTCACCTGAGCGTTTGGGAAAACGTTGCCTTCGGACTCAAGCGCCACCGCCAGCCGCGCGATCGCATTGCCGCGCAGGTGGAGCGCATGCTTGCACTGGTTCAACTCAAGGCTTTCGCGCAACGCAAACCCCATCAACTTTCGGGCGGGCAGCAGCAGCGCGTTGCGCTGGCGCGCAGCCTGGCGCTGGAGCCTCGGCTGTTGCTCCTCGACGAGCCACTCGGAGCACTCGATCGCAAACTTCGCGCGCAGACGCAATTCGAACTGCACAGCATCATCAAGAACGTCGGGGTGACCTGCGTGCTTGTGACCCATGACCAGGAAGAGGCCATGACGATGGCCGACCGCATTGCGGTCATGAGCACCGGTCGCCTGGTGCAGGTAGGCGCTCCGCGCGAGATCTACGAGACGCCGACGTCTCGCTTTGTTGCCGATTTCATCGGCACCGTCAATCTTTTCGACGGACTGCTGGTCGAAGACGAAGTCGACCATTGCGTGATCCAATCGGCTGCGGGGCGCTTTTACATCGGCCACGGCATCACGGGCGTCAAGGGCCAACGGGTTACCGTCGCCTTGCGGCCCGAGAAGATTGAGATCGGCACGCAGCCACCCCCGCGCACGGACGCCAATTGCCTGCAAGGTCGCGTGGTGGAGAGCGCGTACTTTGGGGCCACGTCGCTATATCGGGTGGTGCTCGGCGATGGTGCGCGCCTGCAGGTCACGGTGCCCAACGCGCAGCGCCATGGCGAGGCGATTTCGGTGGGTGCGCAGGTCTACGCCTGGTGCAGCCCCGATTCGCTGGTCGTTCTTGTCAACTAGACCGGCCGGAGCCTCTCGGTGAGCGAAGTGACGTCCATTGCAAGCGACCCGATGGGAGGGACGGACGAGGCACGCGGTGGGGCGCGCCGGTGGTTTGCCCGCAATTGGGGGCGCAAGACAGTCATCGGAATTCCGTACGTCTTCTTGCTGCTGTTTTTTTCCCTCCCGTTCTTCGTCGTTTTGAAGATCAGCGTATCGGAAACGGAGGGGGTGGGTTTTAAGGACCTGATCGAATTTGCCGACGGTGCGCTGACGCTTCGGCTGAAACTGGCCGACTACCAGTTCCTCGGCACCGATCCGATCTATCTCGACACGTACATATCGTCGATCCGCTTCGCGGCGATCACCACCCTGATCTGCCTGTTCATCGGTTATCCCTTCGCCTATTTCATGTCGCGAGCGCAAGCGACGTTGCGGCCCGTGCTGGTCATGCTGGTTTCGCTGCCGTTTTGGACCTCGTATTTGCTGCGCATCTATGCGTGGAAGGGAATACTCGATGACCATGGCGTTTTCAACAACCTGCTGCTGTGGCTGCATCTGATCAATGACCCGATCAAGATGATGTACACGCCCTTTTCCATGACGATTGGGATGGTCTACACCTATTTGCCCTTCATGATCCTGCCGCTGTACGGGACGCTCGTGAAAGCCGATCCGAGTCTGCTCGAGGCGGCAGGAGACCTGGGAGCGACCCCGTGGAAGGGCTTTTGGCTCATCACCGTGCCCCTATCGAAGGCGGGCATCATTGCCGGGTCGATGCTGGTATTTATTCCCACGGTAGGCGAGTACGTGATTCCCGAACTGCTGGGCGGTCCGCAGACCTTGATGATTGCGCGCGTCTTGTGGGATGAGTTCTTCAATAACGTCGACTGGCCGATGGCCTCGGCCGTCGCCGTGAGCATGGTCGGATTGATACTTCTGCCGCTCGTGGTCTTTAACCACTATCAGCGGGACATGAGGGTTCGATGATCGGGCGCCTGGGACGATATTGGCTCGCAGCCGGTTATGTGTTTCTGTATTTGCCGATCGTCACGCTGATCGTCTTTTCGTTTAACGATTCCAAGATGGCCAGTCTCTGGACGGGTTTCTCGCTTCGCTGGTACCACGCGATTTTTACCGACGACGAGATCATTTCGGCGGTCGGAATTTCCCTCAAAATCGCTTTTGCAGCGGCCACTACGGCCGTAGTTCTGGGCACGCTCGCGGCCTTTGCGCTGGTGCGCTATCCGCGCTTTTTCGGGCGCACGGCCTTTATCGCGCACATCAATGCTCCGCTGGTCGTCCCCGAGGTCATCACGGGTCTGTCGCTGCTGCTGTTCTTTGTTGCCTGCGAGGCGCTGTTGGGGGGCTATCCGCTGCGCGGATTGCTGACAGTCTGGATCGGTCACACTTCCATCTGCACGGCCTATGCGGCCGTCGTCATCCAGGCCCGCCTCGCCTCGGTCGACCGCTCGACGGAGGAAGCGGCAATGAATCTGGGCTGCCGCCCTTTTCAGGTTTTTTATCTCGTGACGCTGCCGGCGATTTCGCAATCTCTGGCAGCGGCATGGCTGTTGACGTTCACGATCTCCTTGGACGATGTCGTCTCGACCCAGTTTCTGAACGCGCCGGGATCGACGACGCTGCCGGTGCTCATCTTCTCACGCGCGCGCCTGGGGCTTGACCCTACGGTCAACGCGGTGGCAGCAATTACGGTGCTGATCGTCGGTATCGGAATCACGATCGCAAGCTTCGTCTTGGTACGCCAGGAGCGCAGGCGCGCACAGGCCCAGGCGGCGGCGTATCGTGATGCCATGTCGGTGGCGCAATGAATTCGGGTGCCAAGGTGGACATTGAGATCCCGCGAATCATCGGATTTGCGCAGCACGCGGCCACAGCCGAGCCATCGAGGCCGCCCGCCGATCGCATCTTGTGGGGTGATCCGCAGCAGATGACTTGGAATCACTACAGTGATCCGACCGGGCAGTTTCATACGGGCGTCTGGCAGGGCGAACCGGGTGGATGGCGCGTGCACTACGCGCCTCAGGAAGAGGAGCTCTGTACGCTCATCGAAGGCCGAGTGCGGTTGACCGACGCCGAAGGAAGAGCACAAGAATTCTCGCCCGGTGCCACGTTTGTCGTTCCGGGCGGATTCGTCGGTGTTTGGGAAAATCTCACGCGGGTTCGCAAGGTCTACGCGATCGCTACGCTGCGGATCGGCACCCCGGCATCGCAGGGCACGCCGCGGCAAACCACTTGAAGGTGACTCCATGAAGACGAAAACGCAAACCCTCATCGACTGGCAGGATCGAGCCAAGCGGCTGCATATCGACGGCCGGGCGCTCATAGACGGGCATCGAGTCGCAAGCATCACGGCAGACGCCTTCGAGAAGCGCTCGCCGATTGACGGCCGGGTACTGGCGATGGTGGCCCGTGGTCAGGCTCCGGATGTCGACGCCGCGGTACGCGCAGCGAGAAACGCGTTCGAAGACGGACGATGGGCGCTGCAGCCGCCGGGGGCGCGCAAGAAAGTTCTGCGCCGCTTCGCCGAAGCGCTGCTGGCTGCACGCGAGGAACTCGCACTCCTCGAGACGCTCGACGTGGGCAAGCCCATCCGCGACAGCCTCAAAGTGGACGTGCCGGCGGCGGCGCGGTGCATCCAGTGGTACGCCGAGGCGATTGACAAAGTCTATGACCAGATTGCGCCGACGGGGCCCGATGCGATCGCAATGATCACGCGCGAACCGATGGGCGTTATCGGTGCGATTGTCCCGTGGAACTATCCGATGCTCATGGCTGCGTGGAAGCTGGGTCCCGCGCTCGCGGCGGGCAACAGCGTGGTGCTTAAACCTTCGGAGAAGTCGCCCTTTACCGCCCTGCGCATGGGGGAACTCGCGCTCGAGGCCGGACTGCCGGAGGGGGTGCTCAACGTTGTTCCGGGCCTCGGGCCCGAGGCGGGAGAGGCGCTGGCGCTTCACATGGAGGTCGATGCGGTTGGCTTTACCGGCTCCACGCGCGTGGGCCGGCGCATGCTCGAGTACGCGGGGCGCTCCAATCTCAAGCGCGTTTTCAACGAGCTCGGCGGAAAGTCGGCGAACATCGTTTTTGCCGATTTCGACGATTTGGAGCGCGCCGCGGCCACAGCGGCAACGGGCGTTTTTTACAACCAGGGGGAGTCTTGCAACGCGCCCACCCGCCTGTTGGTCGAGGAGTCCATCGCGGATGATTTCGTCGCTCGCGTCGTAGCGCAGGCCAGGGACTGGATGCCAGGCAACCCGCTGGTGCCGGAGACGGCCATGGGTGCCCTGGTCGACGAAGGTCAGGTGAGCACCGTGCTGCGGTACATCGACACCGGTCGCAAGGAAGGGGGGCGCATTCTCACGGGAGGGGAGCGCGTGCATCCGATCACCGGCGGCTGCTATATCGCGCCGACGGTCTTTGACCACGTTGGCAACGAAATGACGATTGCCCGGGAGGAGATTTTCGGGCCCGTGCTTTCCGTCATCCGCTTTCGCACCGAGGAAGAAGCGCTCGCGCGCGCCAATGCGAGCACATACGGGCTGCAGGCTGCCGTCTGGACCACGCAGCTGTCGCGCGCGCACCGCGTCGCGCGCGGTTTGCGTGCCGGTACCGTGCACGTGAACCAGTATGACGAAGATGACATGACAGTCCCCTTTGGCGGCTACAAGCAAAGCGGAAACGGCCGCGACAAGTCTCTGCACGCCCTGGAGAAGTACACGGAACTCAAGACCATCTGGATCCGCCTCTAGCTTCGGGCGACGCCGGCGCAGGCGGTGCGGCCGCCTTCGCGCCTGCCCGGGCGATCGCTTCGAGATTGGCGTTTCTTCGCGGGCAGTCGGGCAAAGCGCCCGAGGACGACGTACGGCATCGCAGCAAACCGAGGAACGCCGATTTTTTTCGCGCACGCAAAACCCGACGGTTCCCGGCCGCACCGTAATGCGGGCTAGACGTGGCGCGCGCCGGAGCCGCGGGCGTATGCTTGACGCGCACTTGCAGTACGCCGACACCACGCCGACCGCGGGCCGCCCCCGCGCGGCGATCCTAGCAGTACTCACCTGTCAAGGAGAAGATCATGCCCAAGGTGCGAGCCGGCAACATCACGATGAACTACGACCAGCAAGGCAGCGGAGAGCCGATCGTGCTCATTCCGTACCTGGCTGCGGACTATGCCTGTTACGCGTTTCAGGTTGCCGATTATGCAAAGCGCTTCAACTGCATTTCGGTGGACCTGCGCGGTGGCGGTGAGTCGGATAAACCCGCAGGAACCTATTCGACCGAGATGTTCGCCGACGACGTCGCGGCGTTCATGCAGGCCATTGATGTGCCCAAGGCCCATATTTTCGGTGTTTCTCTCGGGGCCGCGACAGGAATCTGGCTGGCGGCGAAGTATCCGGACCGGGTCAAGTCGTTGTCGCTGCACAGCGCATGGGCCAAGTCCGACCCCTACCTGAAGACCGTCGTGCAAGGCTGGCAGGTCATTGCCAAGCAAGTGAACAACATGCGGGAGGCTGTCATCCAGGCGATTTTTCCTTGGTGCTATACGCCGGAGTTCTACGCGCAAAAGGCCGAAGTACTCCAAGGTTTGTCCGACTTCGTACGCAACCGACCGCAGCAGCCGCTCGAAGCGTTCTTGCAGCAGTCCAACGCGGTGATCGCGCACGATGCCGACGCACAGTTGTCCAAGGTACGGGCACCGACGCAGATTACCTACGGGCGCCACGACATGGTGACTTCCACGCGGTTTTCGGAGCGTCTGAAGACCGGAATCAAGAATTCGGAACTGCATATTTTTGAAGATTGCTCGCACGCGGCTATCTACGAGAACGTGCCCGCCTTCAACGAAAAGAGCATGGCATTTCTGCGCAAGCACTCCGGCTAGGCAACCGCGTGCGGCGCGGGGCGCCGCTGCCGCGCGATCGGGCGCAGCTTCCCGACTGTCAGACCCATGGGGCATCAGTGCGGCCGGATCGCGCGCGGGCCCAGGGCCAGCGCACGCTATAGGGGCGAGCGGCCGCGTGGAGGTCGTACGATCCGTCGGAGGCGCGGCCGCGTCGTCTCGGCGGCCTCCGGTTCACTTTGGAGTGCGCAACTCGAAACAGTTTCGGCCGGCGCCATGGGCCCAGCTGACCGGTCCGACGTAGTACCCAGTCTGCGCTTCGTCGGCCGAATCCGTTTCAAAGACCGCGCACAATCGGTAGCTCGTTGGTCCCAGGACTTCGTACTCGTAGGGCGTTTTTGTCTGCGGATCGGCAACTTCCACGTGCAACCCTGCCTCGGTGGCGAGCGTCGCAAGATCCGGGGGTAGGCTTTTTTTTCGAATCATGGAGACGTTGATCGCGTTTTGAATGGCGATCAGGTCCTGCACGCGATGCGCATCGAGCTTGCGCTGGCGCTGGTGCGCTGGGGATTCGAGCAGCACGATGCCCACGACGATCACGCTGAGGACCACGAGCGTTACCGAGATGCCCAGCACCCGTGCAACGCTCCCCGCGTTCATTCGCGCTCCTCCCGACGCAAATCCCACAAGTAATAGCCAAAAATCGTTCCAACGATGAGGCCGACGGTCGCGACCTTCAGGACAAAGCGCACCGTGAGCTCACCGCCCAGGGCGTTGTACACAAGAGTGGTGAGGTCGCCAATCAAAACCCCGGCGGCCGCGAACAGCGTGAGGTAAGTCAACCAGCGGCGAACCGCCGAAAGGCGCTTGACCGGGTGTCGGGCAAGATCGCGGTTGACGATTCGGCTCAAAAGAATAAAGGTCGGAAAGGCGATGATGAGCGAGGAGATCGACCAGCGCATGCTGTCAAATGCAAGCAGCGTCGAAGCGCGCATCGCAGGATCCGGAAAAGCGCGGTTGATAAAGTCAAACACGAGGCTAGCGACGTGGTACGCGCTCAAGTACAGCGTCGAGAACAGCAACAGATACACGAAGGTCTCGCGCGCCGAGAGATACGTGCGCGGTTTGGGCACCGGCACCGGAAACGGGATGTCGGCAAACGCGCCCAGTCCGCTCTGGACCTGTTCCTCACTCCATCCCGCGGTGAGCAGGGCTTTTTCGATGTCTTGTCGCGACAGCCCGCGCTGCAGGCTCTCGCGCGCGAAAAACTCGAGCTCCTGTGTGCCCGAAGCCATGATTTCTCCTTCACTGGATCGTGTCTGGGGCGCAGCCCGCGGGCGCTAGGCCGAGCGCGATTCTCCGCTCCGATCGTGCGCCGGCAGAATTTGGGAGGCCGTGCGTAAGAGTTCCGGATTGCATGATCGCGAAGTTCGGATTCTGCGCTCCACGCGTTGGCGGGGACCTCGGATGTTGGGGTGCCCGCAAACCAGCAGCGTCCATGCGCCTGTATCGAGTGCCGAGAGCGAATCTTTACCGGGTTACTGGGACCGGGATCGCCTGCAGGGTTGCCCGATAGGTCTCCTGGCGAGACCCGCCGATTGCAACCGCACGTTGGGCCGCGACAAGCGCCTCCCGATCCCGACCCAACTCGTGGAGCACCTGTGCGAGATTGTTCCAGGCGTCGGCCGAGTCGGGGTGATCCTCCGTGGCCAGGCGGTACTGCGTTTCGGCCTCGCCAAGCAGATGCGAACCGTAGGCGATGTTGCCCAGCGCGATGCGCGCCACGAGGTTGTGTGGCCACTTGGCCAGCGCCGCTGCATACGCGGCACGAGCCGCCTGCGGCGAGACGCGCTCCAGGTTGGCGGCCGCCAGGACGAACCTGTCTTCCTCGGCGGTCGCGGGCAATTGCCCCGGGGCGAGGGCAAGAAACGCCCAACGGCCCGATTTTTCCCATGAGCGATCGAAGGAAGCAATCGTGTCGATGAGCCGCTCTCGGGTTCCGGATCGCAGGATCAGTTCGCCGCCCGGCAGGTCGTAGCCCACGACCACCGCATAGTGCCAGCGGGGCAAGAGGTCGAAGAGCTGGTTTTGCAAGACGACAACCGGGTGGCCGCCCGCGATTTCCTTGATGACGGCGCCCAGATTCGGCGAGAGCGGGTAGGCCATCAGCCCGGCGCGGCGCGTGGCGGCCAGCATTTCGGCCTGCAGCGTCCCCTTGCGCTGGGGAAGGTATACCTCGTCGGTGAGTTGCTGCGGGGTGCGTGCGACTCCGGCAGAGGTCATCGCCGTGGCGAGCGCCGCCGGGCCGCACTGGTACGCCTCCTGCGGGTAAAACGGCACATCGGTGAGCTCGGCGCGCGGCGGCACGTCCGCCGGATAGGTCATTTGCGGTCCGGTTGCGGGAAGCAGGGCGCATCCGGTCAGACCGATCACCAGGGTGAGTACAGAGGCGAACGACCAACGGATGGCGCCCTTGATCGCTTGCCGATGCGAGCGCCGGGCCCTCAAGGCACACTCGACGCGCAGGCGTCGTGGGCCGCGAGCGTCAATCGGGCGCAATGAGCTGTACGATCAGGACGATACGATCACCGCGACGAGAATGAGGAGCAGCACAATGATGATGATCTGCTCATTCGTGAAGCTGCCAATGTCGCCGCCGGCAGGAAGGGAATCGATTTTTTCCGCGAGAGCATGCACTTCCGTGTCGCTTAGTGCCGAGACACGGGTTTGCGCATCGACGCCATTGACGCCCAGGGCCTGAAGTTTTCCGGCAGCGCTGGCGCGATCGAGAAAGGCTTGTACTTGGGCCCGTTCGGCATCGATGCTGCTCTGGGCCGTGAGCTGATCGGTCGAGACAATTCCCGCATTCGCCACCATTGGCGTGACGGTCAACGTGCCGCAGACAAAGACAACTGCCAAGAGATTGCAACGTCGAAGGTTCATTCTCGTTCCTTCCCCAAAAAAGAAGACGCAAGCCGCGGGTCGTGCTCGCCGGACGGCCGGAGCATAACCGACTTGTGCCACGCTTGTATCGTGTGGTGCCTAGCCCGTGTTCCCCTTGCGTCGCGCTGCCGCGGCCGCCAGACGCTTTAGATTACCAAATGCGCGGTGGGACCGGAGTGCGCGCGCTTTGCTTGTCCGCGCAAACCGCGTCGTAGCGAGCGCTCGTCGGTGATTTTTCTCAGGCGCGCGCGTCGTCGGCCGGCGCCGGCGATCCGCATTGACCTCAGATCGGATTGCGCCGTTGCCTCATGGAACGACGTGCGTCGGGTTTCGGCCGCGCCCCGCGACACGGGCTGCAGCGCTGCCTTGCGCACTACGGGAGCGAGTCCACGCCGCCCGCCACGCAGTGCGACGCGTACGCAACGCTGCGCGGAGCGCTAGAAGCGGTACGTGGTCGTCATGCCGAACGTGCGCGGTCGGAAGGTGTAGTTGCGGTAGAGCACGCCCTGCCCCGGGGGCGCGTTGGGATCCGCGTCGCTGTGCGAATTGGGTCCGCCCGGAGGCAGCAGCGGGTGCGTATCGAACACGTTGTCGACAAAGGCGGAGACATTCCAGCCCTGATAGTTCGTCCCCACACGCAAAAATACCAGCGTGGTCGCCGGCGGGGTGTAGGCGAATGGATCGTAGACAGTCGGACTGACCCCGGAATCTTCGGCGGCGGTAAGCGTGTGGCTCTTGCTCTCGTATTGGTAATCGATGCGCACATACGAGGGCAAATCGAAGGCCACGAAATCGTAGTTCGCGCTGAGCGTCACCGTCCAGGGTGGCACGGCCGTGCCCATATCGCCGACGACGGCGTCGCCTTCTTTCGCAATCGGTTGCCCACCGGGCGCCAAGCTGGCGTCTTGTGCATACCGCGCATTGTTGTAGGCGACGGCCGACTCAAGGGACAGCGACCTCGTGATGGACCACTGTGCTTGCACGTCGAATCCCTTCGAGATCGCTTTTCCGACGTTGGCGGTGAACTGAAAGCCGCATCCCGGCAAATAGACGTTTTGCTGAATGTCGTTCCAGTTGATGTAATAAACGCTGGAAGCCACTCGCAGGGACTCGAGCAGCCGGTTCTTGGCGCCGATCTCGTAGCTCTGCACGGTGTCCGATTTGTATGTGGCCGGCGAGGTGGGGGTCGTCAGACCCAAAGTGGCGAAGGTCGTGGGGCACAGTAACTGCGGAATCGGTGCATTGTCCCCGCCCGTGCGAAAGCCTTTGGCATAGGTGAAGTAATACAGGTTGTTCGGATCGGCCTGATAGGAGGCACCGAGCTTCGGAGTAAACGGGGTTTCGTTTTGTGTCCCTTGGTTGGAGGTCGGACCGCCGTTTTGCGGGCCGTCGGCGAAATGCGTGAACGTAAATCCCGTTCGAGCAATGCGTCCGCCGGCAGTAAGCTTCCAGCGATCGGTCAGTCGGTAATTGACTTCCCCAAAGGCCGCGACCTGCTTGTCGTGCGCGGTGTTGTAGTTGTAATAGGAATAGCCGCCTTCCACGAGCGGACACACGCCGCCCGCACAGGTCGACCCAAATCCGTTGGGGCCCGTTGCCGTGTTGCCAAACAGCGAGAGGAACAGCGTATCGACCATCGGGTCGTAGATTTCTTCGAGACTGACCTCGCGACTAAATTGGTAGAAGACCCCCGTGGTCCAGGTCAACGGCGCGGCCGGGTCCTCGGACTGAAGCCGAATCTCCTGGGTGAAGATCTTCTGGTCGTTGACCACCGTCGCGGGCGACCGGTAGTTTTGAACGCAGGGGGGAAGATGAAGACCGTATTGGTCAATCAGTGGGTAGTTGCTGGCGGGCAGCGGGTAGACGAGACCGGGGCAACTGCTGGCGGGTGGTTGAAATGCCAACGTGCCAATCTGGTTGGCGCCCGTGATGGCTCCGCGCGACGCGACGGTCTGGTAGTAACCGAGGTTATAGATGGTGCCTTCGTAGCCGCTCACGTCGGAGCGGTCGTAGTAGGAGGTGTTCGATATCAGTGAAGCATTGCCCACTTCCGACTCAATCTTGAGCGCGGGCAGCCAATAGTGATCCGGCTCGGGTCGGGGCGACGGGTCCGCGTTGAAGAACCGGTTGCTGGCCGGCGCCGAATACAGCGTCTGTCCGTTGGCGCCGGTCACCGTCGGCCAGAAGACCGATATATCGTTTTGCCGCATGCTCTGGTAGAGCACGCTGGGCGTGATCGTAATCTCGGGCGTGGCGACCCACTTGGCGGCTATGCGCCCGAGGAAGCTGTCGACATAGTTTGCGTCTTTCTGAACCGTGGCCAGGGTGAAGGGATTGACGCGGTCGATCCATCCGCCGTCCTCCCGGTACCAGACGCTGGCGCGCACGCCCAAAGTGCCGTCAATCAGGGGCATGCCGCCCGCGATGCCGGCCTCGTAGCTGGGAGCACCGCGCTCGGTGTCCGCCACTTCGGCGCGCGCGTAGCCGTTGGGCGTGTGCATGTTGGGCTCGGCCATGATGTAGCGCACCGTGCCGCCCAAGGATCCAGCCCCGAACAACGTCCCCTGGGGGCCACGCAGAACTTCCACTCGCTCGACGTCAAAGGTCTTGGGCAAGGTGTCGTCCGAGTTAAATCCGAGCGAATGTATCTGTATCGGCGTCTCGTCGATATAGATGCCCGTGGTCCCGGCGCCCCCGGACGACGATATGCCTCGTATCGAGATCGAGTTATTGCCGGTTCCCGTGGCGTCGATGCTGACGCCCGGAGTGAAGCGGGCGATTTCGGTGAAGTCCTTCACCCCCCGAAGATCCAGGTCATCCTGGGTAAACGCGGTTACGCTGGCCGGAACCTTGCTCATGAGTTCTTCATGCCGGGTTGCGGTTATGACAATTTCTTGCAATCTTGCGCCTCCCCCCTCGCTCGCCTCGGTGCCGGCTCCGGTCTCCGCGGCAGCACCCGGCGCTTCGGCGGCTCCGGGCATGTTCTGCGCGGGCGCGGCTTGGCCGTCCGAGGACGTCGCAGCGCCTGCGGCGGGTTCGGCGACGCCCGTCGGGGCTGTTGACGTGTCGGGCAGATCCGCCGCGGGCGTGTCCGGCGCGGCCGTCTCGCCTTTGGGGGTGGAGGCGCCGGCGGCCTGCACGTCCGCGGTCGGCGTCTGTGCAGCTGCCACGGAAAGTAAAGCGAGGCAACCGATGATGGTGAGCAGGCCGCTGCGCACTACATTCACCGAGCCACGACAAAGAGAAATGCCTGAGGCCGATACCAGTGCGCCGTCATCGTTTCCTTTGCGGCGCTTATTGCGCGCGGCCGCTTGGCCGGTAGTTTGACGTGATCGCGCCGGCGCGCAACTGCCCGGGCGATCCGCCGTGGTGTGTCTGCAACAATCGTTTGCGGCCGTTGCGCGCCACCGTGGCGTGGCGGATTTTGCGCTTCCCGCTAGCTCTCTCGCCCGCCAACGGCCTGCGCACGAATCGACCTGGCGCACGCGAGGAACAAAAAGATGCCTCGCGACCGCGACGCGGACTTTGCCGAACACTACAGGAGAGTTCGCCTCGAGCCGCCCCTACATGTTCGGATAGCGCGGCCCGCCCCCGCCTTCGGGTACGACCCACACGATGTTCTGGGTCGGGTCCTTGATATCGCAGGTCTTGCAATGCACGCAGTTCTGGGCGTTGATCTGCAATCGGTCCTTGCCATCTTGCTTGACGAACTCGTAGACGCCTGCCGGGCAGTAGCGCGCCTCAGGTCCCGCATATCGGGCCAAGTTCACCTTGACGGGTACGTCGGGATCCTTCAAGGTCAGATGGGGCGGCTGATTCTCTTCGTGATTGGTATTCGATACGAACACCGAGGAGAGGCGATCGAAGGCAAGCTTCCCATCCGGTTTGGGATAGGCAATGGGGGTGCACTGGCTCGCAGGCAGCAGCTTGGCATGGTCCGGCGATGCGCGGTGCATCGTCCAGGGCGCCCGGCCACGCAGCACCAGCTGGTCGATACCGAACATGAGCGTGCCGACAAGAAGACCTTTGTCTAGCCAAGGCTTGAAATTGCGCGTGCGATGCAAGTCCTCGTACAGCCAGCTTTGCCGCAGCGCCCGCGGGTATTCGAGCAACTCGTCGCCGCGGCGGCCTGCGACAACTGCGTCGGCCGCCGAGGCCGCGGCGAGCGTTCCCGATACCAGCGCGCCATGCGTGCCTTTGATGCGAGCCGCGTTCAGAAAGCCGGCTTCACATCCGATCAGCGCGCCGCCCGGGAACGTGAGTTTTGGCAGCGACTGCAGGCCCCCGGCGGTGATGGCGCGGGCACCGTACGCCACGCGCTTGCCGCCTTCCAGAAAGCAGCCGATGGCGGGGTGCGATTTCAGGCGCTGGAACTCCTCAAATGGAGAAAGATACGGATTGCGATAGCCCAGGCCGACGACCAGACCGATGCTCACTTGGTTGTTTTCGGCGTGGTAGAGAAACGAGCCCCCGTACGTGTCCGCTTCTAAAGGCCAACCTGCACTGTGCACAACCAACCCCGACTGATGCTTGGCGGGGTCGACATCCCACAGCTCCTTGATGCCGATTGCGTATGTTTGCGGATCGCGATCGCGTGCGAGATCGAAGCGCTCGATTAGCCTTCGGCCGAGATGACCGCGGGAGCCCTCGGCAAACAAAGTGTATTTGCCGCGCAGCTCCACCCCCGGCTGAAAATTGGCGGTCGGTTGCCCGTCGCGGCCTATTCCCTGGTCGCCCGTGGCAACACCGACAACGGCACCGGAGGCATCGAACAGGATTTCGGCGGCGGCAAACCCGGGAAAAATTTCCGCGCCCAGCTCCTCGGCCACGCGCCCGAGCCAGCGTACGACGTTGCCAAGGCTGACAATGAAATTGCCGTGGTTCGTGAAGCACTTGGGCAGCATCCAGGACGGTGTATGCAGTGCGTTGGTTTGCGTCAGAAACAAGAAGCGGTCTTCGCGCACCGGCGTGTTCAGCGGTGCCCCACGTTCCCGCCAGTCCGGCAGCAGGTCGGTCAAGCCGCGCGGATCAATAACCGCTCCGGAGAGCGTGTGCGCGCCCAGCTCCGCACCCTTCTCGAGGACGCAGACGGAGACTTCCTTGCCCAAAGCGGCGGCTCGCTGTTTGATGTGGATCGCCGCGGCAAGGCCCGCAGGGCCGCCGCCGACGATAACGATGTCATATTCCATTGCCTCGCGTTCGGCGGCGTTCATAGTGGCTTTTGTCCCCCTTGCCCTTCGGGCGGCGGCCCCGGGCGTGCGACGGCGTGGTGTGCGGGGCGCACGCGCGCTCCCCAGCGTGCGCGCCCCGCCTTTGGTCCGGGCCGACTCCCATTCTAGATGCTGTGCGCGACAAGCCGCACGCAGATTGCCTAGAATTCGGATTGCCTCAGGGAGGACCTATGAACAAGGTGTATGCGTCGGCTCGGCTTGCGCTCGAGGGCATTATCAGTGACGGCCAGATCGTTGCGGTCGGGGGCTTTGGCCTGTGCGGAATCCCCGAGGCCCTGATCGAGGCGGTGCGCCAAAGCGGCGTGCGCAACCTCACCTGCGTGAGCAACAATGCCGGCGTCGATGGTTTCGGTCTGGGCCTGCTTTTGCAGACGCGCCAAGTGCGCAAGATGATCGCTTCGTACGTGGGCGAAAACAAGGAATTTGAGCGTCAGTACCTCGCCGGCGAACTGGAGCTCGAGTTCACCCCGCAGGGAACCTTGGCCGAGAAGATGCGCGCTGGTGGCGCGGGAATTCCGGCGTTCTTTACGCCTACGGGCGTGGGAACACTGGTCGCCCAGGGCAAGGAGGAGCGCGAGTTCCACGGCAAGCGCTATGTTCTGGAGCAGTCGTTGCGCGCCGACGTGTCCTTGGTCAAGGCGTGGAAGGCCGACCGCCAGGGAAACCTCGTGTACCGCAAGACTGCAAGGAACTTCAATCCGGTGGTGGCGATGTGCGGGCGCGTGACGATCGCCGAGGTGGAGCAACTGGTGGAAAACGGCGAACTCGATCCCGATCACATCCATACGCCCGGGGTTTTTGTGCAGCGCTTGGTGGTCAACGCGCATCCGCAAAAGCGCATCGAGCAACGCACAACTCGTCCGACATAGTTCGACCCGAGCACACGCTGGCAGCCGAAAGGAGGCAAAAAAATGGCCTGGAGCCGTGAACAGATGGCGCGGTGCGCCGCGCGGGAGTTGCGTGATGGCTTTTACGTCAACCTGGGAATCGGCATGCCGACCCTCGTGGCCAATTACATCCCGCCCGGAATCGACGTCATGCTGCAGTCGGAAAACGGACTGCTGGGAATCGGGCCGTTCCCGACCGAAGCCGAAGTCGATGCGGACCTGATCAACGCCGGCAAGCAACTCGTGACCGCGCTGCCCGGCTCGAGTTACTTTAGCAGCGCAGACTCCTTCGCGATGATTCGCGGGGGCCACATCGACCTGGCCATCCTGGGCGCGATGCAGGTGAGCGAGCGCGGCGATCTGGCCAACTGGATGATTCCGGGCAAGCTGGTCAAGGGCATGGGCGGGGCAATGGACCTTGTTGCTGGAGTGGGTCGGGTCGTCGTGCTCATGGAGCATTGCGCAAAAAACGGCGAGCACAAGATCCTGCAGCAGTGCACCTTGCCCGTGACCGGAGTAGGTGTCGTCAACCGCGTCATTACGGAACTGGGCGTCTTTGACGTTGGCGACGATGGACTGCAGGCCGTCGAGCTGGCGCCGGGCGTCACGGCCGAGGAAGTGCGCATGAAGTCCGGCTGCCACGTACACCTCTCCTTGCTGGAGTCGCCGCGACGCTAGGCGCCGTGCCGCCCCAGAACACGTGAGCTTGCACGCATGAGCGCCGGGCACCGCCACGCTGCGCCGCCGGGCACCCCGGGACGCATCGAGAGCCCGCCCGGCGGTCACGCGCATCCTTCCGCAGCGCTGCGCGCTTCGGGAAGCGGGCACCGTCCGGAGGACTTCAGCGGCCACTCCCACGGCGACAGTCCGTACCGTCACGTCACACGGGCGGGCAGTTCGCGCTCGCTGCTGGTCGCCCTCGCGATGATCGCCTGCTTCGCATTGGTGGAGCTCGTCGGCGGCCTCTGGTCCGGTTCCCTGGCCCTGCTGGCAGACGCGGGTCACATGTTCACGGATGCAGCAGCGCTGGGCTTTTCGCTGGCCGCCCATATCATCGCCCAGCGACCGGTTTCCCCGCGTCATTCGTACGGGCTGGCGCGCAGCGAGGTCATAGCCGCGTTTGTCAATTCGCTGGCGCTTCTGGGCGTGGTCGTCTGGCTGGTGGTCGAAGGCATCGACCGAATCGCGCACCCCGTCGCCGTAAATGGCCAAGCGGTCTTCCTTATCGCCAGCGGTGGCCTTCTCGTCAATCTTTTGGTCGCGTGGGTGCTGTCCCGCGAGCGGCAAAATCTCAACATCCGCGCTGCGCTGCTGCATGTGCTCAGCGATCTGCTGGGTTCAGTAGCCGCGTTGCTCTCCGGCCTGATCATCATGCGAACCGGCTACACGGTTGTCGATCCGCTGCTCTCGATGCTGGTTGCCGGCCTGATATTGCGCTCGACATTTGGTGTCTTGCGCGAATCGACCTCGGTACTGCTTGACAGTGTTCCGGCCGGCGTGGATTACCAGAGCGTGGGCAAGACCCTGGCTTCGATACCTGGTGTCATCTCCGTGCACGATCTGCACGTCTGGGCGATGGTGCCCGGCCACAGCGCGATCTCCGCCCACGTGCTGATCGATCGCATCGAGCGATGGCCGGCAATCCTGCACCAGGCGCGCAGGCGACTGAAGGACGACTACGAGATCGAACACGTCACCTTGCAGCCCGAGTGGCTGGGGCGCTCTACCGCGTCGGCTTCGATTCCGATTCAGCCCGGCATCTGACGCAGACCCTGCAGCGCGTAGAGCGCACCGAAGAGCAGTGGTTGGTGCAGCATGTAGACGGTGAGCGGCCAGCGCCCGAGCAGTTCGAGCCCGCGCCAACCCCTGGCGCTTGACCGGCGCAACGACTGCGCCCAGCGTGCGTCACTGTTCTGCCAGACGTCGGCCAGACCCATGCCAAGCAGCACCACGCCGAGCCAGGGGAACAGCGGCACAAAATCCTCGGTATGGGGCTTGGTCGGAGCAAATCCGATCCAGCTCAGGGCGTTGGTGTCAAATGCCGCAAACCGCAGCAGCGTACCCGCGCCCAGGACTGCGAACGCCAAGGCAAGCGTTGCGCGCCCGAGGCGACTTGCGCCGAGCAGCAGCAGCTGCGCAGCCGCAACGAAATGCAGTACGCCGAACCAGATCCAGCGTGGGCCAAAGATCCACCAGCTCGCCACCGAGACCAGAGCTGCGCAAGCGGCAATTTGCGCCCAGCGTTTCCAAAACCGCGGACTGCTCCAGCTCCGGGAACGCTCGCTCGTCGCACGCAGCGACAGCGAGACGCCCGCTAGGAATAAAAATTGGGTGACGATTGCCGTGCGCCAGGCAATCCACGGTGCATCGCGCGTCAGCGCCACGTGGATCCAGGAGAAAAAATTCAGGTCGTAACAGAAGTGATAGGCGATCATTTGGGCGATCGCCACCCCGCGAGCGAGGTCGACAACCGGCAGGCGCTGGCGCGCGCCGTCATTTGTACTGAGGGCCGGTGCAGGCGACGGGGGGTGCGAGGGCACAGGCCGCAAGTGTACGCAGCCGGCGCGCGAACGCGACGCAGGGCCCTGCGCGCCTTCGGCGAAGCGCTAGCGCGCCGCGTCCAGCGCCAGGTTTAGCTCCAGCACGTTGACCCGCGGCTCGCCCAGCACGCCCCATTGGCGAGCGCGCGTGTGTTCGTCGACGAGCGCGCGCACCCGCTCCAGGCTCAGGCCGCGGGCGTGCGCAACGCGTGCGACCTGGTAGTAGGCGGCTGCCGGGCTGATATCGGGATCCAGTCCGCTGGCCGAGGCGGTGACCAGGTCCACCGGAATGGGCAGGTGGTTCTCGGGGTCGGCCTGACGCAACGCGTCGATGCGCGCCTTGACGGCATCGACGAGCGCGGGATTTTCCGGCCCGAGGTTCGATCCCCCGGAGGATAGCGCGTTGTTCGGTTGCGGAGAAGTCGCGGAGGGCCGGCCCCAGAAATGTCGAGCATCCGCGTAATTTTGGCCGATCAGGCTCGAGCCCACGACGACACCGTCGCGGGCGATCAAGCTGCCGCTGGCCTGGCGCGGAAACAGCCAGCCGCCCACGGCGGTCACGACAAGGGGATAGATGAGTCCGGTGATCACGGACAGGACAATAAAGAGGCTGAGCGCGGGTCGCAGGAGATTCTTCATCGCGGTTTCCTATCAGGCCATGCCGCCGGCGACGAGCAGCAGGTCAATGATCTTGATGCCGGCAAAGGGAGCCGCGATGCCTCCCAGACCATAGACAAGCAAATTGCGGCGTAAAACGGTGGCCGCCCCCAATGGCCGGTAGCGCACGCCTTTGAGCGCCAGCGGAATTAGCGCCACGATGATCAGCGCGTTGAAGATCACGGCAGACAGGACGGCTGAGGAGGCGGTAGCCAACCCCATGATGTTGAGGGCGCTCAGCTGCGGGTAAGTCGTCGCGAAGGCCGCAGGTACGATGGCAAAGTACTTCGCGACATCGTTGGCGATGCTGAATGTCGTGAGCGCTCCGCGCGTCATGAGCATCTGCTTGCCGGTTTCCACGACTTCGATGAGTTTGGTCGGGTTCGAGTCGAGGTCGACCATGTTGCCGGCTTCCTTGGCTGCCTGCGTGCCGGTGTTCATGGCGACGGCGACGTCGGCTTGCGCGAGCGCCGGCGCATCGTTGGTGCCGTCGCCCGTCATGGCCACCAGTCGTCCCTGGGCCTGGTGTTCGCGGATCAGCCGCAGTTTGGCCTCCGGCGTGGCCTCGGCCAGAAAATCGTCGACACCTGCCTCGGCCGCGATGGCGGCGGCGGTGACGCGGTTGTCACCCGTGATCATCACGGTCTTGATGCCCATGCGGCGCAGCTCGCCGAAGCGCTCCTTGATGCCTCCCTTGACGATGTCCTTGAGTTCGACGACGCCCAGCACGCGCGCGCCATCGGCGACCACCAGGGGGGTGCTGCCGCGCCGGGCGACGGCATCGACCGTCTGCACGACCGACTGCGGAAAGGCTCCGCCTTGGGCATCGACATGGGCACGCACCGCGTCGGCCGCACCCTTCCGTATGGCGCGCACGCCCAGGTCGATTCCGCTCATGCGGGTGGAGGCGGAAAACGGCACGAAGCGCGCGCCCAGGGCCGCGATGTCGCGCTCGCGCAGCTGGAATCGTTCCTTGGCGAGCACAACGATGCTGCGACCTTCGGGCGTCTCGTCGGCCAGGGAGGCGAGCTGCGCGATATCGGCGAGTTCGGCTTCGTTGATACCCGCCACCGGCAAAAATGCCGCGGCGGATCGGTTGCCCAGCGTGATGGTTCCCGTCTTATCGAGCAGGAGCACGTCGACATCGCCGGCGGCCTCCACGGCACGCCCCGACGTGGCGATGACATTGGCCTGCATCATGCGACTCATGCCTGCTACGCCGATGGCCGAGAGCAGGCCGGCGATCGTTGTGGGTATCAGACACACCAGGAGCGAGATGAGCACAGTGATGGAAACCGCGGTTCCCGCTTTTGCGACGTCGACGCTAAACACCGAAAAGGGCAGCAGGGTGACGGTGACGACCAGAAATACGATCGTCAGCGCGATGAGCAAGATCGTCAACGCGATCTCGTTGGGAGTCTTCTGGCGGCGCGCTCCTTCGACCATGGCAATCATGCGATCGATGAAGGCCTCGCCCGGGTTGACGCTCACGCGCACCACGATCCAGTCGGAAAGCACGCGGGTGCCGCCGGTGACCGCGCAAAAATCGCCACCCGACTCGCGGATGACGGGCGCCGACTCCCCCGTAATGGCGCTCTCGTCGACGGATGCAACGCCCTCAATGACATCGCCGTCGGCCGGCATCGTGTCGCCCGCCTCGACGAGGACCGTGTCGCCGCGGCGCAATTCGGTGGCCGGCACCGAGGTCCAGCTCGCGCCGTGGCGCGGGGCCGTGAGCAGCTTGGCCATCGCCGCCTTTTTCAAACCCCGCAGCGCCGCCGCCTGGGCTTTGCTGCGACCCTCCGCCAGCGCTTCGGCAAAGTTGGCAAACAGCACCGTAAACCAGAGCCACAGCGCAATGGCGAGAATAAATCCGGCGGGCGCTTCCCCGCGGCCCAGTAGCGCCTGCACCCAAAGCACGCTGGTCAGGATGCTGCCGACGAAAACGACGAACATCACCGGGTTGCGCCACTGCACCCGTGGATCAAGCTTACGGAAGGAATCGACGATTGCCGGACGGATCAGCTCCGGGTCGAACAAGGAGAATGTTTTGCGCGTCATGATGGTTCTTGCTTCGAGTTCGCGTCAGTTTGCGCGGGGCAGCATCAGGTGCTCGACGACTGGCCCCAGGGCGAGCGCCGGAACGTAGTTGAGCGCGCCCACAAGAACGACCGTGCCGATCAGCAGCACGACGAAGAGCGGACCATGGGTGGGCATGGTGCCGGCGGTCACCGCGAGGCGCTTTTTCGCGCCCAGCGATCCCGCAATCCCCAGGACCGGAACGATCACGGCAAAGCGTCCGAACCACATGGCCACGGCGGTGAGCACGTTATAAAAGGGCGTGTTGGCCGACAGGCCAGCAAATGCGCTCCCGTTGTTATTGGCCGCCGAGGTGAAGGCGTACAGAATTTCGCTAAAGCCGTGCGGTCCCGGATTGGCGATGCCGGCGCGTCCGTCCGGGCTGAGCACCGCGATTGAGGTGCACGCGAGCACGAACACGGGCGTGGCGAGGATGGCGACCGCAATCATCTTCATGTCGAAGGATTCGATCTTCTTGCCCAGATATTCGGGAGTGCGACCGATCATCAGTCCGGCAATGAACACGGCCATCAGGGCAAAGACCAGCATGCCGTACAGTCCCGAGCCGACGCCGCCAAAAACGACTTCGCCAAGCATCATGTTCCACAGCGGAACGAACCCCCCCAGCGGCATGAGGGAGTCGTGCATCGCGTTGACCGCGCCACAGGACGCCGCCGTGGTCACCGCGACGAACAGACCGGTATCGGCGATACCGAAGCGCGTCTCCTTGCCCTCCATGTTGCCGCCGGCTTGCGCCGCGCTCGCGGTCTGATCCACGCCCAGGGACGCAAGCAGGGGGTTGCCGTTTTGCTCGAAGTGCATGACCAGGACCGCGGAGACGACAAATAGCACGGCCATGGCCACGAAGATCGCCCAGCCCTGACGCGCGTCGCCGACAATGCGGCCGAACGCAAAGCACAACGCCGCCGGAATGAGGAAGATCGACAGCATCTGCACAAAGTTCGAGGCTGGCGTGGGATTCTCGTAGGGATGCGCCGAGTTGGCATTGAACGGGCCCCCGCCGTTGGTCCCGAGCATCTTGATCGCCTCCTGCGAGGCGACGGGGCCCATTGGCAGCGTCTGGATTGCCGTCTGCGCCGGTTCCATAACCGGATTGCCCTGCGCGTCTTTCACGGGTGCGCCCGAAGCGTCGAGGCGCGGATTTTGGAACTGCGTCACCTCGAGCGTGTGCGCGTCCGGGTAGGGGGAAAAATTCTGGATCGCGCCTTGACCGACCAGAAAGACCGAATAGAGCAGCGCGATCGGCAGCAGGAGATAGAGCGTGGCGCGCGTGAGGTCGACCCAGGCGTTGCCGATCGTCGCGACGCTGTGGCGCGCGATGCCACGGATGAGCGCAATTGCAACGACGATGCCAGTGGCGGCCGAGAGAAAGTTTTGCACCGCGAGTCCCAGCATCTGGGTGAGATAACTCATCGTGGATTCGCCCGAGTAGCCCTGCCAGTTCGTGTTGGTCACGAAGCTCACCGCGGTATTGAAGGAGGAATCGGGACTCACAGCGGCGAATCCTTGCGGATTCAAGGGTAGTAGCGCCTGCAGGCGCTGCAGGGCGTAGGCGGCAAGCGTCCCGAAAACGCTAAAGAGCAGAATCGAATACGTGTACTGCGGCCAGGCCATTTCCTCCTCGGGCCGCACGCCGCAGAGGCGGTAAATGACCGTCTCCACAGGCGCCAGGATCTTGCGTGCAAAGCCCGCCACACCTTGTTGCTGGCCTTCCATGCAACGGGCGGCGTAGGAGCCCAGGGGGTAGCTCAAAGCGAGCAGCACGGTCAGATACAGCAGCAACAGCGTGAGCGAATGCAGATTCATTAGAGCTTCTCCGCATCGATCAAGGCGACAACGAGGTAGACGAGCAGGCCCACGGCAATGACCGCGCTCAAGATTTGCATCCAGCTCATGACAGAGGTCCCTTTTCGGTTGCCAGCGACATCGCGCGCCTCAGCGGCGCTTTTGCAGGTGCGCGCACCCCAACGCCAAGGCGCTGATCAGGGCAAAAAAAACGACGATTCCCAGGATGTAGTACAGGTCCATGAGCCTTGGCGCCTAAAAGAAGAAAGTGGGGCATCTGGCGCGCGCCTGCGGCGCGTGCTGCTTTGCAGCATCGTAGATCAAGGTGCGTATTTTTCGTCTAACAATGCTCCGGGCGTGTGTAAAAACCGCGTAAACGCCCTACGAGCAGAAGCGGTAGCCGACGCCCGATTCGGTGAGCAGGTGCAGCGGGCGCGCCGGGTCCTCCTCGATCTTGCGCCGCAGGTGCCCCATATATATTCGGACATAATGCGTGTCATCCGCGTGCGAAGGGCCCCACACGCTCTTGAGCAGCTGCCGATGCGTGAGCACGCAGTCCGGGTGGGTCACCAAAAACGCCAATAGCCGGTACTCGATGGGTGTGAGGTGCAGCGGCTCGCCCTTGCGCCAAGCCATCCTGCGGCCCAAGTCGAGGCGTGTGGAACCGAATTCCACGACACTTTGACCAGTGCCGGCCATCCGATGGCGGCGGCGCAGTTGCGCGCGCACCCGTGCCAGCAGCTCGCCGGCGCCAAACGGCTTGGTGAGATAGTCGTCGGCGCCCGCATCCAGTGCGGCGATCTTGCCGGCCTCCGCGGATCGCGCCGACAGCACGATGATCGGCACGTCGGACCATGCGCGCAGTTCGCGGATCACTTCCATTCCGTCGCGATCGGGCAAGCCCAGATCGAGCACGACCAGGTCGGGCCTGCGCGTGCCCGTGTCGATCAATGCGCGTTTGGCGGTTTCGGCTTCATAGACGTGGCAGCCCTCGGATTCGAGCGCGACCTTCACGAAATGGCGGATTTGCGCCTCGTCTTCCACAACGACGACGACGGGCGCCTGTCCACTGGGAGTCGTTATCGGTTTTTCCGAGACTGCCGCACTCATCTGTTCCGTCTCTGCGCACTTATCGATCCGCCGTCGTGTCCGCGGCAGCCACCGCAGCGATGGGCTGCCCCGCCTCCTCGGGCGCCGTGGGCGGCGCCCCGCACGGCAGCTCGAAGAGAAACCGCGCGCCGCCGCCCGGGCGGTTTTCCGCGCGGATTGTTCCACCGTGCGCCTCGATGATCGCACGACAGATCGCCAATCCGAGCCCCACCCCAGGCGTTGCGCTCTCTTTGTGACCGCGCTCAAACTTCTTGAAGATTTCCTCTTCCTTGCCGCGCGGCAAACCCGGGCCGTCGTCTTCAACCCAGACGGTGACGCGCCCGGGCTCGGCGGTTGCACCAATATCGATGTGGGCTTCGCGGGGCGTGAACTTGGCGGCGTTCTCCAGCAAATTGCACATGACCCGTTCCATGAGCACCGCGTCGATTTCCACCAGCGGCAGAACTTCGGGCAGGTGCACCCGCACGGTGCGCGCGCCCAGCGCGGGGGCCATGGCGCGCAGCGCGACGCCGATCATCTCCTCGAGCGACTGCCATTGACGGTTCAAGGCGACACGCCCGGCCTGCAGCCGGGCCATGTCCAGGAGATTTTCGACGAGCGAGCGCAATCGCCCGGCCTGCTCGCGAATGCTCTCGATAACGCGCAGCTGCTCCTGGCTCGGCGGGGGCTGCGCCAAGCGCAGCGAATCGGCCAAACCGACGAGCGCCGAGAGCGGCGTGCGCAGATCATGCGAAATGGCCGAGAGCAGCGAATTGCGCAACCGCTCCGACTCCATCTGCAGCGTGGTGTTTTGGGCTACCTCCACGTAATGGACGCGCTCGAGCGCAATGGCGATGAGCCGCGCGACGGTGTCGAGCAGTCGCCCCTGCTCGGGGCCCTGCAGCCGCCCGCTCGCCCCCGGCTCGATTGCCAGCAGGCCGCGCACGCGCATCGGCGCCTTGAGCGGCAGATACAGCACCGGGCTTGCAGGCAGCGTATCGGTGCCGTGTCCTGCGGCTTCGCCATGGTCCAGGGCCCACTGGGCAATTCCCATGTCGATGGTCACGGCCGGCGGCGGCGCCGGTGCAACGAGTTGCGGCGGAGGCACGACCCGGCCCGCATCGTCGGCAAGCAGCAGCAGCGTCCGGGCGCCGAATTCGGCGCCAAGGAACCGGTCGCAGATTTCGGCAATTTGTTCAGGCAGCAGCGCCCCCGAGAGATCGCGCGCCATTTCATAGAGCGCACGCACCCGGCTCTCGCGCCCGGTGGCCACGCGCGCCTGGTACTGCAAGCCGGCAGTGAGCTGGCCCGCGATCAGGCCCACGGTGAGCATCACGGCGAAGGTCAACAGATACTGCACGTCGGAAACGGCAAACGAAAGGTGCGGCGGCACGAAGAAAAAGTCGAATTCGGCCACACTCAAAAACGATGCCAGCACCGCGGGGCCGCGTCCGTAACGCACCGCGACGACCACCACGGCCAGCAAAAAAATCATGACGATGTTGGGCAGGTCGAACACCGTGGGCAGCGGCGAGGCGATGACCGCCGTCAGGACGCAAATCGCGGCGCTCCAGCCATAAGCCGACCAGGACGCTCCCGATGGCGCCTGCGGCTGCCCGGCTCCGCCGGGCTCACCGCGCTGCCGTCCCATCCCCGCGATGGTGGTTACTTCCAGGTCGGGCGCCTGGCGGGCGAGGCGCTCGGCGAAGGACCGACGCCAGGGCAGCCAGCGCCGCCGTGGCGTGCGTCCGACAATGATGCGCGACAAGTTGTGGTCGCGCGCGAACTTCACGATCGAGGCGACCTCCTCGTTGCCCGCGGGCGTTGCCGTCTCGGCCCCGAGGGACTGCGCAAGTTTGAGCATCCGCAGGACCTGCTCGCGGTAGGCCGCTTGCCTGCGCATGCCGGCAGGCGTTTCGATATAGACCGCGTGCCACGGCACATCGAGCCGGCTGGCGATCCGAGCGGCACTGCGAACGACGCGATCGGCGTCCGGACCGGCGCCAACGCAAGCGAGCAACGACTCGCGGGTCTGCCAGACGGGCGCAACCGACTGATCGCGCCGGTACTGCAACATTTCGACGTCTACGCGATCGGCCGTACGTCGCAACGCCAGTTCACGCAGTGCGATGAGGTTGCCCTTGCGAAAGAAATTGCGAATCGCGCGTTCGGCCTGCTGCTCAAAATAGACCTTGCCCTGCTTCAGACGCTGCAGCAACTCGTCGGGCGTGAGATCGACGAGCACGACCTCTTCGGCCTCGTCAAAGACGCGGTCCGGAACCGTCTCCCAGACGCGGATGCCGGTGATACCGCTCACGATGTCGTTGAGGGTCTCCAGATGCTGGACATTGACGGTCGAATACACGCTGATTCCGGCGGCGAGCAGTTCTTCGACGTCCTGCCAGCGCTTCGGATGGCGTGAACCCTCGACGTTGCTGTGCGCCAATTCGTCGACCAGTACCAGCGCGGGTTTGCGCGCGAGCGCCGCATCCAGGTCAAACTCCCGTAGTGCGCGTCCGCGGTAGCTCACCTCCCGCAGCGGCAGTCGCTCGAGGTTCGAGGCCATGGCCTCGGTTTCCGCGCGCCCGTGTGTCTCGACGACGCCAACGACCACGTCCATGCCTTGCTCGCGCAGACGGCGCGCCGCCGCCAGCATGGCGTAGGTTTTGCCAACGCCGGCGCAGGCGCCGAAAAATATCTTCAGCTTGCCGCGCTGCGCGCGCGCGGCATCGTCCTGGATGCGCGCAAGCAGGGCGTCGGGATCCGGGCGCTCTGCGTTGGCCCGATCCCCCGGTTCGCTGTCAAGAAGCTCGCTCATTGTGCGTGCGCAGCTACGCTTTGCCGATCGTGCATCGTATCGCGGATCGGCAAATCGGTTGCCGACGAGGCCAGGGCGCGCAGACGCGCGTTGCGCTTCTCGGGCGCCATGTCCGCGAGTTTTTTGACTTCCCGATAAAAACTCGGCAAATCCCTGTGCTCGCGCGCCAGGAGCGCCTCGAAAGCGGGCACGTCGTCCTGGTAGGCGGCCAGTGCCGCCAGACGCGCATTGTTCCACGGCGCGCGGAAAAACCCATCGTAGCCGTCATAGCCGTCCCAGCGCGTGTCGCGCAGGGCGAGGTATTGGGCCTGCAGTTGCGCGAGGATCTGCTCCTTGCGCTGCCGGCGCTCGGTCGCTGGCGCCGACGATGCATACGCTTGCCGCAGATCGGCGCGCGCCTGCTCGAGCAAGGCGGCCAAGTCGGCCTGATGCGCTTGCTCCTGCGCATAAAGTTCGCGCAGCCTGGGGTCGTCGCGCGCCTGGACCCAGCGCCGGACACCCTCGCGCTCGACCGCCGTGGCGAAGCTCTCGTTAAAGCGCGTGTCGTCGCTCACATACAGCAACTGGTGCGCGAGTTCATGGAATATCAGCCCGGCGAGCTGCGGCTCGGGCCAATTGACGAAGGTGTTGAGCAGCGGGTCGGAGAACCAGCCCAGGGTCGAATACGCCGGCACCGGGGCTACGAATACGTCCAAACCCTGCGCAGAGAGTTCGCGCGCTAGGGCCTCGGCATCGGATTGGCGAAAATAGCCGCGGTAGGAAGCGCAGCCAAAGAGCGGATAGCACCACGTTTTGAGTTCGAGCGATAGCTCCTGGGCCGCGAACACGTTCCACACCGCGCTGGAGCGGTGCAAATCCGCATAGCGGGTGTAGCTCGCGTTGTCCGGCAGCGCGAGTTGCTGCGAGGCAAAGGTGCGGATCTTCTGCGCCAGCTCGAGCTGCTGGCGCAGCTGCGGCGGGGTGTCGGGATCGGACAGCCACTGCGGTATGGGGCGCGCCGCCGACAGCATCGAGAACTCTCCGGAGACTGCCTGCGAATAGTAGGGGGCTACAGCGCATCCTCCCGCCAAAAGCGCAAGAACGACCGCGCTAGCGGCCGCCACACGTCGCTTCCAGGTTCGCTGTGTCATAGACATGCACAAGCGGCCGCTGCGCGCCAGCGCCGCCCGCCCTAGACAGCGGCCCTCGGCCATCGTCCCGGGCGGCGCACCACGGCAAGACGCGAACAACGCACCGCAACAGCAGAATATCGCGAGTTTCCCTAGAATGGAAAACAACGGAGGCAGGGGCGGCCCGCCGCCGTCAGGTCGCGATGGAGCGCGGCGGTGGCAAATGTCGGGCCCGTCTCTTGACGAATTTTTGCAAGCGCAGAGAGGACGGTGCCATGGGTCACTCCAATCACGCGGCAGGGGCGTCGGGTCGACGGCCGGCCGAGTTGCAGCTGCAGCAATTGTGGCTGCCCTTTACGCCGAACAAGGAGTTCCAGCACGAACCGCGACTCATCGAGCGCGCCGAGGGGATGTATTTCTACGCCCCGGGCGGCCGCAAGATCATCGATGCGTCTGCGGGGCTGTTTTGCGTTGCGGCGGGACACTGTCGCCCGGAGATTAGCGAAGCGGTCTACCGTCAGTTGCAGAAGCTCGACTTCGCACCTACGTTCTTGCGCGGGCATCCTGGCGCGTTCGAACTGGCCAATCGGATCGTCGAGCACACGCCGGCGGAACTGAACCGGGTGTTTTTTGTCAACTCCGGCTCTGAGTCCGTGGACACGGCGATGAAAATCGCCCTCATGGTGCATCGCGTTCGCGGACAGCCGCAGCGCCAGATCTTCATTTCGCGCGAGCGCGCCTACCACGGGGTGAACATGGGCGGCGTTGCGCTGGGCGGTTTGCTCAATAACCGTCGCGCCTTTGGCACCGGGCTGGCCACGGTCTACCACCTGCGTCATACGGCCTTGCCGGCGAACCGGTTTGTCAAGGGGCAGCCGGAGACCGGGGTCGAACTGGCCGAGGATCTGGCACGGTTTTGCCAGCTCTACGGGGGGGAGAACATCGCCGCGGTCTTTGTCGAGCCCACGGCGGGTGCCTGCGGCTGCCTGCCACCACCGAAGGGCTATCTGAATCGTCTGCGCGAGATCTGCGATGCCAACGGCATATTGCTGGTTTTTGACGAGGTGATCTGTGGTTGGGGCCGTCTGGGCGCGAATTTTGGCGCGCAGGCCTTTGGCGTCACGCCCGACATCATCACGATGGCAAAGGCGCTGACCAACGGTGCGCAACCCATGGGTGCAGTGGTCGTGCGGCAATCCATCTACGACGCCATCAACAATGCCGGCCCGGAGCGCGGCATCGAGTTTTTCCATGGCTACACGTACTCGGGGCATCCGGTGGCCTGTGCCGCGGGCCTGGCGATGATGGAAATATACAAAACGGACCGCCTGGTCGAGCGCGCGCGCGACCTCGCACCGTATTTTGCCGACGCGATGCATTCCTTGCGGGACCTGCCCGTGGTGCAGGACATTCGCTCCATCGGCATGCTGGCTGCCGTCGATGTTGTCGCAGCCGGCGCCGTGGCCGTGCGCGGACACGAGGCACAGAAGCGACTCTACGATCGGGGTCTGCACCTGAAGAACACGGGCGACTCGCTCATCATCGCGCCGCCGCTGATTGCCGAGAAAAAACACGTCGACGAGATCGTCGAAAAACTGCGCGACGTGCTGGCGGACTTGTAGAAGACTTCACCTCAACGCAGCGCCGGCCGCCGTGCGCGGCCGCGGACGGCACGGCGGGTAGTGGCCCGGCCGCGGTACCGGTATACTGCGACTTTACCGGCAACGTGCGCGTTCGCGTCAGAGCTTGTCGAAGCTGCGAACGGGCGGACTATGACCAAGTACGTCTTCGTCACCGGTGGCGTCGTCTCATCCCTGGGGAAGGGAATTGCGGCCGCCTCCCTCGGCGCGATCCTGGAATCGCGCGGCCTGACTGTCACACTCATCAAGCTCGATCCGTACATCAACGTGGATCCGGGCACGATGAGCCCGTTCCAGCACGGCGAGGTATTCGTCACCGAGGATGGGGCGGAGACGGACCTCGACCTGGGGCACTACGAGCGCTTTATTTCGTCGCGCATGCGACGCGTGAACAATTTCACCACCGGCCAGATCTACGACTCGGTGATCCGCAAGGAGCGCCGCGGCGAGTATCTGGGTAAGACGGTCCAGGTCATCCCGCACATTACCAACGAGATTCAGGATTTCATCGAACGCGGCGCGCGAGGAGCGGGCAATGCACCGGTGGACGTGGCCATCGTCGAGATTGGCGGCACGGTCGGCGACATTGAGTCCTTGCCCTTTCTCGAGGCGGTTCGCCAGATGAGCCTGCGCATGGGCACGGCGAGCGCGTGTTTCGTGCACTTGACTCTGGTGCCCTTTATTCCGGCTGCGGGCGAATTGAAGACCAAGCCAACGCAACACAGTGTGCAGAAGCTCCGCGAGATCGGCATTTCGCCCGACGTGTTGCTGTGCCGGGCGGACCGGCCGATTCCCGACGAAGAACGCTCGAAGATTTCCTTGTTCTCCAATGTCGTGCTCGATGCGGTGATCTCGGTGTGGGACGCCGACTCCATCTACAAGATTCCCTCGATGCTGCACGGGCAGGGTCTTGACCAGATCGTCTGCTCCAAGCTCAACATCATGGCTCGACCGGCCGACCTGTGCGCGTGGGAGCGGCTCGTGGAAGCACTGGAGCACCCGCACGGCGAGGTGCGCGTCGGCATGATCGGCAAATACGTCGAGCTGTCGGATTCCTACAAGTCGCTCAATGAGGCGCTGATTCATGCAGGCATCCATACGCGCACCCGGGTGCGTATCGAGTACGTCGACGCGGAACTCATCGAGCAGCGCGGCTTGCCGGACCTATCGCACCTGGACGCGATCCTGGTGCCGGGTGGTTTCGGCCGACGCGGCGCCGAGGGCAAGATTCAAGCCATCGCGTATGCGCGCGAAAACGGCGTGCCGTACCTGGGAATTTGTTTTGGCATGCAGCTGGCGACGATTGAATTTGCGCGCAACGTCTGCGGCCTGACGGGGGCCAACAGCACCGAATTCGAACGCGACGCCGCGCATCCGGTCGTCGGCCTGATCACCGAATGGTTCGACCGGTCGGGCCGCACGGAGTTGCGATCGGAAGAATCCGATCTGGGCGGAACGATGCGCCTGGGTTCGCAGCGTTGCCCCGTGGAGCCGGGCACGCTCGCCTACCGGATCTATGGCGCGGAGGTCAACGAGCGCCATCGGCACCGTTACGAGGTGAACAACCGCTACGTCGCGCAGCTCGAGGCCAAGGGGCTGCGCATGAGCGCGCGAACTCCCACCGAGAACCTGCCGGAGATCATGGAGCTGCCCTCGCACCCGTTTTTCATCGGTGTGCAGTTTCACCCCGAGTTCACCTCGACGCCCCGCGGGGGACATCCGCTTTTTACCGCCTTTATCGCGGCAGCGATCGCGTTTCGGCAAAGACGTCTAGACGCACCATTGCACAAGGTCGCCGCATGACCCGGCGCGGCCGCGGTCCGGGCGCCTTGCGGTGAAGGCGTGCTCATGAGGCTATGCGGGTTCGAAGTCGGGCTGGACCGTCCGCTGTTCGTGATCGCCGGCCCTTGCGTCGTCGAGAGCGAGGAGCTCACGCTGCGGATCGCTTCGCACCTGCAGGAGGTCACGGCCGCTCTGGGGGTGAATCTGGTGTTTAAGGCGAGCTACGACAAGGCCAACCGCAGCTCGGGCGGGTCGTTTCGCGGCATGGGGATCGACAGGGGATTGCGCGTGCTCGCGAAGGTTCGCAGCGAAGTCGGCGTGCCGGTGATCACGGACGTACATACGGAGGAGGAAATCGATCCCGTCGCATCCGTGGTCGATGTCATCCAGACACCGGCCTTCTTGTGCCGACAGACGGACTTCATCCACGCCTGCGCCCGCAGCGGACGGCCGGTGAATATCAAGAAGGGCCAGTTTCTCGCTCCCGCAGACATGATCCAGGTTGCCGAAAAGGCGCGCACCGCCGCGCGCGAGGCCGGCTTGGACGAGAACCGGTTCCTGGTTTGCGAACGCGGGGCCTCGTTTGGCTACAACAACCTGGTGAGCGACATGCGTTCGCTCGCGATCATGCGCAAGACGGGCTGTCCGGTGGTGTTCGATGCCACCCATTCGGTGCAGCTGCCCGGCGGCCAGGGAACCAGTAGCGGCGGCCAACGCGAGTTCGTGCCGGTGCTGGCGCGCGCGGCGGTTGCGAGCGGTGTGGCCGGGATCTTCCTTGAGACCCACCCCGATCCGGCGAACGCCAAATCCGATGGTCCCAATGCCGTGCCGCTGCAACACATGCGCGCCCTGCTGACGTCCCTGGTCGAGATTGATCGGATTGTCAAGGCGCGTGGCTTCCTCGAAGAAGAATTTCACTAGAGAAAAGGGCAATGTATGAGCGCCATTGTTGATATCGTCGGCCGCGAAATCCTCGATTCGCGCGGCAACCCGACGGTCGAGTGCGACGTTTTGCTCGAAAGCGGCGTTATGGGACGGGCCGCGGTTCCCAGTGGCGCCTCGACGGGTTCGCGTGAGGCCGTGGAGCTGCGCGACGGCGACAAATCGCGCTATCTGGGCAAGGGCGTGCAAAACGCCGTCGAGCATCTGAATACCGAAATTTCAGAGGCCATCATGGGACTGGAGGCCTTCGAACAGGCGTTCGTCGATCGCACTTTGATCGACCTCGACGGGACCGAGAACAAGTCGCGCTTGGGCGCCAATGCGACGCTTGCCGTCTCGCTCGCGGTTGCGAAGGCGGCCGCGGAGGAATCGGGTCTGCCGCTGTACCGCTATCTGGGCGGTGTGGGCGCGCTGCAGATGCCCGTGCCGATGATGAACGTGATCAACGGCGGGGCGCACGCCGACAATCATCTCGATGTCCAAGAATTCATGATCGTGCCGGTGGGCGCACCGAGCTTTGCCGAAGCGTTGCGCTACGGCGCCGAGGTGTTCCAGGCCCTCAAGAGGCGCCTGCGCGATCGTGGATTGACCACGGCAGTGGGCGACGAGGGTGGATTTGCGCCCCGCGTCCAGGGTCACGAAGAGGCGATCAAACTGATCCTCGATGCGATCGGCGATGCGGGCTTTGAGGCCGGTTCGCAGATTGCGCTGGCGCTCGATTGCGCCAGTTCCGAGTTCTACCGCGACGGCCGGTACTGGCTCGGCGCCGAAGGGCTGAACCTGAGTTCACGCGAGTTCACCGACTTGCTCGAGCAGTGGTGTGAACGCTATCCCATCATCTCGGTCGAGGACGGCATGGCGGAAAACGACTGGGACGGATGGGAGGTGTTGACTCAGCGCTTGGGTGCAAAGGTGCAGCTGGTTGGCGATGACATTTTCGTAACGAACACGCGCATCTTGCGCGAAGGCATACGCCGCTCGATCGCCAACTCCGTGCTCATCAAGGTCAACCAGATCGGGACGCTGACGGAGACATTCGCGGCAATCGAAATGGCCAAAACCGCCGGCTACACGACGGTGATCAGTCATCGCTCCGGCGAGACGGAGGATTCGACGATCGCCGATATCGCGGTGGCGGCCAACACGATGCAGATCAAGACCGGGTCGCTTTCGCGCAGTGACCGTATGGCCAAGTACAACCAGCTGCTGCGCATCGAGGAGGATCTGGGCGAGGTGGCGCACTACGCGGGCCGGAGCGCCTATTACAACCTGATCTTCTGACCGACTTTCCTCCCGAAGACGCCTCGCGCATGAACCGCCTAACGATGCTGCTGGGCGCGCTGCTGCTGGCGATCCAATGGCCGCTGTGGCTGGGCCACGGCGGCTGGTTGCGGGTGTGGGATCTGCAGCGGCAACTCGACGTTCGTCAGTCGAGCAATGCTGCACTGCAGACCCGCAATCAGGCACTGAGCGCCGAACTCGCGAGTTTGCGTCTGGGTCGCGAGGCCATCGAGGAGCGGGCTCGCGGCGAGCTTCACATGATGCGCGCCGACGAGACGTTCTTTCAGTTTGTGCCCGTGACGGGCAGCGCCGAGGAAAGCGCCGACCGGATCGCCTCAAGCCAGGCGCTGCAGTTCGGCGCCGAATAAGGCCGCCCGGCGCACGTATTCGAGCGCATTTCGCGCCATGTGCTCGATTTCCTCGGGCCGCAGCGCGCGCAGGACCCGGCCGGGTGCGCCCACGACCATGCTTTCGTCGGGTATTTGTTTGCGTTCGGTGAGCAGTGCGGCTGCGCCGATCAGGCAGTTTCTCCCGACCACGCATTCGTTGAGTATGACGGCCTGTATGCCGATGAGCGAGCCGTCGCCGATCGTGCAGCCATGGAGCATGCTCTGGTGCCCGACGGAAACGCGCATGCCCACGCGTACCGGCAGGCCGGGGTCGGTGTGCAGCACGCACCCGTCCTGGACATTGGTCTCTTCCCCGATTTCGATGGGTTCGTTGTCGGCCCGAAGCACTGCGCATGGCCAAATGCTGGCTCGCGCCCCGAGCACCACCGCACCGATCAGCACGGCGCTTTCGTGCACGTAGGCACTTGGGTGGATCTGCGGCCGGCGCTCCCCCAATCGATAGATCGCCACAACATCCCTCGCTTCGCGTGCTCGCGCGGACCCAACCCGCACCAACGGGTTGCAAGTGGCGATGCACAAATCCTCGGAAATCATGATTGTAGGCGGTGGCTTGCGGCGCGCGCCCTGCACCGGTTTGCGGCGGCTCGCCATGCTTGTCACTGCCCCGCAACAGACCAGGGCGCGGCCGAGCAGTAACCCGGGACGCTAAGCCGTTTGAAATACGCGAGAAAAGCCTTTCTTGAACCTGAATAGTCGATAAACGTGATGCCGAGTGCTTTACGCAGGAGCTATTCTGGTCTCGCCGTGCTGCACGCAGACGCATGACTTCCAAGGCGCCGCGGCGGCAATTTGCTGGAGAGAGACAGTCGTGATCGCGTCGCTACGCAATCGGGTTCGGGGATTTTTGAGTCTGCAAAAAGAGCGCGCTCGCCCGCGTCGCGGGCCCAAGCCCGCGATTGGTGCGTGCATCGTCTGCGATGATGTGCGCATGACAATCCAGGCGGGCATGAGCGATGACCTGTGGCGGTGGCTTGTACAACAGGGCTGGCGCGAGCTGACCTACCGGCCGGATCGCCGTCATTACCGTGAGGTGCCATCAACCTGGGCCACCAGGCTCATCGATGCGCCGTTGGAGTTGCGTGCGCAGGTGCTGGCCGCCGCGGTGGCCAAGGCGTCGCACCGCTGTCATTTGGGCGATTCCCGGCCCTTGTACTCGCAGATCGTGCGCCACTAGGCGCGGGACCGAGTCGGGGCTGCCCGTCGCCGGTGCGCGGCGCGCGGGCCGGAATGACAGGGCTTTTGGCGTGGGAGCCGTTGCGCATCTCGCGTCCCGCTGCCGCTACCATGCGCGCTCAGTTTGCTCGCGCGCGCGTGTTCGCGCGCCCCCCACATGACAAAGTACTTCGCGGTCCACGCGAAAAATCCGCAGCTGCGCTTGCTGCAGCAAACCGCGCGCATTTTGGCCGAGGGCGGCATTGCGGCCATCCCCACGGACTCGTGCTACGCGCTCGCGTGTCATCTCGATGACAAGCCGGCCGTCGATCGGATTCGGCGCCTGCGCAAGATCGACGAGCGCCACCAGCTGAGTCTGTTGTGCCGCGACCTCTCGGAAATCGCCGCTTACGCACGAGTCGACAACGTCGCCTATCGGATGTTGCGACAGGCAACCCCGGGACCCTATACGTTCATTTTGGAGGCCACCCGTGAGGTGCCCAGGCGCCTGTCGCATCCTTCGCGCAAAACGATTGGCATACGTGTACCCGACCACGTTGTGGCGCTGCAGCTGCTGCACGCCTTGGGCCAGCCTCTGATCGGCTCGAGCCTGCTCTTGCCCGGTGATGCGCTGCCGCTGAACGACGTAGAGGAGATCCGCGACCGTCTCGATGGAGAACTCGACGTGGTGCTCGATGCCGGCGGCTGCGGTGTCGAAACCACCACGGTGATCGATTTGTCCGCGCCGGTGCCGACCGTCGTGCGCGTCGGGCGCGGTCGCCTGGAGCCGCTTGGCTTGGCCTGAAGTTTCGCTGGCTGCGGCGCTGCTAGACTGGGGTGTTTCCATTTTTTGCGGGAGCCTTGCGGTTGGCGCGCAGCGCCGACCGGCACGATCATGTTTGCCGATCGCGTTTTGTCTGGTATGCGCCCGACCGGCGCCATGCACATCGGTCACTTCCATGGCGCCCTCAAGAACTGGGTGCGCATGCAAGACGAGCATCCGTGCTTTTTCTTCGTCGCCGATTGGCACGCGCTCACGACGCACTACGACACGCCCGAGGTGCTCGAGAGCAGCGTCTGGGACATGCTGATCGACTGGTTTGCCGCCGGCATCGATCCGGCCAAGGCCACCGTTTTCATCCAGTCGCGCGTGCCGGAACACGCCGAGCTCTTTTTGTTGCTGGCGATGTCCACGCCTTTGGGCTGGCTCGAGCGCGTGCCGACCTACAAGGACCAGATGGAGCGGCTGCGCGAGCGCGATCTGTCGACGTACGGTTTTCTGGGCTACCCGCTGATGCAGGCCGCGGACATCCTGATTTACCGCGCCAACCTCGTGCCGGTTGGTGAAGACCAGGTGCCGCACATCGAGATGACGCGCGAGCTCGCGCGCCGCTTCAATCACCTCTTCGGCCGCGAACCCGGCTTCGAGGAAAAAGCCCTTTCGGCCGTCAAGAAGCTCGGTGCCCGCCGCGGCAAGCTGTACCTGGAACTCCGCGCGCGCTACCAGGAGCACGGCGACGGGCAGGCGCTCGAGCAGGGCCATGCGCTCCTTGCGCAGTTGCAAAGCCTCTCGCACGGCGATCGCGAGCGCTTGTTCGGGTACCTGGAGGGCGCGCGCCGCCTGATACTGGTCGAGCCCGACTCGGTACTCACCAGTTCGCCGCGGCTCCCCGGCCTGGACGGCCAGAAGATGTCCAAGAGCTACGGCAACGATATTTCGATGCGCGAGGACCCCAAGTCGCTCACCGAGAAAATCCGAAAGATGATGACGGACCCGGCACGCGTGCGTCGCTCCGACCCGGGTGATCCGGACCGCTGTCCGGTGTGGCAGCTGCACCTCGTGTACTCGGGCGAAGCGACCCAATCCTGGGTGCAAAAGGGCTGTCGGACAGCAGGCATCGGCTGCCTGGAATGCAAGCAGCCGCTGATCGACGCGATGATTGCCGAGCAGGAGCCGTGGCGACAGCGCGCGCAGCCATTCTTGGACGATCCGTCGCTCGTGCGCTCCATCGTTGCCGATGGGTGCGACCGGGCCCGTGCGGTCGCGCAAGAAACGATGCGCGATGTGCGCGAAGCCATGGGGCTTGGGTACACCTAGTTCCGATTGACCGCCCCGCTCAGCACGCGGAGGGGACGCGCCGCGGGTGCGGGCCGCGGTGGAGTGTAAAATGACTCGCTTGGCCTTGGTGCGCCCGGCACCAGACAGGCCTGGCAGGGCGCGGCCGGGCTGCGGCGGCTCTGTATCGATGTATAGGATGGCTTGGGCATGATCACCGGTAGTCTGGTCGCGATCGTTACTCCGATGCGCGAGGATGCTTCGCTCGATTGGGACGCCTATCGGCGTTTGATCGATTGGCACGTGGCCGAGGGCAGCAGCGCGATCGTGGCCGTCGGCACGACCGGAGAGTCCGCGACCGTCGACCCGGCCGAACACGTGGAGCTGATCCGTGTCGCCGTACAAGCGGCGGCCGGTCGAATCAAAGTGATCGCGGGCACGGGGGCCAATTCCACGCGCGAAGCAATCGAACTCACCACACATGCCAAGCGCGTCGGAGCCGACGCCAGTCTGCAGGTCGTGCCCTATTACAACCGCCCGAACCAGGAGGGGATGTACCGGCACTTCCGCGCGATCGCCGAGGCGGTCGACTTGCCGATGATTTTGTACAACGTTCCCTCGCGCACGGTCGCGGATCTGTCGGTTGAAACTGCGCTGCGCCTCACGCAGGTGCCCGGGATCGTAGGGATCAAGGACGCGAGCGGGGATCTGTCGCGGGTCGTGCAGATGCGCCGTCGGGGACCAGAGAACTTCGCCCAGTACAGCGGAAATGACGACAGCGCCCTGGCTTTCATGTTGCTGGGCGGGCAGGGTGTCATTTCGGTCACCGCCAACGTGATGCCGCGCGCCATGAGTCAGATGTGCGCGGCCGCCTTGGCTGGCGAAGTGCAACGGGCGCGCGCCATCAACGAACGGCTGATGCCCTTGCATCTGCGCTTGTTTGTGGAACCCAGCCCTGCGCCCACCAAGTGGGCGCTGGCGCGCATGGGTCGCATCGGTACCGGGATTCGGCTGCCGCTTGTGCCACTTTCGGCGTCGGGCCAAGAAGCGGTGTCGAGTGCGCTGCGCGAAGCCGGAGTGGAGTGACGCTCCGATGCGGTGCCGTTGCGGGCGCGCGGCGGGCGCCGGCGCGGCCCGCCCGAATCGATGAGCTTTCGGGCTCGTGACATCGAACCAATATTTTTTCGGGGGTAATACGGTGCAGGGGATTTTGAGATTTGGGCGGCACGGCGGCCTTGCGGCGGTGGCGCTGGCTTGTCTGCTCGGCGCACCGACACTGAGCGGCTGTTCGTGGCTGCATTTTGGCAAAGACGACGAAGCGTACGACTATCGCAAGGCCCAGCCGCGCCAAGAGCCGCTGGAGGTGCCGCCGGATCTGTCGCAATTTCCCAAGGACGATCGCTACAACCTGCCTGGCACCGCGTCGGCTCCCAAGCCGGCGGCAACGGCGTCGAACGCGGCCAAACCGGGCGATGCCACCGCGGGCGCGTCCAACCAAGCAGCCGACGCGAACGCCCCCAAGGCGGCTGCGCCTGCCGGAGCGGAGGTTGCCCCGACGGTCGTGGGCGCGCGCATCGTGCGCGACGGCAATCAGAGCTGGCTTGCGGTCGACACGACGCCGGAGGTGGCCTATGCGACCGTCAAGGACATGTGGGTCAGCATGGGATACAAGATCGCCAAGGACGAACCGCGCCTGGGAGTGCTTGAGACGGACTGGGCCTATGAGCACCCGGTGATGGACCAGGGTCTGATACGCAACGCGCTGCAAAAATTTCTTGGCTCGGTTTACACCACCGGAGAGCGCCACCAGTACCGCGCGCTCATTGAGCGCATGCCGAATAACACGGCGGAAATCACGATCAATCAGCGCGGGATGGAAGAGATCTATACCACGCCGACGCGCGAGCAGACCAAGTGGCAGTGGGTGCCTTCACGTCCTGATCTGGAGGTCGAAATGCTCCAGCGCGTGGCGTTGCGCTTTAGCGCGGCGCCCCCCGCGCAGGTTGCGGCTGCTGCGCCGGCCAATGCGGCGCGGGCCTCGGATGCCTCGCCCGCGGCGCCCGCCGCCGCCGCGGTGACGACGGCCGCCGTGGCGACGTCAAACACGGACGCGCGCGTGCACAAAGTGACGGTCGGGGGCGTGGTCACCCTGCAGGTCGAGGACAGCCTCGATCACACCTGGCGGCGCGTTGGCATTGCGCTCGATCGCAGCGGCTTTACGATCGAGGATCGCGTGCGCGATAAAAGCACGTACACCGTGCGCTACCTCGATCCCGAGTACGAGGCTGCCGAGCGCGAGAAGCGCAGCTGGTGGGATCGCGTGTTCAATTCCGATGCCAAGATTCCCGAGCAGCAGTTTCGCATCGTCATGAGTGCCAATGGAACTACCACGGCCGTGGAAGTTCAGGACCACGACGGCAAGGTCGATACAAGTCCGACTGCGGGCCGCATCTTGGATCAGATCATGGAGCAACTGCGCTGAGTCCCGGCGGCTTCGACGACCGGCGCGACCTGCGAACAGCCAGAAACTAAAAGGCCGGCTTGCGCCGGCCTTTTTTTCGCGCGCTGGCGCGGATTACTTCTTTTCGTCCTTCTTCATCTCGCTAGGAGCCATGGCCGGCGCTGCCGGAGCGGCACCTCCCGACTCGGCAGCCGGAGCCGGCGCCGGAGCAGGCGCCGGGGCCGCAGCCGGAGCGGGTGGCGGCGGAGGCGGTGGCGCAGGTTTTTCGCAGGCGGCCAAGGCGGCCACTGACAACGAAGCGGCAAGCAGCAATTTCTTCACGATGTATTCCCTTCTATTGGATGAAAACAGCAGACAGTACCCTTGGCGAGTCAACCGCGGAGAACAACACCGGTGTGTGGCCCATCGCCGAGCGCAGGCCGCAAACTCCCCGGAGCGGGATTATAGCTTGCGCAATGCAACATTTCAGGTTAGCGAGGCCGGCATCCCTATTTGGCGGCAAGATGTAACCAACCCGACCGGTACCACTCATGGAAAAGGGATAACAGGACGCGCGCGCTCGCGGCCCCGATGCCGTCGAAGGCCCCTGCCGGTAACTGCTGGCGGTCGGCCAGCCTGTGCAGCAGGTTGCGCGCTTCCCGGGGCAACTGCGGTTGAATTTCGCCGTTGATTGCGATATGCGCGCCGTCGTAGAGCATGCGCGTGCGCATGTCGAGCAAAAGACCGCGTCGGCGTGCCGCAGCGGCAAAGCGGGCCCTGTCCGCGGCGGCCCGTCGCCGGGCGAACACGACCGCGGGCTTGGGCTCGCTCAAGTGTTCGAGCAAGGCGCGTCGAAGATCGGAGCGACCCGGTTGCGCACGGCGCAGTTCGCGCAGCGCGCTCTGGACCAGGGTCGATGGCAAGCGAGCCGGCGACGTCCTCGGGCTGCGCGCGCGCTCCGCGAGGTAACCGATGCGCGGCGCACTGTGCGTCTGGTAGTCATACCACGCCTCCAGAATCTCTTGCCGCGCGGGCACGCGAAATCCGATCGAGATCGTGATGCTTTGCCCGAGCGCAACGCCCTCGTGCGCGACACCCGGCGGCAGGTAGAGCAGATCGCCCGGCTCCAGTACCCACTCGTGCTCGTGTCGGAACTTCGCGAGCAGCCGCAGAGGAACGCCCGCGAGGGGCTGCGGGTCAAAGTCGGTCGCGACCCGCCAGCGGCGCCGCCCCTGCGCCTGGAGCAAGAAAACGTCGTATTGATCGACGTGGGGACCGACGCCGCCACCGTCGCTCGCGAAGCTGATCATCACGTCGTCGAAGCATGCCGCCGGCAGAAACCGAAAACGCGCCGCAAGCGACCAAACCGCAGCGTCGTGCAGATCGACTCCTTGCACAAGCAAGGTCCAGCCGGGTCGCCGCAGGGGCGGGAGCGCCGCTTTGGGAATGGGACCGGGCCGCAACTTCCACCGACCTGCAAACGCGCTCACCAAGCGCGATTCGACCCGAGGGTCGCGCGCAAGCGCAAACAGACGTGAAGGCGTGACCGGGCTCGCAAAATCCGCGATTGCCTCGCGGACGCAAAGCACCTCGCGCTGCCAGTAGCGCGCGAGAAAATCGCTCACACGCACGGCTCCGAGACGTTTCAGAGGATTGGCGGCGTTCGTCAATGCGATTTTGAATCAGCCGCCGGGCGAACCAGGGACTGCAATTCGTAGAGCAGTTCGAGCGCCGCTTTGGGCGTCAATTGGTCGGGTTCTACGCGCCGCAGGCGCGCGCGCAGCGGGTCGGGCGGCGTGGGCGCGGGTTCCACGGGACCGATTTGGGTGGGCAGGTCCCCAACCGGTTTTGTGGCGCGAGGCGGGCCAAACAAGTCGAGCTGCACGCCGCCGACGTTTTGGCCGCGTTCGAGCTGCGCGAGCAGCTCGCGCGCGTGCTCAATCACCCCGCGCGGCACCCCCGCCAGAGCGGCGACGGCCAGGCCGTGACTCTGATTGGCCGGACCCTCTCGAACCTGGTGCAAGAACACGAGTTTGTCGCCGCTTTGGGTCGCTGCTACGTGGACGTTGGCAACTCCCGGCAGGCGTGCGGCCAAGGCAGTGATCTCGAAGTAGTGGGTCGCAAACAGCGTCAAGCACCCGTTGTCCTCGACCAGCGCGCGAACGATGGCCGCTGCAAGCGCCATGCCATCGAAGGTCGATGTGCCGCGGCCGATTTCGTCCATCAGCACAAGGCTCTGCGGCCCGGCGTTATGCAAGATTGCGGCCGCTTCGCTCATCTCGACCAAGAAAGTCGACGCGCCGCGGGCAAGATCGTCGGCGGCACCGATGCGCGTGAGGATGCGGTCCACAGGTCCGATCTGCGCCCGCGCCGCGGGAACGAAACTGCCGCAGTACGCGAGCAGGGCGATGAGCGCCACGGAACGCATGTAGGTCGATTTGCCGCCCATGTTCGGTCCCGTGATGATCAGCATGCGCCGCTCGGGGCCCAGATGGCAGTCGTTGGGGGTGTAGTCTTCGAGCGCGCGTTCGACCACGGGATGGCGAGCCCCTTCGATGCGCAGACCGGGCTCCTCGACGATTTGGGGGCGCACCCACGAAGCGCTGTGCGCGTGCAGCGCGAGCGCGGCGAGCATGTCGAGCGTGGCCACCGCCTCGGCGTTGCGCAGCAGCCCGGCAACGTGCACTTGCAAATCGAGCAGCAGGGCGTCGAATAGCTCTTTTTCGCGATTGCGGGCCCGTTCCTGCGCCGAGAGCGCGCGGTCCTCAAAACTCTTGAGTTCCGGCGTGATGTAGCGCTCCGCGTTCTTCAGGGTCTGCCGGCGCCGATAGTCCTGCGGCACCTTGTCGGTCTGGCCGTTGGTAACTTCGATGTAAAAGCCGTGGACGCGGTTGTACTCGACGCGCAGGTTGGCAATACCCGTGCGCGCGCGCTCGCGCCCTTCGAGCTCCAGGAGGTACGCACCGGCGTTGTCGCGCAAAGCGCGCAGCTCATCGAGCTCCGCATCAAAACCGTGCTTCATCACGTCGCCGTCGCGCGGGCTGTATGCAGGCTCGGGCAGCAGCGCCTCGGCCAGGCGCTGCACGAGCGCGCCCGAAAGCGAGACGTTTGCAGCCAGTGCGCGCGTGCTGTCGGCGAGCAGACCACCGACAAGCCGGGTCGCCTGCGCGAGGGCGGCCGCGCAGTCGCGCAGTGCCGCGAGCTCGCGCGGCCGCGCCGATCGCAACGCGATGCGACTCGCAATCCGGTCCAGATCCGGAACGGGAGCGAGCGCAGAGAGCACGCGTCCGGCCAGGTCTTCCTGAACGAGGGATTCGATCGTGTCGTGGCGTGCGCGCACGTCTTTGGCCTCGCGCAATGGGTGGTGCAGCGCGTGGCGCAAACGGCGGCTGCCCATGCCGGTTGCACAGTGATCGAGAACCGACAGCAAGGTCGGTCCGTCGGCCTCTCGGATGGCCTCGGTGAGCTCGAGATTGCGCCGGGTCACGGCGTCCAGGCCAACAAAGTCCGATTTCGATTCGACTTGTAGCTTGCTCAGGTGCGCAACCGGCTGGCCCTGCGTGTGCCGCACATATTCGAGCAGTCCCGCGCACGCGCTCAAGGCGAGGGCATCGTTATGCAGTTCAAAGGCCCTGAGACTTGACACCCCCAGCGCAGTGCACAGCAGTTGCTCGCCGCGTTGCGCGGCGAAGTGCCAGTCAGGCGCCGGATGCACCGGCACCGAGGTCCCGAGCTGCGCCCGCTGGCCTTGAGCGATGACGATCTCGGCCGGGCTGATGCGGGCAAGCTCCGATTGCAGCTCCTCGCCGGTCGTCGTTGTAAGCCGTAAGTCCCCGCTGGCCAAAACGATCCAGGCGATCGCCACCCGGTTGTCCGGGCCGGTCGAAAAACAGACTGCCGCCAGCGGCGCGTCGGCTTTGGCCGGCAAGAGGCTTTGTTCGGTCAGTGTGCCGGGCGTGACTATGCGCACCACACGTCGCTCCACCGGACCGCGTGCGGTCGCGGGGTCCCCGACTTGTTCGCATATGGCGACGGATTCGCCCAGGCGAACCAGGCGCGCAAGGTACTGCTCTACGCTCACCGCAGGAACACCTGCCATGCGAACCGGGGCTCCCGCCGAAACGCCGCGTGCGGTAAGGGTCAGGTTCAGAAGACCGGCGGCTTTTTGAGCGTCGTCGTAAAAGAGCTCGTAAAAATCTCCCATTCGGTAAAAAACGAGCACACCGGGGTACTGCGCCTTTATGCGCAGATACTGCTGCATGACGGGCGTGTGCGCGGCAATCTCCTCGGCGCCGCTGGGCCGAGAAGACGAGGGCATGGGTTGCGCGGACACGATGTTGCGGGTGGGAGAGGATTTTTGTGGTGATTTCGTAAAAAAGCGAGCGAAGACACGCTCTAACAGGCTGTTTTATTTACGAATTTCCGGATTGACCGGGTCGCCGGAGCGTCCCTGGGCGGCGCCAAAAAAAGGGTGCGCCGATGGACTTTAAAGTCAAGATCGTACCGGAGCTACGGTAAAATGGCAGGTTGAGGGCTTCGCGGGGCGCCTCTCATTGCGTATCGAACGAATGTCTTTGCCAATTTCTCGCTTTTACAGACAACCCGCCGAAACATTGGCGGGCTAGAATGTCAAATTGTGACCTTGCGCCCCCCCGGCTGCGAAGCGTCCCTCTTTATCGGCGGACGCACGGGGGGATTACGGCGCCGACGATCTGATGCGGTGCGCGGTTTTCTTCCGGAACCTATGAAACCTCATTCGAACGAAGCCTCTGCTGATCGACTGACCCCGATTGCGACTACCGCGCCGCTACCGCATCGCAAAGTGATGCGCCGCTGGCTGGAACCGCTGTGCAAGCGCACGACGTTCTACCCCATCGTCCTGCTGCTATTTGATTACGCGTTGCTGTTCGCCGCCTTGGCGGCGACCGTGCTGGTTTCGGGATGGCTTGCCAAACTTGCATTCGGCGTGGCCGCGGGCTTCGTGATCGGGCGTTTGTTCATCATCGGTCACGACGCGTGCCATCAGAGCCTCACGCCGCACCGCGGTCTGAACCGCGTGCTGGGGCGGATCGCATTTTTGCCTTCGATAACGCCCTACAGCCTGTGGGATGTCGGCCACAACGTCGTGCATCACGGCTACACGAACCTCAAAGGCTTTGATTTTGTATGGGCGCCGCTAACGCGCGAGGAATTCGAGGCGCTGCCGCTGTGGAAGCAGCTGCTCGATCGCGTCTATCGCAGCGGGTGGGCACCGGGGCTGTATTACGTGATCGAGATCTGGTGGTTGCGCATGTTCTTCCCCAGCAAGGCGTACATGGGCACGCGCCGATCGATTTTTCTTTGGGACTGTTTGCTGGTCTCGGCCTTCGGTGTGGTGTGGCTCGGCGCTTTGGTTGCCGCAGCCATTGCGACCGGACAGTCGATGGTGCCAGTTCTGGTCTGCGGTCTGGTGGTGCCGTTTCTGTTTTGGTGCTCCATGATCGGTTTCGTGGTGTACGTGCACCACACGCACGTGAAGGTGTCGTGGTACGACGATCGGGGAGACTGGGCGCGTGCCCAGCCGTTTATCTCGACCACGGTGCACCTGACGTTTCCGTTTCGCATAGGTGCGGTCGTGCACCACATCATGGAGCACACGGCCCATCACCTGGACATGAGCATTCCGCTATATCGGCTCAAGAAGGCCCAGAAACTGCTCGAGGACCTTCTGCCGCAACGCATTGTGATCCAGCGCTTTTCTTGGCGCTGGTACTTTGATACGGCGCGTCGCTGCAAGCTCTACGACTTCACGCGTCGTTGCTGGACAGCCTATTCGGGGCGCGCAACAAGCGAGCCGGCACCGACTCCGGCCTGATCGCGCGCTAGCGGCGGCGCTGCGCCATGGCAAGGCACAGCGCCAGGCACAACAACCAGATCAGCGACCAAGCGGGGATGGTGAGGCCCAGAAAGCTCCAGTCGATTGCCGTGCAGTCGCCGTAGCCCTGGAAGATGCGCGGCAACGCGCGTCCGAGGGGAAGATTGCCCACCAGATACTCCAGACTGGGTCCGCACGAGGACACCGCGGGCGGGTGCAGTTGCAGCCAGACGTGCCACGCACCAACGCCGGCACCCGAGAGCGCGATGGCGATCCCGATCCACGCCGCGAGGCGACCCAGAAGGCGCGGCAACACGGTCGCCAAAAGCGCCGCCGCGCCGACCACGACAAACGCATAGCGTTGCAAGATGCATAGCGGGCAGGGCTCCAGGTGATCGTGTTCCTGCAAAAACACGCCGAAACCGACCAGTGCCAAGCACGCGAGGACCACGCCCGCGTACAGCACGCGCGGCTGCAGACCTCGTGCTAAGGCCCAGTTCACGGCGCCACCTCGATTTCGGGATTCGGCTCCAGGCCGCGTACCAGGCGCAGCAGCTGCTCAAAAATCTTCGGCGACCCGCAAACCACGTTTCCGCTTTGCAGGTAGGCGTTATTGCCCTCATCGTCGGAGATCAGGCCGCCGGCCTCGATCACAAGGAGGCTGCCTGCCGCCACGTCCCACGGGGACAGACCGAATTCCCAGAATCCGTCCAGTCGGCCCGCGGCGACGTAGCAAAGGTCCAGCGCCGCGGCGCCAGGGCGACGAATTCCTGCGGTGTGTGCGGTGACCTGCTTGAACAACTGCAAGTACTGGTCGATCCTCTCCAGGTTGCGGAAGGGAAACCCCGTTCCAATGAGGCTGTCCTTGAGTTGCGTGCGCTTGGACACACGCAGCCGCCGGTCGTTCAGAAAAGCGCCCCTTCCTCGGGTCGAAGTAAACAGATCATTGCGCGTAGGGTCGTAGACCACCGCCTGCGTGATTTGGCCACCGTGCTGACAGGCGATCGACACCGCGTATTGCGGAAAGCCGTGAATGAAGTTCGTGGTTCCATCCAGCGGGTCGATGATCCAGGTGTAGTCACCCGCGTTTTGCGGCCGCTGCGCGCCGGACTCCTCTGCCAAAAATCCATGGTCCGGGTAGGCCTGCGAAAGCGTCTCGATGATCGCCTGCTCTGCGGCCCGATCGACCTGCGTGACAAAATCCGCATGCCCCTTGGACGAGACATGCAGAAGATCGAGATCAAGACTTGCGCGATTGATGATCGCGCCGGCCTTTCGGGCGGCCTTTACCGCGGTGTTGAGCAGGGGGTGCATGCGAACGGGCGCTCCGGCGGGAGCGCGCTACCCTCGGGACGGTTACGGAGGCTTACGGGCAAGTGCAACAGACGCATTCTATAGGTCCGCAGAAAAGTGCGCCTTGGGAACAGGTGCGGTTTGTTTTGGTTGCCCCCAGTCACGTGGGCAACATAGGGGCGTGCGCGCGCGCGGTCCGGAGCATGGGGTTCACGCGATTGCATGTCGTGCGGCCGCGCGATCCGCAGTTTCGCACCGCACCCCAGGCGCTCGCGCTGGCGGCAAGCGCCGATGACGTGCTCGCCCAGGCCCAGGTCTTCGACTCCCTTGCCGAGGCGCTGGAAGGTGTGCAACTGGCGATCGCGACGAGTGGCTACCCGCGGCAGTTCGGACCGCAGTCGATCGAGGTGCGAGAGGCGGCACGCTGCGCCGCGCAGGCCGTTTATTTTCAAAATGCGCAAGTCGCATTTGTTTTCGGTCCGGAGCGAACCGGGTTGTGCAATCTCGATGTGCAGCGCTGTCATCTTTGCTGTCAGATTCCATCGGATCCGGAGCGCGGTTCGCTCAACCTGGCGCAGGCCACGCAGGTCGTAGCCTACGAGTGTCGGCGCGAATTGCTGGCCGGCGGACCGCTACACCCGGGCGGCGGCGATGACCACACGCAACTGCAGCAGTTCGAGTCGGCTGCGAGCATCGAGCAGACCGAAGCGATGTTTGCCCACCTTGAAGAAGCGCTGATCGCTGTGGGGTACCTTGACCCGCAACGGCCCAAACACCTGCTTGCGCGCTTGCGCCGGCTGTTGCTGCGTGCCCGGCCGACGGCAACGGAAGTCGACATTTTGCGCGGCATCGCCAGTGCGATGACCCTGCCACGCGCCTTGCGCGCGGGCCGCAAAACCATGGCATCGAAGGAGGCTCGCGCCGGGGAATCGTCTGCGCGGGATTCGCGGGACTTAAAGGGGTAGCGGCTCGATCGCGCCGTTGACCCAACGCAAACCTCCACCGCGTGGTGGCGTCGCGTCGAGGTCCCAGTCGGGCAACACCCAGCGGATGGCCGGTGCACCATCGACAAAGAACTCGTGGCGCGCCGGCCGATGGGTATGGCCGTGGATCATGTGGCGCAGGCCCGCAGCGCGCAGCGCCTGCTCAATCGCCTCGGCAGTTACGTCCATGATCTGCATGCTCATTTGCTGCTTGTCGGTCTCGCTGCGCTCGCGAGCCTGGCCAATGAGTTTGCGGCGCACAGCAAGCGGTTGAGACAAAAAGACAGATTGGAACTGCGCGTCGCGCGCTTGCCGTCGGAAGGCCTGGTAGGGAAGATCCAGGGTGCAATACGCATCGCCATGCGAAAGCAGCGTTGCCAAACCGTCATGTCCAGACTCTGCCGACGCGCCGAGGTAGGCGATGCTTGGATCGGAAAGGAGCTGCGCGCCGCTTTCCTCCAAAAATTGTGCACCCAGCAGCAGGTCCCGGTTGCCATGCATGAGGTATACGGCGGTGCCTCCGCTGGCCGTTCGGCGCAGGGCCTGCGCGACTTGCTGGCCTACGCGATCGTCGTCGCTTGCTTTGTCAGGAGCCTGTGCCGCGCCCGCTTGCAGGGTGTCGTCGCCCGCCCAGTACTCGAACAGGTCCCCCAGTATGACCAGTTCGGCGACGCGCCCCGCGGTCACCTCGAGCAGTTCCAAAAAGCGCTGCAGCGTGCGTGGGCGCTGCGCGCAAAGATGCAAATCCGACACGAAGACCGGCTCTCGCAGCCCGAGCCGATCAATGGTCGGAGTGCGTGCCGGTACCGGAGGCCGCGAGTCGGCGCCCATCGTCCCTGCCTCAGGCGTCGGCTTCGGCGCGCAAAATGACGACGTCTTCCTCGGGCACGTCCTGGTGTCCGCCGCTGCGGCCCGTGCGGACTGACTTGATCTTGTCGACGACGTCGGCGCCCTCGACGACCTTGCCGAACACGCAATACCCCCAGCCTTGGCCCGAGGGCGCGGTGTGATTGAGAAAATCGTTGTCCGCGACGTTGATGAAGAACTGCGAGGTGGCGGAGTGCGGATCGGAAGTGCGCGCCATCGCGATCGTGTACTTATTGTTGCGCAGCCCATTGGCCGCTTCGTTTTGGATAGGCGCCGACGTGGGTTTCTGGCGCATCCCGGGCTCAAAGCCACCGCCTTGGATCATGAAGCCGTTGATGACCCGGTGAAACAGGGTGTTGTCGTAGTGGCCGGAACGTACATATTGGAGGAAGTTCTCCGCGGTTTTGGGGGCGTGCTCGGAGTCGAGTTCTATGCCGATCACGCCATGATTCGTGTGCAGTCGTACCATTGCTTCTGTCTCCCCGATGTTGCTCGATTTGCGCTGCCGCCGAGAGCACCTTGCTCACGAGGCGACGCTCGGCGTTACTTGCCGAGCCGGACCTTTTCGATTATCACCGGCGTAACCGGCAGGTTTGCGAATGCGGGACTCTGGTTGCTTGTCGGAGTGCCGCCGATCTTCTCGACGACGTCCATGCCCTGGACCACTCGACCAAAAACCGTATAGCCAAAACCGTCGCGCCCCGGGTAGTCCAGGAAGGCATTATCGGCGAGGTTGATAAAAAACTGCGAAGTGGCTGAATTCGGGTCGCTGGTACGCGCCATGGCGACGGATCCGCGCACGTTTTTCAGTCCGTTATTGCTTTCAATGGCAATCGGCGGCCGCGGCGCTTTTGGCTGGCGCTCGGGCGTGTAGCCGCCGCCCTGAATCATGAATCCGGGGATCACGCGATGAAAAATTGTGCCCGCGTAATAGCCGTCCTTGACGTACTGCACGAAATTGGCGACCGTCCGCGGGGCGGCCTTGGCGTCGAGTTCGAGCACGATGACGCCGGCCGATGTCTCGAGCGTAACGAGCTGCGCAGCAGGCGCGCCCGTCGTCGGGGCCGATTGCGCGTGCAGCGGGGAAGAGCCGAGCAAGGCGGCGGCGAGGGTGGCCAGGCAGGCGATACGGCGAGAGGCATACATGCAAAGACTCCTTGGTTGCGGAAAGACGCGATCGGCAGACGAACTAGTGCGCATTGCGCAGCTTGGTGCTGAGTTCGCGCGTGAGGTTGAGCTTGGTTTTTAGAGTCGGGTTCGCCGGCGCGAGCTGTGCCGCCTTCTCATAGGCAGCCGCGGCCATGGCAACGTACAGGTCGCCCAGATTTTCTTGTGCGGTGACGTAGTTGGGCCGCGCGGCAATGGCGAGCTGCAAATAGCGCTCGGCCGTCGCGAGCTGGCCCTCATTGGCCCGTATTACCGCCAGGTTGTTGTACGGTTCGGGCAGCTCGGGAAAGTCCTGCGTTAGCGATTCCAAGGCGGCCACTGCTTCCTTTTGTCGGTTCAAGTCGCCCAGCACCACGGCGCGCAAGAATCGCACCTGCGCGTCGCGGGGATGCGTTGCAAGAAACTCGTCGGCGATTTTTAGCGCACCGGCTTTGTCGCTCTTGCGCAGGGCCGCGGAGATCCGCGCCGCGGGGGTCATTTCGGTGGTTTCGGACGCGTTCTGGCTGCCCTGCGCCGGCGAGGCGGCTGCCGGTGGGGCGCCTGTCGCCGGCTGCGCGGCAGGCGCCGAGGCGTTGGCAGGAGCCTGCGCTGCCGGTGCGCCCGACGCCGGTGGCGACGTCACGGTGGAGGCGGGCGGCGCTGGCGCGGCAGCCGGCGCGCCTTGCTCGGTCGTCGAGGCTGGAGTTGTCGCCGGCGCTGGCGGCGAAGCCAAAGCGGGGATTTCGGTCGATACGGGTGCTTGCGCCGGAGGCGAGGCGGGACCCGCGGCGGGCGCCAACGGGGACGCCTGCCCCGTTGTCGCCCCGGGAGTTGCCGCCGGTGCCGGTGCGGCGGTTGGCGTGGGAGCCGCCGCTGGCGCGGCTGCAGGCGCCTGCTCCTCCGCGGAAGGCGCCGTCGGCGCGGCCTGCGGAGCCGGCGTCGAGGCCTCCGCCGGCGGGGGGGTCGGCGCCGGTGCGGTCGCTGGCTCCTGATTGGTCGCCGACGACGGAAGGTCAGCCGCCGATGCACCGAGTGGTGCCGTCCAAGCGAGCAGGGCGAGGGCCACCAGCGGAGGTGCCACAGAGCGAAAGGCGGGCAAGATCGGGACCGGGCACTGTTATAATGAATTGATTATTCTAACAACGCACGCGGTCCGGCTCTGTCGACGGCACTAGCACCGACGTGCGACGGGCTCAGGTGGGGCCGCGCTCGTTATGGCGGTTCGCCTCTACAACACCCTGACGCGCCAGATCCAGGAACTGACCCCGGTGGAGTCCGGGCACGTACGCATGTACGTTTGCGGGATGACCACGTACGACCTCTGCCACCTGGGGCACGCCCGTCTCATGCTGGCCTTCGACGTGGTGCAGCGTTGGCTGAGAACACGCGGTTTGCGCGTGACCTACGTCCGCAACATCACGGACGTCGATGACAAGATCATTCGGCGCGCGCTTGAGACCGGCGAAGAGATCTCCGCCCTTACCGAGCGCAATATTCGGGCCATGCACGAGGACCTGGACGCCCTTGGCATTGAGCGTCCGGACATCGAGCCGCGTGCGACCCAATACATTGCGCAGATGCTCGATCTCATAGGCGTGCTGGAGCGCCGCGGCCTGGCGTACCTGGCCGACGATGGGGACGTGGATTTTGCCGTGCGCAAGTTTCCCGGCTACGGCAAACTGTCGGGCAAATCCCTCGATGAACTTCGCGCGGGCGAGCGCATCGAGGTGCGACAGGCAAAGCGCGATCCCTTGGACTTCGTCTTGTGGAAACACGCCAAACCCGATGAGCCGCAGTGGCCTTCGGCGTGGGGTCCCGGACGACCCGGATGGCATATTGAGTGCTCGGCGATGGCTGCGGCGACTCTGGGGCGCACGATCGACATTCATGGGGGTGGCCCTGACCTGGTTTTCCCGCACCATGAGAACGAAATCGCGCAAAGCGAAGGCGCCTACGGGGTCCCTTTGGCCAACATCTGGATGCACTGTGGTGCACTGCGCATGGGCGAGGACAAGATGTCCAAGTCCCTGGGAAACGTTTTGACCATTCGCGACGCCTTGCAGCGATATCAGGCCGAAGTGCTGCGATTTTTTCTCGTGCGCTCGCACTATCGCGGCCAGATGTCCTTCACCGAGGACCTCTTGGCCGACGCGCGCTCGGGCCTGGTCCGTCTGTACACGGCACTGCGCGGCTTTGACCGCGGGCCGGTCGCCGTCGACTGGAATGGAGTCAATGCCCTCCGGTTTGCCGCCGCAATGGACGAAGACTTCAATACGGCAGCAGCCGTCGCCGAACTCTTCGATCTTGCGGGGGAAGTAAACCGCAGCAAATCGGGTGCGGCCGCGGCGCAGTTGCGCGCGCTGGGCGGCGTTCTTGGCTTGCTGCAGCAAGAACCCGAGGCCTTTCTGCAGGCCGACCCAGCCCGTTCCACGCTTGCGGTGGCCGAGCGCGTCGAGCAACTCGTGGCACGGCGCACGACGGCCAAGCAGGCGCGGAATTTTGCTGAAGCCGACCGCATTCGCGCATTGCTCGCCGAGGAGGGCATCTTGCTCGAGGACGGTCCCGGCGGCACGACGTGGCGGCGCAAGTGAAGAGTGCGACACGCTTGGCCTCCGCTTGCAGGCCCGCTGCGGTCGAACCGGTGTTCTGGCCCAAGGCCAAACGAAGATTACAGGCGGTCGATCCGACGCTCGCGTCGATCATCGCGCGCCATCCGCGGGCGCGCCTGATCTCGCGCGGCGACGGGTTCTCGACGCTGGCGCGCTCCATTGTCGGCCAACAGATCTCCGTGAAGGCCGCCGCTTCCGTTTGGACGCGAGTGGCAGATCGCTGCCCCGAGATGACGCCCGAAGCCGTGCTGCAACGACGCGCGTCGACGCTGCGCGCCTGCGGCCTCTCGGAGCGCAAGGTCGAGTACTTGCGCGACCTGGCACGCCAATTTGCCGAAGGTCGAATCGACCTGGCTCGACTTGCATTCGAATCCGATGAAGTCGTGATTGAGCGCTTGACGGGCATCCGCGGCATCGGGCGCTGGACAGCCGAGATGTTTTTGATCTTTAATCTGCTGCGCCCGGATGTTTTGCCGCTGGATGATTTGGGTTTGCTCAAAGCCGTTAGCCGGCACTATTTTGACGGTGAAGCAGTGCCGGCGTTGTTGCGTGGTGCCGGACGGCTAAAGGTGAAACAGTTGGGTGCGCGCTGGGCGCCATATCGTAGTGTTGCGACATGGTTCTTGTGGCGCAGTCTCGATCCGGTACCAGTGGAATATTGACGACGGGATCATCTATGGCAACGGCCAAGACCAGCTTTCTGGATTTCGAGCAACCCATCTTCGATCTGGAAGCGAAGATTGAAGAGCTGCGTTTCGTGCAGGACGACTCGGCGGTGGACATTTCCGAGGAGATCGCTCGCCTTCAGACGAAGAGCCAGGCGCTCCTCAAGGAAATCTACGCCAAGCTCACGCCCTGGCAGGTGTCGCAAATTGCGCGCCACCCGCAGCGCCCTTACACGCAGGACTACGTCAACGAAATCTTCACCGACTTTCACGAATTGCACGGAGACCGGTGCTTTGCCGACGACCTTTCGGTCATCGGGGGTCTGGCCCGCCTAAATGGGCAAGCCGTCATGGTCCTCGGCCACCAGAAGGGGCGAGATACCAAGGAGCGCGCCCTGCGCAACTTTGGCATGCCTAAGCCCGAGGGTTATCGCAAGGCTCTGCGTCTGATGAAACTGGCGGAGAAATTTCGACTGCCGCTGTTTACCTTCATCGACACGCCGGGCGCCTATCCGGGCATCGACGCGGAAGAGCGAGGCCAGTCCGAGGCCATTGGCCACAACCTGTATGCGATGTCGCAGCTTCAGGTTCCCATCATCGCGACGATCATTGGGGAAGGCGGATCCGGCGGCGCGCTTGCGATTGGCGTCGCCGATATGGTGCTGATGCTGCAGTACGCCACGTACTCGGTGATTTCTCCCGAGGGATGCGCTTCGATCCTCTGGAAAAGCGCTGAGCGCGCTCCCGAGGCGGCCGAGGCCCTGGGGTTGACCGCCAATCGCCTCAAAGCATTAGGCCTGGTCGACCGCATTGTTGCCGAGCCGGTGGGCGGGGCCCATCGCGACCCGTCGCAAATGGCGGCGCTGCTCAAGCGCGCGCTGGGCGATGCCTTACGACAGTTTCAAGGCATAAAGACCAAGGACCTATTGGCGGCACGCCATACGCGCCTGATGGGCTATGGCAAGTTCAAGGAAACGTCCGCCGAAGCCTGACCCGGCCGATCGCGTTTTGCTATCGGCATTGCAGCGGGTCGTCGCCGAGGTTCTCGGTGGCACGACGGAATCGGCTCCGCCCTCAGGCGGCGGCAAGCCTGGCGAGGGCAAAAAACTGATCCCGGCCGCGCGCCGCGGCTCCAGCGCCGGGCCGCCCCTGGTGATCGCATTTAGCGGCGGGCCGGACTCGAGCGCGTTGCTCGATCTGGCTTGCCGGCTGCGTGATCGTGGCATCGCGGGCTTTGGTGCGCTGCGCGCCGTGCACGTGCATCACGGACTGCAGCCGGAAGCCGACGAATGGGTCGGGCACTGCGAGCGGCAGTGTCGCCTGCGCGGCGTCGAACTGACGGTAGCGCGCGTTCATGTGGCGACCGATCGAGGAACCGAGGCCGGCGCGCGCGAGGCGCGCTACGCCGCGCTCGCGCAATCGGCGCGGGATGAAGGCGCAATTGCGGTGCTTACGGGGCACAACGCGGACGATCGCATTGAGACGTTTTTGCTGCAGTGGCTGCGGGGTGCGGGGTTGATCGGGCTTGCGGGCATTGCGGAGCAGCGGGATCTGGCGCGGACGAAGGTGCGTCTGCTGCGACCCTTTCTGGAAATTTCTCGCCGGGAAATCGAAGATTACGTAGCGCGCCACGCGATTGTGAGTGTCAGCGACCCAAGCAATCTGGACCCGCGCTTTGCGCGCAATGCGATTCGCGCCCACGTCATGCCGCAGTTGGCGAGGATCCGCAGCGGTTTTCGCCGTTCCGCTGCCCGCTCGATCGAGCTCATTGGCGAGGCGGCTGAAGTACTCCAGGATTTGGCGCAGGAGGCGCTCGCGTCTTGTACGCGCGATGCGCCGCAAGGCATGCTGCGCATCGACCGACTGGCAGCACTGGAGCCAAACCGCAGACCCTTGGTGTTACGCGCGTGGCTGGCGCAAGCAAATATCGAGTCACCGTCCCGCGCGCGGCTGCGCGATGTGTTAACGCAAGCACTGGGCGGCCGCGGTGATAGTCGCATGCTCATTCGAGTGGGCGCCTACGAGGTGCGCCGTCATCGCGGTCTGCTCTGCCTGCGACTTCCGCACACCGTTGAGCGGACGCACGAGCAGTTGCGATGGCAAGGGGAGGAGGAACTGCCGGTCGCGAGCTGGGGCGGCGTGCTGCGGTTTTTGCCCGACGAAACCGGCTTTGATGCCGCGTGGCTGCGCGCGCGCCCCTTGGAGGTGCGAGGCCGCACCGGTGGCGAGCGCTTCAAACCGCACGCCCTGCGCCCGTCAAAAAGGCTCAAGCAGTTGTTCCAGGAGGCTGGCGTGCCCGAGTTCGAACGCAGCTCCCTGCCGCTACTCTGGCGCGATGACCGGCTGATTTACGTGGCCCGACTTGGGCCCGACGCTCGTCTCGTCGATCGCGGAGGTGAACGCGTTCGCGTTGAATGGCGGGGCGAGGCTACCTTCTTGGCGGATGAGCCCGCGCGGGCCGCCCTATAATGCGCGGTTTGACACTATCGAAGAAGCCCGGCGACCGGCTGCTATGTCCTTGATCGTTCACAAATACGGCGGCACTTCCGTCGGCAGCGCCGAGCGCATTCGAAACGTCGCGCGCCGGGTTGCCAAGTGGCATCGCGCGGGACACAGGGTCGCGGTCGTCGTGTCGGCGATGAGCGGCGAGACGAACCGGCTCATCGATCTGGCCAAACAGATTCAACCGGACCCAGATCCGCGCGAGCTCGACGTCGTGGCCGCTACCGGTGAGCAGGTGACGATTGGTTTGCTGTCAATGGCTCTGAAGGCCATTGGTGTGCAAGCGAGGAGCTATACGGGCGGGCAGGTGCCTGTGCTCACCGACAATTCCTTTACCAAGGCGCGGATTCGCTCGATTGATGCCGACCGGCTGCATGCGGAGCTCGACCGTGGCCAAGTGATCGTCGTTGCAGGGTTCCAAGGGGTTGACGAAAACGGCAATATCACAACGCTGGGACGCGGCGGCTCGGACACCTCGGCGGTTGCACTGGCGGCTGCGTTGCAGGCCGACGAATGCCTGATCTACACGGACGTAGATGGCGTGTACACGACTGACCCCCGCATTGTCCCCGAGGCACGACGCCTGCGCACGGTTACTTTCGAAGAAATGCTGGAAATGGCCAGCTTGGGCTCGAAGGTGCTCCAGATCCGCTCCGTTGAATTCGCTGGCAAGTACCGCGTTCGGCTACGCGTGCTCTCGAGTTTGACCGATCCGGATTTGCCTCTTGAAGAAGAAGCGGTGTCGGGAACGCTGATCACTTTTGAGGAAGACACTCGTATGGAAGAGGCCACCATTTCTGGGATCGCTTTCACGCGCGACGAGGCCAAGATAACACTGGCAAGCGTGCCGGATCGGCCGGGCATCGCCTTCCAGATTCTGGGCCCGATCGCCGAAGCGAACATCGACGTCGACATGATCATCCAGAACACGGGAGTCGATGGGATGACCGACCTGTCGTTCACCGTGCATCGAAACGAGTACGCAAGGGCCATGGACGTGCTCAATCAGAAGGTCAAGGCGCATGTCGGCGCTCGCTCCGTGATCGGTGACCCGAAGATTTGCAAAGTTTCGGTAGTAGGAATCGGTATGCGCTCGCACGTCGGTATCGCGAGCACAATGTTCCGGACCTTGGCGGAGGAGGGCATCAACATACAGATGATATCGACGAGCGAGATCAAGATCTCTTGTATTGTCGAAGACAAGTACATGGAGCTTGCGGTGCGCGCGCTGCACAAAGCCTTTGGTCTGGAGCAACCGACTGGCAAGTGAAGGAAAACGCTGGTCGGGCCGGTCTTGTATTGACGTCGCCGGGTGGCTGCGTTGACCGCGGGCCGCTGCATCTCTAGACTGCCGCTGGCACTACGGCCTGTTGCGATTTTTGTGCCTCACGCGGTGGTGTGCAACGCGCATCTGCGATTGGAATTCCGGAGACGTGGCCGAGTGGTCGAAGGCACTCCCCTGCTAAGGGAGCATGCGCGCTAAAACGTGCATCGACGGTTCGAATCCGTCCGTCTCCGCCACCGAGTCTAACTAGTTGAGCCAAAAGGGAAACCGCCCCGTGAAGCCCCGCGTTTTGCGGGCCTTCGCGAACTAGGCTTAGCTCAGCGATCCGAGTTTTGCGTGTTTTTTGCGATTACTTCTCGCGACGGCTCAACGCGAAAACGCGGTGCGAGTTTTTCCGCGCAGGAATCTTGAGCCGTTTTTCGAGAACGGACTGCGTGCTGCCTGAGAGGTTCAAAGTGCTGAGCTTCGCGGCTGCAGGCTAGAGGTCTGAAGCAGGATCTATTGCGGACGTCCTAGCATCACGCACAAAGCAGTCATGTTTTGACGGTCCCGACCCCAAGGGGACAAATTGGTCTCCGCAAAGCAGACGCAAGAACTCTACGATAGCCGACCTCTACCGCGAAACGGAGTTTTCCCACAAACTGAATGGTCGGCAGATATCCGCGATGCCTCAGAGCGCCGTTCGCGAGAACTAAAGAAGACCCCGAAGCCAACCCAGCGAAGTCACACGCGGCGGAATCACAATGAGTCGGGAAAAGGCGAATCCCGCCTGGCGAAGGAACATCCACCCGTGACCGAGATTCCCTCGCCACCGTCTTCAGCGAAACGTGCGCCCGCCTACTCCCACTTCCAGCTAATCACGAACTGATTGATGCTAGTCGTCTTCCAGCTAAAGACGTAGGTCTTGCCAGTGACGGCGGCCGCGGTGCCGCCCCCCATCAAGTACCGGCCTCGCCCCGAGCCCATCAAGCCGGTAACCTTTCCGTCAGCATCCTTTAGGACGTTGACTTTCTGTCCCAAATCGTCGAGCCACACGCCAACCGCTCCAGCCTTGCGATCAATACCCGTGCTGACTAGCATCACGGCATTGTCGTTGTCTAACTCTATGACACTCCTTCCGGTAGTAACAGCTCCATCGAATGGGCCGCCAACGTTGAGGCATGTGTATTCGGAAGTTCGAATGGCATGCCCCGGCCGATCGCCTAAGGGTTCCAACGCAGCAACTCCAGCTCTCTGACAATTCATTGTGTAGGTGCCCTCCGTTTGCCCGTACGCACCTGTGCATATCGCGACGGATGACGCCACCCACAGGCAACGGATCATGCTCTGCTTTCTGAAGTTCATGATCTTTCCTCGAATTTGACAAAGGCTTTTTGCAACCGAAGATTCTTTTCGTGCCTCCTGATGCTGCAAAAGGAACGCCTCCGCCGAAGCGGACACCTTCCTAGGCTAACCTACGGTGACATCTCGCGAGCATATGCCATAACCGCAGAGAACTTATCGGACGTAGTAGTTGAAGTTCTAGTAATCGTAACCTCCCCCATTCCGACGTTACACGGCGTCAATCGGTCTCTCGATCCGAAAGCATCGAGAGGCAAGATTCAAGCTACGCCTGGAGGACGGTGGGGTGTTGACCCAGATCATCAGGAGACTAACGAGGCAGCAGTGAGTGAGCTAGCGCAGGAAGCCGTTCTCAGTTAACCGACGAGACGGGACGCAGGAGCTGCACTGCAGGTATCTGTGAGACGCATACTCACTGTCGCTGGAGCAGCAGGATGCAAAGCGTCAATGGCACAGCGGACCGAACGTGACGCAGCATCGACTCTCGCTAATGGCCCTGTGGCGTGGGCATGCGTAGGTGGTTCTCAATATTTCCGCAATCCGTCGCATCACCGCCATGGACGCTCGCCGCCTAAAGAGGACGTCTTTCGGTAAATCCGACCCCAAGCCGACGATACCGGACGTCCGCTTCTCGGCATCAATCAAATAACTCCGGCCTTTCCAAGGCCAATGAACAGCGCCCAACCACGCAGGACGACGACACCGCTTCCGATACCCAGCCGATGGCGACGGAGCGAGTTCTGTGCGTCCCTACTAGTGACCCGAAGCGCAGGCAGAGGGGCGCCCACAGCGAATCAGGGGTTGGACGTCGGGATTGGCAAGATACGTCGTGTGCGCGGTCCACGGATTCTCCACACCCAGGTACAGAAGGTGCACGATGCTGTCGTTTGAAACCTTGGCGTCGGTAATGTTCTTGTCGTCGCGCGCGCCACCCCAAGGGATGAGGGTATACGACAGCAAATCGCTGGGATCTGTAAACGCGACAATAGCGCGCTCTACCACTGGACTTTGGGAGGCCAACGGATGGCTCGTGATCGCCTCGAAGCTGTTGCGTCGGAAGCGGAATTCCTTGCTGCGCACACCCACCGCGTACGTCGCTGGCTTGTCGGCCATCGCTAGAAGCGGCAACTGGTTCGCCGCCATGTAGATCACCGAGGTCCGCTCGGCGATCTGGTCACCCAACTTTGCCAGATCGTCGGGTAAGAGATCGCTGTTGCGCGCGAGGCTCGGATTTGCATGGTGCTGCATAGCGTCGAGCGCGTCGGTGACGTATTTGCTGCCGAGGCTCTCCGAAATAAGAGCGAGCGGCGCATGATTCTCGAGCGCCTTTGCCGTGAGGCCTTTCGGGGTTGCCATAAATCGCGCAGCGCTCACCTCAGAATTGGCGGTAATGAAAATGATTGCGCGCTGCATTTCCTCGATCATTTGCTCGCGATTGCCCAAATATGCCACGACGTCGGAGAGGCAATCGTCAAGTATCGAGCTCTTGATGTCGGCATTGATGGACGCTCGAACCAATCCGTTGTCCGGCGAACCCGTGCACATGTCCGCGGTCGCTGTCTTCGTCGTCTCGTCGTAACACACCCCCTTTTTCATCTCTGTTGTCAGAGGCGTCCACAGGAGTGCTGTAACCCGAAGTGCACCTTTGGAGAGGGGGATGCGATCCTGTGCAAATTGGATTTTTGAGTCGGGGATGGGCTCCAGGCGATTGACGTTTGAGAGTTTCGGCAGACCGAAAATGGCGCGCATGTAGTTCAGTTGGGCATTGATTGTTGAATAGTCGTTCGAACACATGCCGTGGACAATCAAGACGTCCAGTGTCGAATTGCCCGGCGCGGCTGCCGCTTGGGCCGCTAACGGCTCCAAGCCGGGAAAGGTTCCTTTGCCATCGAACTGTGGTGGCGAATACGGAGTCGAGCATCCGCACAAGAGAGCCGAAAGACACAGACCGAGGTGCGTATTTGAACACTTCATGTGCGGCCCCTTTTTGTTGTTGGGATGTGGCTTTACCAAGGTGCGGCGCAGGAGCATAGCGGGCGGGCTGCCGGGGCGCAACACCCGTTATCAGATATCGGCTTAGTCGTTAAGTCGTTGTGCGCGTCGTATTACGACCCAAAGCTGCCCTTTGGTGCGCACACCGGAGGGTCGCGAGAGCGTCGCCAAGCGACTTAGTGTGCCCTCCAACTCCTAGAACGCGCCGAAGTCCCCAGCCGCTACGCGTGTTGTGATTCGAAGCCGCGAGCTTTGGCAGAACGGCGATCCATTGCGCATCGGTATAGGTTTCGGGAAATGATGACGCCCGCTGTGCGTCGCAGCTGAAACTCGCGAGTAGCCATGCGTACTGCGACCGAGCCGTGACTTTGAGGGACCGGGCGAGCACGCCCCACGGCGCTGAGGGCGCACAATCTCTCGGCGCCCGAGGCGCCAATGCGCCAGCACATCAAGGTCCCCTCCAATTGTTAGCCGGCATCACCATTGCCGGAACTGTGCAAACCCAAGCGGAACCAGGAGAATCGCAGATATGATCTGAAGAAGAATCAAGAGAGACTCTATCTCGGTAGGTTCGTGGCCTTCACGTAGGACAAGGCGTTGAAAGGACGCCGAACTTCGAGTTGCGGTCGCAGCGCAGAAGACTAATAACAGCGCGAGAAAGGAAAAGAACCCACGGAGCCGGAGCCAGCCGGAAGCATCACCGAGGAAGAGGCCGATCCATAGGCCTACGGCAACGAGTACAACGCTCCAGCGAAGCGGAGACTCCCAGGGCTGTTCCATCGGTTCACCGGAGGGACGGAACCCTGTGCTGCCAATATCTTCAAGTATCGCCCTTCTGCGGCCCCATATGCACCAGAAGATGATCTTCTCCGGATAGTCCTTCCGGTTGTGATTGATCCGAATCGCGCTGTACAGGGTAGAAATCGAGCCGTATGGCTCAAGCGCGACCACCTCCGAAGGCGCGAACGTGTATGTGCCGAGAATCAGGCTCGAAAGCGTAAGAGTATTCCCGTTAGCGACGAGTCTAGCAAAGGGCCATCTGCTTCCCCAGCCCACTTCCGCGCCGCCGCGGAAAGACGCCTCAATCACTACGGAGCCCCTCGATGACGGCCAACTGTACTTTGGTTACCCAACTGTCGTGTAAATCCAATGTTGACTCTGCAACCAATAGATTATGCCGCCGGGCGACAACCATAAAGTACCGCCTAATGCAACTTGGTGCCTGCAGGCCGGTCGGCGTCGCTGAGCGATCAGCATCGACTTGCTTTAGCAGTCACTCGAAAGCCCTGTTGCCGCAGCGGCTCCGGCGGGAGGTGTGTCGCAGTGGACGCTGACGGGCACGAACAAGAACGGTAAAAAGACCAAGGTTCGCGGCTGCGACCTTCTTGAATTCCGCGACGGCAAGATCATCCGGAAGGACTCGTATTGGAAGATTGTCGAGTCGACAACCTAGCTTTTTCCCGCGCTAGCTTGCATTGTCGCTATCGAGACCTTCAGCCGACTCGAATGTCTGCTCACCGGAAATTCAGCAGATAGATGCGTACGACCGGTTCTGGCCGTCTGCGGCGTGCAAGAAGGTCCGCCCTTTGGCACCGAAAATGCGAGTCAACCGCAAGTGGTCCTATGCGCGAGATGATTATGTCGGTCGTTGACCGGCACGGCAACTGCGTGCAGCATGTGCGGCATGGGTTTCCGCTTCCAACGCCGCATTCGCATTTTTCCGGGCCTTCGCATCAACTTGAGCAGGGGCGGCGTCTCGACGTCCGTCGGCACACGCGGCGCTTGGCTGACGTTGGGCCGTGGCAGAGTGCGCACGACGGTCGGGCTGCCGGGTAGCGGACTATCGTATACATCGACCACGCCGACACACCAGCAACCGGAACCGCACCCGCAAGAGGAGCCGCCGCAGCCGCGCGGGCCGCATCACCACTGGTGGTTCTGGGCGCTGCTGCTGGTGATCGTCGTGCTCGTGCTGATATATGGCGGGGCGGCGGGGCGGTGACGTCGGCCGAAGATGTGTGCCTAGAACGCGATCCAATTGAGCACGCGCCACTCACCGTCGGCCTCGTGCTCAAAGATCTGTAGCGTTTGTTGCTTGCCGTTGGGTGCGCTGTTGTAGCGCAAGATGCGGCAGTGCCAGCCCAGACGGCTCCCGTCACCTTGGCCGCAGGTGGTCTCCTCAATGCTGTCGGGGGCCCAACTGATAGCGGCGATCGCATCGCGCTCTGGTTGTTCAAACTTCAACCTACGTGCGGCTTCTGAGAGGTTGACCGTCGTCGTCTGTAGTGTCGGTTGGCGCGGATGGGGCGCGAGCGCCGGTGCCGCGGCGAGCAGTGCGACGAGCACGATGAAGTTGCGTTTGACCATCACAACCTCTCCAGCAGATACGACAACGAGTCGTCCCCTGAGTTGTAGCTCTCGATCTAGCGGAACTCCCGCTCCTCGTTGATCTTCAAGCCGTGCTCCCGCGCGGCGTCGTCGAGGCCTTCTGCCGGTTCCTTAATCGCCTCTGCCTTAACGCCGCCGTAGGCGTCGCGCGTTACGCGCACGTACTTTGCATCGGGAATCCGCGACAGTTGCTCTCGCAAGATACGCACAACGGCCTCATGCCGCACGCCGGTCATGGCATCGCGTTCAATCATCATCAGCCCCCGCCTCTCGCTTCCAAAACGCGCACCCCATGCGCGGCGTCCCGTACAGTCCACCACCACTGTCCCGTGCAGGTTTGGGTCGATACACCGAAGAAGATTGGCGGCAGTTCCTTCAAAGTCGGATAGTGCTGACGCCGCATCTCGTTGGCATAAGCGCATTGACTTAACGTACTTACCGCTGATGCCAAGGCAACGTTCTTCTCTTGTAATCGTTCAACTGCGTCAGCATGGTAGAAGTAAAAACCGCCTAGGCATAAGACAGCCGTAAGTAGCACTGCATCCCACCTATCCCGCCGTATCAGCAGCATCATCATTCCTTCTTGGATTTGCGGTTCATTAATCAATCGCGGCTATCGGGTTCAGAATCCTTCCCGATCAATCATCGCTCCCCGGCTCCCTTTGCCAGAACGCGCAGCCGTTCCTAGAAACCCGTCGCTAGTGCGAAATAGGCGATTGCTATCCGGTATCGGTTACGCCGAAGGAAACCCCTTGGGCGAGATCAGCTAGCCGAATACTGGCGTCGGCCACTATATGTTTCTAGCATCCAGACGTTTGAGAATCGACTCGATCTGTTCCAAGGAGCCGAGTTTGGCGTCATGGATTTGGTCGATTTCCCGTATTAAATCGTAGCGGGTCTGCTCCAACTGGCGCACCCGCCCCTCGTTGAAGTCCAGCTCTTGATCGTCGTGCAGGTGATGGCGCGCCTGCTGCAATAGGCCGATGTGCTTGTCAATGTGATCGATCAGCGTCTGGACTAAGTCAAGCTCCTCCCGGCGGGCGGCCTCAACTTCGGCGACGGGTGGCCACGGTGGTATAGGTATAAGCTCGGCTGGCCGCTCGATAAGCCAGTGGCGGCTAAGGCTCTCGCGAATCTGCTGCATCAAATCCAAGTCTTCGGCAGCAAGCTGCCCGAGTCGTGCTTGTTCCGCATAGTGCTGCAGCCTTTCCTCCTCGGATTCGGAGCAGGCCACGCTGCAGAGCAGTACGAAGGGGGCGACAACGAACCACTTTGCCAACACTTAAATCTCTCTAACCGGTGGAACGGTGGAAACGATACCCGATGGGCGATTCAGAGTCACCCAGAGGCTTACGAGTCATCGCTCCCCGCCTCACGCTCCCAGAACGCGCAGCCAATCGGGACGCCAGCTATTGGGGGCGATTCCTTTCCATCAGTTCCTTGATCTTGCGCTCTTCCCACTCCTTTCCCCAGAGTCCCGAAAAGCCGAACACCGCGATGCCATGCATAGCCAACCCCAGACCCCAGCCTAGAATTGGCCATATTGCCCAGAACGCAGTTGGCGACGTAGCGATATTCAGGACGGCCAAGAACGTGTTTACAAGCGCGTAGACCGTGGCGTGAATGTAGAAACCCCGAATTGCTTGTACGCGTTTTTTCGCGCGTTCGTAGCTGGCTTGATCGTCCATTGCTTCCCCTCAAGACCAGAGATCGACTTGCCACTGCTGGCGCTAAGTATCGTCTGCGCCCGTCGCCCGCATCGAGAACGCGCACCCCGCGCTCGGCGTACCGATCACCTGGCGCCCACTGTTGCGCTCGCACAGCAGGTGCTCGGCGTAGAAGATGCCATGGAAGTGCGTGCAGGTGTAGCAGCCACGTGACCGCGCTGCGGAATTGATGCGATGCGGGGTGAAGGATTGGAGGGTAACCATATTGACCGGATTGTGCCCGACGTAGACCACGCACGGAGCAAGGTCGTAAGCGGCATTACACAAAAAGAAAAACCTCCGTCGAAGCGGAGGCCTTCCTCATTGACTTACAGTGAAGCTTGAATTGCCTTAGGCATCAAGCCAAACTTCGTCAAAGGTCGTGCCAGCAATAAAAAGCCCCTGGCTCGTCCCCTTTCCGGCGAGTTCCATGTACTTATGGTCGCTCATTAGCTTTTGCCCAATTTGCTCATAGGCTGCCAAGTTCTCATATTGCGCGACCCAGCGAACGCGCCACGGATTACCTCCACAAGGCGCGACTTGGACCTTCACATCGACGCCTACTTTACTCTTTAAATAGCCCGCAATTTCGTGAGCGAATGCCATAGCGGCAGGGAACTTGTCGGCCGTACTGGTCAAAGTTCTGGTGAACGTAATCACGGTCTCCCCCTATTCGGACAGTTACACATCAACAATCGGTTTCTCAAACCGACCGCACCGAGGACAAATCCAACCTACGCGTGCTGGGGGGTGCCGTGTTGATTCAGATCATCAGCAGTCCAACGAGGTGGCAATGAGGCAGCTAATGCAGGGAGCCGTTCTCAGTTACCCAAGAAATTCAAGTGCACGGTTACGGCACTAAATGCACCGACCAAGTGCATTCTCGCAATGGCTACGGCCACGGGGTGCGGTGTGTCGGCGGCGCAGCGGATCGAGGTGCACTGCGTGGAGGAACGACTGGGGGAACGGACCCAGAACTGCCCGGAGGGCGAGTATCCATGCGGGTCTTGACAGAGTCCGTCTCCGCCACCGAGTCTGGCGAGTTGAGCCAGAAGGAGAAACGTCCCGTGAAGCCCCGCGTTTTTCGGGCCTTCGCGAAGTGGGCTCGGCTCAGCGAAGCAAGTTTTGTGCGCTCTCTGCGGTCAATTCTCGCGACGGCTCAACGCGCAAAAGTGCGGTGCGAGTTTTTCTTGGCTCCGAACCGGAGCCGTTTTTCGAGAATGGACTGCGCGCTGCCCTGAGAGGTTCAAAGTGCCGAGCTTCGCGGCTGCAGGCCGGAGGTCTGAAGCAGGATCTATTGCGGACGTCCCAGCCGCACGCGCAAAGTAATCACGTTTTGACGGCCCCGACCCTGAAGAGACATCCGGGAAGGTCAGCTTTCCGGCAAGCCAATCGCGACTTTTCACACGCCCTGGATCCGAACCAGACAAAATCGGAAGGCGGCCAAATCTCTCGCTCACGGCGTAACGCGCCACACCTGGTTTTCTCCGCCCACGCACTTCCAGGCAACTAGCCTGGCACCATTGACCGACGAGCCGCCGGGGACGTCTAGGCAACGCCCACTGATGATTGACCTGATGACATAGCCGCCGCGCTTGCTTTCCAGGGACCACAATTGCTCGGTGGCGCTGTCGCCGCATGCCGACTGCAAGACTGGTGCCGTGATTCCAGAACCCGCGCTGCGGTCAATGCCGACGCACTTGCCGCTCAGCCGGCTCACGATCCGGTAGCCAGCTCCGCCAGCGGATTCGAGCGACCACTGCTGGTTGGCACCTGAATGACAGTCGTACTGAATGACGACGGGGCCATCGACCTTTGCGCCGCCTTCGAGGTCGAGACATTTGCCGGATGCCAGGGATTGGATGGCACCTGGCCCGGCGCCTTGCGCGAGAGTCGGATTAAAAGCGCAAAACACAGCGGAAATAAGTGTGCCGGCCGCGCTAGCAGATAACTTGATAAACTGAAGCCCCCAATTGCGGTGCAAGTTAGATGCGTTCATGGCGAGCGGCTGGGGCGCGCACTGGGACAACTACATCACGTCAGCCTAGATCGACAAATGGCGGCTTTGTGTCGACCAAGTTTCTTTAGCGATCGTCTCAAAGTGGCCGGTTGTTCGCAATGGTAGCCCGCCGCGAAGACGACATCTACCGCAACGCCGACTACGCGGACGCGAACAATCGACCCCAAGCCGACCCCGAAGGCCACCAAAAGGGAACACCCTGATCACCAGGAACCGGTCACCAAGCGCTACGGCTTCGGGGCGCGCCGACTCACGCCTCCGGCGGCAGACGGTTGAACCAGGGCTGGGCCCGCTCAAGTTGCCCGGCGAGCCGGAACAGCACGCCTTCACCGCCGATGGCGGCAGTGAACTGGGCGCCGATGGGCAGCCCCTCGCGCGCCCAGTGGAGGGGCACCGACATGGCTGGCAGCCCGGTCAGGTTGGCGAGCTGCGTGAAGGGTACCCAGCGCAGGTTGTCCGAAACGAGCTTGCGCACGAGGGAAGACTCGAGCAGCGCACGGCCCAGTCCGAGTGCAAGCATGAGACGCGTGGCGGCGCGCTCGTGCGCGGGCGTGACGATCTCTCCGATGCGCGGCGCGGGCATGGCCACCGCCGGCGTGAGCCACACATCGTAGCGCCCGAAGAATTCGGCCAGCACTGGCATACACGCGGCGCAGCGCTGCTGGCTCTGCGCATAATCGCTCGCCCGCAGGGCGCGGCCCAGCGCCGCCATGAGCCGGGTGTCAAACTCGAACTCTGCGTCCGCAGCCCCCAAGCGCCGAGCCGCGTCCACGATGACCGCACACTGTCCGAACCAGATCTGCAGAAAGTCACGCGCCACCTGCATCCCGTCGAGAGCCGGTGCGGCTTCCTCGACCCGATGCCCCAGGCTCTCCAGGAGCCGTGCCGTCCGTGATACGGCTTCGACGGCCTCGGAATGCACTTCGGTGCCGATCGGGGACGCCGTGGCAAAACCGATGCGCAATGGTGCTGGATCAGTCGCGGCCTCTTCCAGATAGGGCCGCACCGGCGGCGCCAGGTGCACGAGGCTCGAAGCGGCCGGCCCGTGCGTTGCATCGAGCAAGGCAGCACTGTCGCGCACGGATCGCGTCAGCACATGGTTTACGGCGAGCCCGCCCACTGCATCGGGGCAGGACGGTCCGAACGGCGTGCGGCCGCGCCCCGGCTTGAACCCGAACAGGCCACACCATGCGGCAGGGATGCGGATCGAACCGCCGCCATCGTTGGCGCCCGCAAGCGGCACGATGCCGGCAGCGACGGCCGCAGCCGATCCTCCCGAGGACCCGCCGGGGTTGTGTGCGGGATTCCAGGGGTTGCGCGTCGGTCCGAAGGCCTCTGGCTCCGTGATCCCCTTGGTGCCGAATTCGGGCAGGTTCGTCCGGCCCGCAACTAGAAGGCCGGCGGCGCGCCAGCGCGCCACGATCTCAGAATCGCGCGTGGCCTTGGGCGCCCTGTGGTGCAGCGCGCGGCTGCCGGCCCAGCTCGGTTCGCCCTGGCATTCTTGGAACAGATCCTTCACGAGGAACGGCACCCCGCCGAAGGGACCCGCGGCGGGCAGGCGCGCAGCTGCGCGGGCGGCTTCGTCCATCCGCGCCACTAACGTGTGAAGCCGCGGCTCGACCGCGTCGGCCCGCGCGAGCGCGGTCTCCATCAGCTCGGCCGCGCTCACCTCGCCGCGTGCCACGAGTTGCGCCAGCCCCAAGCCGTCGTATTGGCGATAGTCCCGGAAATCCATCGGCATCCTCCCCCTCTCTCTGTTCTCGCGGGTCCCGCGCGCAACCCTTTAGGCGCCATCTCACAGCGTCCATCTGTTCGCCGTCTAAGCCGCCAGCGTCCGCATTCTTCTTTCCGAGCCTCGGCTATGCCGCCTTTTTCAAGGCAGTTGCAAAAGTTGTGTCGTGGCCGTTCACGACAGTTCGTCGATGTCGGGTTTCCGCCTA
>DASPPB010000068.1:0-10652 GCA_035625725.1 Burkholderiaceae bacterium
CGCCCGAGGAGGCCGCGCGCTGGAAGGCGCAGCGCCGCGCCGCGCCGGAGGCCGCCCCTGCCTTTGCTCCCGGCGAACCGGCGCCTTCGGTGGCGCCGGTCGGTGCCGCTGCTGTGGCACCGGTGGCGGAGCGGCGCCGGATTTCGCCCGCAGCACGCAAGCTGGCCGAACGGCGGGGTGTTGCGCTCGACGCGCTCGTTGGCTCGGGGCCGGAGGGTGCCATCGTGGTCGAAGACGTCGAGCGCGCGGCAAAGGGTGTGGCGCCGCCAGTCGTTCCAGTCCCAGGGGCAGTGGTGCCGGCCGCCGAGCGCGCCGCGCAAATGCGCAGCACCATAGCGGCTGCGATGGCGCGCAGCAAGCGCGAAATTCCCCATTACTATCTTGCGACTGACATTCCTCTTGCGTTGGCAAGCCGCTGGCTCGAGCAGCGCAATGCCGAGCGCCCGGTCACCGAGCGGCTGCTCATGGCCGCGCTCTACGTGAAGGCCGTGGCCCGAGCGCTGCTGCGGTTCCCGGAGTTCAACGGCTTTGTGCGCGAGGGGCGCTTTGAACCTTCGGCGCAAGTGCACGTTGGAGTGGCGGTGTCGCTGCGGCAGGGAGGACTGATTGCGCCGGCCATTTTGAACACCGATCGGCTGGTGATCGATCAGCTCATGCGGGAACTCGGGGACTTGGTCAAGCGCGCGCGCGCATTTACGCTGCGCAGCTCGGAGTTGTCGGCGCCTACGGTCACGCTCACCAATCTGGGAGAGCAGGGCGTCGATGCAGTGTTCGGGATCATCTATCCGCCACAGGTCGCCTTGGTGGGATTTGGCAGCGTGCGCGAGCGCCCGTGGGCCGAAAACGGCGAGCTTCAATTGATGCCGGTGGTTACCGCAACGCTTGCCGCCGATCACCGTGCGAGCGACGGTCATCGGGGTTCGCTGTTCCTGGCCGAGGTGCGCAGTTTGCTGCAACGACCCGAGTCGCTCTAAGGCGAACCGACGTGCCACCCACTGCAACGCTGAGGCGCTGAACCCGATGGACGAACCGACTCTTCGCAACACCATTGCCCGAATTCTCTCCGGCATCGCGCCGGAGGTATCGCTCGAGGAAATCGACCCCGCGGTGCCTCTGCGCGACCAGGTGGATCTTGACTCGATGGACTGGCTCAATTTCTTAGTCGGCCTGCACGAGCAGCTGCATGTCGACATCCCCGAGGGCGACTACCGCAAATTGCGCACCCTCAACGATTTGTTTGGGTACTTGCGCGCTAAATTGGGCATGTAAGCGGGCGGCGGAGTCGCTGCCGCCGGCGGCGACTGCCTCAGCCGGTCGCCGAAAAGCAGGCCCGATCACCGCGGCGGTGCCCCGAGGACGTTTTGCGTTATCGTGGTGCGGACGTCAACCCAATGGAGTGTTCCGCCGTGACCGACGCCCGGCTTTTTTATGAACCCTGCAAAGGTCACGGCTTGCGGCACGACCCGTTCAATTCCATTGTTGCGCCACGACCGATCGGCTGGATTTCGTCGCGGAGCGCCGCCGGCAACCTCAATCTGGCGCCTTACAGCTTCTTTAATGCCTTCAACTACACGCCGCCCATCATCGGATTCGCGAGCATCGGCTACAAGGACTCGGTGCGCAACATCGAGCAAACCGGCGAGTTCGGATGGAACCTGGTTACGCGTACCCTGGCCGAGGCCATGAACCGGACGAGCGCCAGCGTGCCACCGGAGGTGAGCGAGTTTGAACTGGGGGGCCTGACGCCCGAGCCCTCGCGCGTGATCGCCGTGCCGCGGGTGGCGCAAAGCCCGGTTTCCTTCGAGTGCTTGTGCACGCAGATAGTCCAACTGCAAGGCGCTGATGGCGTGCGGGTGAAGACATGGCTCGTTCTGGGAGAAGTCGTTGGCGTGCATATCGACGGCCGCTTGCTCAAAGACGGCGTGTACGACACGGCTATGGCCGGGCACGTGTTGCGTGGCGGCGGAGCGGCTGATTATTTTTATGTCGGTCCGGAGCAACTGTTCCGCATGCAACGCCCCGCCTGAGGCGTCGCGCGTGCGCTAGCACGCGCCGGCGCGCCGCGCTTACACCTCGGCCCAGAGCCAGCGATCGCGACCCGCCGCCTTGGCTGCATACATCGCGCGGTCGGCTCGGTCGATCGCCTCAGCCAGACTCTCGGCGGCGCCGACAGCGGCCAAACCCGCGCTGATGCGCAGATTCACGACGGAGCCGTTTTCGAGCACGAGCGGCGAGTCGCGCAGGGACTGGAATAGCCGGTCGGCCGCCTGGTTCGCGCCCGGAACGCTGCTCGCCTGCAAAAGCACGAGAAACTCTTCGCCGCCGATGCGGAACACGGGTTCGTCCGCGCGCGCATGCTGCAAGAAAATGAATGCCAGGTGCCGCAGCGCTTGGTCGCCCACGGCGTGACCGTATTCGTCATTGACGTTTTTGAATTGGTCCACGTCGGCCAACAACAGCACGAGGTGGGCACCATGCCGCTGCGCGACCGCGCGGCAGCGCAGAAACTCCTCCTCCAGACCGTAGCGTAAGGGCAGGTTTGTCAGCGCGTCGCGGCGCGCGCTGCGCGTCAGAAGCTGTGTCTTGAGGTGCTCCAGAGAACGAATCAGGGTCGATTGCGCGCGCTCGAAGACCTCGAAATCGGCTTGCGTCGCGCGACCCGAGTGCAGCACCGAGGAACACAGCGCACGCACCGCATCGTGCATGCTTTCGTGCTCGCGCAGTACAACTGCGGTTGCGGCCGCGTCGATCTGCTCAAAGGTCTCCCGGTTTTTTGTGAACCAGTGCCCGAATCGGCACCGCGCCGAGGCATCCGAGGCCAAAATGTCGGCACCTGGATCTACCTGCAGCAGCGCACAGCGCAACACGCGGCGCATCCACTCCAAGTGCGCGCCGATGGCGGCGTCAAGCTGGGCTACGAACCGCTCTGTCTGCTCGGAAAAAACAGCCGACAAATCCATATGAGCGATCCTCCCCCGGTCCTTGGTGGCGGTCAACGGAGGTGTTCGCCGGCGGCTTGATGCCTGTCAAGAGCTGTCTTTCGAAAACGATCGACGCGTGGCCGCCGACGCGCTTGGCTTGGGCGCGAGTTTCGTTCGTTGCGGCCGGCTGTTAGCCCGGGGGCAACAGGTGCTCGTCGATGCGACGGCCCAGTTCGGCACCGGAGAAACTGGTCAGATCCAGGGCAAGACTGCGGCGAAGGGCACGCAGCGTGTGTTCGTCGAGCAGAACCTTGACTTCGCCCAAAAAAGGGTTGGAAGCAAATAGCACGACTTCATCGCAACGTCGCGCCGCGACGGCATTGTTTACGAACTGCGCCACCTGGCGAGCGAAGCTTTCGTGTTCTTTCTTCTTGGGGTCGAGTCGGGGACCGTAGGACGTACCGCCACGGTTGTGCCCGACGCCCTCGTAGCCGGACCGATCTTCGGCCAGGTCGGAGCCCTTGGCGCGGCCCCAGCTATCCTCGAGCTCGGCCACGGAGGTCCATGGCGAAGTGGCGTTTTCGCGCGTGTAGCAACGCGCCTGACTTGCGTTGGCAATCAGAACCCAGGTGGTCTTCATCCTTCGTTCTCCGATGAGAGTTCCCGGCGCGCGAGCGCACCGCGTCAGTACGTCCCTGGCACTTGCAGCCGGGCTTTCATTTCAATCGGACCAAGTTTGACGCCGCGAGTCAGCGCGCCCTTTGATACCCATCAATCGGCCGCACAGCCCGGCCCCGCAGACCGCGCCGGTATCACGCTACCGCGCTGCCCTTGATCGGTCAATTCGACCATGCTAGCGAGCTGGCTGCGGTCGCGGTTGCGGGCGCCCGGGAGGCATCGCGCGCGCTTCGCATCGTAGCGCTCATGCGCCGTATGATGCGTGCTGCCAAGATTCGTGGTTGGCGATTCTTCAAGGGAGAGGGATCCAGATATGAGCATGCTGCAAGAATTCAAGCAATTTGCAATCAAGGGCAACGTGGTCGATATGGCGGTGGGCGTTATCATCGGTGCAGCCTTTGGGAAGATCGTGACTTCGCTGGTCACCGATGTCGTGATGCCGCCCATCGGCGTGTTGATCGGTGGGGTCGACTTCTCAGGGCTTGTTCTGACGATCAAGGCCAGTGCTGGACCGAATTCTGCCGTGGTGATCGGCTACGGTAAGTTCATCCAGACAGTGGTGGACTTTACAATCGTCGCGGCCGTGATCTTCATCGTCGTCAAAGGCATCAACTCGCTCAAAAAGCAGGCCGAAGCTGCTCCGGCAGCGCCCCCGCCGCAGGAAGTTTTGCTGCGGGAGATCCGCGATTTGCTCAAAAAGTAAGGGGCCGCCGCGCGGCGTGGCCGATCCCGGGAGTGCGATCCCGGACCATGCCGCTATGGACTGGCCGCAGAGGAGTGCGCGCAACTTCGGGCGGATAGGCTGCGCCCGGCCCCTGTGCGCGGCGGTTGCGGTGGATCAAGGCCGAAGGACATCGCCGGAGGTCTTCGCGCGCGCGGGCCGGTTCGATCGGCCTCGCCCGCTAAGCCCTAGGCGTCCAGAGTGCAGCTTCTTTGCCGCTCGTCGATTTGCGTGCCCGCTTCTTCGTGCCGTTTGCGCGCGCCGGCTGCGGGCTCCACGTCAAGACCCTTGCTTGCGTCGATCCAGACTTCGCTGATACCGCTACTTCGGATCTTCTGCAGATCAATCTCGTTGTCCACGACAAATTTCGCGCGCCAGAACGGGTGATCCATCCACGACCCGCAAAATTCCTCGATGTACATGTCGATGCGGAGGTCCGATACGGGGATGCGCTTTCGCATGAGAAGCCATTGCCAGAGGTCGCTACCGATGGAACCATTTTCGGCATCAGACGGAGGCCGCAGCGCCAAAGAAGCGCACGTTTCACCGGCCAATTCCGGCGATGCGACTGCGTAGGGCAGCTACTTCTCGACTCGGGTGATCTTCGATCCCTCGAGGGTGAGATTCAGCATCAAACCCCTGTTGGAATAAACGAAGCCGATGATCGGTTTGCGGGTGAATTCCGTGTCCAGTTCTTTGCCGGCGCCCAGCGTCGCGATGGCTATGGAGCCGTCGATTCCGGCATTCCAGCTCTGGCTTTCGCGGAACTTTGCAAGGCTATCGGCCGTCATGAAAAGAATCGCAACGCTTTCCTTTTGCGCGCCGAGTTGCAATCCGATCGATGCCGAGGCGATGTTGTAGTAGGCCACGGTATGTTCGCCCACCAGCAACTCGCCCTCACCGAACTCTCCTCCGATACCGAGCCCCGCCTTGATAATGTTGGGGAAGACCAGCATTCCGGATGCCTTGTCGGCAAGTTCTCGCGCCGACGGATTGTCTCGAAAGAGGCTCTGCAGCGCTTCGCGGACCTGCGCATCGATTTCCTCCCGGGACGCGGCCGTGGCAGGCACAACGGCGCAGATGAGCGCGACGGCGAGCAGCGGTGCCAGCAAAACTGCGGTCGAGTGCTTGCTCAAGGTGCGCATCCTGATCTCCTTTGGTGCGATCGCTTTGCGGACTATCGCACGCAAAAGTCCGCAAGGGTGGGATTGTGACGTCCTGATCTGCAAGTCAATTTAAAGTTCTCCGGCGCGAGCCCGCACAAGCGCGCGCCGTCGGCACGAACGCTTTTTGCCGGTGCGTCCCCGTTTTGGTGCCTGCGCGCGGCCATGGCTGCGCGGCGCGCATTGCGACACGAACACCGCGATGCTACTGTGCACGGACAATCGCGTTGGGAACTGCAGCGCGGCAGCGCGCGTTTGAGGGCAAGGGAGGATACATGGCGGCAAAATCGAATCCGGTCGAACTCGGTTCTCAGGCTCCTAATTTCGAGTTGCCCGACGGGGAGGGCCGTCCAGCGCGGTTACGGGATCTTGCGGGGTCCTCGGGCACGCTGGTCATCTTCATTTGCAATCATTGTCCATACGTGTTGCATATGCGAGATGCGCTGCAGAAGTACGCCTTGGATTACGCTGCGCGTGGAATACGCGTCGTAGCGATCAACCCGAACGATCCTGTTGCCTATCCCCAGGAGACACCGGAACATATTGCCGAGGTCGCGCGCCACCTTAGCTTTCCGTACCTGGTTGACGCGGACCAGAAGGTGGCACTCGCGTACGAAGCCGCCTGTACCCCCGATCCGTACCTCTACGACGGCAAGCTGCGGCTGTATTACCACGGCCAGTTCGACGCCACTCGCCCCGGAGGTCCACCCGCCACGGGCGCGGACTTGCGTGCGGCAACCGATCGTCTGCTGGGCGGCTCGTCGGCCACAGCTGCCGTCTCGGCGTCGATTGGCTGCAGCATCAAGTGGAAGCGCGGCAACGAACCCAAACAATAGCCGCGAGCGGGGAGTCTGGCTTCCTCGCGCGAATCGATAACGCGAAGGCTGCGCCCGGGCGCCGGCGCGGCTTCGAAGTTGCTTCCAAAAATCGGCAGGGCGCCATGCAATATTTTGACGGCGCAATCGTCTACCCCTACATGAGTTCGGCGACCAATCTGCCGTTGAATCTTCCCGCATCAATGAGCGGCCAAGACGAGCGCATCACCGAAATCGTCGCCCGCGAGGGCAGGCGCCTGCGCAGCTTCATTCGCCGGCGGGTTGCGGATCCCGGCGAGGCAGAGGACATACTGCAGGACGTCTTTTACGAACTGATCGAGGCAACGCGCCTGCTCCAGCCCATCGAGCAAATCGGCGCCTGGCTGTTTCGTGTTGCTCGCAACCGGATCATCGATCGCTTTCGCAAAATGCAGGCGAGCGCGGTGCAAACCGGAGCGGACCCTGCGCTGGAACAAGACGAGGAACTGGGCCTGGAGCAGCTGCTGCCATCTGCCGGTGCCGGCCCCGAGGCCTTGTTTGCGCGCCGGGTGCTGCTCGAAGAACTCGAGTCTGCGCTCGACGAACTGCCGGCTGTCCAGCGGGAAGTATTTCTCGCGCACGAGCTCGAGGGGAAGAGTTTTCGCGAAATGGCGCAGGAGTCCGGGCTGAGCGTCAATACGCTACTTGCCCGCAAGCACTACGCGGTCTTGCATCTGCGAAAACGCCTGCAAGACATCTATGAACAGATCAACGAGGCAAACGGGTGACAGATATGAGATCGAGTCGGTGGCGTTGGGCAATTCGATTTCTCGCGGTCGGAGCGGTTGTGCTCTTGGTCGTGAGCTTCGTGGTCATGAGTCTTTGGAACTGGCTCGCGCCGGCGCTCTTCGGGTGGCGTGAGATCGGTTTGCTGCAGGCCGCCGGGCTTTTGCTGCTGTGTCGAATCCTTTTCGGAGGGCTACGCGGACACGGCGGCATGCACTGGCGCCGGCGGTTGGCCGAACGCTGGGAGCAGATGACGCCGGAGGAGCGTGCGCAGTTGCGAGCCGGCATGCGCAGTTGTTGCGGCCGGCGCACGGAAGAGCAGGCGCAGGATCAAAATCCACCCTCCGCGGCCTCAACGGCTTGAAGGCATACGGGGCTCAGAACTCCGCGTGTATCCGAAGTCCGAAGATGGAGACCGGACCTCGGTCACGGTTGTAGGCCGGGTTATCGATAAATTGGTAGTCGGCCGAGATCGTCAGATGCTCGATGACCTTCAGCGAGTAGTAGGTTTCAATGATTTTTTCCAAGCCGTAATTGGGCAGCTGACCGTCGCCGATGAGCACCCCGAGCCCGCCGGCAGCAAAATACGCCCGCGCGGCGCTCGAAATACCGTTGGCGACGGCCGCGAGTCCGACCGTGTCGTAGGGGCGGCTCCAGCGATCTCCGCGCAGGCTCAGGCCGGCGGCGAGCGATCGATCGATGTCCGTAAAGTCAAAAGTCTCCTGCGCACCGTCGTTGACGCCGGCACGCACGAACAGTCCCAAATCGGATGCCAGACTTTGCTCGAGGCTGAGCGCCACGCCGGGCCGCCAGGCCATGTGGCGCACGAGCGCCGTATTGGCCGTAGTCGATGTCTCGGCAGCCAGCGCCAGCGCGTTGTCGTAACTTCCCATGCGGCCGCGGTTGGCATAGGCCAGCGCCCGCAGCGCGCCCGCCTGACCCCAAAGATGGTGGCGCTCCTCAAATTCGGTAATGAGGGCAAACTGGTGGAACTGTCCGTCGATATCCTTGCTGTTGGGCACTTTGGACAGTGCGAAGAATCCGCCGCGCAGTGTCCACCAAGATTGCGTCCACTCGGCCGCGCCCCCGTAGGTGTAGCCCCAGGCGTCGGCCGCGTAGTCAAAGGCACCGCTGTCGACGATCGACCAGTTCAGGAAGTCCGACCTCGGGTCGTGGGCATAGCGATTCGTATCGAAGATGTCGACGACGGAGAACTTGCCGGCTGTCAGGATGAGGTTGTCCGAGGCCAGCGTTCCGGAGAGCTGGTTGGGACCGTCCTCGAGCAAGGTCGGGGGCTGCGACCCATCCAGGTTGATGATCTGGCGGACGAACGCGCGCGGCAGGCGAAAATACGGGTTGTTCGCTCCGACTTTGTACGCTTCGCCGCTGGGAAAGCCCGCAACCCCAAGGGTGTCGTCCAAACCAAAGCCTTGGTCGATTTCGGGATCGGCGTAGGCGGCCGCACCCTTCCACAGAGCCAGTCCGACGAAGGCGGTTACGTCGGTGGTCTCGCGAGCGTCGTTGGCGGGGTCAAGGCTGTTGGCGCCCGCGTACGGAGACGTGAAGGCCGGGTGGAACTGCGTCACATTGGTGAATTGTCCATGCAGGTTCCAGAGCTCGGGGGCCGGCTCTGCCACGCTTTGTGTTTGCGACGCGTCATCGCCCGCGGCAACCGCCACAGTTGCCGGCGCGAGCGCCAGCGCCGCCCAGATCATCAGGCGTCGTCTGCGCGGAGCCAATGGGAGCGCTTGGGCGATTTTTATCACCTCGGTTTTTGTGCTCAGGCACTGCCAAGAGGCGGGCAGAGCGCAGGCGAAGTATCGTCGCTCTTTGTTACGGTCCGGTTTTCTTTGGTTGCGCGCCCGCGCCTGCTGCCGGGGTACGGGGCAGTTCCAGCTTTGCGAGCAGCGGTGCGATGGTGGGGCCCTGAACGATCAGCGAGAACGTGACAACTGCAAAGGCCACCGAAACGATGCGTTCGCGCTGTGGGAAATCGTCCGGCAGGCCAAGCGCCAGACCGAGCGCAAGCGCGCCGCGCAGGCCGCCCCAGAACAGTATGTGCTGCTGCGCTCCCGGAATCCGCCATCGGCTAGCCCGAAAAACGGCCGCCAGTGGGTAGATCGTCGCAGCGCGCCCGAGCATCACGAGGGCGATTGCAATTGCGATGTCGGCGCCGATCGAGGAATAGATCTGGTCGGCCTCGTGCATCCCGATGAGCATGAAGACCAAGGAATTCGCAAAAAACGCGATCACGCCCCAGACGGTTTCGACGGCTTCACGCCCTTTGGCGCTGACCAATGCGGAGTCGCCACGCCGCGCGGCGATCAGGCCGGCGGTGAGCGTGGCCAGGATTCCGGAGGCGTGAAGGTGTTCGGCCAGCAAGAACGATCCGTAGGCCGCGACGATGGTAAGAGTGACCTCGACGAAGTGGTCGGTGCTGCTTGCCGACAAAAGCGTGAGTGGCACGGCGACAAGCACGCCGCAAAAGACGCTGCCAACGGTGATTAGGCCCAGTGCGGAGAGCGACCCCAACACGGTCGGGTGATCACCCTGATAGGCGGCAAGGACCAAGGCAAAGAGAGCGGCAGCAGTGCCGTCGTTCAGCAGGCTCTCGGCTTCCACAAGGACACGCAAGCGTCCCTTGATGCCGAGGTCCCGGAACACGGCAATCACGGACACGGGGTCGGTCGCCGAGATCAACACGCCGAAGACCGCCGCCGCAAGCAGCGTCCAGCCTGCCAGCGCGTTGAGTCCGAACGTCACGACCGCTGCGGCCAGAAGCAGACCCACGGTCGCCAGTACGAATACGAGTAGCCCTTCACGGCGCAACAGCCGCCAGGGCAAAAACAAGGCCGCCTCGAAGATGAGGGGGGGAAGCAAGGCGGTAAAGATCAGCTCGCGCGTCATCGCAACGTGGGGTGCGGCGGGCAGCGCCGCCAGTGCGACGCCCGTCAAGACGAGCCCGGTTGCGTAGGGCAAGCGCAGTCGTCGGGCGATGATCGCCACGAGCGAGGCGACAAGCAGCAGGACCGCAAATTGTTCGATCAACGTGGCCATGGGGCGCTATGGTACGGGCAGACGCGGTGTGGTCTGCGCGCACCCATTGCCAGCGCGGCGCCCCTCAGCCCTGGCAGCGCAAACGCCGTGCCCGCGCGGCCATAGAGCGTCTATCCGCTTTTGCCGTGCCAGGCTGCACCGGGCACGAATGGAGCTGTCAGTAGCAATGCGCGAAGGCCAGTCCGCAACGGCGACGGGCGCCTTCCAGGACTTCGTGCGCAAGCATGTCGGCGGACTGAGCCTGCGCCCGATAGATGTCGAGCACGAGGCGGCGCAAGGGTGTATCTGGCCAGGATCGCTCAACACACGCCGACGCACTTTGCGCGCGCGACCGCGCGGCAATCGCATAGGCGTATGCGGCCTGCACCTGCGCGTTCCAGACGATGTTCGTTACGCGGGAGCCAAGGGCAAGGGGGAGGTTCGTTGGGGCCAACGATCCTTTTTGGGCCGGGACCATCTGGCCATCGGCCGCGATCGATTGCGCGTTCATGCAGCGGCTCCTTCTCTATGTTGCATAGCAGCATAACGCATG
>DASPPB010000069.1:0-14214 GCA_035625725.1 Burkholderiaceae bacterium
GCGGGCACCGAGATGGTGATGCCGGGCGACAACATCAAGATGGTGGTGACCCTGATCAACCCGATTGCCATGGACCAGGGCCTGCGCTTTGCCGTGCGCGAAGGCGGCAAAACCGTCGGCGCCGGCGTCGTGTCAAAAATCATTCAGTAGCTACGGGGCCGCGATCCCGGGTCGCGGCGCGCAAATCGCTCTTTGAGGAAAGTGACCGCATCATGCAAAACCAACGTATCCGCATCCGCCTGAAGGCCTTCGACTACAAGCTGATCGATCAGTCCGCTTTGGAGATCGTCGACACGGCCAAGCGCACCGGCGCCGTGGTGCACGGTCCGGTGCCGCTTCCGACACGGATTCAGCGCTTTGACGTCCTGCGGTCGCCGCACGTAAACAAGACTTCCCGTGACCAGTTCGAGATTCGCACCCACCAGCGGCTGATGGACATCATCGATCCGACGGACAAGACGGTCGACGCGCTTATGAAGCTCGACTTGGCCGCCGGTGTCGACGTCGAAATCAAGGTCCAGTAACAACGGGCGCGCAGCAGGCGGGGTGCGGCGCGCGCGGCTTGCGCCCGCTGCCTGCGCCGGCTACAATCGCGGGCTTCGCACCAATCGAGGCCGCACAATCGTGGTCTCGGGGGCCGGGCGTGGTAGCGGCGCCGCAGTGCGCGGCGAGCACGCGAGGCCAAGGGGCGCACCGCACATCGCCGGCCAATCGTAGCCGGATGGGAGAGAACAATGACGACGCAGGCGAAGTCGGCGCTGGGCCTGCTCGGCCGCAAGGTCGGCATGACGCGCATCTTCACTGATGAGGGCGAATCGGTCCCCGTGACGGTGGTCGATGTGTCCGACAATCGCGTGAGCCAAGTGCGCGACGTTCAGACCGACGGCTACCGCGCGATCCAAGTTGCCGCGGGCAAGCGCCGCGCCTCTCGCATCACCAAGCCGCTGGCCGGACATCTGGGCAAGGCCGGTGCCGAGGGCGCCGCGACGCTGCACGAGTTTCGGTTGCCCGACGGCGACAAGACTGACGTTGCGCCGGGCGCCGCGCTGGGTGTGGACCTGTTTTCGGTGGGCCAAAAGGTCGACGTCACGGGCGTGACGATCGGCAAGGGATTTGCCGGGGCGATCAAGCGCCACCATTTCTCCTCGAACCGCGCCTCGCATGGCAATTCGGTATCGACCAATGCTCCCGGCTCTATCGGTATGCGCCAGGACCCGGGCCGCGTGATGCCGGGCAAGCGCATGGCCGGACATCTGGGCGATGTGCGCCGCACGACGCAAAACTTGGTGATCGCGCGCATCGACGCGGGACGACAGCTGCTGCTCATTAAGGGCGCGGTCCCGGGCAGTCGCGGGGGTACGGTCGTCGTGCGACCTGCGGTCAAGGGATAAGAGGCCGACGCGATGGAATTGAAGGTATACGACGAAAAGGGCAAGGCCACGGCAACGCTCTCGGCGCCGGCGACGCTGTTCGGCCGCGATTTCAACGAGGCGCTGGTGCACCAGATCGTGGTCGCCTACCAGGCCAACGCGCGGCAAGGTACGCGGGCGCAGAAGGACCGCGCGACGGTTGCGCACACCACGCGCAAGCCGTGGCGGCAAAAGGGAACGGGCCGCGCGCGCGCGGGCATGACCTCCAGTCCGCTGTGGCGCGGCGGCGGCAAAATCTTCCCGAGTTCGCCGCAAGAGAATTTCTCGCACAAGGTCAATCGCAAGATGTTTCGCGCTGGCTTGTGCTCCATCTTGTCGAAGCTCGCGCACGACGACCGGCTCGTGGTGGTCGACGAGCTTTCGATCCAGGCGCCGCGCACCAAGCTTCTGGCGCAAAAGCTCAAGGCTCTGGGACTCGATTCGGTTCTGATCATCACCGACCGCATCGATGAAAACCTGTACCTGGCGGCGCGCAATCTGAAGGACGTGATGGTCGTCGAGACCCGGCACGCGGATCCGGTTTCGATGATTTACTACGACAAAGTGGTTTTGACGCGGCCGGCAATCGCCACCTTGGAGCGCATGTGGGGGCAGGCATGAACAACGAGCGCTTGTACAACGTACTGCTGGCGCCGGTGGTGTCGGAAAAATCGACGTATATCGGGGAAAAGCACAACCAGGTCGCCTTTCGCGTGCTGCAAGACGCCACCAAACAGGAAGTCAAGGCCGCCGTCGAACTGCTCTTCAAGGTCCAGGTTCAGTCGGTACAGATTTTGAATCGTCGTGGCAAGGACAAGCGTTTTGGGCGTACGCCGGGGCGACGCCGTGACCTGCGCAAGGCCTATGTTTGCTTGAAGCCCGGCCAGGAAATCAATTTCGCCGAAGGAGTGAAGTAATGGCGCTGGTCAAGGTCAAGCCGACGTCGGCCGGGCGGCGAGCCCTGGTGAAGGTGGTGAGCGGACAGCTGCACAAGGGGGCTCCCTACGCCGGACTCACCGAAAAGAAAATCCGCGGCTCGGGGCGCAACAACCTGGGCCACATCACGACGCGCCACCAAGGCGGTGGGCACAAGCGGCACTATCGCGTAATCGATTTTTGCCGCTCCAAAGACGGTATTGCAGCGCGGGTGGAACGCCTGGAGTACGACCCCAACCGCTCGGCGCACCTGGCGTTGCTGTGCTACGCCGATGGCGAGCGCCGCTACATCATCGCGCCCAAGGGCTTGGCGCTCGGCGCGCAACTGATGAGCGGCCAGGAGGCACCGATCCGCGTGGGCAACGCGCTGCCGCTGCGCAACATACCGGTCGGAACGACGATCCACTGCATCGAGATGCTCCCGGGCAAGGGGGCGCAACTGGCGCGCGCGGCCGGAACTTCGGCGCAGCTGCTGGCCCGTGAGGGCAGCTACGCGCAGATTCGATTGCGCTCGGGCGAGATCCGCAAGGTCCTCATCGAGTGCCGCGCCACCATTGGCGAGGTGGGCAACGAGGAAAACAATTTGCGTCAATTCGGCAAGGCGGGCGCGATCCGCTGGCGTGGGATTCGTCCAACCGTGCGCGGTGTGGCGATGAACCCGATCGATCACCCGCACGGCGGCGGCGAAGGGCGCACGGGCACGGGGCGTCATCCCGTCAGTCCCTGGGGCAAGCTCACCAAGGGCTACCGCACGCGCAAGAACAAGCGCACCGACAGCATGATCATTCAACGACGCCATCGCAAGTAGTCCCGGGGACATTCCATGTCACGCTCGCTCAAAAAAGGTCCGTTTGTCGACGGGCATCTGCTCAAGAAAGTCGAGACGGCGCAAAGCTCCAAGGACAAGCGCCCGATCAAGACCTGGTCGCGTCGCTCGACGGTCGTGCCCGATTTCGTAGGCCTGACCATTGCGGTGCACAACGGCAAGCAACATGTCCCCGTCTACATCACGGAGCAGATGGTCGGTCACAAATTGGGCGAATTCGCGCTTACGCGCACCTTCAAGGGTCACTCCGCCGACCGCAAGACGCCGGCGCCGGCGCCCGCCAAAAAGTAAGAGGGACCAGCTATGCAGACCACGGCTTCACATCGCGGCGCCCGCATGTCGGCGCAGAAGGGGCGGCTTGTGGCCGATCTGGTGCGCGGCAAACCCGTCGACAAGGCGCTCAACATCCTGGCCTTCACTCCCAAGAAGGCCGCGGGCCTGATCCGCAAGCTGCTCGAGTCGGCCATCGCCAACGCGGAGCACAATGACGGCGCCGATATCGACGAGCTGCGCGTCACGAGCATCTTTGTCGAGCAGGGCCCGACGCTGCGGCGCTTCTCCGCACGCGCCAAGGGTCGCGGCACGCGTATCAGCAAGAAGAGCTGCCATATCTTCCTCACGGTTGGTGACGGAAAGAAGGAGTAGTAACGCATGGGCCAAAAGATCAACCCAACGGGATTTCGCCTTGCGGTATCGCGCAACTGGAACTCGCGCTGGTTTGCCACCGGCAAGGAATTCAGCCGCATGCTGGGCGAAGATCTGCATGTACGCGAGTACCTGCGCCGCAAGCTGCGCAATGCCTCGGTCGGACGCATACTCATCGAGCGACCGGCGAAAAACGCGCGCATCACGATTTATTCGGCGCGGCCCGGCGTCGTGATCGGCAAGAAGGGCGAGGACATCGAGACGCTCAAAGTCGAGCTGCAAAAGATGATGGGCGTGCCGGTGCACGTCAACATCGATGAGATTCGCAAGCCTGAGCTCGACGCGCAACTCATCGCCGATTCCATCACCCAGCAACTGGAAAAGCGCATCATGTTCCGGCGCGCCATGAAGCGCGCAATGCAAAATGCCATGCGCCTGGGCGCGCAGGGCATCAAGATCATGAGTTCGGGCCGGCTCAATGGTATCGAGATTGCCCGCACCGAGTGGTACCGCGAAGGCCGCGTGCCGCTGCATACGCTGCGCGCCGACATCGACTACGGCTTTTCCGAGGCCAAGACGACATATGGCGTGATCGGCGTGAAGGTCTGGGTCTACAAGGGTGACACGCTCGGGCGTACCGAGGCCGTCACCACGGAGACCGCGGTGCCGGCACCCGAACGCGAAGAGCGTCGCGCGCTGCGTCGCCCGCCGGCCGGGCCTGCTGCTACCCCCCGCCCCTCCGGCGCACGGCGTCCCGTGCGCAAGACGGAGGCGGCCGTCCCTGCCGAGGCCGGGGCCGCGGCGCCCGCCGCTGCGGGTGCAACCGAGGAAGCGGCCAAGCCGGCGGTCAAGCGGGTACGCAAGGTTGCCACCAAGGCCGCGGACAAACCCGCGCCGGACAAGGGCGAGAGCAAGTAAAGGAGTGGCACGATGCTGCAACCGGCACGACGCAAATATCGCAAGGATCACAAGGGACGCAATCGCGGCCTGGCCACGCGCGGCGCCAAAGTCTCTTTCGGCGAGTACGGTCTGAAGGCCACCGAACGCGGGCGCCTCACGGCGCGCCAGATCGAGGCGGCGCGACGCGCGATCACGCGGCACATCAAGCGCGGCGGACGCGTCTGGATCCGCATCTTCCCGGACAAGCCGATCTCGCAAAAGCCCGCGGAGGTGCGCATGGGTAACGGCAAGGGCAATCCCGAATACTGGGTGGCGCAGATCCAGCCGGGCAAGGTGCTCTACGAGATGGACGGCGTCGACGAGACGGTCGCGCGCGAGGCCTTTAACCTGGCTGCCGCCAAACTGCCGCTCAAGACTGTCTTTGTCGCGCGGGCGCTCGGCGCGTAAAGGGAGAAACAAATGCAAGCCAAGGAATTGCGCGCCAAGAGCGACTCCGCGCTGCAAACGGAGCTGCGCGAGCTGCTCAAAGCGCAGTTTTCCGCCCGCATGCAGCGGGCCACCCAGCAGCTGCAAAACCACACGCAGTTGCGCAAGCTGCGGCGCGACATCGCTCGCGTGCGTACTGTGATGACCGAGAAGGCGAACGCAAAATGACGTCCTCAGCACAAGCTGGCGCACCGGCGGCGCTCAAGCGCACCCTGGTGGGGCGCGTAGTCAGCAACAAGATGGACAAGACGGTAACGGTCCTCGTGGAGCGGCGCGTCAAGCACCCCGTCTACGGCAAGTACGTTGTGCGCTCGACCAAGTTGCATGCCCACGATGCGAGCAACAAGATCGGCGAGGGCGATCTGGTGGAGATCGCGGAGACCCGGCCGCTTTCGCGCACCAAGGCCTGGACGGTAACGCGGGTGGTCGAGGCCGCGCGCGGCTAAAAAAAGGGGGCGAGCCGGTCGGCGATTTGCGTGTCGGCCGACTTTCAGGCTAGAATCTGCGGCTCGCCATAGTAACTTCCGGCGAAAACGGCCGAGGCCGCGTCCGGCCGGTGCAGGGGCACCGGTAGAGCGTGGCGGCGTGACCGGATAGCGTTGTTCGGGCCGCTCGATGCGCGCGGTCCGCCTCCCCGAACGGGACCAAGACTGACCGCAGCCGACGCGTGGCGCGGCCGGACGCCAAGGTGGCACCGGCTCGTCTCGGCCGAGGCGGCGGGATAAGTTGGGAAGAGCGATGATTCAAATGCAGACGATGCTCGACGTCGCCGACAACACCGGCGCCCGGGCGGTAATGTGTATCAAGGTGCTGGGCGGCTCCAAGCGTCGCTATGCCCATATCGGTGACGTGATCAAGGTCACGGTCAAGGACGCGGCGCCGCGCGGCCGGGTCAAGAAGGGCGAGGTCTATAGCGCGGTGGTGGTACGCACCGCGAGCGGTTTGCGCCGAGTCGACGGCTCGGCCATCAAATTCGATCGCAACGCGGCCGTATTGCTCAACAACAAGCTCGAGCCCATCGGCACGCGCATCTTCGGGCCGGTGACGCGCGAGTTGCGTACAGAGCGCTTCATGAAGATCGTGTCGCTCGCGCCCGAAGTGCTCTAGGCGCGTCAACTCTTGCAGGAAGGTTGGGAAGATTCCCGATGCAAAGGATTCGCAAAGGCGACGAGGTGCTCGTAATCGCCGGCAAGGACCGGGGCAAGCGCGGCGTCGTGCTCGACCGGGTTGACGATCGCCATGTGCGCGTCGAGGGCGTAAACCAGGTCAAGAAGCACGTTCGGCCCAACCCGATGAAGGGCGTCACGGGCGGTATCTCCGAGAAGACGCTGCCAATCGACCAGTCCAATCTGATGCTCTACAACCCGGCCACCGGCAAGGGCGAGCGCGTCGGCTTCAAGGAGGTCGACGGCAAGAAAGTGCGCGTCTTCAAGAGCAGCGGCGCGCTGGTTGGCAGCCGCAGTTGAGGCCGGGAGACAAGGCGAACATGGCCCGTTTACAACAACAGTATCGCGAGAAAATCGTCCCCGAGCTCATGAAGAAGTTCGGCTACGCCACTTCGATGCAGGTGCCGCGCATCACCAAGGTCACTCTGAATATGGGGGTGGGTGAGGCCGTCAACGACAAGAAGAACATCGAAGCCGCGGTCGCCGACATGACGCGCATCGGCGGACAAAAGCCGGTTGTTACCAAGACGCGCAAGGCCATTGCCAACTTCAAGGTGCGGCAGGGCCTGCCAATCGGCTGCATGGTGACCCTGCGTGGCGAGCGCATGTACGAATTCCTGGACCGACTCATCAGCATCGCATTTCCGCGCGTACGCGACTTTCGCGGCGTTTCGGGCCGCGCGTTCGACGGTCGCGGAGGCTACAACATCGGTCTGAAGGAGCAGATCATCTTCCCCGAAATCGAATACGACAAAATCGACAAGCTGCGGGGCATGAACATCAGCATCACGACCACCGCAAAGTCGGACGAGGAAGCCAAGGCGCTCCTCACGGCGTTTCGGTTCCCGTTCCGTAACTGAGCGAGGTGAACGTTGGCAAAGCTAGCCCTGAAGAATCGTGAAGCCAAGCGCGCGGCACTGGTAAAGAAATTCGCCAGCAAGCGCGCCGCCCTCAAGGCGACTTTCTCCGATCAGACTTTGTCGATGGAGGAACGGCTGCATGCGCAGCAACGCCTGCAGGCGCTGCCGCGCAACGCCAACCCCACGCGTCTGCGCAATCGCTGCGCGATCACGGGGCGGCCGCGCGGCAATTTCCGCAAGTTCGGGCTCGGACGCAGCAAGATCCGCGAGGCGGCGATGCGCGGCGACATCCCTGGCCTGATCAAGGCGAGTTGGTAAGGCGGAGTGCCCAGATGAGCATGAGTGATCCGATCGCTGACATGCTGACGCGCATACGCAATGCGCAGCGTGTGGAAAAAAGCGAAGTTGTGATGCCGTCGTCCAAGCTCAAAGTGGCCATCGCGCAGGTACTGCGTGACGAGGGCTACATCGAAGGCTTTCAGGTCGCTGCCGCCGGCTCGGATGGTGCGGCGCGCGGGCACACGGAGCTGCGCATCGGGCTGAAGTATTACGCCGGCCGTCCCGTGATTGAACGCCTGGAGCGCGTCTCGCGGCCCGGGTTGCGCATCTATCGCGGCCGTAATCATCTGCCGCAGGTCATGAACGGCCTGGGCGTGGCGATCGTGTCGACGCCACGCGGTGTCATGACGGACCGCAAGGCGCGCAATCAAGGCGTGGGCGGCGAGATTCTTTGCTACGTTGCGTAAGGCGGGCACGGAACATGTCACGAGTCGCACGCATACCGGTGACCCTGGTCAAGGGAGTCGATGCCCAGCTGGGTTCGGACCGGATCACCATCAAGGGACCGCACGGCACGCTGCAGCAGCCCCTGTCCGATCTGGTCAAGGTCACGATCGCCGAGGGCAAAATCCGTTTTGCCGCTGCCGACGACTCGCGTCAGGCCAACGCCATGAGCGGCACTTTACGCGCGCTTGTGGCGGGCATGGTCGAGGGTGTCACTAAGGGTTTTGAGCGCCGACTGAGCCTGGTGGGCGTGGGCTACCGCGCGCAGGCCCAGGGCGACAAGATCAGCATGTCGCTGGGGTTTTCGCATGGCATCGAGCACCGCATGCCCGCCGGAGTCAAAGTCGAGACGCCCAGCCAGACGGAGATCGTCATCAAGGGTGCCGATAAGCAGCGCGTCGGACAGGTTGCCGCCGAGCTGCGCGCCTATCGGCCGCCCGAGCCCTACAAAGGCAAGGGCGTGCGTTATGCCGATGAAACAGTGGTCTTGAAAGAGACCAAGAAGAAGTGAACCTGTCCGGATTCATGCCATGATCAACAAGAAGCAAGCGCGGCTTCGAAGAGCACGTGCCACGCGGGTGCGCATCGAACACGATCGCGCGCATCGGCTCACGGTGCACCGCTCCAATCAGCACATCTATGCCGCGGTGGTCTCTCCGGAAGGCGATCGCGTGCTGGTGTCGGCATCCACGCTCGAGCAAGAAGTGCGCAACGAGCTCTCGGGCGCGAAAGGGCGCGGGGGCAACGTGGCTGCGGCTCGAATTGTCGGTGCGCGCCTGGCGCGCAAGGCGGTGGCGGCCGGAATCGAGCACGTCGCGTTCGACCGCTCGGGTTTTCGTTATCACGGCCGGGTCAAGGCGCTTGCGGACGCAGCGCGCGAAGCCGGTCTGAAGCTCTAGGAGTCCCAGATGGCCAGAATCCAAGCCAAAAACCTCGGCGAGGCGCGCGATGACGGTATGCGCGAGAAGATGATCGCGGTCAACCGCGTCACCAAGGTCGTGAAAGGCGGCCGAATCCTGGCTTTTGCCGCGCTTACGGTCGTGGGCGACGGCGACGGTCGCATCGGCATGGGCAAGGGCAAAGCGCGCGAGGTCCCGGTAGCAGTGCAAAAGGCGATGGAGCGTGCTCGCCGCGGCATGGGTCGCGTCCCGCTGCGCAACGGAACGGTGCAGCACGGCGTGGAGGCCAAGCACGGCGCGGCCAAGGTCATGCTTGCGCCGGCCGCGGAGGGTACCGGCATCATCGCCGGTGGTCCGCTGCGCGCCATTTTCGACGTAATGGGGGTGCGCAACGTGGTGGCGAAGTCGCACGGCTCGACCAATCCGTACAACATGGTGCGTGCCACGCTCAAGGCGCTCGAGCGCCTGCGAACTCCTGCCGAGATTGCGGCCAAGCGCGGCAAGACGGTCGAAGAAATTCTGGGCTGAGGAGACGGCTGTGACGAAAGCGGCGGGCAAGACGGCAGCCCAAGGCGCGGCGGGGAGAAAGACGCTGCGTGTGACGCTCATCAAGAGTGTCGCGGGGACCAAGGCGGGACACCGTGCGACGGTGCTGGGTCTGGGTCTGAAGCGGCTGCATAGCACGCGCGTCTTGGAAGACACGCCCGCCGTGCGCGGCATGATCAACAAGGTCGCCTACCTGGTTCGGGTCGGCTAAGCAACAACGGGGGTAGGCAATGCGACTGCATGCAATCAAGGCCGCGCCGGGATCGCGCAGGGTGCGCCAGCGCGTCGGCCGGGGTATCGGCAGCGGTTGGGGCAAGACCGCAGGCCGCGGCCACAAGGGACAGAGCTCGCGATCGGGTGGCTTTCACAAAGTCGGCTTCGAGGGCGGACAAATGCCGCTGCATCGGCGCCTACCCAAGCGAGGCTTTACGTCGCGCACGCGCCGCTTTGTGGCCACGGTGCGGCTGTCGGAAATTGCGCGACTCGAGGAGGAACTCATCGATTTGGCCGCGCTCAAGCGTGCCGGCATCGTCTCAGCGCTGGCGCAAGGCGCGCGCATCGTCAAGACGGGCGAGCTGGCGCGCCGGGTCGAGGTTCGCGGTGTGGGCGTGAGCGCAGGGGCACGCGCCGCGATCGAGGCGGCGGGCGGCTCCGTGCAGGAGTGAAGAGGGCGTAGTCGGGGACAAGGACGTGGCAACCCAACAGGGCAAACTCGCTGGCAGTGGAAAATACGCGGACCTGAAACGTCGCGCGGTCTTTCTCGTGCTGGCCCTGATTGTCTATCGGCTGGGTACGCATATTCCGGTGCCGCTGATCGACCCGGATCAATTCCGCCAGGCGTTTCAGTCGCAACAAGGCGGGATCCTGGGGCTGCTCAATATGTTCTCGGGCGGGGCGCTGTCGCGTTTTTCGATCTTCTCGATCGGGATCATGCCGTACATCTCGGCCTCGATCATTATGCAGATGCTCACCTACGTGCTGCCGTCGCTGGAATCGCTGCGCAAGGAAGGCGAATCGGGGCGACGCAAGATCACGCAGTACACGCGTTACGCCACCGTGGGTTTGGCTGCCATCCAGTCCTACATGGCGATCGTGGCCATCGAGTCCGTGCCCAACCTGGTAATCGAACCCGGGCTGCTATTTCGCTTCATCGGCGTCGTTTCGCTGGTGACCGGCTGCATGTTTCTGATGTGGCTGGGCGAGCAGATCACGGAGCGCGGTTTGGGCAACGGCATCTCGATTGTCATTTTCTCCGGTATTGTGGCCGGGCTGCCGAGCGCACTGGGCCGCCTCTTTGAACTGGTGAGCAACGGCGCGCTGGGGTACTTGGCGTTTTTTACGATCGCCGCACTGATTGTGGGCGTCACCGGACTGGTTGTCTTTATCGAGCGCGGTCAACGCCGCATCGTGGTGAACTACTACAAGCGTCAGGTCGGCAACAAAGTCTTCGGAGGCCAAAGCTCCTATCTTCCTCTGAAGCTCAACATGTCCGGAGTGATTCCGCCGATTTTCGCCTCGTCGATCGTGCTGTTCCCGGCGACCGTCGCGGGCTGGTTCAGCAGCGGCGATGCCACGCGGTGGATCCGGGATCTGGCCACGGCGCTGCAACACGGACAGCCCCTGTACCTGATCTTGTACGCGTCGTTGATCGTGTTTTTCTGCTTCTTTTACACCGCGCTGGTCTTTAACAGCAAGGAACAGGCCGACAACCTCAAGAAAAGCGGCGCGACCGTGCCCGGCATACGGCCCGGCGAGCAAACGGCGCGCCATATCGACAAGATTTTGCTGCGGCTCACGCTCGCCGGCGCAATCTACATCACGCTGGTGTGCATGGTTCCGGAGTTTCTCTACCTGCGGTGGAGCGTGCCGTTTTATTTCGGTGGCACCTCGCTGCTGATCGTGGTCGTCGTGACGATGGATTTCATGGCGCAGGTGCAGGCCTACCTGATGACGCACCAGTACGAGTCGTTGCTCAAGAAGGCCAATTTCCGGGGTGGTGCGCCGGGGGTGACGCGGTAGCGATGGCGCGCGACGACGTCATTCAGATGCAAGGGGAGATTTTGGAAAACCTCCCCAATGCGACATTCCGGGTAAAGCTCGAAAACGGCCATGTCGTTTTGGGGCACATATCGGGCAAGATGCGGATGCACTACATCCGGATCTTGCCGGGTGACAAGGTGACGGTGGAACTGACGCCGTATGACCTGACGCGCGCGCGGATCGTTTTTCGCGCCAAGTAAGAGGAACACTCGCGTGCGCAGGCACGCTGGGAGCAAGACGATGAAAGTGATGGCTTCGGTAAAGAAGATGTGTCGCAACTGCAAGGTGATCCGGCGCAAGCGCGTGGTGCGGGTGATCTGCACCGATCCGCGCCACAAGCAACGCCAGGGCTGAGCCCCGATCGACCGCAACCCGACGGAGAACCCTTTCAATGGCACGCATAGCCGGTATCAACATTCCCCCGCATCAGCACGCGGAACTCGGACTCACGGCGATCTACGGGATCGGGCGCGCGCGCGCGCGGGCCATTCTTGACGCCGTCAAGGTTCCGCACGAGCGCAAGGTCAAGGAGCTCACGGACGCCGAGCTCGAGCGTATTCGCGAGGCCGTGAGCCGTTTCGCCGTGGAAGGCGACCTGCGGCGCGAAATCCAGCTCTCGATCAAGCGCCTCATTGACTTGGGGTGCTATCGGGGCGTGCGGCACCGGCGCGGCTTACCCGTGCGCGGCCAGCGCACCCGCACCAATGCCCGCACGCGCAAGGGACCGCGCAAGGCCGGCGTGGCGCTCAAGAAGGGCGTCTGATCGGCGCGCACGGCAGGCCGGTTCGCCTTGGGCGCGCGGCGCAACACTTACACGACTGACTACGAGGCAATTTCGCATGGCAACCAGAGCTCCAACCCCGCAGCAGGTAGCTTCCCAGCGGGCCCGCAAGAAGGTTAAGAAGAACGTCGCGGAGGGTGTCGCGCACATCCACGCCTCGTTCAACAACACGATCATCACGATCACGGACCGGCAGGGCAACACGCTGTCCTGGGCTACCAGCGGAGGGGCGGGCTTCAAGGGCTCGCGCAAATCCACGCCGTTTGCGGCCCAGGTTGCGGCCGAGGCTGCCGGGCGCGCCGCGCTCGAGTGCGGCGTGAAAAATCTCGAGGTGCGGATCAAGGGTCCCGGACCGGGCCGGGAGTCCTCGGTGCGGGCGCTTAACGCCTGCGGCTTTCGCATCGCTTCGATCCAGGACATCACGCCGGTGCCGCACAACGGCTGCCGTGCGCCGAAGCGCCGCCGTGTCTGAACCGCACCGTCCGAAGGAGTACCCGATGGGATTGGACAATCTCGTGGATGCTGGGGCGCAGGGCGCGGGCCGGTGCTTGCCAGCCGTTCATCAACAGCCGCACGCGGCGTTTTAGGAAGCGAATATGGCTCGCCATACAGGGGCAAAACTCAAGCTGTCGCGGCGCGAGGGCACCGATCTATTTCTCAAGAGCGCCCGGCGCACGCTCGACTCGAAATGCAAGGCCGACAGCAAACCCGGACAGCACGGTCGCATTTCGGGCGCGCGTTTGTCCGACTATGGGTTGCAGCTGCGCGAGAAGCAAAAGGTCAAGAGGACCTACGGAGTTTTGGAGCGGCAGTTCCGCCGGTATTTCGCGGAGGCCGAGCGCCGCCGCGGCAACACGGGCGCAAACCTCATTGCATTGCTCGAATCGCGCTTGGACAATGTCGTGTACCGGATGGGGTTTGGGTCGACACGCGCCGAGGCGCGCCAGCTCGTTTCGCACCGTACCATCGAGGTCAACGGGCAGGTCGCCAACGTCTCGTCGATGCTGCTGCGGGCCGGCGACCAGGTCTCCGTGCGTGAGGGCGCCCGCAAACAATCGCGCATTCAGGACGCGTTGCAACTCGCGTCGCAGAGTGGCTTTCCGTCGTGGGTCGACGTCGATGCGCAGAAAATGGCGGGCAAGTTCAAGGCACTGCCCGATCGGGGCGACGTCGCCCAGGACATCAACGAGTCCCTCGTGGTCGAGTTGTATTCGCGTTGATTTTCGGCGCCGGCGGCGAGCGCCGCCGGTGGCGTTTGGGAGAACCGGAGTGTGTGGGACGCCGGTTCTTCTTTCACGGGAGGTCCCACGACCATCCAGCAGCCTTATCGGTGTAACGAGCCGAGGGCATTGAAGGGGATTGTCCATGAGTACTACGGGTTTGTTAAAGCCGCGCTCCATCGAGGTCGAGTCCACCGGTCCGCACAGCGCCGTTGTGACGATGGAGCCGTTTGAGCGGGGGTATGGCCATACGCTAGGCAATGCGCTGCGGCGCATTTTGCTCTCCTCGATGGTCGGATACGCGCCCACGGAAGCGCAGATCGAAGGCGTGGTGCACGAATATTCGACGATCGACGGAGTGCGCGAGGACGTTGTCGACATCCTCCTGAACCTCAAGGGGATTGTTTTTAAGCTGCACAACCGCGACGAGGTGAACCTAAATCTGCGCAAGGAAGGCGAAGGGGTCGTCACGGCCTCCGACATCGAACTGCCGCACGACGTGGAAGTCGTCAATCCGGACCACGTGATCGCTCGCCTGACCAGCGGTGGCAAGCTCGAAATGCAGATCAAGGTCGAGAAGGGCCGTGGCTACGTGCCCGGAACCGTGCGCGCGTTTCGCGACGATCACTCCACGACGATCGGCAAGGTGGTGATGGATGCGTCGTTTTCTCCGGTGCGCCGCGTCAGCTACACCGTCGAGAGCGCACGGGTGGAGCA
>DASPPB010000070.1:0-27382 GCA_035625725.1 Burkholderiaceae bacterium
TCCGAAACGCGCCGGCATCGTTACCAACGAGATGATCGACAAGCTGCGCGAAGACGACGCGGACTGATGTGCACTTGCTTGGACGTCAAGATTCCGACCGCGTTGCTCGACGCCCATCGCGCGCTGCACACTCGTGCCATCAAATGGCGCGCTCGTTGCGCAGCCAGGTTGGGCCGCATGTCCTACCATCAAAAACGGACGAACGCGCACACGGCCTGTCCCGACGCCGTGCACAGAGAACGGGTGAGCCCACGGCTCGCGGAGCCAACCGGCACCGTGCCCCACAAGTTTTGACCCGATGGCGTCAGCCTGGCCGATCACGCTTTTCGCCGATTGCGGGCGGCTTCACGGAGCTCGCCCGTTGACCGATATTTTCCTACGGACCCTGCCGATTCGGAAGCAAGAATGGTTCGCGACCTTCGTCCGCTCGATGTCCCCTCAAGCAATCGATGGTGCGAAGCCGAAAAACCTCCTCATGCTTTAACACGTACTGCGGACCGCTGCGGCGCGCGGCCGTCGTTTAACCGAGCGCCTCGCGATAAAGCGTCAGCAACTTGCTCCAGGCGCGTTCGGCATCGGCCTTGTTGTAGATCGGCACACCGTTTTTCGCCGGCATGTCGGCCACGCACCAGCCGTGCTGCGAACCGGTATAGACCTCGATTTCGCACGGCACCTTTGCCGCGGCAAAAGCCTCGCGCAGCTTGTCCTTGGCGTCGGGCTGCCTGGCATCGTCGCTGGCCGCGATCGCAAAGTACATTCGTGCATGAATCTTTGGCGCCAGCAGGTGCGGACTCTCGGGTTTGTCGGTGACGAGCCCTCCCCCGTGAAACGAGGCGCCCGCACCGACCTGATCGGCCGCGGCGGCCGCGCTTCGGACCGTGAGCGCACCTCCCATGCAATAGCCCTGCACGCCAATTTTCTTGGCCTTATCGACTTGCGGCTGCGCAAGCAAAAACGCGATGTAGGCCTTGGCGTCTTTTTCCGCTGCGCCTGCTGCCGTAAGTGAGCTCATCAGCGGCTGCAGTTTGGCCCGATCCGCCGGGTTTTCAAAATTAAACGACGCAACGTCGGTAAAAACGGGCGCCTTGGCGCTGCGGTAGTAGGGATTCGGAACGAGCACGCTGTAGCCCTGCGCAGCCAGGCGCTTTCCCATATCGCGAAACACTGGTCGCAAACCAAAGGCATCGGTCCAGATGAGCACCCCCGGATGCGCGCCCGCAGCCGGATAAAAGAAGGCGCTATCCGATACGCCGTCGGGCGTCGTGATCTGCACGTCCTTCTCGACGACCGTTGGCTCTGCGCCTGACGCCGCTACCGAGACGACGGCCAGCCCCGCAGCCGCGGAAAGCGCGACAAAATCCCGCCGCGCCGGATCTTCCAAAGATCGCAATTCGTGCTCCCGGCCCTGCTCGCTTTTTTTCATTTGGGCGATCTCCCGAATTTGGCGCCGAGGCGGCGCCGGCTGATTGGAGGGCTTCGTTGCGCCGCGTAAGAACCAATTACGCCCGCTGCAACACTATCAGGAGGCTAGCGTAGCAAAGGCCGCAGCCCTCCCCCCAAGGGGGTCAAAAACACCGTTGTAACGATCGCTCCTACCCAAACACGAACGCGAGGGTTCTAACGACAGCGGGGAGCAAGGAGTTTTTCCAAGGCGGCCACGTGCTGCGCCTCTTCGGCGGCAAAGCTCGATGCCAGTGCGCGCAGCTCGGCATCCGAAGTGATCAATGCAATCGACTTGTAATACGCCAGTCCGCGACGCTCACTGTCCAAGGCAAGCTCGAGCGCCACGCGCGGATCCATCAGGGCATCCACACCCGCCCACGGCACGGTCTCCGGGGCAACGCCCTCGGGCCACTCGTATTCGTCTTGCCCAAGCTGCGGCACGTCACGAAAACCCGTACGTGCCACCGCCTCTTTGAGGTGCATTCGGGAGTAGTGCGCCATGCGCCCGAAGAACTGCATGAGTTCCCGGTTGCCGTGGGTTTGCATGGCCGCCGCCAGCTCCTCATAGCGGCGAGCCGCCTCGCGCTCCAGGCGTACGGCGTGGGCGAGAAAACGCTCCACGTTGTTTATCGGGCCCTCCTGCATACGATTGCTTTGTCCTGCTTTTTTATTTCCGGAGGAAGCCCAGCATCCGATGCAGCCTCACGCCACGGAGCGCACTGTAGGCCCCAAGCGCATTGCTTTGCTGCGGGTCGCGCACGGTGAGCGCGCGCGGAAACTGCCAACCCGGCTCGCCGGCATCCGGCGACTCAAAGCAAAGTGCGAATTCACTGCATTGATCGCAGGTGGGCGCCCGGCAGGCAAAGACCTGTGCGCGGTTGCACAATTGCTTGTAAAAAAACTTCTTCCAGCGCATGTTGTGCGAATTCATCTCGCGCAGCCGCGGAAAGCACTCGGCGATGAGGCTGGTGAGCGCCGGGCGCTCCGCCAGACCCAGATCCTCCCAGAGGTGGTTTTCCCCCATGCACGAAAACGCGAGCCAGCGTGCGACGGCCCCGATTTCCTCACTGTCCTCGCGCGCATGCTCTTGCAAAAGTGCCAGCAGGTCGTCGTACTCCTCGTGCCGGTGGCTGCACGGTGCGGCAGCGCCCTCGCCAACGCGGAAGTTCGCTCGCCACCGCGCCTCGATCTCGAGCGTCTGCTCCACCCCGAAGCGGCCGCGCAGGTAGGCGGTTAGAGCGCTTTCCATCACGCCGCTCCGACCGTTGCCTCGGCATGCGTGTAGCACTTCTTCGGGCAGATGCGCGAGCATGCCGTGCAGCCGATGCAAAGCTCCCCGTGCGCAATCGTCATGACCTTCTTTTCGTATTCATCGTATTCGTCACCGTCCGGGTCGACCGCAACCCGCTCGCCTTCCTCATCGACGCCCACGAGCTCGAGCACGCCCCGCGGGCAGACTTTGAAGCACCGCCCGCAGCCAATGCATTTGGTGTCGTCGATTCGCTGAACAAAACGCGGGACCCAGGACGTGCCGCTGGGAAGTGTCACGGAAAAAACACTCATGGTGCCAGTCCTCTCCTAGGTATCGACTTGCTCGCCGGCCGCCTCTTTGCGTGCCTGGGCCAAGGCAGCATGGGCGTCGTAGGCGGTCTGCGCGACCTCGAGGATCCGTTGCCAGTTGTTGGGCAACTCCTCCGAGAGGTCGTGCAGATCCATTTTGGCCTGGACCGCGCGCGCGTTTAAGCGCTTCACCATCGCTTTTTTCTCTTCAATGCCTTGCATGGCTCTACCCTTGCCCGTAGTGCGCAACTTCGGGGTACTTGCGGATCATCGCCACCGCCTCCTCCACGAATCGCGTACCGGCTTCGGCAAGCTTGGCGATCGAGGCGAACCCGAAGCGGTGCACGTCGCGCAGGTGCTTGTTCACCACGATCAGCCGGCCCGCCGTGAGCACCAGGCGCCCAAAGCCCTCGTGGTGCATCTTCATCATGGGGGTGACCATCACGCCGGTTTGCCGCTCCACCGCCAGGCCCACCGCGTTGTAGAAGAGTTCCAGACGCCAGAGGGTCTCGGGATCGGGGTCCCCCATGATCGGAATCGCGCGCCGCTGTTCGGCCGTGAGGACAAAAGGCTCGAGCAGTGTCGCGTCGCTCTTGCCCTCCCAGGCTCCGTGGAGGTCCTGCGCCCGGATCTGCTTGAGGAGCTCGCGCACGAACGCATCGGTCAGGAGCGCGGCCTCATCGCCCTGCGCCGGGGTCTGCGCACGGTCCACGGTTGCCTCAGCCATGGGAGAGCTCGCCGGAGGCACGTGTGGGGACGTCCGTCTCCTCATCAAAGGAGGAGGCATCGCGCGCCTGCCCCTTGGCCAGAGCCTTGCGCAGCCACGGCGGTGGCGCGCGGCGCAGCACATCCTGGAGCTTTTCCAAGATGTCCAGAATGGGTTCGGGCGCTACCACCTTGACCGGATGGATTTTCAAGGCAACGACGCGTGCCGCCGCCGAGCCGCCAATGGCCGCGACATACAAAATCGCGCAATCGGCGATGGCCGCAAGTTTTGGCGCGAGCTTGTCCTCGTTGCCGTCTTCTTGCAGTTCACCCCCGAAATCAAAGGTCTGGACGTAGCGGTAGCCCTCGGGGGAGACGTCATAGACGGCGAGATGCTTGGCCCAGCCAAAGTGGGCATCGACCCGCTGCTTGTCTTGCGTGCTGAAGGCAACTTTCATGGAAGCGCTCCCAAAGCGATGGAGGAGTTCGAATGCGGTGCCTGCGCCGAGTCGGGCTCTTGCGGCCGCGCCGCCTCGCTCGAGGCCTTGGGCAGGGGCCAGCTCTGCGGCCCGTGGTGGGGAATCTGGTCGATCATGAGGTTGGCCATCTCGAAAATGAGGTTCATCGTGCCGCGGTAGCCCACGCTCACGCGGTGCGCGTTACCGACGCGATCGAACATGGGAATGCCGATGCGCAGGAGCGGTTTGCCCAGACGCTGGGCGGCCTGACGGCCATGGGAGTGCGTCACGATCAGGTCGCATCCCAGGGCGCCGCGCTCGAGGTCCTCGAGATCGCCAATGAGCACTTCGCGTGCGGGCACACGTTCCAGCACGGGGGACTTGGTCGTGGTCACGCAACAGCTGAGCTCCGCACCCATGTCGTGCAATAGGGACCCCACCGCATAGAGCAGATCAGGCTCGGCGCCCAGGGCAACGCGCACGCCACCCAAGTAAAAGTGCCCGTCGAGCATCGCGTCTTGCAGCTGGCTGCGCTGACGCCGCAGCCGCTCAGGCACCGCTCGGCCCGAGATCTGCGAGAGCGCAACAAGCAGCCGGTCGGTTGCTTCCAGACCCGTTACGCTGTCAAAGAGCTGATAGGCAACACCGGCGCGCATCTCGAGCTCAATGGCTGCCGAGCGCATCTGCTCCCCGATGGCAAGCGTCGCAACGGAGGCTCCGGCGTGGCCGATCGCCTCGATGGGGGTGCCACCCAAGGTCGTGCCGCGCCAGTCCTCCGGTATGTGGCCGTCGAGCGAGCCCGAAACGTCGGGTAGGAAGAGCGGCCGCAGCCCGAAGGCCTCGATGATCGTGCGCAGCTCCTCGATGTCGCCCGCGGTGAGGTGGCTGCCCGCAAGGACATTCACCTGCTCCTCGATTCGGGTTTCGCGCGACACGACAAACTGTTGCACCAAGGCGGTCACGGCACGCGCCCAGCCGTCTTCGAAGGCGCCCACATAGTCCGGTGTCGAGACATACACGACAGCGGTGTCGGAGAGCTCCGGGTGGCGCTGACGGATCAGTTCCAAAAATCCGACGACGTCATCTCCCTTGGTCTCGGTCAGACCCGTGGAACAGATTGCAATCACGCGCGGGTTAGCCCGCTTGCGGATATTGAGCAACGCCTGCTCGATGTTCTCCATACCGCCTAAAATGGTCGTCACCTCGTTCATCGCGGTGGTCTGCAGGGGGATCGCTTCTTTGAAATGGCGCACCAACAGCACCAGGCCGAACGAGGTGCAACCCTGCGAGCCGTGCATCACCGGCATGCAGGAGTCGAGCCCCAAAAACGCGTAGCACGCGCCCAGCGGCTGGCTCATCTTGAGCGGGTTCACCGCGCAAGCCTTCTTCGATTCGACGACGGTCGCCATGATCAGGCCTGCGCAGGCAGCGCGCCCACTGCGTCCCAGGGCGCGGGCGCGCGGACCTGATGCCACATGGGATTGGACAACGCCTTGTCGATCTGGCGCACGAGCTCGACGATGCCTTCATAGCCCGCGTACCCGTGGTAGCGCTCCTGGTTGATGTCGAGCCAGGGCATTTTGGCCTTGAGCGCCACGAACTGCGATCGGCCACCCGAGAGCATGATGTCGGCGCGCGCCTCTTTGAGCATCTTGTACATCTCGCGCGGCGTCATGTCCTCGATCATGTGCGCATCATCGCCAAAGAGATCGCGGATCCGTTCCTTGTCTTCCTTGGTCGATTTTTTGACGCTGGTGCCCACGACTTCCATTCCGGCTTCCTGCAGCGCCGAGACCACGGACCAGGATTTGACGCCCCCCGTGATGAGGAGCACGCGCTTGCCAGACAGGCGCTTGCGGTATTCGCCGATGCGCGCCCATGCGCGCGCCTCCTCGACACGTATGAGCTTCTCGGTGCGCACCAGCAGGTCCTCGGGCGCGCCGCGGGAGACCAGCAGCGCCGCGATTTGGCGCAGCGCATCGCTCATGTCGGAGATGCCGTAAAACGATCCCTCGAAGTACGGAATGCCCCAGCGCTCCTGCATCTTGCGCGCGATGTTGATCATGGATTTGGAGCACACCATCATGGCGGCACGCGCGCGGTGGCTCGACGCCACTTCGTTGTAGCGACCATCGCCGCAGATGCAGGCAAGGACCCGGATTCCGAGCGCGTCCAAGAGGGGCTTGACCTGCCAGAGTTCACCCACCAGGTTGTACTCGCCGATGATGTTGATGTCGCAGGCCGTGGTGTATTGCGGCTCGCGGGTGCCGATCACATAGTCGAGCAGCGCCTCCGCGCCCAGCTTGTTGCCGAGGTTCTTCGGTCCGGCAAAGCCCGGCGCATTCACGGGGATGACGGGTTTGCCGAATTTTTCCGCAGCCCGCCGGCACACCACCTCGATATCGTCGCCAATGAGCGCGGTCACGCAGGTCTGGTAGACGAACACGGCCGGCGGGTCGTACTTCTCGATGATCTCGCGGATGGCGCGAAAGAGGCGCTTTTCTCCCCCGTAAATCACGTCGAGCTCGTTGATGTCGGTGGTAAAACCCGTGCGGTAGATCTGCGGCCCCGAGGAAGCGCTGTGGCGGTTGTCCCAGGAGTTGCCCTCACAAGCGATCGGACCGTGCACGAGGTGCGCGACATCCGCGATGGGCTGCAGCGCGATCTTCGCTCCGTCAAAGGCGCAGCCGCCCGCCGCAGCACCCGGAGCAAGCTGCTTGGTGCAGCCGCTTTTGCGCTGCGTCGCGCTCTTGCCCTGGTTGACCGTGCAGCCGGGCTCCTCGAACACCTCGTGGATCTTGACCGACAGACGCGTGCTCATGCCCGATCCCCAGTAAGCCGCAGTGCTCTGCAGTTCGGCGGCGCGTCAGAAGCGCACCAAAATGTCTTCGTCGCGCACGATGAACTGGCACGCGAGCCGGTAGGGCGGCGGCAGGTCCTGCGTCTCCGCGGCCTCGATCTGCTCCTTGGTGATTCTCCCCGCAAGGCGCAGCCCGGTCTTTTCCTTTTCGGTGAGATTGATGCCGATGGGCCGCTTGTTGGCAAGAACGGTGACCTCGACCGCGCACGACCCGCACTTGCCGTCTTCGCACTCAAAGTGCAGCGGAATCTTGTGCGCCTTGGCAACTGCCAGCAGCGTGTGGGTGTCGCCCGCGGTCGCGTAGACCGTAACGTCTTTCTTCAGGGCTGGGGACGTGAAGGTGACTAAGGCCATGGTTCGCTCAGCGGATGATGTCGAAGGAATAGTCCGTGGTGGAAATGCCGCTCGTGTCCGCGTCCAGGGCCTCGAAATACTCATCGAGCAGGCTCACGAGCACGCGCAACCCGCCCTCGTAACCCCAGGTTGGAAAGCGATGATGATGGTGCCGGTCAAAGATCGGAAAACCCATGCGCACCAGCGGCACCTTGCAGTCGCGCTCGAGGTACTTGCCGTAGGTATTGCCGATCAGAAAGTCCACGGGCCCGGTAAAGAGCAGCGAGCGCAGGTGCCACAAGTCGCGCTTTGGATACGCCTTGCCGCCCTGGCCAAAGGGCGAAGCCTCGAGGAGCGCCCGCACCTTGGCGGCCCACTCCTCGCCGCCGTTGGTCGAGAGCACGTGCACGGGCTCGGCGCCCAGTTCGAGCAAAAAGCGTGTCATGCCCAGCATCGGGTCCGGATCGCCATAGAGCGCATAGCGCTTGCCGTGCAGGTGCGCCTGGCTGTCGGCGATGGCATCGACCAGCCGGCCGCGCTCGCGTTCGAGTTCGGCCGGTACCGGCTTGCCCGATAGGCGCGCAATGGCCTGCACGAACTCGTCGGTGCCCTGCACGCCCAGCGGCGAATTGAGCACCACGACTTCCTGGCCTTTTTCTGCCAGGTACTTGACGGTCTTCTCGGCGCAGTACTCCTGAAAGACGATCGTCGCCTTGGCGTGCAGCGCGCGCTCGATCTCCTCCTTGGTCGTGCCCCCGTCGTACATGCGATATTCGCCGTCCGTGGGCGTGTTCCACGCGTCCGACGGATCGCAAAGAACCGTGTAGTCGACGCCAAACAGATCGAAGATGCGGCGGATCTCCTTCATGTTGCCGACGACGTTGCCGTCGAACCCGCCGATGAAGTTGATCGATTCCGTGGCCTTGCGCTCGAGTGCGGGCACGGTCTTGGACTTTCCGTCCCAGAAGTGCTGCAGCATGCCCTTCAAGGTGTTGTCGTAGCCCGTGATGTGGGAGCCGACAAACGCGGGCGTGTGCGCAAAGGGGACGTCAAACTCCGCGGGGAGGCTGCCCTTTTGCTTGGCGTTCTTGATGAAGGCATCGAGATCGTCGCCGATGACTTCGGCCATGCAGGTCGTGGACACGGCGATCATCTCGGGTTTGTACAGGCTGAAAGCATTGGCCAGCCCATCGATCATGTTGTTCAGTCCGCCAAACACCGCCGCATCCTCGGTCATCGAGGAGGAAACGGCCGAGGTCGGCTCCTTGAAGTGGCGCGAGAAGTGCGAGCGGTAGTAGGCCACGCAGCCTTGCGAGCCGTGCACGAACGAGAGCGTCTTGGCAAAGCCGTTGGCCGCGAACACCGCGCCCAGCGGCTGGCAGGCCTTGGCCGGGTTGACGGTGAGCGCCTCGCGCGCGAAGTTCTTTTGCTTGTAGTCCTCGGTCTTGGTCCACTGGACGACTTTCTCGATGTCCTCGTCGCTGTGCTTAAACTCGAACTGCGCCTTTTTCTTTGCGAACATCTCCCGGTATTCGGGCTGGCGGAACAGCGGCGCGTGGTCAAGAATCTTTTCTGCGTTTTGCGGCATGGCGCAAACTCCTTCCGGTGCTCGTTGGGCTCAGGAACATCACTTCCACGGGGCCTTGGCCAGGCCCCAGACGGGGCTGTTGACGGCCATGTCCATGTCTCGGGCAAAAATCGCGAAACCGTCGTAGCCGTGGTACGGACCCGAGTAGTCCCAGCTGTGCATCTGGCGGAAGGGCACGCCCATCTTCTGGAACACGTACTTCTCCTTGATCCCGGAGCCCACCAGGTCGGGCCGGACTTGCTCCACAAACTTCTCGAATTCAAAGCCGGTCACATCGTCGTAGATCAGGGTGCCGTCCTTCACGTAATGGGTGGTGCGCTGGTAGTCGTCGTTGTGCCCGAACTCGTAGCCCGTGCCCACCACCTCCATGCCCAGATCCTCATAGGCGCCGATCACGTGGCGCGGGCGAAGTCCTCCGACAAAGAGCATGACCTTCTTGCCCGCAAGGCGCGGTTTGTATTTGGCTACCACGGCCTGGGCTAAAGGCTTGTACTTGGCTATCACGCGCTCGGCGCCCGCGCGGATCGTGTCGTCGAAGTGCCCCGCGATCTCGCGCAGGCTCTTTTCGATCTGGCTGGGGCCGAAGAAGTTGTACTCGACCCAGGGTATGCCGTACTTTTCCTCCATGTGCCGCGAGATGTAGTTCATCGAGCGGTAGCAGTGCAGAACGTTGAGCTTGGCCTTCGGCGTGTTCTCGAGCTCCGCGATCGTGCCGTCGCCAGACCACTGCGCGATCACGCGCAGACCCATCTCCTCGAGGAGAATGCGCGAGCTCCAGGCGTCTCCCCCGATGTTGTAGTCGCCGATGATGGCCACGTCGTAGGGACTGGAAGCAAAGTCGGCGTGCTTGCCCTCGGACTTGTCGAACACCCAGTCGCGCACGGCGTCGTTGGCGATGTGGTGGCCCAGCGACTGCGAGACGCCGCGAAAGCCCTCGCAGCGCACCGGCACGATGGTCTTGCCTTCGTATTCCTTGGACTTTTTCTTGGATACGGCCTCGATGTCGTCGCCGATCAGCCCGATGGGACACTCGGACTGCACCGTGATGCCCTTGTTGAGCGGAAAGAGCTCCTGGATCTCGTCGATGATCTTCTCGAGCTTCTTGTCCCCGCCAAAGACGATGTCGCGCTCCTGAAAATCGGAGGTGAACTGCATGGTGCCGAAGGTGTCCACTCCGGTCGTGCCGATGTAGTAGTTGCGACGCGAGGCCCACGAATACTGGCCGCAGCCCACGGGCCCGTGCGAGATGTGGACCATGTCCTTGATCGGGCCCCAGACCACGCCCTTGGAGCCGGCGTATGCGCAGCCGCGGATCGTCATGACGCCAGGCAGCGACTTGATGTTGGACTTGACCCCGCAGTCGGGCTTGCCGTCTTCGAACGTGCCCAGGTGCTTGGCGCGCTTCTTGGCTGTTTTCTCGGGGTAGGCTTTGAGGATCTCCTCGATCAGGGCCTTGGTCGCCGCCTTCTTGTCTTCAGTCGTGATGCTCATCGGTTCGCTCCAATGGGGTAACTGCCGGCATGCTTCGGTTGCAGAAGCTAACGGAGGAAGGCCGGGGTGCAGGGTCGCGCACCGGGGTCCGGCCCTCGACGCTTAGCTCACGCGAGGCCGCGCTTTTTCTCGCGTGCTAGGCGGCGGCCAGTTCGGCCGCGGTCTTGCCGACCTGGGTCTCGTCGATCTGCTTCATGATGCCGTGCTGCATGAGCAGATCCTCGAGCTCGTCCATCGAAATCGGCGTCGGGATCACGCCTTGGCCCGCGTTGTCGTGGACCTTGCGCGCGAGCTGGCGGTATTCGTCGGCCTGCTTCGAGTCGGGCGCGTACTCCATCACGGTCATGCGGCGAAGCTCCGCGTGCTGCACGATGTTGTCGCGCGGCACGAAGTGGATGAGCCTCGTGCCCAGTTTCTTGGCCAGGGCGTCGGCGAGCTCCAGTTCCTTGTCGGTCTGGCGCTCGTTGCACACGAGGCCCCCTAAGCGCACGCCACCCGAGTTGGCGTACTTCAAAATGCCCTTCGAAATGTTGTTGGCCGCGTACATGGCCATCATCTCGCCCGACATCACGATGTAGATCTCCTGGGCCTTGTTCTCGCGGATGGGCATCGCAAAGCCGCCGCACACGACGTCGCCCAGCACGTCGTAGGAGACGTAGTCCACGCCCTCGTAGGCGCCGTTTTCCTCGAGAAAATTAATCGAGGTGATCACGCCGCGGCCTGCGCAGCCCACGCCGGGCTCGGGCCCACCGGACTCGACGCAGCGGATATCGCGGTAGCCGATCTTCATCACGTCGTCGAGTTCCAGGTCCTCGACCGAACCCGCCTCGGCAGCGAGCGAAAGGATCGTGTCCTGGGCCTTGGCGTGCAAAATGAGGCGCGTGGAATCCGCCTTGGGGTCGCAGCCTACGATGAGGATCTTCTGTCCCATCTCGGCCAGCGCGGCCAGCGTGTTTTGCGAGGTCGTCGACTTGCCGATTCCGCCCTTGCCGTAGAAGGCGATTTGTCTCAGTTTGGCCATGTTTTCAGTTCTCCGTTTGCTTGCAGTTCCTAGTTCCAGTGGGTCTTGCAGTTCCTGTTCGCAACCTCGATACGGCCTTCAGGTGCCTTTATCGGTCTTCGTCTTGGGCTTCTCGTTGGGCGCAAGGCGGTGCGCACAGCCTGTCTTACGCAAGTGCTGTGCCAACGCGGAAGTTCTCGCGTAAGCGGTTGGTTTTCTTCGACAATTGCCAAGAAGCGGAATTTGGGACGATTGCGTGTGGTTTGTCCCAAACCCGACAAAGCGTGCGCGCCCGTCGCAAGGCGCCCGGCCCCGCAAGGGGCGCTTTTTGCCTGTGTTGCCGTGCTCTACCGCGCTTCGTCTGGCCTCTGGTACGGTGTTTGCTTTTGAGGATCTCGCATGGAAATCAAGCTCTCTCCCCCTAACCCCCACTTTGCGCAAATCGGTGGCGCCGAGGGCGTGGATCGCCTGGTCGAAGCGTTTTATCGACGCGTCGATTCGCTGCCCGTGGCCGCGGGCATTCGCGCGATGCATGCCGCGGATCTGGCACCTACCAAGGAGATATTGAAGGTCTACCTCACCGAGTGGATGGGGGGACCGAAGCACTACACGCCCCGGCGCGGTCCGCCGCGGCTGCGGCGCGCGCACGCCGCGTTTGCCATCGGTAGAGCCGAGCGCGACGCCTGGATGGAGTGCATGCGCGGCGCCCTGGAAGAAACCGTAGCCGACGCGGCCTTGCGCGAGCAGCTTGAGCGCGCCTTTTCCAAACTCGCGGACACGGTCCGCAACGACCCCGGGAATCCTCATGACAACGATCGATCAAACGGCCTTCGCCCGCCTCGAGCGGGAGGGGCGGCTGCTTAACCCCGTCTGGAAGGCACAAACCAAGAAGTCCGGCCGCTTTGGCTTTCGCGGCGAACTCGCACTGCGCTTTGCGGCCAAACTGGCCGACGAGGCGCGCCCGCCGGAGCTCTGCGCCGACCAGGTGCTTGCGATCGCCGAGGGCTCCGAAGCGACGCTGCCGTTTTTTGCGGGCTACCTGCTCTCCTTCGAGTACCTCAAGGACGTGGCGCAGGTGCTGGGCGAGTGCCTGCGCCCGGATGGCAAGTACTTTGTCTTTTGCAACAACATCGATCTGTCCAAGCGCTACCAGGTCGCCATCGGCGGGGCGACGTTCTACGTGCTGCCGATCGACGAGGCGACGGTCTACAACGAGCTCCTCGAGCTGCTCTATCTGGAAAAAAACAGTCTCAAGAAACTCGATACCGCGGGCAAACTCGACGCCGTGGCCGACGCCGCGCTCAAATTCCAAGGGCACTTTCCCTCGATTACTTTCGAAGAGGGTCTGCAGTTGATGGGGCCGGTGCGAAACCCCAACGAAAACCGCCCCGTCTAGAGCGCGTGCCGCCCGGGCCTGCCCATGCCCCACGAGCTCGCAGCCGATGCGCAGGCCGATCGCGCGTGGAGCGCGACGAACCTCGTGGGCGTGCCCGCGCAGCTGATCGGCTCCGTCGCATTTAATCGCCACCCCGTGGCCCTATCGATTGCCGGCACGCGCGAATCGGCCCGAGGTCTGTTTGGTTTGTTGGAGGCCGCGCAAAACCTCGCGCAGGCCTGCGAAATCTTCGGGCACTTCATGGAGCTCACCTTCGGGCTCACGCCCGACCCCGGCGCGCGCCAACGCAGCGAGCGCCTGCGCTATCGCGCCAACTACCGCAAGCTCCTCGAAGGCTGGGGCTTTGATTCGAACGCCGCGCAAGGTGCGGTCCTCAAGGGCTGGGTCGAGAGCCGCTTTGGGCTGGTGCCCACCTTTCACGCAGGCGCGCTGGGCCGGTTTCCCTCGCCAGCCTGGGTGCGCTACATCGAACAGAAGATGGTGAGCCGCTTTCACGGCAACTGCATCAATTTGCAGCTCGATCTGCTCTACGAATACTGCCAATGGGCCGCGCAGCGCTTCGGGCTGCCGGCGCGCGATCGCTTCGCCGTGTGGCGGGGGGTGAACTCGCTTGAGGAGCACCGAATCGTGTCGGGTTCGCTTCGCAGCCGCCACGCCGTCGTGCAGTTAAACAACGTGGTGTCCTTCAGCCTCTCGCGCGAGCACGCGGAGCAGTTCGGCGACTGGATTCTCGCAACCTCGGTGCCGGTGCAAAAACTCCTCTTCTTCCCCGGTCTGCTCGGGCGTTCGCTTCTTGCCGGCGAAGGCGAGGTGATTGCCCTGGGCGGCCAGTATGAAGTCGAGGCCGCCTACTGCTAGCTGCATGGGCCGCAAGCCATGATGCCCTGGCCGCCCGAAGTTGTCGACCGCGCGCTGGGCGCGTACTTAGGTCTTGCGCTGGGCGATGCGCTGGGCGCGACGGTCGAATTCATGACGCCGCGCGAGATCCGCCACGAGTACGGCATGCACCGCGAAATCGTGGGCGGAGGATGGTTGAAGCTCCCCCCCGGCGCCGTCACCGACGACACGACCATGGCCCTGGCGCTGGGGCAAGCCATCGTCGCGCGCCAGGGCTGGAGCCTTGCGGCAGTCGCCGAATCCTTCGCGGCCTGGCTGCGCGCCAAGCCCGTGGACTGCGGCAATACCTGTCGGCGCGGTATACGCCGCTACCTCGTAAGCGGAACGCTCTCGGCGCCACCCAGCGAGTCCGACGGCGGCAATGGTGCGCTTATGCGAAACCTCCCCGTGGTGCTCGCGAGCCTGCGAGACGAGAATTCGGGCGCGCGCTGGACGATCGCGCAGTGCCACATCACGCACCACCACCGTCTTTCGGACGCAGCCACACTCGCATTTGCGCATATGGTGCGCTCGCTCGTGCTGGGCGAGGCGCCCTCGCCTTGCGAGGCCCTGGCGCAGGCACTGGTGGCCGAACACCCGGCGTTTCGGTACTCGCCTTATCCGGGCCGCGCGAGCGGCTACGTGGTGGACACCGTCCAGACCGTGCTGCACCACTTTTTTTCCTACGAAGACTTCGAGGAGTGTGTCGTTGCCACGGTCAATCAGGGCGAAGACGCCGACACCACGGGCGCCCTGGTCGGGATGCTGGCGGGTGCCCGCTGCGGCGAGCGGCGACTGCCCGCGCGCTGGCTCCGGGCCCTGGATCGCTCCATCCAGGCCCGGATCCGCGCGCAGACCGCCGCGCTCCTCGCGCTTGCCGCGCGCAATTAGGCGGCGATCGCAGCCCGAAGGAAAGCTGCGTGCAGATGCGCGGCCACACTGCCCAGCGGAAGCACGATGCGCTCGATGTTCTGTTCTTCGAGAAAACGCGCCTCCATGCGCGTGGGCTCCTCGGGCAGCACCGCCCAGTGGAGCTCGGACGAGCGCTTGGCGATCTGGCGCGCAAAGCTGCGCGTGAGCTGATCGTTGAAGCGACAGCCCAGATACAGGAAGCTGCGGCCGCGCCGCAGAGCCTGGACCACGGCCGGGATCGGCGTCTGGATGTCGATCTCGGTCAACACCTCGACAAAGTCCGAATCCGACACGAGGTAGTTGCCCGCGGGCAGGTGAGCGCCCAGCGGTCGGTAGAGCAGCGTGTGCCAGGAGGGATCGACTGACGCCACAGCCGCACCGTGCGCGTCGTAGCAGGCGGTCCAGGAGCCCGAGCGCTCGGATTGCGAGACGGCCTGGATCTGCCCCCAGCCCTCCTCGCCCAGTTCCGTGCGCAGCGCAGCTGCCATGGAGTCGTCGTACCACGCGTCAATGATGAGGGGTGCCGCGGCTGCGGCAATCGCCCAGTGCAGTTCGGACGGTTCGGGTGTGGCCGCGAACGCCGCGTTCATCGCGGACACCAAGGTCTTTCGGTGCTTGAAGTTCTCGATGAATTGCGCCGCTTGGGTCAGGCGCTTGCGGATCTTGTGCGGCACCGCGACGCGCGCCGTCAAGAATTCGGCCAGCGCCTCGGGGCTCGCCGGCACCTGGGCATCGGGCTCGAGCGCAAGGGCATCGGGCCCCAGGTAGGGAATCACGCGGCCTGCGCGCATTGCCTCGATGGCAGTGCACAGGCGGAGCTCGTCGACATCGCTCATGGCAGCGCCTCCGTTCAGAGATAGATCGCGGCCCCGGCACCGACGTTGACCGAGGCATCCTTCAGACTCTTGACGACGAATTTCACCTGCTCTTCGTCCAGGTGACCGTGCAGGGGCAACGCCAGGGCGCGATCGCCGATGCGCTCGGTATCGGGCAGGTCTCCGCGCCGGCAGCCGTAGCGCTCATAGTGAAACTGCTGGTGCAGGGCCACGCAGTACGCGGCCGATTCGATGCCGCAGGCCGCCAGGTCCTCTACGATCTGCGCGCGCGCGCTGGCGCTAAAGCGCTTGCCCAGGTGCGCGACGTACAGCATCCAGTGCACCTCATCGACATCGGCTCCCAGATACGGCGGTTTGATGCCTTCGAAGGACGCCATGTGGCGCAGGTACCAGCTTTCCACCTGCTTGCGGCGGGCCAGGATGAGGTCGATGCGCTCGAGCTGCGCCAAACCCAGTGCCGCGGAGATCTCCGAGATCCCGGCCTGCAGCGGCACACGGGAGCCCACCGACACCGAGGTGCGGTCCAGGAGGCTGCGCATGCGCAAATAGGACAACTCGCTGGCAAGCTGCGCGTCGTCCGTCACCACCATGGCGCCTTCGCCGCAACACAGCGCCGAGGGCTGCGAAAAATCGAACACCGCGATGTCGCCAAAGCTTCCGCAAATCCGTCCCTGGTAGATTGATCCGATCGCCTCGGTGCTGTCTTCGATGAGCACAATATTGTGGGTATCGGCCAAGGCGCGCAGCTCGCACCAGGACGCCGGGTGCCCATTGGCGTTGCCCGCGATGATCGCGCGCGTGCGCTCCCCGATGCGGGACGCGACTTTCGAGGCCGCAATGCAGCCCGTCCAGTAGTCAATGTCGGCAAAGACGGGTGTCGCGCCCGAGAGCGCAATTGCGTGCGCGACCTGGTGCCAGCCGTAGGCCGGTGCGATGACCTCGTCGCCCGGACCGATCTTCAGGGCGCGCAGTGCAGCCAAGGTGCCCAGCGTGCCGCTCGAAGTGGCGATGGCATACCTGCGGCCCAGCCAACTGGCAAACTCCGACTCGAAGGCTTCCACGAGCGGGCCGCTCGAGAGGCGCGGGCGCGAGAGCGCGGCACGCACGAGATCGAGCTCGCGTTCGCTCACGTCCGGGTCCGAGAGGGTGATCCACTCCATCTTCATTCCTGGCGATGGACTTCCCTCGGACGGGCTTCGCGTTGTCTTGGAGGTCACGGTTCACTCCTCTGTGAGAATCAGCAATTGCGCGCCCTCGGGCTCCTGGGTGAGCGTCCAGCAGTAGCCGTTACTTGCCGCGAAATACAGCGCGCGGCGGCCCGCGCGCAGCGCGGGGGTTTCCTCACGCATCTCGGCGGCATCGACCACCGCAGCGCGCAAGGGCGCGAAGCGCTCGCGAAGCTGCGTGGCGGCGTCTCGCAAGGTGGGCGCGGCCGCCAAAATCCGCCGCGCCACGGTCAGTTCCTCCTGCGGCCAGAGCATGTGTGTCTCGTCAGTTTCCACCGATGCGACGCGCCTCGACCGTGATCGGCAGGCTGGTGCCCGAAGCCATGGCCGGCAGTTCCAGAACCCAGCCGTTACCGAGGGTGACCTGCCCGCCCCAGAGTTCCTCGCGCTGCTGCGCGACGATGGGCTCCTCGAGGTCCTTCTTTGGGACGTAGGCCGAGAGCTTGCCGCTCGCGGTTTTGCGGATCATCACTTTCATTTCGCATCCTCGATAAAAGTCGGGTGTGATCGGGGGCTGTCCCATTGGGCGTGCGTTTTCATGGCCAGAAAACCCGCTTCGGGTCCAGGCAGATCGCGTCGAGCAGTTCCACCAGGTGTTCGGAATGCTCCTGCTCGACCCAGACGCGCCTTGCGTGATCGCGCGAGTACAGGTGCCAGACGGGTGGCCGGGCTCGTAGCCAGGCGATGTCGATCACTCCGCCCTGGGAATCGACATTGCGCGAGCAGCACGGGCTCACGATGCGCCAACCGTCGAGCTCGCGCAGGACCTGCGGGCGCACGTAGCGGTAGCGCACGCGCTCGCGCAATGCGCGCTCGATCCGGCGGCGGTCAAAATCGAGCACACGCGCGCCCTCCGCTGGCCTGGGGCCACCGCGAGCCGTGGCGGAAGCCCGCGCAGCCGACGCCAGAGATGCCAACGCGGCGGGTGCGTCCCGATCCCTCGCGGGACTCATCGATTCCCCCCGGCGTCAGACGATTCGCCTTCCCGCGCGGCGAGGAGCGCGATCTCCTCTTCCCGGCAGCCCACTACGCGCCCCCGCCCGAAGTCGACCAGGTACACCGCCTCTTTGTGCTCCACGTGCAGGCCCACGCGCACCACCTCCCCCCGCGTCCCTTGGCCCACGAGCAGCGCGCCGGCTTCCGCACCCGGAAAGCTTCCGTCGTTGAAGAGGTCCAGGGCCGCCTCCACGCGCTGGCCCCACTCAAAGCGCGGCGCGGCTCGCTCAAACATCGCATGCCCGCCTGCGTCCAAGCGCTTCGATGTCTGCGGCACGGGGCCCGAGACGCTCGAGCACCTCAGGGGCAATGCAATCGAGGGACACGAGCTCGCGGGCACGCATGCCGACGCGATGGCCGCTCTCGACAAACTCGACCGCATAGATGTAGTACTGCTGCAAGAAGGTTCCAATCGAGTGCACGAAACCCACCTCGCCGCGCCGGACGAGCACGTCGCCGATGTCCCGTCCGCAATAGGTGCCGTCGTTTCGCACGGTGAAGCGGCTCACGACCCGCTCGCCATAGGTAAAGCGAGGGGGATCAACGAGTTCCACCTCGTCGCTGTCCCGGCGCACATCGCCCATGGCTGCCTTCGCGCGCCCCGCGCCTAGCGCGGCGCTCCTTTGTTCAAGGCTGGCCGGATCGAACGGACGTCGATGCGCGCCACACCTGCGGCAAGCCCCGCACCCGCACTGCTTGCGCAGGCGCAGACGCCGGCCTTGGGGTTGATAAAGGCGAGGCCCGACTGCGTGGGCGTATCGACAAAGTCGATCGTCACGCCTTCGAGCAGCGCACGGCTGGCAGCTGCAAGAAAAAGCGGCATTCCGTTCACAAGGAGCAGCGCGTCGCCCGCAGAAGGGCCCTCCTCTACGGTGAACTCCGAGTGAAACCCCGAGCATCCACCGGGGCTCACCACCAGGCGCACGCCGGCGCCCGCCGCTTTGCCGGAGAAACGCAGGACGCGGCGGAAGAATTTTTCCGCGGCTGCGGTCACGGTAACGTTCAGGGCTTGGCTGGAGCCCGCTTCGGTCGTCGTGCGCATTGCGCGGACGATCCGTCAGGCCCGGACGATGCAGCCCGCCACGGGGCACACCGCAATGCACTGCGGCGAATCGAAGTGCCCGTCGCACTCCGTGCACTTCTTGGGATCGATGATGAACGTGCCGCCCTTCTCGCGGATTGCGTTGTTCGGACACTCGGGCTCGCAGGCCGAGCAGCCGGTGCAGCTTGCAGAGATGATTTTCAGTGCCATGAACTCACTCCTCGTAAATGCAAAATTCCTTCGGCCGGATCGATCCTTGGGGCCAAGCAAAGGTCGACCACTGGCGATCGCATGGGCCTAGTGACCATCAGGCTGCCGCGCTTGTGAAAGCGCCCTGGCGGATCGCGGCGTCGCCCCGCGCGCGATGCTCGATTGCGCCCTCGCGCACGCGCCTGCGGTAATCGGCAAACCAGGTGAGCAGCGCTTTTTCGATGAACTCGTGCGCGTATTGCTCCACGGCCTCGATGCCCGCAGCCTTGAGTTCGTCTTGCGGACAGCGGCCGATCTTGGCAACGAGCACCGCGTGACAGTCATTGATGGCGGTGATGATCGAGGGCAACTGATCGTCCTCGCCCCAGCCGCCCTGGCAGTAGTGGTCAACCCGCCGATGGCCCACGAAGGCGGCCTGTGTGGCCGACACTTCATAGATCTGGAACTCCTCGGCGTGCCCGAAATGCTGGTTGACTTTGCCCGCGCCTTTCGTGGCCACGGCAACGAGCACCTGGATTCCAGAGGTCACATCCTCGGCAGTTGCCTGCGCGGCCAGAGCCTGGGCCTTGGCCTCGTGCTGCGCCTGGCGGACGCGTTCGACCTCGAGCTGATAGCGGCGACGCTTATCCAAGTCGTAGACGACGCTCTTTTGCTCGATTTTCTCGAGCGTGAATTCTTCCGAGCGGTCTTCGCCCAGCAGCCCCACCGCGTCGGCGCGGCACTGACGGCAGTGGCGCATCAAGTTGGCGCCTCCCATGCAGGCGTCCTGCACGGCCTTGAGTTCCTGGGCCGTGGGTCCGCGCTGGCCCGTGAGGCCATAGTAGGTGCCGTGCTCGCGCTCCGAGATGAGCGGCATGATGTTGTGGAGAAAGGCGCCGCGCTCCTTGACCGCGCGGTTCACGGCAATCAGGTGCTCATCGTTGACGCCCGGAATGAGCACCGAATTGATCTTGGTGAGCACCCCGCGGCGCGTGAGCATCTCCAGGCCCAGCAGCTGGCGCTCGGTGAGAACGCGGGAGGCCTCTCGCCCCGTGATGCGGCGGTGCTGAAAGAAGATCCAGGGGTAGATTTCTTCACCCACCGCCGGATCGACCATGTTGATGGTGATGGTCACGTGGTCGATGTTGTAGCGGCAGATCTCATCGACCATGTCGGGCAGTGCGAGGCCATTGGTGGAGAGGCAAAGCTTGATGTCGGGGGCCTGCTCCTTGAGCAGACCAAAGGTCGTAAAGGTCTTCTTTGGATTCGCGAGGGCGTCGCCCGGGCCGGCGATGCCCAGCACCGTCATCTGGGGAATTTCGCTTGCGACCGCCAGGACCTTTCGCACCGCCTGGTCGGGGGCGAGCTTTTGCGACACAACGCCCGGGCGCGACTCGTTGGAGCAGTCGTACTTGCGGTTGCAGTAATTGCACTGGATGTTGCAGGCCGGGGCCACTGCAACGTGCATGCGCGCGTAGTGGTGGTGGGCCTCCTCCGAGTAGCAGGGATGGTTCTTGACCTTCTCCCAGATCTCGGGCGGCATGTCGGAGGGGCCGGCCGAAGAGCCGCAGCTCGCTTTGCCTGCGCCGCTACTGGCCCCGCATCCGGAGGTGGCCTGGGATTGCGCGCTGCCCCGCGCTTTGAGCGCGGCAAATGAGATGTGGGCGGTAGCTGGGCTCGCGACGGACATGGATGGATCCTTGAACACTCAAGTGGCGCCGGTGGGCGGCCTCCTTCGTCTTTCCTATTGCGAGATCCGTGCCAGATTCGCTTTCTCCAATTTTTCAGTCACTTAGAAAAAGACCACGGACCACCGGGCGTGTCGGAGAACCGACAAAAACAACACGCGGACATCGGAGCGGACGGGCGCCCGCGCGCGCCAAGGAACCGCCTTAGAACTTGCGCACTTCGATGCGGTGCTTTTGCAGCGCGTAGCCCATCTGGCGCGCAGTGATGTTGAGCAGCCGCGCGGCCTTGGCCTGCACCCATCCGCTTTTTTCCATCGCCCAGACCAGGCGCTCGCGCTCCCCCTCGGGCTTTTCGTCGCCCGCACGAGTAAAGCTGCTCGCGCCCGCGTGCTCGCCGACGGAAACCCTCTGGCGCCGCGATACGGGCATGGCCACGGGCGACTCGACGAGCGTCTCGTCGTGGTGCGCATCGGGCACCTCGGCGCCCACGTGCAGCATGCGCGTCAAGCACTTGTCGCTAAAGCACGGAAAATCAAGCTCCTCGATCAACTTGCCCTTGGTCATGGTCGCGGTGCGCTCGACGCAGTTTTCCAGTTCGCGCACGTTGCCCGGCCAGTAGCAGTTGTAGAGCACGCGCATGGCGCCGGCGGAGACGCGAAGCTCGCGGTGGTTGTCCTTGTTAAAGCGCTCGAGAAAGTGGGTAACGAGCGGGGGAATGTCCTCGCGACGCTCGCGAAGCGGCGGCAGGCAGATGCTCACCACATTGATGCGGTAGTAGAGGTCGCCACGGAACGTGCCCGCCGCGACCATTTTTTCGAGATCGCGGTTGGTCGCGAAAATCAAGCGCACGTCGATCTTGATGGGACGGCTGCCACCCACGCGCTCGACCTCGCGCTCCTGCAGTACGCGCAGGAGCTTGGCCTGAAAGGCGGGCGAGATGTCCGCGATCTCGTCCAAAAAGAGCGTGCCGCCGTTGGCCAGTTCGAAGCGCCCGCGGCGCTCGCCTGCGGCTCCCGTAAAGGCCCCCTTTTCGTGGCCAAAGAGCTCGGATTCGAGCAGCGTTTCGGTGAGCGCGGCGCAGTTGACCTTGATGAACGGGCCACCGTTGCGGGGCGACAGTTCATGGATCGCGCGCGCGATCACTTCCTTGCCCGTACCGCTTTCGCCCCGCAGCAGCACGGTGCTGCGCGAGGGCCCCACCTGGTGCACCTGGGAGAACACTTCTTGCATGAGCTTGGATGCGCCCACCGCGTTGTCAATGCTGTAGCGGCCCTTGAGCTCTCCTTTCAGACGGCGTGTCTCGTCGAGCAGTTGCTTGCGCTCGGCGCTCACCCCCTGGTGCAACAAGAGCGCCTGCCCCAGCAGGTTTGCGACCATGGTTAAGAGCCGCAGGTCCTCGCGAAATCCGCCCTCGGGGCCGCTCGCCCGATCGATCGTGAGCACGCCCAGCGTGCGCCGGTTCGACTGGATGGGCACCGCGACAAAGCCGATGGGCTGGCTGGAGGGTTCATCGCGCGCGCCGGTGCGGTTTAAAAACTGCGGCTCGAGCGCGATGTTGGGCACGACGATGGGGCTGCCCGAGACGAACACCTTGCCGATCACGCCCTCGCCCGGGCGATAGCGGCCCAGCAACTGCTCCTCGGGCGTGAGCCCGATGGAACTCGCGAGCTTTAACCCCTCCTCGCCGTCGCCCAGCACGACCATTGCGCGCCGATACACCATGAGCGTGATTAGCACGTTGAGCGAGCTGCGAAAGGTGCGCTCGACGTCGAGCGAGGAGCTCAGGATCTTGCTGATTTCGTAGATCGTGGTGAGTTCTACTTGGGCGCGCGAAGCGGGCTTTGCGGCTTGCGCCTTGAGGGTTGCTTTGCGAAATGCCACTACTGAAGTTTCCATCGACTACCGTCCTGCAAAGATGTAAATGCGAGTCGTTCTCCTTCCGATCGTTTGTTTTTCGTATGCAATATTGCAAAGCAAAAAACGGGCCATGGCGACCGCCGGTGGCCTGAGAGGGAGCGCATTGGCGACGTAGACGGCCGCGCCCGCTTGCGGTGCAGACATGGCCCAACGCCTGCGCAAAAGCGAACCTCCGTCGTGCATGAGTCCGACACCCGCGGCGCGTTGGAAGCCCGACAAATCCGACAAGACCGCAAGCCGCGATGGCGCGCGAAAAATCGAGCTAGGGCTTTGAATCGCAAAGGATCTGCGTAAAACCGGGCGTCGGTGGCACGCCCTTTGCGAACAGGCAATGCATCAGGCGCCACGCATTCGATAACCGGATCGCGGTCCATCAAGTTTTGCAATGAGGAGGCAAACGCATCATGTCCAGTATCACGGAGCCCACGACCGGCGCGCTCAGGATCTCCGAGTCGGCCGCCGGCAAGATCGCCCAACTCATCCAGGAGGAAGGTAATCCGGCTCTCGCGCTTCGCGTGTACGTCGCGGGCGGCGGCTGCGCCGGCATGCAGTACGGTTTTTCCTTTGACGAGAGCGCCTCCGAGGACGACCTGCGCATCGAGCAAGGCGGCATCGCGCTTCTCATCGACTCGGTGAGCCTGCAGTACTTGATGGGCGCGCACATCGACTTTGAAGATGGGCTGTCGGGCTCGCGCTTCGTGATTCACAACCCCAATGCGACCACGAGCTGCGGCTGCGGACAGAGCTTCGCGGTTTAGGCCCCTGGCCCAGCCGTCCTCCGCGCATCCATGAGGAAAACCCGCATGCCGATCATCAACGACACCACGCTGCGCGACGGCGAACAGAGCGCGGGCGTGGCCTTTAGCGCGGATGAGAAGCTCGCAATCGCACGTGCGCTTGATTCGGCCGGCGTTCCGGAGCTCGAGATCGGCATCCCGGTCATGGGAGCCGCGGAGGTCGAAACCATCGAAGCGATTGCCGCGCTGGGACTCGATGCCCGTCTCATGGTGTGGGCACGGATGTGTCCCGAGGACCTCGCGGCGTCCCTGCGCTGCCCGGTGGACATCGTCAATGTCTCGATTCCGGTCTCGGACGTTCAGATTGAAAGAAAGCTTCGTCAGTCGCGTGCGTGGGTGCTCGAGCAGGTGCGCACTTTCGTGGGCCGGGCCCGTGACCGGGGCGTGGACGTGAGCGTGGGTTGCGAGGACGCTTCGCGGGCCGATTCTGCCTTTCTCATCGAGGTTGGCCGCGCGGCCCAACTCTGTGGTGCGCGCCGCATTCGTTTTGCCGACACGCTGGGCCTTTTAGACCCCTTCGCCACATTCGATCGGATCCGGGCGCTGCGCGCAGAGCTCGATCTCGAAATCGAGATCCACGCGCACGACGACCTGGGCCTGGCAACGGCCAATACGCTGGCAGCCCTGACGGCCGGGGCCACCCACGCCAATACGACCGTCAACGGCTTAGGCGAGCGCGCGGGCAACGCGCCTCTGGAAGAAGTCGTCATGGGCCTGCGCCACCTCTACGGCGTGGAGCTCGAAATCGACACCACACAGCTTCCGCACATCTCGGCGCTCGTCGCCCAGGCCTCGGGCCGGCCGGTTGCCGTCAACAAGAGCATCGTGGGCGAGAAAGTGTTCACCCATGAGTCCGGCATTCATGTCGATGGGCTGCTCAAGGACCGGCGCAACTACGAGAGCTTTGATCCGGCCGAAGTCGGGCGCGAACACCGCACCGTGCTGGGCAAGCACTCCGGCTCCGCGGCGGTGGTAAGCGCCTACGCCTGGCTGGGCCTGCCGGTGAGCGGCGTGCAGGCCCTGGCGTTACTCGCCCGCATCCGCAATCACGTAACCCGCACCAAAAGCGAGCCGTCGACCGAGGACTTGCGGCGCTTTTACCTCGAGACGGCGCGCGGAGACACCGTATGGACGAACTGACCCGGCGCTTGAGCGCCCTTTCGGCGGCCGAGGAGTTTCTCGAATTCTTCGGCATCCGCTACGACCAGGCGGTGGTCAATGTCAACCGCTTGCACATCTTGAAGCGCTTTCAACAGTACCTGCGCCAGGCCAAGGACTTGCCCGCGGAGGATTCGATCGAGCAGTTTCGGCGCTACCGCGAATTGCTCTCGCGAGCCTACGGCGACTTCGTGCGCTCGACGCCCGCAAAGGAAAAGGTCTTCAAGGTGCTGCAGCAGGTCGAAGGACAGCGCGTCACTCTGGATGCCTTGCGCGCAAACCTGCACCGGGATCCTCGCGCCAAAGAAAGCCCCGTAACCCACCCTGAAGCGGCGTGAGCCCGACAGCGGAGACGTCCCCATGCATATCGTCGTGTGCATCAAGCAGGTCCCGGACTCGGCGCAGATCCGCGTGCACCCGGTCACCAACACCATCATGCGCCAGGGGGTGCCCGCGATCGTCAACCCCTACGACCTCTTTGCCCTGGAAGAAGCGCTGCGCGTAAAAGACCAGCACGGCGGACGCATCACGATGCTGTGCATGGGCCCACCGCAGGCCGAGGATGCGCTGCGCAAGTGCCTGTCCTTCGGCGCGGACGACGCCATCCTCGTCACCGACCGCTCGTTTGCGGGCGCGGACACCCTCGCAACTTCTTACGCGCTGGCTTCGGCCATCCGCACGATCGCAAAGGAACAGGCCGTGGACATGGTGTTCACGGGCAAGCAGACCATCGATGGCGACACTGCACAGGTGGGCCCGGGAATTGCCAAGCGCCTGGACCTGCAGCTTCTCACCTACGTTTCGCGCATCGTAGAGCTCAGTTTGGACGAGCGCTCGATCGTGATCGAGCGGCGCGCCGAAGGTGGCGTGCAGGTGCTGCGCACGCAACTCCCCTGCCTCGTCACGATGTTGGAAAACACCAACGAGATGCGCTTTGCCAACATGGACAACATGCTGCGCGCGGCCCGGTTTTCGGTGCGCAAGTGGAACAAGGAGGCGGCCGGCATCGAGGATGTGACGAAGATTGGTCTCAAAGGCTCTCCCACGGTGGTGAGCAAGGTCTTCGGCCCCAAACCGCGCACCGAAAAAGCCGACACCGAATCGCTGGAGCACTCGAGCCCGCGCGATGCGGTGCTCAATCTCATCCAGAAGATCTTCACGCGCAACCCGGGGCTCGAAGACGAACTGGTCGCGCGCACGGTCGTGCCGTAAGCCCGACGAGCCATCGACCGCAAGCGGAACCCCTCAGCCACAAGGAAGCATTCATGAGCGAGACCCCGCCCAATGCCAAAAAGCCCGCCGCTCGCGCCGCCGGGCGCAACCTGGAACTGCCCGAGCACTTAAAGAGCTACAAGGGGGTCTGGGTCTTCATCGAGCATGACCGGGGCGTCGTGCACCCGGTCTCGTGGGAACTCCTGGGCGAAGGCCGCAAGCTCGCAGACATGCAAGGCGCGCAACTGGCAGGCGTGCTGCTGGGCGGAGCCGATGAGCCGCTCGATCGCTTTGCCGCCGATGCCTACGCATACGGAGCGGACCTCTGCTACGTGATGCGCGACCCCGTTTTGAAAGGCTATCGCAACGAACCCTTCACGCGCGGGCTCACGAAACTGGTCAACGAAGGAAAGCCCGAAATCGTGCTGCTGGGCGCAACCACCATGGGCCGGGACCTGGCCGGTTCCGTTGCGACGACTCTCGCCACGGGACTCACCGCGGATTGCACCGAACTCACCATCGATCCGGCCTCGCGCGCACTTGCGGCAACGCGCCCGACTTTTGGGGGGTCGCTTCTTTGCACCATCATGACGCTGGCCTATCGCCCGCAGATGGCCACGGTGCGCCCGCGCGTGATGCAGATGCCCGCGAAGGATTCCACTCGCACGGGCTCGATCATCGAGAGCAGCCTCGACATGGTCGAGGATGTCGTCGTAACCAAGCTGCTCGATTTCATTGCGGATGCGAACAGCAACAAGAACCACCTGGCCTATGCCGATGTGATCGTCTCGGGCGGCAAGGGGCTGAAGAACCCGGAGAACTTCGCGCTTGTGCGGGAGCTCGCCTCCGTCCTGGGCGCCGAGGTGGGCGCTTCGCGCCCCGTGGTGCAGGCCGGTTGGGTCGAGGCCGAGCGCCAGATCGGGCAGACGGGCAAGACCGTGCGCCCGAAGCTCTACATCGCGGCGGGCATTTCGGGCGCCATACAGCACCGCGTGGGAATGGAAGGGTCGGACATCATCGTTGCGATCAACAACGACGCCAACGCGCCGATTTTTGATTTTGCGCACTACGGCATCGTGGGTAACGCCATGCAGGTGCTGCCGGCGCTGACCGAAGCGTTTCGCGCGCACTTGGCCGTGCGTGCGCGCCGCGCCGCGTAAGGAGGAGCAAGCACATGCGAGAGAAATTCGATGCGATCGTGGTGGGTGCCGGCCCCTCGGGCAATGCGGCCGCCTACACCCTTGCCAAGGCGGGGCTGAAGGTGCTGCAGATCGAGCGCGGCGAATACCCAGGCTCGAAGAACGTGCAAGGCGCGATCCTCTATTCGGATGCGCTTGAGAAAATCATTCCGGACTTTCGGGAGGACGCGCCGCTGGAGCGCCACATCATCGAGCAGCGCATGTGGGTGCTGGACAACGAATCCTTTGTGGGTTCGCACTTTCGGTCCGATAACTACAACAAGCCGCCTTTTAACCGTTACACCATCTTGCGTGCACAGTTCGACAAGTGGTTCTCGCAAAAGGTGCGCGAAGCGGGCGCCCTTCTCATCTGCGAGACTACGGTCGAGCACCTCCTCATGGACGGCGAGCGGGTAGTGGGCGTGCGCTGCGACCGCGAGGGTGGCGACGTGTTTGCCGATGTCGTCGTGCTTGCCGACGGGGTCAATTCGACGCTAGCCCGCAAAGCCGGTTTTCATGAC
>DASPPB010000071.1:0-65144 GCA_035625725.1 Burkholderiaceae bacterium
GAAACGTTTCGCGTCCGTCACGCGCCAAGACCATTCCGAAGCGATTAGATCCATCAGTGAATGGCGCAAGCGATCCTAAGCGGCGAAATCGTCTTCCGCAAGGCAGCTAGCGCAAAATCCAAATAGCGGACGCGCTGTCAAAAGGAGTTATCGCGTCCGCTCGTTGAAAGAACGCCTCCGCTATCACGCCCATCTGGGTCCGCAAGAAAGGTGTCGTGGTCCTTCTAACAGGCGAATTGCCGCTGGCGTGTGGATAACTTTTTTTCTAGGTCATAGCCGGCAGATTGGCGACGACGACAAATCCAAAATTGGTTGCCGTGCGCAGCATCAGGGCGATTCAGATTGCCTGCGGTTTCGCAGCACTCCCCGAAGGCAAGCGCATCGGTCTGCGCGGCTACGTTAGGGGTCGTGCACGAATATTGCCCGAAGTCGTCGACAGTCAATTGTGGCGCTCCGCTGAACTTGCGGGCGGTTGCAATTGCCTAGCGACCGGGACCAGTGTTCTTTTACGCGATCGCAATGACCGGTTTACGGAATTTCGTTTCGAGCTATTTGGTGTCCGGAAATGGCCGAGCTTTACTAAAGCGTAAGTGGGCCGCAGTGCATCCGCAATACATTGCATGGCTGCCATAGCACTTCGTCGCCGATAAGGGCTGTTTTCTGGCAGTCGCGGCCCCAAGGCCGAAATTCAATTGCGTGCTTCAAAGGGGGCAAGAAAAAACGCCAATTACGAGCGCAACAAATGCATGACTAATCGTGCAGCGGGTAATATGTCGTAGCCATGCTTGCTTGAGGACCGGAGGCCAGACGTTTGACTTCATTACGGCGATTTCTTGCTGCATTGGCGAGTGCTTTTTTTGTATGCACAGCGGTCGAATGTGCCGAACCCATTTCGGTTGTAGCAGCCGGCAACGTGACCCTACTCGGCAATCTCGGCGGCCGGCTTGCAACCGTGAAGGCTGTATCGGGCGACGGAACAGTAATCGTCGGAGACATCCTTAATAGCCCAGCCTTCGGGCGCTCGACGATCCAAGCCTTTCGCTGGACGAAGGCTGATGGGATGCAGGAGCTGGGCCTATTCGGTGGCGAGTCTTCCCATGCGAACGCAGTTTCTGCCGATGGCTCGGTGATCGTGGGCTTCATCAGCTTCGCGGACAAGGAAGGTCCTTCTGCTCACGCATTCCGTTGGACTGCAACGGGCGACGTCAGAGACTTGGGCACGCCGAATGGGCAAATAGCCATCGCTACGGCTGTTTCCGCGGATGGCTCGGTAGTTATTGGTTACAGCAGTGGCAAGAGTGTCAACGCCGCTACAACACGAGCATTTCGCTGGACTGAAGTCGGAGGATTTCAAGATCTTGGCGCACCGCCCGGTAAATCAATCTGGGCAACGGCAGTGTCAGCGGACGGTTCCGTGATTGTCGGAACGGTTGGGCCGACGCTTATCACTGGACGGCCTTTTCGTTGGACGGTGGCGGGCGGTTTCGAGGAACTTGATTCGTTCGGGAGTCGATACGCTTCCGCGACGGCGGTGTCCGGCGACGGTTCGGTAATCGTAGGTTGGGTGGGACGCGAGAACGACCATCAATTTGAGCACCATATCATTGCGTGGAACAAGGTGGGGAAAGCGTTGGATATTGGCGAACTCGGCACCGTAACTGGCAGTCCGAGCGGCATTTCGATTGATGGATCGGTTGTGACGGGTGTGTATAGCCTGCGCCCGTACGACGTTCACATCAGGCTCGCTGATCAGCCCCTGCACAGCTTTCGCTGGACGCACTCGGGAGGGCTGCAGGACATCGGCACTGTCGGAAGCATCCCCTTATACGCGGTCAGCATATCGGCCGACGGCTCGATTGTGGTTGGGAATTACGGCGCTGGGCTTGGCTATACGACAAACGGCGTATTTGTCGCTTCCTATCGCAACTAGACCAATCTCTTTGGATCGGGGCGACGAATACCTGGAGTCGCCAGCTTTCGCTCTTGGCCGACCCCAGCAAGAAGAGGCGTCGTCAACTTCTGAGTGCGTCGGGCGCGCTCTGACCGGCTCTTGGACATTGCAGCTTGCCGAAGGCAACGGTCAATGACACCCATCGGTGCGCCTCATTAGACGATCCGTGCGGCGCATGCTACGGTGAGAAGGTGGCTTTGTCGAACACTGGCAGGAAGTAAAGTTGCTGCCAAACCGGACACAAATTCGGGGCTGATGTATGACTGCTTCACGAAGCTTTGGAAGTCGGTAATCGCTTGTAACAAGCGGTCGTTGACCGTCTTATCTTAATTAGGCCGTCGACGATTCTCTGGACTCGAATGTATCTATTGAAGACTGGGGCGTCTCATAATGCTTTGTTTCCGCGAGCACAGACAACCAACTAGATGGATCGGGCTCGCGGCAGGCGCTGATGAATTACTAGCAGGCGGTTGAAAAGAAAAACGCTTTTCAGGCGTCGTTGAACCTACTACATATTGCAAGTTGGTCCTCACGGAAACAACATCTTGTAGTCCATTCGCGTAGAAAATTCGAATTTCAACAGCCTGCTAGGGGAGAGCGAATCATCAAAGAAGAAACTTCGACACCTCGACGCATTGCGGCCAACTTGGCGACCGTGCTGCACGGGCAGGATGCCAACATCCGCAAGATCGTTTCTGCCTGGGTCGCTGGGCTGCATGTACTCCTGGACGATTTTCCTGGAACTGGGAAGACGACCTTGGCAAAGGCCATGGCTCGGTCTGTTGAGGCGGAATTTTCTCGGGTGCAATTCACGCCGGATCTGCTGCCAAGTGACATTGTCGGCGTTTCGATCTTCGATGCCCAATCCCAGGCATTTCGCTTCCATGAGGGGCCCGTGTTTGCCCACGTGCTACTGGCGGACGAAATCAATCGGGCCTCACCGCGTACCCAGTCTGCGCTTCTGGAGGCCATGGCGGAAGCACAGGTCACGGTGGATGGGCAAAGGCGCCTGCTGCCGCAGCCATACTTTGTAATCGCAACCCAGAATCCCGTAGAACAGGCGGGCACTTATCCTCTTCCCGAAGCTCAATTAGATCGCTTTGGTTTGCGGCTGGCGCTTGGCTACGTCAGCCCGGAGGAAGAGTGTCGGTTATTGGAATATTCGGCCGCTCACCATCCATTGGACCGGCTGGCGCCCTGTGCCACTGCAGCCGATTTGCTCGCGGCACGCGAAGCGACAGCAAGTATCCGGGTAGCGCCCAACGTTCGCCAATACATTGTTGCAATTGTGCAGGCGACCCGCGCGCACCCGGCCGTGCAAATGGGAGCAAGTCCGCGCGCCTCAATTGCGTTGTTTCAACTCGCGCGTGCGTTGGCTTTTTTTGACGGTGAATCCTTCGTCACCCCAGATGTAATCCAGCAAGTGGCGGCGGATGTCCTTGCCCATCGCCTGGCGCTCGATCCGCAAGCGCGCTATTCCGGTACCACTGCCGCCGATGTTGTGCGGGACATCCTGGGGGGAGTCCGGGTTCCAATTTAGGCCGGACTCCACTACGCCGTGCGCAAGCTCGCGTTCTTTCGCCTGGCTTATCGCGTCTCGCGCTGGTTGCGAGAGCGACTGACGGCGAACGGCCTCGTGCTTGGTGCATTGACCGCGCTTGCCGGCACTTTCGGACTTGACACCCAGGCCAATCTTGCTCACATGCTCTTTTCGATTGGGACATGTTTCTTGGTCGTCGATGCCTTGGGGGTTACTCTCCTGCGGTTTCAAGCGCCCCGATTAAAGGCCCGTAGGCACTTACCTAATTTTGTCACCGTGGGGGAGTCGGCAAAATATCGCATCGAAATCTGGAACCCAGGATCGAAGCCCGCAAAGACTTGCGATCTTGCCGAGGAGCTTGGGCAGCCTTGGCCGTCTGCGGAGGCGCTTGCCGGATTTCGGAACGCAGTCGTGACCAACCGCTTCGACCGGCGAGTCGGCTACCCCGCTTTTGTCGACATGCTGAGGCGTTTGCGGGCGGTAGAGATCGGGCGCGCTAATGTGCCACGGCTTCTGCCAGGACAGAAAACCCTCGTCGACCTCGCCGTTGCGCCAATTGCCCGTGGTCTTGCCAACTGTCAGCGTCTGTGCGTCGTTCTAACGGGCCCCCTGGGCCTCGTGGAACTTCGCGTTCCTGTGGCCGTAGAGCAAGGCAAACTGCCCGTCTTGCCCGAGCGCACGCCTGTTGAACTGCCTCCTGTCGCAACACACCGCCTCTTACAGCCTGGCGGTATCGTGCTAGCGCAGCACGTCGGTGACAGTGAGGAGTTCCGCTCCTTACGAGACTATCGGCCCGGTGATCCGCTGCGCTCGATCCATTGGCGTAGTTTCGCCCGCATGGGTAAGCCAATAGTTCGGGAATTTCAGGAAGAATTCTTTTCGCGACAGGCGTTGGTACTGGATACATCGGCCCCTTATCCATTTGCGCCAAGTTTTGAGAAAGCCGTCTCAATGGCTGCCTGGTTGATAGCTCGCCGGCGGGATGCAGAGAGTCTTCTGGACTTGGTGTTTGTCGGGGATCGCGTGCACCGGTTGACAGTCGGGCGCAGCCTGGGCAGTAACGATCTGCTGCTACGCGTGCTCGCAACTCTCGTCCCAACAAATGCCGACAGCATCGGGCCGCTTTTGACGACGCTCGAACGACATGCGGGCCAAGTCGCTTCCATTATCGCCATTTTCCAATGCTGGGATGATGCCCGCCGCAAGGCGGTGCACCGGCTTTTAGCTCGTGGAATCCGGCCCATGGTTCTGGTAGTCGAAGCCAGAGGCGACTCAGCCGATGTGGAGGACCCGGCATTCACTGGAATTTTGCGGCGCATCGCGGTGCCCCCAACCGACTCACCGGTATTAGCCCCATGATGACGCCAATGTGGTTGCAGGCGGCTGGTCTCGTCCTCTGGGGCTTTGCCATGGGACATTGGATGACTGGGGCGATTCTGGCGACGCTCCGATGGTTGGTGTCGTTGAGTAAGTTACGCTTGGATCTGAGCGATCGACACTTGAACCGCGTCGTCGATCTCTCGGTCATTGGACTTGTGCTAACGCTCATCGGCTTTCTTGTAAGCCTTGGCGTCCCGAATGGGCTATTTAGCGCATTGAGTTGGCTGCCTGCCGTATTGTTTCCGCTCTTGTTGATGGAAACTTTAAGCGATGCACCGCTTCGCATGCGGCACGTGGCGATCACCATGCGCAATTCAGTCGGAGCGGCATCGGAACGGCCCGCCCAGTTCGGTACTGCCTACTTTGCTGCAACCGTGCTGGCTGCGAGTGCCAAAGCCGAACCGTCGTCTTCGCTCATCTGGCCCTTGGCTGCATTGATCGTCGCGTGGCTCCTAATTGCGCGCCGAGGACGCAACCTCCCGCACTCGTCGGGATCCGCAATCCTTACTGCGCTGATCGCTCTCGTGATGGCCTATGGCTTGGGCATAGGTCTGCAATGGGTCCAGGGAGCTCTGCAAGAATGGGGGATGGATCTGCTTTCCGATGCGGATACAGATCCTTATCAAAGCCGGACCCACATCGGAGACTTGGGACGGCTCAAGTTATCAGGTCGGATCCTATGGCGGGTCGAGCAAACGCCACCGTTTGTGATCCCACTAAGGTTGCGTACCGGTGTCTTCACCACATACATCAATGGCACATGGGTCGCCCGGCAAGACTCTTTCGACCAGATGGCGCCGGCCTCGACGGGTGATCCGCCTTCCTTAAGGCTGCGCGGCCGCAGCGACAATGGGCGCGCTCTTGTTCCTGTGCCTCCCGATGTGGGATACCTCGAAGGATCTATGGGTCGCCTCGAGAAGAACGCTTATGGTGTGGTCCGTGTGAGCGATGCACCGCCGCTATTAGACGTCGTGGTGCATAAAAGCCATGCCAACGTGGCCGTCCAGACTGGGACTGGCGATTTGTCGGTGCCGCCCGGCTTTAGCGGTCTGCTTCAGCGCCTGCCAGAGCTCGCCGCACTAGAAAAGCGTAGTGAGCGGGAACGCGTTGGAGGATTGGAAGCGTGGTTTGCGACGAATTTTCGCTATACGTTGTTTCTCGGCGATGCCGAGCGCGGTGGACGCGACCTCGAACGCTTCTTGCTGGTAGATCGGGCCGGTCATTGCGAATATTTCGCGACATCAACAGTATTGCTGCTGCGCGTGCTAAGGATTCCCGCACGCTACGTAACGGGCTATTCGGTCCAAGAATACAGCCAGCGGGAAAAATCATTTCTGATACGTCAGCGGCACGCTCATGCGTGGGTTGAAGCGCGCGTGGACGGAAACTGGGTTGAGGTCGATACCACGCCATCGGTTTGGATCTCTGCAGAAGAGGGCTCGGCATCCTTCTGGCAGCCTGTTCTCGATCTCGCCAATTTCCTGTCGTTTCGTCTTTCGGAGTGGGGAAGGGGTCTGGTCGCCGAAAAAAGCTACTCGCTCATCTGGCTATTGGTCATCATCATGGTCGTGACTACCGGATGGTTGGGGGGTATCCGAGCCAAGAGAATGTGGAAATTGAAAAAAACCGAGGCTGCGGCAATTCGAGGGCAACATCACCCTGCAAGTGTTGAGGTCTGTGCATTTCGCGAGCTTGAACGTGAGTTTGCTGCACTCGGTCTGGGTCGCTCCCCGGCTGAGCCAGCGCGCGCTTGGCTCAACAGGGTGGCGCGAGAAGGTGCATCAATCCTTGGAAAGCGTCAAGTCGACTCGGCTAGAGAGATCATCGACGCTCTCTATTGGGACCGATACGCGCGATAAGCAAGCCCTTCAATGAAGCGCGTGGAATTTTGGCATCAATTGCCGCCGCAAAACCGAGGGCAGGTCATGTCCCCAATCTTATGTCGCGAAGTGATGTCCACCATGACATTTGTCGCAGATAATCGGTCGCGGCTTAAGCTCTCGGCGTATGAAACGTTGTTCACAATGCAAGAGTCTGATGCCCGACGACGCAGCCCGGTGCACACGTTGCGGTTGGCAGGTCACGAACACCGCTTCTTGGAGCACCGCAGCCTAAAGAGCAACAGCAAGCGGCGGATGTGGACAAACGCACTGCTTCTAGCCGAATGCGTACTCTTGCGATTGTTCTCTCATCGCCTGTCTTCTTCCTTGCGAGTTGTAACGGCATCATATTTGGCGGTTCTGCCGTGACATCCGCGCTGGAGGACGTCTCTAAACAGATTCCAATTGACGAGGTGAAGGAACCTGGATTTCCGGTCGCGGTAGTCGCAACGACTGGCGATCCTTCGTCCCCGGGAAAGGAACCGCTCGTCTATTGGATGGTGAAGGAGCCCAAGGAAGATCTTGCGGAATTTCGACGCAGGTACCCTGGCTACAGTTTTTTGCCCCGGTCAGATCGGGGATATATCTCGGATTCACATAACGAGACGAACGTCGAATATTGGGTCTTGAAGCGCGAATCGGGAAAAGCGGTGCTAAAGACACATATGAATCACTACGTGCTCTGGGGCTTAGATGTGCGCGCGACTTACGAAGCAACGGACTCTGACATTCGCTTGATCAGCTACAAGGCCGGTTCTGACCTAGGTATCTGGCCGATGATCTGGGGACCCATGTTTTCGATCTTGCTCGCAATATTCGGCGAAATTCTCCTGGGACGAATCGCTAGATCCGAGCTGCAATCCGATCGTAGGGATGCCGGCGTCTGGGCGAAGGCCCTGGCCAAGGCCAAGGGAAACATGCGCAAGGCGGAGTCCCGATATGTCGCTATGCGAATCAAGCAACTGAAGCGCAGCGGTGACGCGAAAACGGAATCCGCTTCGTCCTCGCCCACTGCCGGGCCTGCGTCCGCTCCCCAAGCTCCCACCCCGAAAGTCCGCAAGCGGATACTCCTGGGCACGGCAGCTGCGCTAGTTGCGAATGCCTGCGTATACAAAATCGCAAAACCAGGCGACTCCACCGCTGCCGATGTGATCGGGGCGACAAGCATTCCCTTGATTTGTGCCGTCCTCGCCTGGGTCATCGTATCGCTATTGCGAGGAGCCAAGTTCAGGGCATCCTGGAGAGTCTATGAGGGAACGCTTCTGGTAGTAACAGCATTGCGGCTTTTGGGCTTCGCCATCTATGCAACTTCACACTGAAGATCATGACGAAGCGTCATTATCGACTGGCCGGTCGCGAACAAATTACGCGTGTTCTATAAACGGCAGCAGTTGGCCGTGTAACGCCAAAGATTAGGTGGTTGCCAGCAATTCTGCAATTGCCCGCGCTGCGGCCGTTACCTCTCATTGCTGTTCGCAGGCGTCTTGCGGCAATCGGGATCCGAAGCGGCCAAGACGCACGGCGCAAAGCGGCCGTCAAGGGCTGGCCGCAGCAGACGCGGAGAGTCCTGTTAGGTTAGCGGCGCCGCTTATTTGCTGCACCTCGCTGGCCACAGGTCGCGGCTACCGTCTCGACTCCGCAAGTTCGCTTGTCTCGGTTGGCAAGAAGGTACTGCAGTACTGCGCCTTTACATCGGCACGCGGGCAGGGGCATACGAGTAGACAAAGTGCGACTCACCCCGTACCTCCTTGCCGCGAGATTCTGCTATCCCTCGCGTCGACCTTGAAGGCATCGAATTCTCCGGCGGGCACATAGGCGGCAGAGATGGCGAAAGTCCCGTAGATGCCGTCGGAAGTGGCCTGCGTGTAGGATGAAAGTAGCGGCATTGACACCGGGCGCAAAATTTGAACTCGAACCGACTCGAAGCCTTCAGTGATGGCGTGCTTGCCATCGTGATCACGGTCATGGTGCTAGAGATGAAGGTCCCGGATGGAGCGCGCATCGAGTCGCTCGCCTCGACATTGCCGGTGTTTCTTAGCTATGTGCTCAGCTATCTGTACGTTGGCATTTATTGGAACAATCACCACCACATGCTTCACACTGTCGAGCGGGTAAACGGTCCGATACTTTGGGCGAACCTGCACTTGCTCTTCTGGCTGTCACTGTTTCCCTTCGCCACGGCCTGGATGGGTCAGAATCACTTCGCAGTGCTGCCAACCTCGCTTTATGGAGGGGTGCTGCTGATGGCGGCGATCGCGTACTGGGTCCTGCAAGCGGCGATCATCCGCGCGCAGGGGTCGGACTCTCTGCTTAAAAAAGCGATCGGGCGAGACTGGAAGGGCCGATCTTCGCCCGCCGTTTATGTGACCGGAATAATTGTCGCGAACTGGTCTCCAGTGGTGGCTCAGGCGCTGTATGTCGCGGTCGCCTTCCTTTGGCTGGTTCCGGATCGGCGGATCGAAAGGGTCGTAGGCAACTGACGCGAAGCGATGTGGTCGTCCGCTTACGCGTAAGTTGCCGGTTCTTGCACAGGGGCCATTCTTGGTCGACCCTTGCCGGAAGGCCTCGTCAGCTTCCGAATCCGTCGGCCGGCCGCTCCGGGTCCGTCAGTAGACATTGACCCGCGACCGACCGCAATGCCTCCGACCGCGGTCGGTGCTAGCTGGCGCCGATAGCGGCCTCAAAACGGCTTTACCGATCCGGGCCGCGCCACGTCTGTTGGCAGGCGCGTACACGGCTCCTTGTACCGTGCTTGCTTGCTCAAAAAATCGCAGGAGTCTTGCTCTCAGCAAGATCGATCAAATCCGGCATCGACTCCTCATCGAGGTATGAAAGAAGTTCGTCGATAGCCGCTCGATGAAAAGACCATAGAGAGTTCCTGCGGTGGTATAGGCGACGAAATCGGGCGGATTGTTTGTCATGAACCCGACGGGCACCGAGACGGAGACAAGAAAGCCCAGCACGGCTCCGTGAGGCAGGTGAGGTATCCTCCACCCGCCGATGGCGATCACCAAACCGAGCAACGAGCGGTTTGCCGCTGCTGCTGCGATTTCCGTTGGCGCCCCGAGCATGGCCCGAATACGCAATGTGGACCTGTTTGCGCTCCGGGAGCCGTTTGCGCCCCCCCGTGCTTCGCGGGGCAAAACACGCTTGGCATTGTGGGAACGGGTGGAGCATCCTTGCGTGCGGATTGATACGTCGCGGAATCGAAATTCGCTCCCCGGGCACGCGACAAATGCGGCCCTGCTTGAACACCGCGCGCGCCCCGAGGCGCGCGCTGTTACTTGGCGGCGCTTTCGGACAGCGCAGCGGCGCTTAGCAGGTATCCGACCTGGTCCGAACGCAAGGACGCCAAGTATTTGGACGGGTTCTGCGGCACGCCATTTACGTGGACCTCGAAGTGCAGATGGGGTCCGGTCGATCGACCGGTCGTGCCGACCTCGGCGATCTTTTGTCCCCGGCGCGCGATATCGCCCACTTTGACCAGCATGCGGCTCGTGTGGGCGTATATCGTCGAGAGTCCGTTGCCATGGTCGACCTCCACCAGGTTCCCAAACTCGGGATGCATCTCCGCACTTACGACCACTCCGCCAGCGGCGGCAAAGATTGGTGTGCCCACGGGTGCAGCGAAGTCCACCCCCGTATGCATCGACATTTGGCCCGTAAACGGATCGGCACGCATGCCGTAGCCGGAGACAATGAATCCCTCGCTTAGTGGCGTGCCGTGCGGGAGCAGCGCATCGCGGCCTTCGTCTGCGACCAGTTCCGATTCGACAACCTTGAGAAAATCGTCGCGCTGCTCGATGCTCTGACCCACGCGAGCAACCTGCTCCTGCAGTTCGCGCAGGGTAGCGCCGCGCGCATTCTCGGAAGGCGGTCCGCCACGACCCGGCAGCTCCGGAAAATTGAAATCCTCCGGCCGAATTCCCGCCAGTTTGGACACGCGCTCGCCAAGGGCGTCCAAGAGCAAAAGACGCGCCTGCATGTCGCCCAGGATCTTGGCCATTGCCGTCACGTCGTTTTGCACGTCTTGCGAATAGCGCTCGGCCTGGTCGCGCATCACGAACGAAACCAGCTTCTGCACCGTCGGCACATTGGCCTCCGCCGCGAGGCGAAAGACCAGCGCAGATAGGCCGGCCGCCGTCACCAAGATGGCAAGGCTAAATCCGATGGCCGCGACAACCATGCGCACGCGCGTGAGCTTGAGTTTGCGCGTGCGTCCGAGTCGCCAATCTACAAAGAGGATCTCCAACGCTACCCCCAACGAGCTTGCGGTTTTCAAAACGCCGCATTATCAACGCTCGGACCTTGGCGGTACATACGCGTTTCCGCTATTTCCCCGGCTCGTCTATCCGCCCCGACGGTTTGACAAATCCGAAAAAACCCCGCGGTCGTTCTCAGCCCGCGCCCGGCTCCCGCCCCTGAGCGCGCGGCCGCTCGTCGTGCCGCGCTGAGGGAGGCGCAGCCACCGGCAGATCAGGCCAGATGTATGTTCCGCTGCGTGCCCCGGATGTTGGGTAGCATGTTGGGTAAATGCAAGCTCTACCTGAAAAGCCGCATGGATGGTGAGTGGAGGGCGGACAAGTGGCGATCGACCTTCTTGCCGCGTCCGCAATCGCGTTGCGTGCGTGAAACCTTCGCACCGTCGACTACGTCACGGCCCAGAAAGTCGCGCCTTTTGGGTGCGCAACTGACTCAGACCGCGAGTCGCAGGAGGAATTTGCTCATCCGCGCGGGCTCACACCCGCCCGCGGCTCACGGCCGCGCCTTTGCACCTCGCTCATTGCGGAGGCGGTGGTGCGTGCGGTGGTGGCGGCATGTTGTTGTAGCCCAGCGATTGCCCTGGCAGCACGTTTCCCTTGGCGTACATGCATTGCGCATACGCGATGTCATACCGACGCTGCAGCATGTAGCTGCTGCGCTCGCTCTGGCCCACACCTATCGCGGATCCGAGCAGCAACCCACTGCCAGCACCGATTCCGGCGCTCGCCCAATTGCTACCGATGAGCGCCCCGGCCGCCGCGCCAATCGCGGTTCCCACCACGGCGGATTGCACCGCACTCGTGTTGGCTGCTGTCTGCGGTTTGCCGCCCGCCGACTGCGAGGCCCAGCCGCGACAGAACTGGTCATCGGCGGCAAATACTTCAAAGGGTTTCGTCGGCGCCGGCATGACGAGAATGCTCGGGCCATCGGGGAACACGGCGCAGCCGCCCAACGCGATCGCGCCGAGCGCCAAGATCGTAGCGAGCTTGATCGGATGCATGTTGCAACCCCTAGCATTGTGTGGTGAACAGTCGGGGCAGGTCATGCCCCTAACGGCCCGGCCGCCGTAGCCGGTAGCCATCTGCCGGCCTGACTCCATTTGCTTGAACAACCCGCGCCGAAAGCAGCAACCCAGCAAAGCCATACTACGCTTAGGTTGCACCAGAAACACCAACGCGACTTGATACCGCACAGGCAAACTGGGCAAAAAATCGCAAAATATCCGTGGCCATAGAGAGACTGCGGAATCGGAGTCAATGCGCGCAACCCTGTAGCGGCAAAAGGGGGATTTGACTCGGTCTCGGGGCCGTTCGCCGCAATAGACCGCCGCAGCACCTCGGCGCGAGTTCGAGCGCGCCAGGCACGGCGCGGGCGATTCGACGGGGGACGGTATCCGCTTGCGCAGCATGCTGCCTTGCTTCGCCTAAGCCGAGAACGAACGGCGGGCCTCGGGTCATTGGCTTCGCGCCCTTTTGGTTTCCGTTACCGCGAACCCAGGACGGCGCCATGCGCTTTCGTGCAGAGGCCGTCACCCTGACGCGGCTTCTTTCGATCAGTATTTTGCTCCGCCTTTGGATCTCCGGCTTGCGCAATTCCGTAACGGTTGTGACAGAAGGTTTCGCGACTTGCGCGGCGCCTTGGCGACGAGAGGCGGCAAACCTTAGAAATCCGTAGCGCTTTTCGCTATTCGGTTCGCCGCCTCTGGCCGTTCATCTCGATAACGCGCGGTCGCGCCGTACCCAGACAAATGCACGGAAGTGTTGCAACCGACGTGCGATTCGCAGGCGGCATCCAATGCGCGGTTTCGTCGCGCTGCGAGGCACCGAAGCTGCCGCGAGCGGCCCATTGCCGTCGTGCTTATTTTCCATCCAACTGTCGCTCGCTGCGCGCAACCCGGGGTTGCGCCGTGTTGGGCGCACCGGGTCGCTTGGTCCTCGCGCGCACCGGCTGCTCGCGAGCGAGTGTCGGGCCATTTTTGCTAACCGATCCTCGCGCTCGCGATCCCGGTCGCGCGCTCGCAGCATACGAGCTGCGCCTGCGCCGCACGATGCGTCCGAACGGGGTAAACTGCGCGCCGTTGCGCTCCGCGCTCGAAGCTGTGCCAAGGCCCGCTCTGGCGCAGGGCACGAGTCCTGTGTGGAGCTTGATCCCGTTTGGCCGTTGACGGCGGCCGTCCCCCCGTCCCTTGCTTTCCGATTTCCCAGATCCATGTTCGAATCGATTAGAAGCCATCGCCGCTGGTTGATGCCGATTTTGACGATCGTCGTATTCTTGCCGTTCGTCTTTTCGGGAATCTACGGTTTTACCCGTTTTCTTGGTGATGACACCACGGTAGCGAAAATCGATGGGGAATCGATTTCTCAGCAGGAATTGGACGCCGCGCAGCACGAACGTGTGGAGCGCATGGCGCAGATGTTGGGCCCGAACGTCGACACGCGGATGTTCGACACCCCACAAGCGCGGGCTTCAACGCTCGACGCATTGATCTCCGAGAAGGCCGTCGAACACGAAGCGAAGCGCCTGCGGATCGCGATCACCGACGCCCGCCTGCGCGAGATGATCGGCTCGGTGCCGCAGTTCCAGCAAAACGGAAAATTCGACTACGACACCTACATGAACTTGCTGCGGTTACGCGGGTTCACCGAAGCGTCCTTCGAGGCGCGGGTGAAGGCGGACATGAACCGCCAGGCCCTGGAAGTCGGGGTGACGGCGGGAGCTATGGCGCCGCGCACGGTCGTCGATCGTTTGGTCGCGCTGCAGGACGAACGGCGTCAAGTTCGGCGCCTGGAGTTTCGCCCCGAGGACTTTGCGGCCCGAGCCAAGATCGACGAGGAAGCCATCAAGTCGGAGTACGAGTCCAGCAAAGATTTGTACCGCACGCCCGAGCGGGTGCAGGCCCAGTACGTCGTACTGCGCCTGGACGATCTGGCCGCGCGCACGCCCGTGAGCGAGGCGGCGCTGCGGGACTACTACGAAAAGAACAAAGCGCGTTGGGCCGGCGCCGAGCAGCGTCGCGCCAGCCACATACTGATCACGTACGGAAAAAGCGGCTCGGCACCCGATAAGGCGGCGGCTCGCAAGATGGCAGAAGATCTGCTGCGCCAGGTCAAGGCCAATCCGGCGGATTTCGCGAAGTTGGCGCGAGAGAAGTCCAAGGACGTGGGATCGGCTGCGCAAGGTGGGGACTTGGGATGGTTCGGTCGATCCATGATGACGAAGCCCTTTGAAGACGCGGCCTTTGCGCTCAAGCAGGGACAAATCAGCGACGTGGTGGAGTCCGATTTTGGCTTCCACATCATTATGGTGACCGGCGTGAAGGGCGCCCAGGCAAAGTCCTTTGAGGAAGTGCGGCCCACGATCGAGGCCGAGATGCGCAGGCAGGCGGCGCAAAAGAGCTACGCCGAGTTGGCCGATCAGTTCACGAACTTCGTCTACGAGCAGCCCGAGGGACTGACGGCCGCCGCGGAAAAATTCCGGTTGCCTTTGAACACGATCGAGAACCTGACGCGGCAGGGACCGCAGCCCGCCGAGAAGAACTCGGTCTTCACTCCGGCCGTCCTCGACGCGGTCTTTTCTTCGGACTCTCTTGTGCGGCACCACAACACGAAGGCCATCGACGTCGGGAATAACTCGCTGGTGTCGGTGCACGTGATCCAGTACACACCGGCGGCCGTGCGTCCGCTCGAAGAGGTGCGCGCCGCGATCAAGGCCAAACTCGAGCGCTCGGCCGCAATACAACTGGCGCGTCAGGCCGGTGAAGCGCGACTGGAGCAGTTGCGCAAGACGCCCGACGACAAGGGTTTCGAGGCGCTGCGCGAGGTGGGGCGTCGGGACACGGATTTTCTGCCGGCCGCCGGCCTCAACGAGGTCATGACCGCTCCGGCCGATCACCTGCCGACCTATCTGGGTCTGGAGCAGCCCGACGGAACCTACGCCATCGTCCACGTGCTTGGTGTAGCAAGCGCGAAGGCGAGCGACGAGGCGGCACGCGCGTCCCTGGCCAAGGCGCTGGTCGAGCGCACGGCCGGCGCCGAGGAAAGTGAGTATGTTCAGGCGCTGCGCGAGCGCTATGACGCCCACGTAACGCGCGCCGAACTACGCGCCGCTGGCGGCAAGGGTGGTGACACGGCGCCGAAGCCCTGACGGCGTCAATTGGTTCGGACGGGCGAGCCAAGCAGAAGGGGCTGCAAATGGGGCCAGACGTTCTCGAGCATTGCGGGCTGCGCCTGCGGCAGAGGATGGATATGGTCGGCTTGAAACCAATCCAGGCGGTCGGCAAAGCCGTCGAGCAGAAACGGCACAAGGCCCAGGCGGTTGTGTTGGGCAAGATCGGTGTACACGGAATAAAAGCGCTCGCCATACGTTGTCCCGTAGTTCGGCGGCATTCGCATGCCGATGAGCAGCACGCGCGCTCCTTGCCGTCGGGACGTATCAATCATCGCCTGCAGGTTGGCGCGCATTGCCTCCACACTTAGTCCGCGCAGGCCGTCGTTGGCACCGAGTTCGATAATGACCACTCCCGGATGCTCGCGTTGTAACAGTTCGCCAAGACGGGCCCGTCCGCCGCTTGTCGTGTCGCCGCTGATGCTGGCGTTGACAACGCGATATTGCGGCGCCCGTTGGGCAACGCGGTCGGCAAGCAGCTTCACCCAACCCGAGCCGCGCGGAAGACCGTACTCGGCCGAAAGACTGTCGCCCAGGACCACGATCGGGGTCGAGGACTCGGCCCTTGGCTGCGCGCGCGCGGGCGTACTGGCCAGCGTCAGCGCGAGGCACAGCGACAATAAGAAGCTCCCGACCGTGCGAGCGGTGGGCAAGCCAGCAATCCCCTGATGGCGCAAACCGCCGCGGCGCCCCGATTGCAAGATGCGCACCCCGCGCTCGAGGCGCGCGCATTGAGCAAGACCGTCTTCGAGGCGGGCAGCAGCCTCACGATTATCGACGACGTCAATCTGACGGTCGCCACCGGCCAGACGGTAGCGGTCCTGGGTGCCTCCGGCTCGGGCAAGTCGACGCTGTTGGGCCTGCTCGCGGGCCTCGACGTGCCCAGTTCGGGATCCGTCCGCCTTTTGGGTGAGGAACTCTTCGCGCTGGACGAGGACGGACGCGCCCGGGTGCGCGCTCGCAGCGTCGGGTTCGTCTTTCAGTCCTTTCAGCTGCTGCCGCACCTGACCGCGCTCGAGAACGTCATGCTGCCATTGGAGCTCGGCGCAGGCACCGTGCCCCCTGGGCGCTTCACAGGCGTGGCCGCCGACTTGCTCGATCGAGTCGGACTGCGCGAGCGTCTTATGCACTACCCAACCACGCTCTCGGGCGGCGAGCAGCAACGCGTCGCGCTCGCACGGGCCTTTGTTACGCGCCCCGCCGTACTGATGGCCGACGAGCCTACCGGCAGCCTGGACGAACGAACGGGTGCGGTCATCGCCGAGTTGCTCTTTGAACTCAACCGCGAGGCGGGTTCGACGCTCATCCTCGTGACGCACGACCCGATCCTTGCCAGCCGCTGCACGCGACGCATTTTGCTTCAGGCCGGTCGCATCCAGGCCGACAGCTGATCGGCACGACGTCAAGGCGCCGCTCAAATCCGGTTCGAGCGCGCGCCGGCGCCGCGCAACCGCGCCAGCTCCCGAGCCGCCAAGGGCGCGATATCCGAGGCAAGCAACCCCAAATCCGCGCCGAAGACGTCGGCCGCGCGTCCATGCAGCCAGACGGCGGCGCGAACCGCCGCGGCAGCGTCGGCGCACTGCGCAAGCAAAGCCCCGATCATGCCGGCCAGCACATCGCCCGTGCCTGCGCTGGCCAGCGCAGGCCCGCCCGTCGGATTGATGCCGTAGCGCGCCGAGGGTTCGGCGACGATGGTGCCGGCGCCCTTGAGCACCACGATCGCGCCGAAGTCTTGCGCCAGGCGCAGCGCGCAGCCAATCCGGTCGTCTTGCACCGAAGCGGAATTGGTCCCGAGCAGGCGCGCGGCTTCTCCCGGGTGCGGCGTGAGTATGCTCAGCGCCGATCGCTCTTTCAGCGCTGCGCGCAAAGCCGCATCGCGCGCCAGACAGTTCAGCGCGTCGGCATCCATAACCAGAGCTCCGGGGTGCGAAAGGACGCGACCCAGCCGCTCGCGTGCGACCGCATCCGTGCCCATGCCGCAACCCACGACGAGCACACCAACGCCCGGCAGCTCGCGCTCGCAGCGGCACATCAGTTCCGGTTGCTGCCAGTCAAGGCTCAGCTCCGGGGCACCAATGCAGTCGAGGTACACCTTGCCGGCACCCAGTCGCAGGGCGGCGCGCGCCGCGAGCAAAGCAGCACCCACCATGCCGCGTGCACCGCCCACGACCGCCACCGAACCGAAATCGCCCTTGTTGCTGTTCGTCGGCCGCGGATGGCACAAAGCAGCAAACAGCTCTGGCGCAATCAGTGCTCCCGGCGGGGCCGAATCCGCGACGGCTCGCTCGAGGCCCAAGGCCTCGACGCGCACGGTTCCGGCCGCCTGCGCGCCATCGTTCGTGTGCAGCCCCGGCTTGTCGGCGATGAAGGTGATCGTCAGGCTCGCCGGGGCGCCGGTGACACCACCGATCCACGCACCGGTGTCGGCGTTTAACCCGCTGGGCACGTCCAGCGCGACAACTGGGATGTCGCGCGCTTGCACGCAACGAAGGGCCTGGAGAAACGGTTCGCTCAGTGCCCGCCGCGCACCGATACCGAAGAGTGCGTCGACAGCCGCGCCAAAGTGCTCCAGGGGCGGCAACTGATTCGTGACGTTGCCACCGGTTTGTGTCCAGCGCTCGCGCGCCGCCAATGCGTCGGCGCTGAGACTGGCCAAAGGTGCCCAGCATTGGCAGCGATGACCGAGTTCCCGCAAAGTGCACGCGCAATCAAACCCGTCGCCGCCGTTGTCCCCGGGACCACAAAGCACCAGTACGCCGCCAGATGGGTCATGCCGCGCGGCCAGCCATTGGTGTATGGCATGGGCGGCCGCGGTGCCAGCACGGTGCATCAATGTGCCCGGCGGCAGCTCGGTGCGAGCGCGCTCCTCGACAGCACGCAGTTCCTGGATTCGAAGAAGAGCACTCATAGGTTCGGGCGCAGAGGTGGATCTGCCGTATTTTGAGCCGGGATCCATCGGGGATGTCAATCGGGCGGCCAAAGGGCACAAATGGACGAATTCGGATCTTCTCACCCGGCACTTCCGCAGACCCGTGTTTTCGATCGGCCAATAGACTGGGCTAACCCAACTGAGATCGCGGACCCGACCGGCCGTCGAATCGATGAACGCGCCCGAGAAACTGAATTCGTCGGCCGAGATGCTGGGCTCGGTCTGGATCTGCTATGCACCGCTGATCGACAAAAAGCGCAAGGCCATCGGCACCCGCCTGACCATGCTGTCGGCCAACTCGCAGGAGCGCCCGCCGGTCGGATCGCTGCTGGAGGCCTTGAACGCCGTCTGGCCCGAGTCTCCGGTTCCGGTTCTTGTAGCGCCCCTGGATGCGGATTTCGATCAATCGGCGCTGAGTTGGACAGCGCCGCGCAACGCGCTGCTCGAGATCCCCGCCAGCGGTCTGCTCGACCCGCGCACGCAAAGCGCCGCCCAGGCGCTGTTTCGAGACGGCAAACGCCTCGTATTGCGCGGCATTCCGGAAGTGCCACTTCCCCCAGCACTGCTGTCGTGCTTCGAATATTCGCTCATCCACGTAAGCGAAGACCGCCGTCGCTGGAGCGGAGCGGCGCCCACCGGGATCGTGCGGCGCATTCCGTTTATCGTGACCGGCGTGCAGAACGTCGCCGATGCAATTGAAGTGTTCGATCGTGATGCAGCCGCCTGTGTGGGCTGGCCGCTCGATGACCAAAGTACGAACAAGGCGCGTCCGCTGCAGCCGGGTCAGGCCGTCGTCATGGAACTGCTGCGGCTGGTGCGCGACGACGCGGATCTCGACAAGATCGACGCGACGCTGCGCCGTGACCCGGCCCTGGCCTTCAAGCTGCTGCGTCTCGTCAACTCGGCTGCCTTCAATCTGCCAGTGCAAATCACGTCGTTTCAGCACGCGGTGATGATGCTTGGCTACAAAAAGCTCATCCGCTGGCTTTCCTTACTGCTGGCCACAGCGTCGAAGGACTCCAACACATTCCCCTTGATGCACGCGTCGATCCGCCGCGGAATTTTTCTCGAGACGATCGGGGCAACGGCCAATCAGGCCGACATCCGCGACGAACTCTTCATTACGGGGGCTTTTTCCTTGCTCGACCGCATTACCGGAGCCCCGTTCCCGCACCTCTTCGAACTCATATCTTTATCGGAGACGATCGTCGAGGCGATTCTCAACCGCGGCGGGCCCTACGGCGCCTACCTCACGCTGATCGAGGCCATCGAGCGCAGCGACCCGATCGCCATCCGCAAACAGGCCGAATCTTTGGCAATTCCTATTGCCGCCTGCAACCAGGCGCTGCTCAAATCGCTCGCCGCCGCCCAGTTGCTCGACGGCGACATCTAGCGACGGCCTGCACCGCGCGCACACTGCGCGCCTCGTATCGACGCCAGTTATAATTTGGACTTCTTCCGGCGGGCGGCACGCAAATCGCTGCTGGCGCGCGCGGTCCACTGACTCACGGCTGCGGGCGCGCACGCCGACACGCCGGGTCGCCACTGCGTCTTCGGGCTTGGCCGTCTTTGAAGTTGCCTGCCGCAATGAGTCTTACTGAATCGTGCCTGGTTCTCGAGGGTCCTGCCGCGAGTTCGTCCTTTCGGCTCGCGCGGTTGCTTGGCCGACTGCAGGAGCTCGAACGCACGGTGAGCCGGGTCGATGCGCGCCACCAGCACTTCGTAAAACTCTCGGAACCCTTGGATGCGTCCGCCGCAGGGCGGCTCGAGCGCTTGCTGCACTATGGCGAACGCGATTCCGCGGCGAATCGGCCTGCGGATTTGCAGGTGCTGGTCGTTCCGCGGTTGGGAACGACCTCGCCCTGGTCGAGCAAGGCAACCGAAATTGCACGCAATTGCGCGCTGCCCCAGGTGCAAAAAATCGAGCGCGGCGTGATCTACCGGATCTACTTCGGCGGGTCGTCCTTGGGATCTGCGCGCGAAAAAGTCGGCTGGGAGCGCCTCGCGGAAGTGTTGCACGACCGGATGACCGAATCCGCCCTGCAGGCGCCGGAGGACCTGCGAGCGGCGTGCGCGCGGATCTTCGCGCCGGTTGCGCCGGCCGTCGAGCTCATGCGACATGTCGACTTGCTCGGGGGCGGGCGCTCGGCTCTGGTCGAGGCCAACGCCCAGATGGGGTTGGCGCTGTCCGATGACGAAATCGACTATCTGGCGCAGTCCTTCAGGGACATGGGCCGCAATCCCACGGACGTTGAGCTGATGATGTTCGCGCAGGCCAATTCGGAGCACTGCCGTCACAAGATCTTTAACGCCACATGGTCGATCGACGGAGCTCGGATGGAAGCGAGCCTTTTCGACATGATCCGGGCAACGCATGCGGCCGCACCCCACGGCACCGTCGTGGCATATCGAGACAATGCCGCGGTAATCGAAGGTCGGCGCGCCAGTATTTTTGCCGCGCAGCCATCGGGCGCCGACACCGCCGCGGTGTATGCGCGCAGCGCCGCAACGCTGCACATGGTCTTCAAAGTCGAAACCCATAACCACCCCACTGCGATCGCGCCCAACCCGGGTGCGGCAACCGGAGCCGGCGGCGAGATCCGCGACGAGGGGGCCACGGGCCGGGGCGCACGTCCCAAGGCGGGCTGGTGCGGCTTTAGCGTCTCGCACCTGCGCTTGCCCTCGGCGCGGCGCGGCTGGGAGAGCGACCACGACGTGACCGCCGGGGCGCGGGCGCCGGCGCAACTGCCCGATTACGGTTTTCCGAGGCGCATTGCCGATGCGTTGACCATCATGATTGAGGGACCCATCGGCGCGGCTTCCTTTAACAACGAATTCGGCCGCCCGAATCTTGCGGGGTACTTTCGCGCCTACGAGCAGAACGTCGGCGGACAGCGACTGGGCTATCACAAGCCGATCATGCTTGCGGGCGGCGTAGGAAATATACAGGCCGACCAGACGCAGAAGTCACGGCCGGACGCCGGGTCATTGCTCGTGCAGCTGGGCGGACCCGGGATGCGCATCGGCCTGGGCGGTGGCGCGGCTTCCAGCCTCGGGGCGGGCAGCAACACGGTGGAACTGGACTTCGATTCCGTGCAGCGCGCCAATGCGGAGATTCAGCGGCGCGCCCAGGAAGTGATCGACACCTGCGCACGACTGGGCTCGGACAATCCGATCGTTTCGATTCACGACGTGGGCGCAGGCGGACTGTCCAACGCCTTTCCGGAACTCGCCGAGAATGCGGCGCGCGGCGCGAGCATCGAGCTGGAACGAATCCCGGTCGAGGATCGCGCGATGACCGCGCTGGAGGTCTGGTGTAACGAATCCCAGGAGCGGTACGCGCTGGCGGTAGCGCCCGATCGCTGGCCGCTGCTCGCGCGCATCTGCGAACGCGAGCGCTGTCCGGTAGCGGTGATAGGAACCATCACCGAAGATCCGGATCTGCGTTTGTCGGCTGCCGGCGGCCAGAAGGCCGTCGACATGCCCATGAACGTGCTTTTTGGCAAACCGCCGCGCATGCACCGGGAGGTCGTTCGGATCGAGCGGCGCCTTCCGCCCCTGGACCTGACCAGTGTCGACCTCTCCGCAGTCGCGCTCGATGTGTTGCGCCATCCCAGTGTCGCCAGCAAGTCCTTCCTGATCACGATCGGTGACCGGACGGTCGGCGGTTTGAGCTGCCGGGACCAAATGGTGGGCCCGTGGCAGACGCCAGTCGCCGATTGCGCCGTGACGCTGCTCGACGTCGATGGCTACGCGGGGGAAGCCTTCGCCATTGGCGAGCGCACCCCGCTGGCAGTGATCGACGCGGCGAGCGCTTCGAGACTGGCCATTTCCGAGGCGCTGCTAAACCTGGCCGGCGCCGATGTCGAATGGTCCGGCGTGAAGCTCTCGGCCAACTGGATGGCGGCCTGCGGCGTGCCCGGCGAGGATGCGGCGCTGTACGGTGCGGTATCGGCGGCCGGCGCGCTTTGCAGACAGTTGGGCGTTTCGATCCCGGTAGGCAAAGACTCGCTGTCGATGCGCACCACCTGGCGCGACGGCCAGCAGGACAAGCAGGTCATCTCACCGGTGTCGCTGATCATCAGTGCTGCGGCGCTGGTGCAGGATGTGCGGCGCAGCCTCACGCCGCAGTTGCGCAGCGATGTGGGGCCCACTGAATTGATTCTGATCGATCTCTCCGCAGGGCGCCAGCGTTTGGGCGGATCGATCCTCGCGCAGGTGTGCGGACAAATCGGCGACGAGTGCCCGGATGTGGACGACCCGGCTGCGCTCGCGGCCGCGCTGCGCGCGGTGCGAAGTCTCGCCGCGCAAGACATTGCGCTCGCCTACCACGATCGTTCCGATGGCGGGCTATGGGCGAGCGCCTGCGAAATGGCCTTCGCAGGCCGCTGCGGAGTGTCCCTCAACATCGACATGCTGGCGATCGATCCGCACGGCAGCGACTTCGGCGACTTCAAGATCCGCGTCGATCAAGTGGCGGTGCGTCGCCATGACCTGGCGCTGCGCGCACTGTTTACCGAGGAGCCTGGCTGCTTGATCCAGGTGCGCAAGACCGATCGCGCCCGCGCGCTGCAGCTGCTGCGAGAGGCGGGCGTGGGCGCACTGAGCCATGTCGTGGCCAGCATCACCGCGCAGCCAACGGTCGAGGCGCGCCTCGACGGCAAGGCTCTGATCTCCCATTCCTTGCACGATTTGCTGCGCGCCTGGAACGAAGTATCGTGGGCGATTGCGCGCCTGCGCGACAATCCTTCTTGCGCGGATGCCGAGTTCGGACGTTCGGCTGACGATGCGGTTCCGGTGTTGTCGGTTTCGGTGCCCTTTGACCCGCGGGAGGACATCGCCGCGCCCTGGATTGCGACAGGCATCCGGCCCAGAATCGCCATCTTGCGCGAACAAGGCGTCAACAGTCAGTATGAAATGGCGGCGGCCTTCGATCGCGCGGGTTTTACGGCCGTTGACGTGCACATGACGGATCTGATCGCCGGACGCGTCGACTTGACGTCCTTTCAAGGTATGGCCGCCGGCGGCGGGTTTTCCTATGGCGATGTGCTCGGTGCAGGCGGCGGCTGGGCCAAGACCATACTCTTTAACCCGAAGTTGGCCGATCAGTTCGCGGGATTTTTTGCGCGCCCGCAAAGTTTCGCGCTTGGGGTATGTAACGGCTGTCAGATGATGAGTCAGTTGCGTTCAATGATTCCCGGTGCGACGCATTGGCCGCGCTTCGAGCGCAATGCCTCGGAGCAGTTCGAGGCGCGCCTGGTGATGGTCGAGGTGCCGCCGTCGCCGTCGATCTTCCTTGCCGACATGGCGGGCAGTCGTATTCCCGTGGTCAACGCGCACGGCGAAGGCCGCGCGGTGTTCGGTTCGCCACAAGCGCTCTCCGATGCTCACGTGGCGCTGCGCTTTGTTGACGCCGCGGGCGCTGCCACGGAGCGCTACCCCGAAAATCCCAATGGTTCGCCCATGGGTATCTGCGGCTTGACGACGGCCGACGGACGATTCACGATCGTAATGCCGCATCCCGAGCGCGTGCGTCGGGCGGTTCAAATGTCCTGGCGACCCCCGGGGCTGGGCGAAGATTCTCCCTGGATGCGCATGTTCCGCAACGCGCGACGCTGGGTTGCGTAACTGCGAGGCCTGGGCACGAGAGTTGCATCATGACCGACCGAGTCGTCCCCTTGCTTGACGCCAGGGCCGTGCGCCGTCCTCCAAAGATTCCGGTGGATCTGGCCCATGCGGCGTCCCTGCTGCGCGACCGGCTACACCGTCCGCTGCTCGATTTGCGCATTTCGGTAACGGACCGATGCAACTTTCGGTGCGTGTACTGCATGCCCAAGGAGCTGTTTGACAACGAGCACTGTTACGTGCCGCACAACGAGCTGCTGACGTTCGAGGAGATCACCCGTCTGGCGCGGATCTTCGTGGGTCGCGGAACGCGCAAAATCCGGCTCACCGGCGGCGAGCCGCTATTGCGCCGCGATCTCGAGTCACTCGTGCGTATGCTCGCCCGGGTCGGCGTGGAACTGGACGCGCCGCTCGATTTGGCGCTTACCACCAACGGATCGATTCTCGCGCGCAAGGCCACCTCGCTTGCCGAGGCGGGTCTGCGGCGTGTCACAGTCTCGCTCGATGCGCTCGACGACGCGATTTTTCGCCGCATGAGCGACGTCGACTTTCCGGTTGCCAGGGTGCTGGAGGGTATCGACGCAGCCGCGGCCGCCGGGTTCGCACCCGTGAAGATCAACATGGTCGTCAAGCGCGGATACAACGAAGACCAGGTGCTGCCCATGGCGCGGTATTTTCGCGAGCGAGGCCATGTCCTGCGTTTCATCGAGTTCATGGACGTAGGCAACTCCAACGACTGGCGGCTCGACGACGTGATTGCGTCGGATCAAATCCTTGCGCAAATCAATGCGCACATGCCGATTGAACCAGTCGAGAGCACGGAGCCGGGCGTGGTTGCGCAGCGCTGGCGCTACCGCGACGGTAGCGGCGAGATCGGCACCATTTCGAGCGTCACGCGGGCGTTTTGTGGCGACTGCACGCGCGCGCGTCTATCAACGGAGGGTTGCCTGTATCTGTGCCTGTTCAGTCAGCGCGGACACGACCTGCGTGCTTTGCTGCGCGGGGGCGCCGACGACCTGCAGATCGCCGCCGCGATTGGCGCCGTTTGGGCTGCGCGCGAGGACCGTTATTCCGAGCTGCGCGCCCAAGAGACCATGCGACCGGGCAAGCGTATCGAAATGTCCTACATCGGTGGGTAGCTTGCCTGTTTCCACGCCGTTGCGCGAGGCAATCACCGGCGTCGTGCTGGCAGGCGGTCGGGGCGAGAGAATGGGGGGCGAGGACAAGGGCTTGGTCCCGTTCCAGGGTCGTCCACTGATTGCTCACGTGCTGGCTCGCCTGTGTCCCCAGGTGGGCGAGGTGCTCATCAGCGCCAATCGAAATCTGGATCGATATCGCGCCTTCGGACATCGCGTGATTGAGGACGATCAGGCGAGTTTTGGTGCCTTTTGTGGTCCGCTCGCGGGCATGCTCGCGGGCCTGCGTCACTCGCGCCTGCCGTGGGTCGCCTTCGTGCCGTGTGATGCACCAGCGCTTCCGCTCGATTTGGTTGCCAAACTGAGCTGCGCCACCGACGGCATACGTCCTGCGGTGGCGGCCTGCGCGGGCCAACGCCAGTTCGTCTTTTGTCTGCTGCCCGCCTTGCTTGCGCCCCGGTTGACTGCGAGCCTGGCCGCCGGCGAGCGCCGGCCCGGGGAGTTGCTGCGAGCGCTGGATGCAATCGAGGTCGAGTTTCGCGACCCCGGGCTCTTTGCCAATATCAACTCGCGGGAAGACCGCAGGTGGGGCGCAGGTGATTGAGTCAGGTTTAGCGGAGGCGTTTGAGCGCCTGGCCGATGGTCTCGCGCCCGTCGAGCAGTCGCAGCGCATTGCCCTCGCGCACGCTCGCGGCCGAGTGCTGGCGCGCGCGCTCGTGGCACGGCATGATTTGCCGTCGAGCGATCAGGCGGCAATGGACGGATACGCGGTGCGTGTCCAGGATCTGGCGGGCGGCCCGCGTTCGCTCAAAGTCCTGGGAAGGGCGCTCGCGGGCCACGATTTTGGCCAACGGCTTGCGCCGGGGACCTGCGTGCGGATCATGACGGGCGCTTCGATGCCCGAGGGAGCCGATTGTGTCGTCCTGATGGAAGTTGCTCAGGTGCTTGGCGACGACACCGTCGCCTTGCCCGGACCGATCGCCCCGGGCGCCAACCGGCGTGTGCGCGGCGAGCACCTGCGCGCGGGCGCACAGGCGCTGCCGGCAGGCCGCAGACTGCGCGCGGCCGACCTCGCGCTCGCATGCGCCCTCGGGGAGGTCGAACTCGACGTCTTCCGGCAGTTGCGGGTCGCAATCATGTCGACGGGCGATGAATTGCGCGATGCCCCTGCGGACCTGCCCCCCGGATGTGCGTTTGACAGTAACCGCCTGATGCTCCAGCTTGCGATCGGACAGGTGGGTCTGGCAGCACACGACTTCGGCATCTGTCCTGATGAGCCCGAGGCCCTGCAGCATCGCATCGATAAGGCGATGGGCGAGGGCATGGATGCGCTCTTGATTTCTGGTGGCGCCGCGTTGGGCGACGCAGACATCGTTCGCATGTTAGGCGGTGTGCGATTCGTTGCCGTACGGATCCGACCCGGGCGCGGAATCGCGGTTGCCCGAGTGGAGCGCACAGACCGGCGCCTGCTCATCTTGGGTTTGCCGGGCAACGCGGTTGCGGCGTACGTGATGTTTCATTCGCTCGCGCTTCCGGTGCTGTTGCGCTTGGGCGGGGCCACGGACGCGCGCCCGCCCGAGCCCATTGCCATGCCCATCGCCTGCGACGTTCAGGCTCGGGCCGGCCGGATTGATTTTCAGCGCGCAAGGCTTGTATTCGACAAAGCGGGCCGGCGCGTGGCCCAACCGCTGGAGCAACAGGGCTCCGCGATGATTCGGTCCGTAGCCGACGCGCACGCCCTAATTGCCGTGGGGCCCGCTGGGCACTATCGCGCGGGCGAGCTTTTGCCGGTCTACCCGCTCGCGTCCTTCGAAGAGGCGCTGTGATCCACTAACGAGGGCCGCGGGCCCGTGGATCTCGGGGCAGATCCTCGGGCCCGTGGACTCCCGTGCGGGGCCGGATTCGAGCGCCTTGGTTATTGCCGCGTTTGCACCTGCACGAGCGGACCGTCCTCGACTTTAACGCGCGGCGGTCGCTCCCGACCCAGGGGCCGGGTCTCCGACTCGCGGGCAATGCGCGCTTGAACCGCCGCCAGCTTCGCCGGATCCGTCTGCGCGAGCTCGATGCCCGCGGCGTCCAACGCGGGCGTGAGTTCGGTCAGATCCATCGTCACAGGCACGATCGGCGCTGCCTCGGGACCTGGCGCTCGCATTGGCGAGGGCTCCACGCTCGGAGGAACCACCCCCGCTGGGCCGCTCGGTTGCGGCGACGCGATCGACGGCGCGTCCAGGTGCTCAAAGCCAGGCTGGGCCGTCTCGGGCTGTGAAAGGGAAGGGTGCTCCGCCCTCGGCTCCACGGCTTGCGCGGAGGCCAAGGCGCGTTCGGCTTGTCGGCCCCTATGGGGAGTCGGCTCCGCGCGTTCGCTGCTGGGCTGCGAGGCCACGCCGCTCGACGCCGCCGACTCGCCGCGTTCGCCTCCGGAGCGCCCGCCGCGTCGGCGCCGCCGACGGCGCCCGCGCCGCTCTTCCTCGCCCGCGACAGGCGGGCTCACTGCACCGGGCGCAGCCGCGCGCTCGCCGGGCGTCGGTAAATCCACCGGCACCGCCCCTGAGACAGCGGCGGCGGGCCCTTCGGTGGCTTCGATCGCAGCGGCTGCAGTGTCCGCGGCCGGTGCGATCTCACCTTGGCGATCGCGACGACCCCGGCGACGACCAGCCGCCTTGGGCGCAGCCGACTCCGCCCCACGCGCGCTCGCGCCGGCACCTGGCGCGCTGCGCTCGCCGCGAGCCGCTTGGGTCACCGCGCTGCGATCGCGCCCGGCCTCTTCGCGCTTGCGTGCACCGGCACCCCGCTGCGCCTCGGGAGCTTCGGCACGCTCCGCCTCGCCTCGCGCCGGCCTGGCACCACGCTCTGGACGGCGCTCACGCCGTTCGGGCCGCTCGCCTTGCCGAGTGCGAGCCGCCGGGCGGGTCTCCTCGCGGCCCGCCCGCCTTTGCGTCGCCCCTCCGGTGACGACGCCAACCGCCGCTTTTGCGACTTCGGGTGTTCGCACCGGTTGGAGGGCCTGCGGCTCGCCGCCAAACCACCCCCGAAGGCGGGCCCAGAACGACTTCTCCGGCGTCAGCGCCGCGGCCATGGTCAAGGATGCCGCAGATGCGCTCTCGGCCGCCATCAAAGGCGCGGGCGTCTCGGGCACGATGCCCTTTACGACCGCCGTCTGGCGACGATTTTTCGACTCGCTTTGTGCGGCCAAGGTGTAGGGCTCTTCTGCCGGGGGCGCGATCACGCGGTCATAACTGGCTTTGGGCAAGTCCAGGCGCTCATCATCGTGACGCAGTCGCTCGATACTGTAGTGAGGCGTTTCGAGGAACTTGTTCGGAATCAAGACGATCGACACGCGCAGGCGCGCCTCGAGCTTCGCGATGTCGGCGCGCTTTTCGTTGAGCAGATAGGTGGCCACATCGACGGGCACCTGTGCGTGCACCGCGGCCGTCGACTCCTTCATGGCCTCCTCTTGCAAAATGCGCAAGATGTGAAGCGCCGAGCTTTCCGTGTCGCGCACCTGGCCCACGCCATTGCACCGCGGACAGGTGACGTGGCTGCCCTCGCTGAGCGCCGGGCGCAGTCGCTGGCGCGAGAGTTCCATAAGCCCGAAGCGCGAAATCTTTCCCATCTGCACCCGGGCGCGGTCGTAATGCAGACTGTCCTTTAAGCGTTGCTCGACCGCGCGCTGGTTGCGTCCTTCCTCCATGTCGATGAAATCGATGACGATCAGACCGCCAAGGTCGCGCAGGCGAAGCTGCCGGGCCACCTCATCGGCCGCCTCCAGGTTCGTGCGGGTTGCCGTCTCCTCGATATCCGCGCCGCGCGTCGCTTGCGCGGAATTCACGTCGACTGCGACGAGCGCCTCCGTGTGGTCGATCACGACCGCGCCACCCGATGGCAAGGAGACGATCCGCGAATGCGCCGTCTCGATCTGGTGCTCGATTTGGAAGCGCGAAAACAGGGGAACGTCGTCCTTGTAGCGCTTGATGCGGGGCGCGACGTCCGGCATGACCAAGTCCACAAAGGTCTTGGCCTGCTCGAAGACGTCCTCCGTATCGATGAGGATCTCACCAATGTCCGGATTGAAGTAGTCGCGGATGGCTCGAATGACGAGGCTCGACTCCAGGTAGATGAGTTCGGGCGCCTTCACGTGGTCCACCGCGTCGGTGATCGCCTTCCAGAGCTGCAGAAGGTACTTCAGGTCCCACTGCAGTTCCTCTACCGCGCGCCCGATCCCAGCGGTGCGTGCAATAACGCTCATGCCGGCCGGCAGATCGAGCTGATCGATCGCCTCGCGCAATTCTTGGCGGTCCTCGCCTTCAACCCGCCTCGAGACGCCGCCCCCACGGGGGTTGTTGGGCATCAGAACGAGGTAGCGCCCGGCCAAGGAGATGAACGTGGTGAGCGCGGCGCCCTTGTTGCCGCGCTCCTCCTTTTCCACCTGGACGATCAGCTCCTGGCCTTCGGAGATCACGTCGTTGATACGGGCACGGCCGACGTCAACGCCGGACTTGAAGTACTGCCGTGAAATTTCCTTAAAGGGCAGAAAACCGTGGCGCTCCTCGCCGTAGTCGACGAAACAGGCCTCGAGGCTGGGTTCGACGCGTGTTACAACGCCCTTGTAGATATTGGACTTGCGCTGCTCGCGTCCGGCGGTTTCGATATCTAGGTCTAGCAGTTTTTGACCATCAACGATCGCCACGCGTAACTGCTCCGCGTGGGTCGCATTGAACAACATGCGCTTCATCAGCACTCCTCGCGCCACTTCCGGGGCGCAGACCGTGCCGAATCAGATCAGGCGCGCAACGATCCGCATGCCGATGCTTTGCGTGTCAGCAACTGCGCACGACGCGCCCGTGTAGGCCGCGCGCGCAAAAGAGCCAGGCGACGAGGCCCGTGCGGCAAATGCCGGCGCGAGCATCCATTGGCAAGGCGTTGACACGATAGGAAGAATCAGCAGTCGCTAAGGTGTTGTGCGTTACTGGCAGCCGTGCACCAGGCGCGGCATCGCTTACATCCGAATTCGGCGGGCAGCGGCGACGAAGCGCGACGCGTGCCCAATTTTTAAGGGTCACAGACACCTGAAAAAGTTGTTCCCAGGCACCCTAGACCCGCACTCATTTGCGCAACTGCCTGAAGCGGCGTCACGCACCCCTTGCGCCACGAATACGAGCCCGGAGGGCAATTTCGAATCCTCCGGCTAAGGCGCACTGAGCGCCGCTACAATCGAGGCCTGTTGAAAACCGCCCACCTGCCAGAAGTCGGGCGCGCGCCACAGAGCACGAATGGACTGCGCACCATGGCGCCAATGGCCCAAACCTCCCGCCACGGCGGAATGCAACTGCTCGCAGTATAGGCAACATGCTTGCGCAAAGCAAAACGCGCCTGGCTTTCCAAAAGCGGGAAAAAGGCCTGCCGATGGCTGCGAGGGCCACCGAACGGGCGGCGCCCGGCGCCACGGGGGCCGGGGCCGCACCGGCGGTCCGCAGGCTCGTTGTGGATGAGGAGCATGCAGGCCAGCGTCTCGACAATTTCTTGCTGCGTCTGGCCAAAGGCGTTCCCAAGAGTCACGTCTACCGGGTCGTTCGCAGCGGGGAGGTGCGGGTCAACGGGCGGCGGTGCAGTGCCGAGTACCGACTCGCCAAGGGCGATGAACTGCGCATTCCCCCCTTGCGTTTGGCCCAAACTCCCGCCAGGGCGCCCGCGCAGATGCCGGCCATACTGTATGAGGATGAGCACCTGCTCGCCTTGGACAAGCCCTGCGGCGTGGCTGCGCACGGCGGCAGCGGGATTGCCTTTGGCCTCATAGAGCGCGTACGCGCGGCACGTCCCAACCAGCCGTTTCTGGAACTCGGGCATCGGCTGGACCGAGAGACCTCGGGCGTCTTGCTGCTCGCTAAGACGCGCCGCTGCCTGCTCGCGTTGCACGAGCAGTTGCGCACGGGCCAGGTCGAAAAGCGCTACTGGGCGCTGGTCGTGGGCGACTGGGTCAATGAGCGCCAGCACGTACGCCTGGCACTGACCAAGCGTACGCTGGCTGGCGGGGAGCGGCGCGTTTTCGTTGACCCTTCGGAGGGCGCCCAGGCGCACAGCGTCTTTGAGCTGTGCGCGCGGCTCAACGGCTTTTCGTTGCTCGACGCGCAGCTCATGACGGGACGCACCCACCAGATTCGGGTGCATCTGGCGCACCTGGGGTTTCCCATCCTGGGCGACGACAAATACGGGGACTTTGAGATCAACCGACGGGCTGCCAAGGGGGACTTTGGGCCCCGGCTCGGGCGCATGTTCCTGCATGCCCACTTGGTTGGGCTGGCCCATCCGGTCAGCGGTGCCCCGCTACGCATCGAATCGCCGCTTCCGGCCGAATGCGCGCAGTGGCTCGAGGCGCGGGACCCCTCGCTGCGCGCCCGCCTGCAACATGAGTGAAAAGCGCTACGACGTTGTGGTTTTCGACTGGGATGGAACCTTGGTCGACTCAACGTCGGCCATCGCCCAGGCGATTTTGCAGGCGGCGGCGGACGTCGGCACGCCGGTGCCGGATCCTGCAAAGGCTTCGCACGTAATCGGACTGGGACTGGCGCAGGCCCTGGCGGGCGTCGTGCCGCATCTGCCGCCCGAGCGCTTCGCCGAATTCGCCGCGCGCTATCGGGAGCACTACAGCCGCAGTGAAGGTCGTATACAGCTGTTCGAAGGCGCAGCCGAATTGCTCCAGACGCTGCGCGAGCGCAACGTTCGGCTGGCCATAGCGACGGGAAAAACGCTCCTCGGACTGCAGCGCGCGCTGAAAAACGCAGGTCTGCAGGAGTATTTTTGCGCATTGCGATGCGCGGACCAGACGCACCCCAAACCGCATCCGGCAATGCTCGAAGAACTGGCCCAAGAATTGGACGCGGATCGTGCCAGCATGCTGATGATCGGCGACACAACGCACGATTTACTCATGGCCTCCTCCGCCGGCGTGGCGGCCGTCGCCGTGTGCTACGGTGCGCATGCCCGTGCCGAGCTCGAGCGCCTCGCCCCGCTTGCGCTGTTCGATTCCCTGTGGGGATTGCGCCAGTGGCTCCTGGAGCGGTGCTAGCGGGTGCGCTGCGGGGCGGCCGCCAGCCGGCGGGGCGGTCAGGCGCTTGTGGAGGTTGCGTTCGGCAGCCCGCGAAATGTTTCCTTCGCCGGGTTGTATTGCTTGCCAGCTCGTTGGCGCCGAGCGGGCAATTGATGGGGCTGCGGCCGGGCGGACGAGGTCTTCGCCCTGCGCGACGGATTGCATACGACAGTGGACTGCATACGGGGAGACAACCATGAGGCTGATCGTCATCGGTGCCACAGGCACAATCGGCAAGGAAGTGGCCGCATCGCTGTCGCGCCGCCACGAAGTCATTGGCGTTACGCGCCATAGCGACCCGGTGCGCGTGGACATTACCTCTGCGGCTTCGATACGTGCGCTCTTTGAGGCGTCGGGCCCGGTCGACGGGGTCATCTGCGTCTCGGGTGCGGCGCGGTTCAAGCCACTGGGGCAGCTCCATGACGAAGATTTCGCCTTTTGCTTGCACAACAAACTGATGGGCCAAGTCAACGTTGTTCGCGAGAGCTTGGGGCGCGTGCGCGATGGCGGGGTCGTCGTGGTCACAAGCGGGATTCTGAGCCGCGCGCCCGCTCCCGGGGGCAGCGCGATCAGCATGGTCAACGCCGGGCTTGAAGCCTTTGTGCGTGCGGCCGCGCTGGAGGCATCGCGTGGTGTGCGCGTCAACGTGGTCAGCCCGCCATGGGTGACGGAGACCCTCACCAAGCTCGGCATGGATCCGAAGGGCGGATTGCCCGCATCGACCGTTGCCCAGTCTTACGTCCGCGCTGTCGAGGGTTCGATGACCGGAGAGGTGCTCGAGCCTTCGACATGAAAGCCCGAGCTTCCTCGAGAAGACCACCGGGACATCGTGCTGGCATTTGCCTGCTGTTGACTCCGGCGCCGAAGGTGCAGCGCACCCGATCGCATTCGGCAATGGATCCATGCGTGCGGTCGGTCGCTGGAGCCCGCGCCTGGCATTGCTCGCCGCTAACAGACGACACGCGCGTCTAGCCCTGCGGGGCGTGGGGTCGGGGCCGCTTTGCATGGTCCAGCCATTGCGCTGGCGCAGAAGAGAGTCGAAACTCGAGCCGGACGCAGCCTGAGCGCATGCGCGAACAAGGGGAGGTGTCGGTCCGAAGCGGATATCGCGTTCACTTACCCAAGAGTCCCGACCGCCTAGAGATGCCCGAAAAATCCCGTGGGCGGGGGCCGGCGCCATTCGATCCGGTTTCGCTCGACTCCCTCAGGAGCACATTCGTCGGTGCCGTCGGTGAGCGTTCATGGTGACGGAGAAGCGAGGATGGATCAGCACACCGGTTTAGGCCGGCTCGTGGCCGTGCCATTTGTCTTCTGGATCGCGAGCGACGCCAACAGGCCGTCTGTTTTTGCCGACGCAAACTTTGCGCCGGCTCTCTGAGAAGAAACGTGCAGGTGAACTGAAGGACTGCACGGCAAACACGCAAAAACCGCAGCCGCAGGCGCTGCAAGGCGTTGCGGCAATACGATGCCCGGCCGCTCTTGCGCGCCTAGCGGCGCGAGCGTTGCCGAACCGCGCGAGCCGGCCGCGATCGCCCGGCTGATCCGTGCATCAGAAAGACGGCGGTACGTCGCTCCAGGGTGGGCGCCGCTTTCGCGCCCAGCGTGCGCCACTGCCCGATCGTGCGGGTCACTACGCTTTGATCGATTGCGGTCAGTTCGATGGCAAGCCCCAGACGGGTGCTGGGGTCACACACCTCCAGGATCGACTCGAAGAGACGCACGTTTCGATAAGGGGTTTCAATGAAGATCTGAGTCTCCCCGAGTTGCGCGTCGTGCTCGATGTCTCGCAGGCGGGTGCCCAGCTCCTCGCGCCCCTGTGGAAGGTAGCCCAGAAATCGAAACTGCTGTCCGTTCATGCCAGAGCCCATCAGCGCAAGCAAAATCGACGAGGGCCCGACCCAGGGGATGACTCGAATGCCCAATTCGTGCGCACGCGCAACGACTGCGGCGCCCGGGTCGGCAATCCCCGGGCAGCCGGCTTCCGAGAGCACGGCTGCGTCCGTGTGCGCCGCACCCTCAGGGGCCCGAAGGGGCCAGAGCCAGCGGTCGATCAACTCGGGGGCGGCCTGCCGGCCCATCTCGACGATCTGCAGGCTTGCAACCGGCTCGGGGTGTGCGACCGCCTTGAGGAAGGCGCGCGCGCTGCGCGCATTTTCGACGAGAAAGTAATGAGTCTGTCGCGCCACTTCGACGGTCGCCGGCGGCAAGACGCGCAAGGCCGACCCCTCGATTGCGTCTGCGCCCCGCGCCGGCACGATTGGCACGGGCACCAGATGCAGTGTTCCCAAGGTCGCCTTACTCGTGCGCCTGCAGCGGCAGCACGATACCGAGCGCGGCCAGCATGGAGGTCAGTGCGATCAACGGCAGACCAATGAGCGCCGTCGGATCGTCGCTGCGCACGGACTCCACGAGACAGATTCCCAGAGTCTCGATTTTGGCCGAGCCCGCGCAATCGTAGGGCTGGTCGAGGTTGAGGTAGGTCTCGATCGTCTGCTCGGAGAGCGCTCGGAACGCGACGTCCGTCGGAATGCATTGGACAAAGCTCTTTGCTTGGCGCCTGTCGAGGACCGCGATACCACTATGAAAGCGCACGGTGCGCCCGCGCATCATCATCAGCTGCTCGCGCGCCGCCGATCGCGTTTCGGGCTTGCCGATCGCAACGCCATCGAGCTCGGCGATCTGGTCGGCACCGATGACAATGGCGTCGCTTTGGTCGCGCGCCGCAGCCGTGGCCTTCAGCAGGGCGAGCCGTTGTGCGGTGGCCCGTTGCGTTTCGCCCGGCAAGGGCGTCTCCTCGATCGCCGGGGCCCGGGTGACAAAAGGCAGACGCAGGCGCGCCAGGAGCTCCGCGCGATAGCGCGACGTGGACGCGAGTACGATTTGGCGCTGCATGGGGCCCAGTGTATTCAATTCATCAGAACCAGGGTACGGCGAAGTTGTGCGCACGGGCATGAACGCGATCGACGTGTATCGAATGGCTCGGGAAGGCTCAGCGCTGCAGGGGCGCATCGCCATCGGCGAGATGCCGCGGCTGGCGTCGAGCTTGGCGCGCGCGGAGGGAGCGCTGAGCTACGAGTGTGAAGGTCGAACCGATGATCGGGGGCGCCCCGCGCTGCTGCTGCGCATCGCTGCTGATTTGCCGATGGTATGCGACCGCTGTGGAGGGGAAATGCGCTTGGCACTGCGCGCTGAAAAAATGTTCTTTTTCGTGCGCACGGAACAAGACCTGTCGGCGATCCCGATCGATGAGTCGGTTGAGGAGCCCCTTCTGGGCAGCAGCCGCTTCGATCTGGCGGGCCTGATCGAAGACGAGGCCATATTGCACCTGCCCATCTCGCCCCGACACGACGCGTGCGCCTTGCCCGCGGATTCCGAGGCTGCTTTTGCGGTGGACGCCGTTCGCAACCCCTTTGCCGCGCTCGGGGCGCTGCGCGAGCAGCCGCGCGAGGCCCCACCTTCTCGGCGCGCGGCCTCGTCGCACTCCGCGGCCGGCACAAAGCGCGCCAAAGGACCGCGCAAATTGCGCCGATCAATGCATTAGGGCGGTCCACGACGGCCGTGGGGGGCGGCGGCGCGGCCGCTTCCCGCTTGCCGATAGCGCCCGGCACGCTCCGGCGGGCCGTTTTGCGCCAGCGAAACCAAAGGGTCCCGCATCCCGCGATTTGGGGTGCGTGAGAGTCGTTCTCAACCCTCGGCGGATGCGCACGCCGCGGCCTGAGAGTGCAGCGATGGCGGGCTTTCTTTGGCGCCGCGCGCGACTTACCGCGCCAGACCTGCATCGTTTAGAATGTTGTATTTGGCCAAGTCTCGGGAAGCGATCATGGCAGTGCAGCAGAACAAGAAGTCGGCGTCCAAGCGCAACATGCATCGCGCGCACGACTTTCTCACCAATCCGCCACTTGCGGTTGAACCGGCTACCGGCGAAATCGTGCGCCGACATCATGTCAGCCCCACCGGCTTTTATCGCGGCAAGAAGGTCGTCGCGACCAAATCCGACGAGTAAGCGTCGGCGTGCAGCCTCGCACACGCCGACCGGTGCTGCAGTTTTTCCGCCGGCTGACCTCCTGATAGCCGGAGCCAAGCGTATGACAGATGGATCCGCGCAGATCGCGGCGACCCGATGACGGTTCGCATCGCGATCGATTGCATGGGCGGGGACCATGGGCTGGAAGTGACGGTTCCCGCGGCCTTGTCCTTCGCCCACCGGGAGTCGGACGCGAACCTTTTGCTCGTGGGTCGCGCGCCGCAGGTAGAGGCGGAGTTGCGGCGTCGCTCGGGCTTTGTGCAACTGCGCGATCGCGTGCGCGTGGTGCATGCCGAGGAGGTGGTGGAGATGACCGACTCGCTGGCGACGGCGCTTCGGTCAAAGAAAAATTCGTCGATGCGCGTCGCGCTCGAATGCGTCAAGGACGGGCTGGCGGACGTGGCGGTGAGTGCCGGCAACACGGGGGCACTGATGGCGATCGCGCGCTACGTGCTCAAGACGCAGGAGGGAATTGACCGGCCCGCGATTGCCCATGCGCTGCCCAATCAAAGCGGCGGCCTGACCACGTGGTTGGACTTGGGTGCCAACGTGGACTGCGAGGCCGAGCATTTGTTGCAGTTTGCGATTCTGGGTAGCGCCTACGCCGAGTCGCTGCAAGGCAAAGAGCGGCCCAGCGTGGGGCTGCTAAATGTCGGCGAGGAAGTCATCAAGGGCAACGAGGTGGTCAAGCGTGCCGGCGAGCTGCTGCGCGCAAGCAGCCTGAATTTCTACGGAAACGTGGAAGGCGACGATATTTTCCGGGGAACGGTTGACGTGATCGTTTGCGACGGCTTCGTTGGCAATGTCGCGCTCAAGACCTCCGAGGGTCTGGCGCAAATGCTGGCGGGCTTTATTCGCGAGGAATTCACGCGCAATTGGACCACGAAGCTCATTGCCCTTTTGGCCCTTCCGGTCCTCACCCGCTTCCGCAACCGAGTCGATCACCGCCGCTACAACGGTGCAGCCTTGCTCGGCTTGCGGGGCGTCGTCATCAAGAGCCACGGATCATCGGACGCCTACGGCTTTGAGTGCGCAATCGGTCGCGGCTTTGAGGCGAGCAGCCACCGGCTGCTCGAGCGTACGGCCGAGGCGATGGCGCCCCTGCTGGCCCGTTTGCCGGCCTCGGGCGAAGCGGCCGTCACGGAGGGCACAGCGCGTGCCTGAGATCGGCACTGTGGGGAGAGCCTTCGCGCGCATCTCCGGCACCGGCTCGGCGCTGCCCGCGCGAGCGGTGTCCAATGCCGAACTCGTTCGCGAATTGGCGGCGCGCAATATCGAGACATCGGATGAATGGATCTTCACGCGCACCGGGATCCGCCAGCGCTATCTGGCCGAAGAGGGCACGGGCACCGTGCAGCTGGCCGAGCGCGCGGCTCGGGCCGCGCTTGCTTGCGCCGGGGCCGCGCCCGATTCGGTCGATCTGTTGATTGTGGCCACCTCCACGCCCGATCAGGTCTTCCCCAGTACCGCCTGCAGCGTGCAGTCGTACTTGGGGGCCGGTGGCGCGGCCGCGTTCGACATTCAGGCCGCCTGCAGCGGCTTCGTGTACGCAATGTCGCTCGCCGATGCACTGATTCGATCCGGATCGCACCGACGCGCGCTCGTGATCGGCGCCGAAGTGTATTCGCGGATACTCGACTGGAACGACCGCTCCACCTGCGTGCTCTTTGGCGATGGCGCCGGTGCGGTCGTCTTGGAGGCGAGCTCTGCGCCTGGAATTCTTGCCTCGCGGATGCACGCGGACGGTGCGCGAGGATCGATACTTTCGGTCGCAGGCCGGCTCAACCAGGGTGCGGCCGTCGGGGACCCGTACGTGCGCATGGACGGCAAGGCGGTGTTTAAGCTGGCCGTCGACGTGCTTGAGTCCTCGGCCCGGGAGGTGCTAGCGCTCGCGGGTTTGGATGCAGACAAAATCGACTGGCTCGTCCCGCACCAGGCCAACGTGCGCATACTGGCGGCGAGCGCCAAGCGCCTGGGCCTGCCGCCGGAGCGCGTAGTGGTCACGGTCGATCAGCACGGCAATACGTCGGCCGCCTCGGTTCCCTTGGCGCTGGACGTGGCGCGCGCCGACGGACGCATCCGTGCGGGCCAGCACGTGTTGCTGCAAGGCGTGGGCGGGGGATTCACCTGGGGTTCGGTGCTGCTGCGAATGTAGGCGGCCGGGGCGCTGGCGCGTGTGCAAGACGGGGCGAAGAGTCCCCCGAATAACAATGGGGCGGTTGCGATGAAACTGGCATTTGTCTTTCCCGGACAGGGTTCCCAGTCCGTAGGCATGCTCGAATCGTTTGCTACCGATGCCGTCGTGCGAGACGTCCTGGGGCGCGCCTCGGGAGCACTGGGCGAGGACGTGGGGCGCTTGATTGCTCAAGGCCCGGCTGCCGAGCTGGACTTGACCGTCAACACGCAGCCTTGCATGTTGACCGCGTCGGTGGCCATGTACCGCGTCTGGTGCGCTTCGGGCGGGCGCAGACCCGAAGTTGTCGCTGGCCACAGCCTGGGCGAATACGCGGCACTGGTGGCGGCCGATGCCTTGACCTTGGAGAGCGCCGTTCCTCTGGTTCGCTTTCGTGCGCAGGTCATGCAAGAAGCGGTGCCGGTAGGCACAAGCGGCATGGCGGCGATCCTGGGTTTGGACGATGATGCCGTGCGCGCGGCTTGCGCCCGCGCGGCATCGGAGTCGCCCGGGGCCGTCGTGGAGGCGGTAAATTTCAATGCGCCCCTGCAGGTCGTCATCGCCGGCCACACGGCCGCCCTTGCCCGGGCCTGCGAAATCGCCCGCGAACTCGGTGCCAAGCGTGCGCTGCCGCTGCCCGTCTCCGTGGCATTTCACTCCTCGCTGCTCGAACCGGCTTGCGTGCGCCTGCGCGAGCGGCTTGCGCACACCGAGATTCGCTCGCCCGCGTTACCCGTGCTCAACAACATCGACGTGGCCGTCGAATCCGATCCGCAGCGCATCCGCGACGCCCTGGCGCGGCAGGTTGCCGGTCCGGTGCGCTGGAGCGAAATTGTCACGCGACTGGCCGTGCAGGGCGTGACGCACATCGTCGAGTGCGGGCCGGGTCGGGTGCTGACGGGACTGAACAAACGCATTGCGCCGGCCATCACCAGCGTCTCGGTCTGCGATCGACCGAGCCTGCAAGAGGCGCTGTCGAAACTTGGAGGTACCTCGTGAACGAAACTCGCGTTTTTGCTGCCGATGCGCTGCGCGGCGAAGTGGCACTCGTCACCGGTGCCTCGCGCGGCATCGGCAAATCCCTGCTGGAGTGCTTGGCGCAATCGGGAGCGACGGTAGTGGGAACCGCCACGACGCAATCCGGCGCGCAGGCGATTTCGCAGCGGCTGCAAGAGCTGGGTGCAGCCGGCTGCGGCATGGTGCTCAACGTGCGCGACCGGCCGGGATGCGATGCTCTGATCGAGGAGATCGTCGCACGGTTCGGCAAACTGTCGATCCTGGTGAACAACGCCGGCATCACCGCGGACATGCTGGCGCTGCGCATGCGCGACGAAGACTGGGATGCGGTTCTCGACACAAATCTGGGCGCGGCATTTCGCCTAGCACGAGCGAGCCTGCGCGGCATGATGAAGGCCAAGTGGGGCCGGGTGATCAATATCTCCTCGGTCGTGGGCTCCAGCGGCAATGCCGGACAGGCCAATTACGCGGCGGCCAAAGCGGGCCTCGAGGGCATGACCCGGGCGTTGGCCCGCGAGATGGGCAGCCGCAGCATCACGGTCAATTGCGTTGCGCCGGGATTCATCGAGACCGATATGACACGCGCGTTAAGCGCGCAGCAGCAGCAGGCACTGCTTGCACAAATTCCGCTCGGTCGCCTTGGACAAGCCGCCGAGGTTGCGGCGGCAGTACTGTTTCTCGCTTCCGCGGCGGGGGCGTACATTACCGGGGCGACCTTGCACGTCAACGGCGGCATGTACATGGGTTGAGACGCCGTAGCCGGTAGTGCTCTGTTAGAATCGCGCGCTATTTTCGCCGCCGAGCCAGGTCGTTTACCCGCTTGGCACTGGGGTTGTACGGCGGTTGCCACTTGCCCAACGCGGCCGCCCAACGGAGGAGAAGCTATGGATAGCATAGAACAACGGGTCAAGAAGATCGTCGCCGAGCAGCTCGGGGTGAACGAAGGCGACATCAAGAACGAATCGGCGTTTGTCGATGACCTGGGTGCCGACTCGCTCGACACCGTGGAGCTCGTCATGGCGCTCGAGGACGAGTTCGAGTGCGAGATTCCGGATGAGGAGGCGGAGAAAATCCGCACGGTGCAGCAGGCGATCGACTACGTTAGCGCCCACCTGAAGAAGGCCTGAGTTCCGCACGTCGGGAACCACGCGCGGCACCGGCGGCGGCTCTACGAGGTCAGGACGAACGGGTTTGCGAAATGAGCTCGCATCGAAGGGTTGTGGTCACGGGTCTGGGGGTCGTTTCGCCCGTGGGCAACGATGTGGCGACGGCCTGGCAGAACATTTTGGAGGGCAAGTCCGGCGTTACGCGAATCAGCCGCTTCGACCCCGAGGCCTACCGATCCCAGATCGCGGGCGAGGTCCGCGACTTCAAGGTCACCGACTACGTGCCCGCGAAGGATGTGCGCCGCATGGATACGTTCATCCATTACGGGGTCGCGGCGTGCGCGCAGGCGCTTCGCGATTGCGCGATCGAGGTTTCCGACGCAAATCGCCATCGAATCGGTTGCATGGTCGGCTCGGGCATCGGCGGCCTGCCGATGATCGAGGACAACCACAATGAGGTGGTGACGCGCGGCCCGCGTCGCATATCGCCGTTTCTCATTCCCGGGGCAATCATCAACATGATCGCGGGCAACGTGTCGATCATGTTCGGTTTGCAAGGACCCAATTTTGCGATTGTTTCGGCGTGCACGACGGGACTGCACTCGCTCGGAATGGCGGCCCGACTCATCGAGCACGACGACGCCGATGTCATGCTCGCGGGCGGCGCGGAGGCTTCGGTTTGTTCTCTGGGCGTCGGGGGTTTTGCGGCGATGCAGGCCTTGTCCACACGCAACGACAACCCGGCTGCTGCCAGCCGGCCATTTGACAAGGGGCGCGACGGCTTCGTCTTGGGTGAAGGCGCGGGCGTGGTTGTCCTGGAGGAGCTTGCGCACGCGCGCGCGCGCGGGGCTCGCATTTACTGCGAAGTGGTCGGTTTCGGGATGACCGCCGACGCGTATCACATGACGGCTCCGGACGTCGATGGACCGCGCCGCTGCATGGAAGCGGCATTGCGCAGCGCGCAAATCAGCGCCGACCAGGTTCAGTATCTCAATGCGCACGGCACTTCCACGCCTTTGGGCGATGTCAATGAGACTAATGCCATCAAGCTGGCCTTTGGCGAGGCCGCGCGTTCGCTCGTGGTCAATTCGACGAAATCGATGACCGGTCACCTCCTCGGGGGCGCCGGTGGCGTCGAGTCGGTGTTTACCGTCTTGGCGGTTCACCATCAGCTGTCGCCCCCGACGATCAATCTGGATGAACCCGATCCGCAGTGCGATCTGGATTACTGCGCCAATAGCGCCAGGCGTATGCGCATCGACTATGCGATGAAAAATTCCTTTGGCTTCGGTGGCACCAACGGTACGCTTGTTTTCAAGCGCGTCTGAATTCCCGGACCGACCGAATTCCGTGGCCCCCGCCGGCGCACGCCGATCAAGGGCTCTGGCGCGCGGGGCCGCTCGCAGCGCTGTCGCGCACGCCGGCCGCGCGGTTGACGCGCCTGCGACGCATCGGTCCCGGGGGCGCGCCAAGCCCGGCACTTGTATGCTTGTTTGCTGACATGCGAGGCAGTTGTCGCGGACACGAGTGCTGGGATCTGGGCCAATGGCCGGAACCGGGCAAGACACTGACCAAATCAGGCAGCGAGCGCGCGCCGCGGGTGAGCCGCGATCCGCGGCTGCTGGTGGCGACATCCTGGTGTGTGGCGGCATCGCGGGGGCCTTGTGCGCAAGCATGAAGGCAGCGACGCAAAGGCCCCTCGGGCATTGTCCGAGGCGTTTGCTGCGCGTGCGCGCTCGGCGTTCGGGTCCCAGGAGGCAGATTCGCGGGGTTTTGCCGCGTTGTTTTTTTCTCGAACCTCAGAACTTATCCGACGGGCGACTGTCACAATGCCGGAATACGTGGGGTTCGCGGACCCGGACGGGCACCAATGAGCGAGCGCGATGCCGACTTGCAGTTGGTGCGGCGCGTTCAAAGCGGCGATAAGCATGCTTTTGAACTGCTTGTCGCCAAATACCAGCGCAGAATTTCTCGGCTGTTGTCACGCATGATTCGGGATCCGGCAGATATCGAGGATGTGGCTCAGGAAGCCTTTATCAAGGCGTACCGGGCACTGCCGAATTTCCGTGGCGAGAGCGCCTTTTATACGTGGTTGTACCGCATTGCGATCAACACCGCGAAAAATCACTTTGCCGCCCAGGGCAGACGGGCGCCGACGGTGGTGACGAGCGATCTCGAGGACCAGGAAGGCGGGGAAGACGATTTGCGGCTTAGCGACACGGCAACACCCGACTCGCTGTATCAGTCCAAGCAGGTTGGCATCGCGGTAAATCGGGCCATTGAGCAACTGCCCGAAGATCTGCGCACGGCCATTGTGCTGCGCGAGCTCGAGGGGTTGAGTTACGACGAGATTGCGGCGGCGATGAATTGCCCGGTCGGTACGGTTCGCTCTCGAATTTTTCGGGCGCGCGAGGCCATTGCGCAGGAACTGCGGCCTCTTTTGGGCACACGCAAAGACGAACGCTGGTAGTGCCGGGGAAGACCGATGTACGCCTTTCAGGGAGCACGTGGATGAAAGCCGACCCTACGTCCGAGCGGACATCGATCGCCACAAATGAGGCGCAAACGCAGGCAGAACGCTTGTCGGCGTGGATGGATGGCGAACTGGACGCGCCTGCGACCGAGGCCGTGCTGCGGCAGCTGCTAAGCGGGCGGCATTTGCAAGGCAAATACCAGTCTTGGTGCGTTGTCGGCGACGCGCTGCGCTCCCATGAGGTCGCCGCCCAGCACTCGCCACGGTTGTGCGCAAGGATCTCTCGTGCGCTGCAGGACGAGCCGGTATTGCTTGCGCCGCGCGCACTAAGCAGCGCGCGCTTGCGGCATCAATTGGCCAGTGGGGCCGCGGTGGCCGCGGCGATAGCGGTCGTCGTGCTTGTGGCCGTACCGCTGCTGCGCGGGACGGTCCCCAGCCCTGGAGTGGCCACCAACGCAGTGGAAGCACCCCGCGTGGCTCCTGCGGAGCTCGCGGGCCGCGATACAAACGCGCTAAATGCCCTGAATCCGGTGCCGGCCGCGTCGGTGCGGCAACCGCGACTGGATCCCTACTTCCAGGCGCACCGCGACTTTACGGCCGAGGGGGTCATGCCCGCGGCAGCGATTTACTTGCGCTCCGGCAACGAAAGCGAGCGGTGATCTTGGGGCGATACGGCCGCGTGTACGGGATGACGCGAGTCGACTTCGGCGTGCCTGCGCCGGGATGGCTATGCCTTGCGGCGTTGCTTGTCTTGGCGCTACCGGGCATCGTGCGAGCGGCCGACACGGCGCCGCCCCAGGATGCCCGCAGCGACGCCAATTGGCTGCAGGCCGTACAGAACGCGGCTCGACATCAGAGTTTTTCGGGCACGATCGTGTACCAGCGGGGCGACGAGGTGCATGCCTCGCGCGTTGTGCAGCACTACGACGGGGTTGAGACCCGAGCGCGAGTGGTAACGCTCGATGGTCAACCACGCGAATTCATTCGCAACGGCGATGAAGTTCAGTGTCTGTATCCGCACTTGCACCGGATCGTCGTGGAGCGCGGCGGAGTGCGTGCATTTCCCGCGTTCGCTGAGCCTCTTGCAAGCGATGTGCTGAGCCACTACGCGTTGCGCCGGCTCGGCAAGGAGCGCGTCGCGGGCAGCACGTGCGACGTGGTCGAGCTCGTTCCCCGCGACAATTTGCGTTATGGCTACCGGCTGTGGGTGGAACCGAACAGCGGACTGCTATTTAAGGCGCAGACGCTCAACGAACACGGCGCCGTGCTCGAACAAATCGCATTTACGGATGTTCGTGTGGGCGAGCCGGTGGACCCGGCCCTGCTCAAGCCGTCTTGGTCCACGGCCGGCTGGACCGTCGATCGCCAGCAGGCAAAGGCGATCGAATTGCGCCAGCAAGGCTGGAGTGTCACGGCTCCGAGCGGGTTTCATCGACTCGCGGAGGTTGTGCGTCACTTCTCGGGGCAAGGCGACACGGCACCGCGGGCCGCGCTGCAGGCTGTCTTTTCCGATGGACTGGCCACCGTCTCGGTCTTCATCGAGCCGGAGGCCCGGATGCAAGCCGAACCGGAGGAGTCGCAACGTCGCGGTCCGGTCACGGCTTTCTCCCGGCAAGTTGGCGAGGCCCGCGTAACGGTCGTCGGCGAGGTGCCGCCGGCGACGGCCCAGTCGATCGCCGAGTCGGTCGTGTATTCGGCGCCACCGCACTAGCGGTCCGCTTCAGCATTTTTTTCCTTTTTATCTCGAACCCAGACCAAAGAGACATGATGAGAGTGACCCTTACGCGTTTGCTTTTCGTTGCGCTGCTGGCCGCCTCGGCACAGATCACGAGCGCGCAATCGGCCACCATGCCGGATTTCGCTGACCTGGTCGAGCGCACCGCGCCGGCAGTCGTGAACATCCGCACGGCCGCAAAGGTGACCGTCTCCGGCTCGGGGCAGCAGCAGATTCCGGAACTCGACGAAAACGATCCCTTCTACGAATTCTTCCATCGGTTCTTCCCCCCGCAACCTGGCCCGGGCCAGCGGCCCGGCCCGGTGCCGCGAGCGCCGCGTGGCGAACAAGAAATTCCTCGCGGAGTGGGATCTGGATTTCTGATTTCGTCCGACGGCTACCTGCTTACCAACCACCATGTCGTCGAAGGTGCGGACGAAATCACCGTGACACTCCCGGACAAGCGCGAGTTCAAGGGAAAACTCATCGGGTCGGATCCTCGCACCGATGTGGCGCTCGTGAAAATCGATGGCGGAACGGATCTGCCGACGCTCAAGATCGGAGATCCGGCAAAACTGCGCGTCGGCGAGTGGGTGATCGCAATTGGCTCGCCGTTTAACCTGCAAAATATGGTGACGGCCGGGATTGTCAGCGCCAAGAGCCGGGAGACGGGAGAATTGCTGCCGTTTATTCAGACCGACGCGGCCGTAAATCCGGGCAACTCGGGCGGTCCGCTGATCAATATGCGCGGCGAGGTTGTCGGGATCAATTCGCAGATCTTCACGACGTCGGGTTCGTACGCGGGCATTTCGTTTGCCATACCGATCGATGAGGCGCAGAAGATCGCCAAGATCTTGCGCACCCAGGGCAAGGTGGTGCGCGGCAAGATCGGCGTGCTCATTGGGGAGGTCACGCGCGAAGTCGCCGAAGCCATCGGGCTGCCCAAGGCTGCGGGCGCGGCGGTATCGAGCGTGGAGGCTGAGGGCCCAGCCGAGAAGGCGGGAATGCAGCCCGGGGATGTGATCATCAAGTATGACGGTAAGCCGGTCGAAAGTTCGGCCGACTTGCGTCGCATGGTCGCTTCAACGGCGCCCGGTACGAAGGTGACGACGACGGTCTGGCGCGATGGGGCCCCGCACGATCTGCTGGTCACCGTGGGAGAAATGCCGCAGGAGGTTGCACGGCCCGGATTTCGAGGTTCAGCACCCGGGAAGGCGCCCGAGGGTCACCCCGACGTTCTGGGCCTTGTCGTGAGCGATCTCACCGCAGCGCAGCTCAAGGAGCTTCACATCGAAGGCGGCGCCGTCCGGGTGGAAAGCGTAGAGGGCGCTGCCGCGGCGGCGGGACTGCAGCCGGGCGATTTGATTCTTAGCGTGAACGTGAGTCATGTGAAGAATACCAAGGAATTCAATGACTTGGTTGGTAAGCTCAACTTGAAAAAGCCCGTCGCCCTGCTAGTGCGGCGGGGTGATCAGTCGCAGCGCGTAATTCTGAAGGTGGCGGAGAACTAAGGAGGCGTGCGCGTCGACGGGTTAAAATCGGCGCTTTTGTGTGCCCGGACGCAGGGGGTGAGATCACGGTCTCGCCCCCTTGTGTTGTGCGCAGGCAAGATGCGGCGGCGAGCCGCGCGGAGCCATGGCCCACGCCGGCTCTGATCCCGTCACCCAATATGCTTCAAATCCGCAACTTTTCCATCATCGCGCACATCGACCATGGCAAATCCACGCTGGCCGACCGATTGATCCAGCGTTGCGGCGGCTTGGCCGAGCGCGAGATTCGCGACCAGGTTCTGGACTCGATGGACCTCGAGCGCGAGCGCGGAATCACGATCAAGGCCCAGACGGCGGCCCTGAACTACGTGGCGCGCGACGGCAAGAGCTACAACTTGAATCTCATCGATACGCCCGGACACGTCGATTTTTCCTACGAAGTGAGCCGCTCCCTGTCGGCGTGCGAAGGCGCGCTTCTGGTGGTCGACGCCTCGCAAGGTGTCGAGGCGCAGACCGTGGCCAACTGCTACACGGCCATCGAGCTGGGTGTCGAAGTCATCCCGGTGCTCAACAAAATGGACCTGCCGCAGGCCAACGCCGAGCAGGCAAAGGTCGAAATCGAGGACGTGATCGGCATCGACGCGCACGACGCGATTCTTTGCAGTGCCAAGACGGGCTTGGGGGTTGAGGAAATTCTCGAGCGGATCATCGAGCGAGTTCCGCCGCCACGGGGCGAGCTGGACGCACCGCTTCAGGCGCTGGTGATCGACTCGTGGTTCGACAATTACGTGGGTGTTGTCATTCTCGTGCGTGTCGTCAACGGGGTGTTGCGACCCAAGGACAAGGTGCTGTTGATGGCCACAGGTGCGGTGCACCTGTGCGAGCAGGTGGGTGTGTTTACGCCCAAGTCGCAGACGCGCGCGCAACTGGCCGCGGGCGAGGTGGGCTTTGTGGTAGCGGGGATCAAGGAATTGCGCGATGCGCGGGTTGGCGACACGCTCACATCGTCGCCGCGCGGGGCCGACCGACCGCTGGCGGGGTTCAAGGAAGCCAAGCCGCAGGTCTTTGCCGGACTGTTTCCGGTGGAGGCGAACCAGTACGAGGCGCTGCGCGACGCGCTGACGAAACTGCAGCTCAACGATTCGGCGTTGCAGTTTGAGCCGGAAGTCTCCCAGGCACTGGGCTTTGGCTTTCGCTGCGGATTTCTGGGCTTGCTGCACATGGACATCGTGCAGGAGCGCCTGGAGCGCGAATACCACATGGAGCTCATAACGACGGCGCCTTCCGTCGTCTACGAGGTCTTGCTGCGGGACGGCAAGCTCGTGCGGGTGGAAAACCCCTCCAAGATGCCCGATCCGGCGAAGATCGAGCAGATCCGCGAGCCGATCGTGCGCGTGACGATTTTCGTGCCCCAGGAGTACGTCGGGGCGGTGATCACGCTGTGCACGGGCAAGCGCGGCGTGCAGATCAACATGTCCTACCACGGCCGTCAGGTCCACCTGGTGTACGAACTGCCGCTGGCGGAAATCGTCCTGGACTTTTTCGACCGGCTCAAGTCCGTCTCGCGCGGATACGCGTCCATGGACTATGAATTTTGCGAGTACCGGCCGGCTGACGTAGTCAAGGTTGACTTGCTCATCAACGGGGAACGGGTCGACGCCTTGTCGGTTATCGTGCACCGGGCTAATTCAGCCCATCGGGGGCGTGAACTCGCCGCTAAGATGCGCGAACTCATCCCGCGGCAGATGTTCGATGTAGCCATTCAGGCCGCAATCGGCGCCAATATCATCGCCCGGGAAAACGTAAAGGCGCTGCGCAAAAACGTCCTGGCCAAGTGCTACGGCGGCGACATCACTCGCAAGCGCAAGCTGTTGGAAAAACAAAAAGCCGGCAAGAAGCGGATGAAACAGGTCGGCAGTGTCGAGATACCGCAGGAGGCCTTTCTGGCGATCTTGCAGGTGGAGGACAAATGAATGCATTGACTGCCGTCATCCTGGGGCTCTTGGGCGCGTACGTGCTGGCCATGATCGCCGGGTTCGTGCCCACTGACTTTGCGTTGTTCTTGTTTCTGAGCACAGTTGTGAGCGGCGTGTATTTTGCCGCCGAATACGCGCTGTTTGCGCCGCGGAGGCGAAGTGCGGCCGCGCAGGAACTCGCCGAATTCGATGGGCGCAACCAGGCCGCCCGCGAAGCGGATCCGGATCGCGTTGCCAAGGAACGCCATGCATTGGAGGAGCGCATGGCCGCCCGCCCCTGGTGGCTGGAGTACACCGCGGGCTTTTTTCCGGTCATCGCCCTCGTGTTTTTGTTGCGATCATTTCTCTACGAGCCGTTTCGCATTCCCTCGGGCTCAATGATCCCGACGCTGCAAATCGGCGACCTCATTTTGGTCAACAAGTTCGAGTACGGGATCCGCTTGCCGATCGTGAACTGGACGGTCATCGAAGTCGGCCATCCGAAACGGGGCGACGTCATCGTCTTTCGGTACCCCCACGATCCGACCCAGGACTACATCAAGCGCGTGATCGGCTTGCCCGGCGATCGGGTCGAATATCGTAACCACGAGCTCCGGATCAACGGCGCCCCCGTGGCGCTCCTCCCCATGGATCGCTACTACGATCCGGCCCGTATGCAAACCTATGAGCAATTCATCGAAAAAATAGATTCGATCGATCACCGTGTCATCATGTTGGATGGAAATGGGGTGCAAATACGTGCTGCAGCGCAGCATACAAATCCCGACGCTTGCGTCTACAGTGACGGAGGCGTGGCTTGCAAGGTTCCCCGGGGCAGTTACTTCGTCATGGGCGACAATCGCGATAACAGCGAGGACAGCCGCTTCTGGGGTTTCGTGCCGGATCGCAACATCGTCGGGCACGCGTTTTTCATTTGGATGAATTTTGGCAATGTTCGACGAATCGGTAGCTTCAAATAGCGCAGGGGCGGCACGCAAATTGAGCGGCCGCAGCATCTCGAGGGCCACGCATCAGCGCGGGCTGAGCCTGGTCAGCCTGATCTTCGTCGGCGTGATCGTGGTCATCTTGCTCACCATCGGAATGAAAATCGTGCCCGCGCTCTCCGAGTATCTGGCGGTCGAGCGCGCGGTGCAGAAAGTCGCGAGTGAAGGGCAGACCGTGCCCGACATCCGTCACGCCTTTGACCGGTATGCGACGGTCGACGATATCAAATCGATCACGGGCAAGGACCTGGACATCACCAAGGACGGCGAACGCATCGTCGTCTCCTACTCGTATTCGTACTCCGTGCCCGTGCTGGACAATGTGCGCATCGTGATCGATTTTTCGGGCTCGAATCGTGACCATCCCGGACGGGTCGCGCAGCCGTGAGCGGGATTTTTCCGTCAAATCATGAACTTGTCCGCGCTTGAAGAGCGCCTTCAGTACAAGTTTAAGAGCGGCGAGCTGCTGCAGCAGGCCGTTACCCATCGTTCGCACGGGGTGGTGCACAACGAACGCCTAGAGTTTCTCGGTGACTCGGTTCTGAACTGCGTGGTTGCGCAACTGCTGTTTTCGAAATATGCCCGCATGGACGAGGGCGATCTTTCTCGTATCCGCGCCAATCTGGTCAAGCAGCAATCACTCTCGGAGATCGCCGAGCGTTTGGGTCTGAGCGACTTTTTGCGTCTGGGCGAAGGCGAGATGAAAAGCGGGGGCTTTCGCCGACCCTCGATCCTTGCCGACACGATGGAAGCCGTATTTGGTGCGGTTTTCGTCGATGGTGGCTTCGAAGGAGCGCGGGAAGTCATTGGGCGGCTGTTCGAACCCGTGCTCAAGCAGGTCGATCCCAAGACCCTGGGCAAGGACAGCAAGACACTGCTGCAGGAGTATCTGCAGGCCAAAGGCCTGCCGCTGCCCGTGTACAAGGTGGTGGAGACCCGGGGCGCCGCGCACAACCAGGAATTTGAGGTTGAATGCGCGATACCAAAGCTCGACGTTGGGGTGCGCGGGAGCGGGCGCAGCCGACGCGGCGCCGAACAGTCGGCGGCCAAGCACGCTTTAGAGGCGGCGCAGGCGGCCGCGCAGGCGCTGCGACGGGCCAAACGCAAGGGTGCTGCGGTTGCGGTTGCGGCTGCGGCCGGCGCGACACCCGAGTCCGCCACCGGCGACGGCGGGGCGCCGTCCGTCAAAACGGCGGCTGCCGAAGCCGGTGCCGCCACCGAGTCGGCTCCGCCCGGCTGATTCTGGCGATGCACACCTCGCCGGAGGCGCCCGCGTTTCGCGCGGGCATGATCGCTATTGTCGGGCGGCCTAACGTCGGAAAGTCAACGCTGGTCAACGCGTTGGTCGGATCTCACGTCTCGATTACTTCGAGCAAACCGCAAACGACGCGCCACCGGGTTCTCGGAGTCCTCACGCGCCGCGAAACCCAGTTCGTGTTCGTCGATACGCCGGGGCTACAGCATCGGCACAGAAACTTGCTGACACGGCGCATGAACGCCGGCGTCGACGCCGCGATTCATGGCGTCGACGCAATCGTGATGGTCATTGATGCGCACGGCTGGCACGAGGACGATGAGGCCGTTTTGCGGCTGCTGCCCCGTCCCCGCGGGCAAGACACCGAGGAGGGCGCAGGTGCCGCCGGCGGCGCGGCGGCCAGGCCCGCAAGTTCCGTCGTTCTGGCTTTGAACAAGACTGATACCTTGCGCGACAAGACGCAACTGCTGCCCTTGATGGACAGTGCCCGAAAGCGCTATCCGTTTGCCGCCATCGTGCCCGTGAGTGCCGCGCGTGGCTGGCAGCTCGACGATTTGCTCGAGGCGGTGCGTGCCCTGCTGCCCGCGGGCATGGCGCTGTTCGACGAGGATCAGATCACCGATCGCAGCGTGCGGTTTCTGGCCGCGGAACTGCTGCGGGAGCAGGCCTTTCGACTGCTGGGCGATGAGCTGCCCTATGGGCTGGCGGTCACCATCGAGAACTGGGATGAGTCCGAAGGGCGCGCGGTTGTCTCGGCGCAGATCCTCGTCGAGCGCGAATCCCAGCGCGCCATCGTCATTGGCGCGGGCGGCGCGAAGCTGCGCGAGATCGGGCGCAAGGCGCGTCTGGCCATGCAGCGGTTGCTGGGCAAGCCGGTCTTTTTGCAGACTCACGTGCGGGTTGCCGCTGGCTGGAGCAACAACGCTCGCTCGCTCGACCGCCTCGGGGTGCAGGCGCCCCAGCGCCCATGAGCACCGAAGCGCCGGCCGGGACGCCTGGGTTTCGTCCGCGCCGCTTCTCCGATTCGCGGGTCGACCAGCAGCCCGCCTTTGTTCTGCATTCCTACGCCTGGCGCGAGACGAGCTTGATTGTCGACGTTCTGACTCGCGATCATGGGCGCGTCGCGTTGGTCGCACGCGGAGCCAAACGGCCGACGTCGCAATTTCGCGGTTTGCTCGCGCCGTTTTCGCCGATTGCGGTGTCGTGGAGCGGGCGCGCGGAAATTAAGTCGCTGGTGCGAGCCGAATGGGTCGGCGGGCTGGCGCCACTGCGCGGTGACGAGCTGCTCAGTGCCTTTTACCTCAACGAGCTGCTCGTGCGGCTCGTCGCCCGGGGAGATCCGCACGAGGCTTTGTTCTTTTCGTATGCGCGCGCGCTGCGGGCCCTCTCGCTCGACGCGGCGCGGCAAGAGCAGTCACTGCGCGGCTTCGAGCTCGATCTGCTCCGGGAGATCGGTGTGGCACCGTCATTTGAGACCTCAAGCGACGGCGTTCCGATCGATCCGGATGCCTGGTATCGGGTTGACCCAGAGCACGGAGTACGGTGTGTGGCCGAACAAGCCGCGCGCGGCGCCGAGTATTGCGTGCGCGGTCAGACCATGCAGGCGCTTGCGCGACGCGACCTTGCCGCGGTGGCGCAAGCCGCCGACGCGCGCGCCTTGCTGCGTCAGTTGATCGGCTACCATCTGCACGGTCGGCCGCTAAATACGCACCGCATTTTGTCGGACTTGCGCAACCTGTGAAGATGACCGCATTGAGCGTTAACCTGAACCGCGTTGCGTTGCTGCGCAATTCGCGACCGCTGCACATTCCGAGTGTCACCCACGCCGCGACGCTCGTGCTGGAGGCTGGCGCCGATGGCATCACGTTGCACCCCCGTCCCGATGAGCGCCATGTGCGACCGGCCGATGTGCGCGAAGTTGCGCAACTGTTGCGCCAATGGCCCAACGTGGAGTACAACCTCGAGGGCAATCCGCTGCACCAGCTCATGGAGCATGTGCAAGCTGTGCGCCCCGCCCAGTGCACCTTCGTTCCCGACGCGATCGATGCGGCGACGTCGGACCACGGCTGGGACTTGCGGCGCGACGGCGAGCGGCTGCGCCCGCTCATTGTCCAGGCGCACGACCGCGGGGCGCGCGTGAGCCTGTTCATGGATCCGGAGCCCGAACAGATGGCGCTTGCCCGCGCGCTGGGCGCGGATCGCGTCGAACTCTATACGGAGCCCTATGCGCGGGCGCACGGCACGGCAGCGCAATCGGCAAGCCTGGAGCGCTACCGGGTTGCGGCCGAGGCTGCGCTGCGCGCCGGCCTCGAGGTCAATGCCGGACACGATCTGAATTTGTTGAATCTCCGGGACTTTCTGCGCGCAGTTCCCGGCGTGCGAGAAGTGTCGATCGGGCACGCGCTGATCAGCGATGCGCTCGAATTCGGCCTGGCTCACACGGTACGCCTCTACCAGGCGCAGATCCGCCAGGCCGAGGTAGCGTGGCTTTGCGCCGCGGGCGAAGGAGCGCGATGATCCTGGGCATCGGCACCGACGCCATTGAAGTGGCGCGCATCGAGGCAGCCGTTGCGCGCCACGGCGAGCGCTTCGCGCAGCGAATTTTAGGTCCGCGGGAGTTGCGGGTGCATGCCGCGCGTACGGCGCGCTCGCCGCTGCGCGGCACGCTCTACCTGGCAACGCGCTTTGCTGCCAAGGAGGCCATCTCCAAGGCCCTGGGTCTGGGCATGCGCGGGCCGATGTACTGGCGTGCCGCACAGATCGTCAACTCGGCCTCCGGTCGACCCGAGGTCGTTGCCAGCGGAGCGTTGGCCGATTATCTGCGCGAGCGGCGCATCCGACTGCACGTATCGATTTCCGACCTGGACCGGCTCGCCTTGGCCTATGCCGTGGCCGAAACCGTGGGCGAGGGCCAGACCCTCTAATGCGCGGACCGCTCGTCATCGACATCTCGGGCACGCAGCTGCGCGAGGCCGAGCGCCGGCGGTTAGCGCACCCGTTAGTTGGTATGGTTATCTTATTTGCGCGCAATTACGAGTCCCCGGCGCAGCTTGTGCAATTGTGCGGCGAAATCCACGCGCTGCGCGATCCTCCGCTGCTCATTGCGGTCGATCACGAGGGCGGGCGGGTGCAGCGCTTTCGCAGGGGCTTCACGCACATACCGCCCATGAGTTCCTTCGGACGCCTCTGGGACCGCGACGTGCTCGGCGCATGCCGTGCTGCCCTGGCGGCGGGCTTTGTCTTGGGCGCCGAATTGCGCGCCCATGGGGTCGACATGACTTTTGCTCCCGTGCTCGACCTCGACTGGGCAAGGAGTTCGGTGATTGGGGACCGCGCCTTGCACAGCGATCCGCGCGTCGTGACCCTGCTCGCCAATCAGATCGGCTACGGCCTGGCGCTTGCGGGAACGAGCAACTGCGGCAAGCATTTTCCGGGGCACGGCTGGGCGCTCGCAGATTCGCATACCGCACTGCCGACGGACGAACGCACCCTCGAGGAAATTGCACGCGCCGACGCCGCCCCGTACGGGTGGCTCGGCGTGGGATTGGATGCGGTTATGCTGGCGCATGTCGTCTACCCGGCGGTAGACCGACAAGCGGCGGGTTTTTCAAAGCGCTGGATCGGGGAGATTTTGCGCGAGCGCCTGGGATTTGCCGGGGCGGTCTTTAGCGACGACTTGTCCATGCGAGGCGCACGCGCGGCGGGCGACCTCCCGCAGTCGACCCGTGCCGCGCTGGCGGCCGGCTGCGATTTTGCGATCATCTGCAACGACGAGGTCGGAGTCGATCGGGTTCTGGACGAGTTGCAATGGACACCTTCGCGGTACTTTGGGGAGCGCGTGGAGCGACTCGTCCCGCGCACCGGCGCCTTGCCGGCGGCATCCCCGCTGCGCTCCGAGCGCTATGCGGGCGCGCTGCGCGATCTGCGCCTTGTCCAGGAGAGCGCGGCCCAGGGCGCCGCGGGAACGAACCTGCAGCCGGCCCGGTCCTAATCGGATGCCCGCCGGCGGCTGGCGCAGTTACCCCTCGCTAGTTATGGCTCAGGCTGTGCCCAGTGAATTTGACGCCAAGGCGCTTGTCGAGCGTCTGCCGCACCGGCCGGGCGTCTACCGGATGCTCGATGCCGAGGGCGTAGTCCTCTACGTCGGCAAGGCAGTGGACCTGCGCAAACGTGTCGGATCGTATTTCGGGCGCGCGCTTGGCCCGCGTACCGCCCTGATGGTCTCGAAAATCGCATCGATCGAGACCACGGTCACCGATTCGGAAGCCGACGCGCTGCTGCTAGAAAACAACCTGATCAAGTCGCTCGCGCCGCGCTTTAATGTGCTGTTTCGAGACGACAAGTCCTACCCCTATTTGAAATTCAGCGAGCACGAGTTCCCGCGCATGAGTCTGTTCCGCGGCCTGCCAGACCGGCGGGCGCGTTTTTTCGGGCCATTCCCGAGTGCCTGGGCGGTGCGCGACAGCATGCAGATTTTGCAAAAGGTGTTTCAGTTGCGCACGTGCGAAGACAGCGTCTTTCGGCACCGCTCGCGTCCGTGCCTGCTGCATCAGATCCGACTGTGCACGGCGCCGTGTGTCGGACTGATCGATCCGACTGCCTATGGTCGCAGCGTGGAAGGAGCCTTGCACTTCTTGCGGGGTGGGGCCAGCGAAATCACGCGCGAGATCGAGTCGAGGATGCTGGCCGCATCGGCGGCACTGGATTTCGAGCAGGCGGCGGTTTTGCGCGATCAACTGACCTCGCTTACGCGCGTGCTCCACCAGCAGTCGGTTGATCTGGCGGGTTCCGGCGCCGATGTCGACATCGTTGCGGCCGTGATGGAGCATGGCCAGGCCTGCGTCAACCTGGCGATGGTCCGCGGCGGCCGCCACCTGGGGGACAAGGCATACTTTCCCATGCATACGAGCGGCGCAGGCGAGGCGCAAGAGGAACTCTCGACGATCGTTGAGGCGTTCTTGTCGCAGCATTATTGCGAGCATGCGTGCCCGCCGCTGGTGCTGGTCAATGTTCGGGTCGACCAGGACGAGCTGCGTGCCTACCTCGGTCCCAAGTGTGCGGGTACCCGAATACTGGGGTCAGACGCAGCTCCCGCGAAGGTGCAACAGCGCCGCTGGCTCGAGATGGCGCTCGTCAACGCCCGCATCGCCCTGAGCCGCCACCATGCCGAGCAGGGTTCGCAGCAGGCGCGCACACGCGCCTTGGTCGAAGCGCTGGGGCTGGAGGTCGAAGACCCGAGCGAGCTGCGCATCGAATGCTTCGACGTCAGCCACACGGCAGGGGAGGCCACCCAGGCGGCTTGCGTCGTTTACGCGGACCACGCGATGCGCAACGCGCAATACCGGCGCTTTAACATCGATGGTCTCGTTCCGGGCGATGACTACGGCGCTATGCGTCAGGTGCTGACCCGCCGCTACGGCCCGGTTGCGCGCGGCGAAGCCCCGGCGCCCGGCTTGGTGCTCATCGATGGCGGAGCGGGTCAGGTCGAGGTAGCGCGACAGGTCTTCGCCGAGTACGGTCTTGATCCGAGTTTGCTTGTTGGCGTGGCCAAAGGCGAAGGACGCAAGGTCGGCACGGAGCAACTCGTCTTTGCCGACGGGCGGGCGCCTTTGCGGCTGCCGCCGGACTCCATGGCCTTGATGCTGATTGCCCAAATTCGCGACGAGGCGCATCGCTTTGCGATTACGGGGATGCGTACGCGCCGGGCGCGCACGCGTAATGCCTCGCAGCTCGACGAAATGGAGTCGATCGGGCCCAAGCGCCGCCAGCGGTTGCTCACGCGCTTCGGTGGCATGCGTGGCTTGCTGGGAGCCTCCATCGAGGACATCGCCCAGGTGCAGGGCATATCCCGACGTCTGGCTCAGCAGATCCACTCCCGCCTCCATGGCACGGAAGGATCGGGCGGCCCGGCCGCGGTTCCCGGCAAGACCATCGAGTAGAGCACGCTTGAGCTATTGCGCGAGGCAATGCACTCGACTCCCCCTACTGCATCCGTCGACGAGCTCGGGAGCTACGACGCACTGATTGATGTGCGCTCGCCGGCCGAATTCGCGCTCGACCACATCCCCGGGGCCCAGAACTATCCCGTCCTCGACAACGAGGAGCGCGCGCGCGTGGGCACGATCTACCAGCAGGTGTCCCCATTTGCTGCGCGCCGGCTGGGAGCCGCCCTCGTAGCCCGCAACATCGCACAGCACCTCGAGCGCGGTTTTGAGCACCATCCCAAGCAATGGAGACCGCTCGTCTACTGCTGGCGCGGCGGGCAGCGCAGTGCCGCCATGGTACTGGTACTCAACCAGGTTGGCTGGTCGGCGCGCCAATTGCGCGGCGGATACAAGGGTTTTCGCCGCAGGGTGATCGCGGACCTGGCCCAATTGCCGCCGCAGTATCGCTTCATTGTGCTCCACGGTCCTACCGGTAGCGGTAAGACCGCTCTGCTTGAAGCCCTGACCACAAACGGCGGACAGGTGCTCAACCTCGAGCACTTGGCACGGCACCGAGGTTCGGTCCTGGGAGGGGTGGAGCCCGGTCGCGCCGCGGACGACCTACAACCCGGCCAGAAGGCGTTTGAGACGCAAATCTGGCAAGCTCTGCGGCAATTTGATCCCCAACGCGTCGTCTTTGTCGAGTCGGAGAGTCGGCGCATCGGGCGGCTCAGCGTTCCTTCCGCGCTTTTCGAAGCACTGATTGGCTCAACTTGTGTGCGCCTGAATGCCCCGCTCGAGGCACGCATAGCCCATCTTCTCGAGCGCTACGAACCGACCTGCCGAAATCCGCTCTGGCTTCGCGAGCGCCTTGAATTCTTCGTTCCCCAACATGGACGAAAGCGTGTCGAACAGTGGCGACAGCTTCTTGACGCGGGTCAGTGGGAGGAACTGGCGCGCGAGATCGTCTGCACCCACTATGATCCAGCCTATCGCCGTGGTGGAGACAACCTGTACCGGGGGGCGAGCAATGCGCAAGTGCTGGAGTTTGCTAACTTGCGCGCAGATGCGATGATGCAGGCAGCAAGGGCGTTGTTGAACACTTCTGAGATGCAGCATGCAAAGTAATTTTTTCCACCTTCCAATGCTGCTGACCTGGGCCCGAATTGTGATGGTCCCGTTTCTGGTAGCTGTTTATTATTTTCCGGACACGTGGATCGCACCGGAGCTGAAAGACCTGGCGGCCTGCGCGCTGTTTACCGTAGCTGCTGTGACCGACGCCTTCGACGGATACTTTGCGCGCAAATACGGGCTGACGAGTCGGCTCGGAGCGTTCCTGGATCCGGTTGCCGACAAGCTAATGGTTTGCGCGGCACTCATCGTTTTACTGGAGCTCGGTCGGGTCAACGCGCTGGTTGCGCTCGTGATCATCGGGCGCGAAATCGCCGTCTCGGCTCTGCGCGAATGGATGGCCCAAATCGGCGCTTCGCAGAACGTTGCCGTGAACTCCGTAGGCAAGTTCAAAACTATCGTCCAGATGGTCGCCATCCCGGTCCTGCTGTACCACGAGCCACTATTTGGAGTCGTGCCCGTCCACGCGATCGGCACCGTTCTGATTTACGTGGCAGCGCTGCTTACGATCTACTCGATGCTGCTTTACCTGCGATTGGCCTGGCCCCATTTGGCGCTTGCGCGCAGCCCGGTGCAAGAGACAAAGGAGAATCGGCCGCTTTGACACCGACTAGAGCGCGGCTATAATCTGCGGTCCCTCTGCGGGAATAGCTCAGTTGGTAGAGCGCAACCTTGCCAAGGTTGAGGTCGCGAGTTCGAGACTCGTTTCCCGCTCCAGATTTCCCTTTCAGAAGCCTCTCGACCGGGCTTCGTTGGATTGCGAAGCCGCCGTTCGCGCGGGGCTCGCCGGCGCATCCGTGCCTTTGCACGGCGGGGTGGCAGAGTGGCCATGCAGCGGACTGCAAATCCGTGTACGTCGGTTCGATTCCGGCCCCCGCCTCCAAAAATCAAGAGCGCTTGCGGCGTCCTTTCAACGCGCCAAATTGGACACCTTCGACGGATTCGTAATTCGTTGAGGGCAACCTTACCGTGGGCCTCCGCCTTTGTTGTAGTAGCTGCGCCGTCGATTCTCGCGGACGACGATCATCGGGGCAGCGTGGATTGGACCTCTGGGATTTTCCTGATCGGCCAACAGCGGGCAAGGCCGGAGCAAGAACAATCGCCGCAACAACGCACATCCTTGGCTCTTTGGAGAGGACCGCATCAACGAGCGGCCACTTAGTCCGTAAAAAACTGCGTTTCGGCACCCAACCGGTTCGCGCACTTTTTCCAAGAACTGATGTGGCGTCATCCTGCCTTCGAAAGGCAATCGATAGCGGGCTTGTTCTTACGCCAGTCCGCCGGTGACGATCCGAAGTAGCGCTTAAATGCCCTGCTGAAGGCAGCCTCCGACTCGTAACCGCTCCTATCCGCGATTGTCTTTATCGGTACGACCTCCGATTTGAGCTGTTGCGCGGCCAGTTGCATTCGCCAACGGGCAAGGTATTGCATGGGTGGTTGGTCGAAATAGTGTTTGAATCGGTCGGCAAGCACAGTTCTGGACGTTGCCCCCAACCGCGCTAACTCATCGACGCTCCAGTCGCGCAGAGGCTGCGCATGCATGAGCTTCAGCGCTTTTCCCGCGATCGGGTCGTTCACAGCCGCGAACCAGCCCACTGCTTCGTGGGTCAAGCCTTGCATGTGTTTGCGCAAGATCTCAACGAACATCACTTCCGTCAGCCTAGGAAGCATGCTTCGCGATCCGGGCATTGGATGCCCCACCTCCGACGCGGTATGTCGTATCGTTTTTGATAGCCACTCATCGCCTGCACTACCATCCGGGCGAACGTGCATCAGAGACGGCAGATAGCGAAGCAACGGGTGAAACAGCAGCTCGTCGCACTGTACGAAGCCGCAAATGATGGTAGTAACGGCTCCAGAACCTCCATGTTGCACAAACGGGATCCCAGTCCACGGAGCTTGGGGGAGGATTTCTCCGAACTGCACCGGCGAAGCAGCCTCGTGCCCACCCAAGCGGTGTTTCTCGCCATAAGGAAGCAGAATCGCGTCGCCTTCCTCAAGCCAAGCGGCTTGCCCATCCGGCATTTCCACGCGGCAACCACCCGCAGCGATGATGTGAAAGGGAACAATGTGCTCCGTTCGAAACGGCAGCACTTGCGCGAGCCGCTGGCTGCCCTGCGTTTCGACCAACCAGGGCTCGCGGAATTCGGCCCGAAACAGCACCGTGCCCGTCAGGTGCATCGTGGCAAGAAGATCGGAGAGCAGGTCGGACGAGGCCTGCGGTGTTTCGGGCAAGACGGCCGGTGTCTTGAGCATGGAACCCAACGCGGAAGCTAGGTAAATTCATCATAACGATTTACCGCGATGGAGGACAGACAATGGAACCGAATACTAGGGATCTTGTCGTGGTGATTAGCCATGGTATCGACCACGAGCTGTCGTCGGTCGGTTTGACGATCGCTTTGGGAGGAATTACCGCGGGGCTAAGAGTTTCCATCTTTCTGACGAGTTCCGGCGTTGACATCGCGCGGCGCGGCGCGGCCGAAATGACGCATGTCAGGCCGCTCGAGCCGATGGCCGACATGCTGCGCGACTTTCTGCAAAGAGGCGGAACCCTTTGGGCATGCACGCCTTGCGTAAAGAGTCGGGGCTACACGCAGGAGAACCTACTTTCCGGCGTCGTAATCACAGGTGCAAGTGCCATGCATGAGCTGCTCAAACGTGGCGCGGCCGCTCTGAGCTTCTAGCACGATGACAGGAGGATGCGATGATTCTCTACATATTTCTGGAGAGAGTATGACTTCCATCCGAAAGGAGCTCGGGGTCCAAGCGCCGACCGACGCGGTATGGACGGCGTTTCGGGACCTTGGCGCGGTGCACACGCGCCTTGCGCGCGGGTTCGTGACCGACTGCCGCATGGACGGTGCAGATTGAATCGCTACGTTCGTGTACGGCTAAGTCGTGCGGTTATCGTCGACGTGGACGACCGCGCGCGACGGCTCGTGTCTTCGGCGAGGAGCGAGCGGCTGCAGCATCACCGCGCGTCGTTCGAAACGTCGGACGCGGGTGACGGGCGCACGCGCATCATGTGGGTCGTCGAGGTGCTCCCCGAGTCGGCAGCGAATGTCGTCGGCGCGTTGATGGATGAAGGCTGCGCAGCGTTGAAGGGGACCCTCGAGGCCGCCTGACAGTGGAGATTCGTGGCATGCCGTCGAGAAAACTCCTCCGGAGCGGCAATTTCGCGGTGCGGAACGTCGCGGGCGACGCCAGGCCGAGCGATCGTCCGTGCACGGAGGTGCGCCGCAGCGGATCTCCCTGATTCACGCGGCGCAAGTCCGGCCCGGGCGCGACGGGGGATTTGCGCGGCGACCAGGCGCTTTTGCAGGTCATCGTGGAAAGGCGCCCGACTCGCTGACAGAGGAAATGCCCTAGCGGTACCGGCGTTCCTTGATCGAAAAGGACGCGCACTCAGGCCTGAGCCAAGGCGCTACGTGCCGCATGTTCCAGGACGGCATGGATCTGGTCCAGCGTTACGCCCGGGAACCACTCTACGAATTGGGAGACCTGTGTGCCGTCCTCGAGATTTTCGAACAAGGCCGCGATTGGTACTCGAGTGCCGCGAAACACCCACGCGCCGCTCACGCGCTCACGGTCGCGTTCAACTACAGGGCAGGTGGACCAGTCGATCTTGACTAAAGATTAGCACTCGTCGAGATTCAAGACGCCGCTTCTACGGATGAGGCTGCCATTCTTGGCGGTGCGTCCAACCGGTCCTGTCAAGGGTGGTAAATTCAAAAAACCCTGGGTGGTAAATTCGCTAAGCGATTGATTTTCTTGTCGTGTACTCCGACTGAAAATCCGTGTACGTCGGTTCGATTCCGGCCCCCGCCTCCAAAAATCAAAAAAGTTAGGTCTTCTCAATATTGTGCGGAGGCGTGCGTTTCGTTGCCCGCCGACTAAGTGCTCCGGAAATTTATCGACGTTCCAGAGCACTCGCCGAAGCAGTTGCGCCACGGGGGCTCGGCAAGAGTCGCCTTAACGCTTCGATGTGTTCGCGCAGCATTATGCTGCGGACGCTGCGGTCACGAAGCAGCACTCGCGAGAGCGGAAAGGGAAGGGCGAGTGACGGTAGTTGAATGCAATGCAGACAATTATTCGCGGCACCGACAGCGAACGTGTTTTGTCGCAACTGGTCTTATCCATGTTCGGTGTGTCCACCGTGCATGGGTAATACCACGCGGCGAGCGCATCGTCCAAGGCCGCCGTATACGGATGCTTCGGTCGGAGGCGATAAGCCGGGCCGAACACTTCCTCGTCGAAGCGGTAGCTGAGGCGCATTGTCTGCTTGTAGCACGAAGCTGGCGAGCCCGTGAAGAAGACGCCGCCGTGGAGATGGAAGATGGCGCGCGTCGACGACTTGGCTGCGCAAACGGATTCGATAGGGAGTCTGTCGCCGGAGTGATCTCCAAATACCAGGGTCGGGAACTTGCGCCGCAGCCTCGCCCGGGGATTGCTACTCAATCGCTTGAAGAGGGCGCGCATCGCCAGAGGCGGGGTGGTAGCCCCAATCAGTGCGCTGATGACAAGGCCGCAAGCGCGTAGGGAGAGCCAACGCTTCCATGGATTGTTCGCTCTCCCGCGGATTGCACCGGTTAAATGAGTGCGCTCATTGGGCTGCCCGTTTATCGTCGCGGGCTTTGCCCGCGTGCGGCAAGAGCATTCCGACATGTTCGCGATAAAGTCGGTAGCGGTCGCCGAACTGATGGATCAGATCGCGTTCCTCGAACCAGATACCGAGAAAGATGTAGCCGGTCATTGCGATGGAAAATAACAGGTGTCCGACGCTCATCGTAGGCGCGGCCCAGAAAGCAATCAGGACACCCAGGTAGATCGGGTGACGAACGTAGCGATAGAAGAGTGGCGTCCTGAAAGTCGGTGGTGGAATTGGTCGATCGACGAACCGCGCAAAGACCTGGTGTAACCCGAAGAGTTCGAAGTGATTGATGAGGAACGAACTCACCAGCAGCACCGCCCAACCGAGCCAGAACGCGGCTTGCAGCAGCAAGACGCCCGCCGAATCTTCTATCTGCCAAACCACGGCCGTAATTGGTCTCCACTGCCAGAAAAGCAGCGCCAGCGTCAGGCTTGCGGCTAAGACGTACGTGCTGCGCTCGATCGCGGGCGGGACGAACCGGGTCCACCAGCGCTTGAAACCCTGCCGCGCCATCACGCTGTGCTGAACCGCGAAGAGGCAGAGTAGGAGTGTGTCTACGACCAAAGCCTCGCCCAGTGGCGCCCCGCCGCCAGTGTCGATCGATTTTGGTACCACAAAGGCACCGACGAAGCCAATGGTGTACAGGATTGTGCAAAGAAAGACTGAGTAGCAGGCCAGGCCGTAACCAACCGATAGCAGTGCGCTCATGATGATCTGCCTCCATCGTTCGCACCCACTGAAGGAGCCAGCGGGTCCAGCGATGAGGCCATTACAACAACCGGCGCGCGCGCCGTCTCGGGACCGCAGTCCCTATTGGGTCAGGCAGAGGGCAGGACTTGCACAGCTGCCCGGGACGACAGTCCCGAATCCAGCCTTTATCGACCGAACCCCGCTTCGCGGGCCCGAACGATCGCCTGGGCGCGATTCTCGACGGCAATCTTGGAAAAGATCAGGGTGATCCGGTTGCGCACGGTTTTCTCCGCCCGATCCAGGCGCGCGGCGATTTGTGCGTTGTCCAGTCCCCGAGCGATCAGATCCAGCAACTCGCGCTCGTGCTGCGTGAGTTCTCCCAATGTCGAACCGACGATCGGCGCCCCCGGCAAGAACTCCGAGAGTAGAGCAAAGACGCGATCGAAGGACGGTTCGCCCGCGAGCGGCACGTGGTTCCTGCTGTCGAGCGGCTCAAGGCGCGCCCCCGCAATCGAGGCAGCAAGAAAGCGTCCCTCTTCAAATGAGCTCACAGCGTCGCCCCGACAATGAATGACAAGCGTCGGACACGTGATGCTTGCCAGATATGGCGAGGCGTCCAATTCGACCAGCGCGCGAAGGATGCGCGCCGCGTGGCTGGCCGAGGTCGATTTGTGCTGGATCGAGTTGAACGCGTGCATCTGCTCCGGTGTAGCCTGCGGAAAGAAGAGCGTGGTGAACATTTGTAGAAAAGCCGAATTTGGCTTACCCCAACCAACCTCGATCAACTGAATCATCGCTTCAATCGCGGAGCGCTGTCGGGGACTTGGATTGCGCCGAAACGCGCCACGCGCAAAGGCGCCGCACAACACGATGTGGCTGACGCGCTCGGGGTGCTTGGCTGCGTAGGCGATCGAAATTGCACCGCCTTGCGATGCGCCGAGCAAGGCGAAACGATCGAGCCCCGCGGCATCGACGACGGCCTCCATATCAGCAACCAGATCGTCAAGCGAGAACGAGGAAACGTTTCGATCTGAGAGCCCGCACCCGCGTGAGTCGTAGCGTGTTAGTTGGTAACTGGAACTAAGCCGTTCCAGCCACGGCAGCCAGACGGGCGTCTGCCAATCGAACTCGAGATGCCCCAGCCAGTGGGCCGCGATGACAAGCGGATATCCGCCGCCCATGGTTGCAAATGCAATGCGTGTGCCATCGGCGGAGCGGGCAAAGCGAATTTCCTGCTTGAGAGGTTTCACGCGGACAAGCAGTGGGCGACCTGAACGGTGTTCATTCTGAACCTTTCCGGGAGGTCCTGCTCGCGCTCACGTACGCACCGTGGCGTTTGCGACTCGTCTTCTGGATTAGTGAGGCTGTCGCCGGGATGTCCGCTCCTTCCGCTCAAGGCAGTTGCGGACGCACGCCTGCTTCTGACAGATTCCGCCGCAATCCCATGCCGCTAGGCCGAGTGTCGCAATCCCATGCAATGCCGACATCAGGACATTGCACCTATCGCGGCGACCTATCGACGTTGCCAACCCAAAGGAGCCGACTGGTGCTGACCGCTTTGCGGCAACGAAACTTGCGTGAGCCTTGCATGCAGCTTGGGAAGATGTCGTTCACCCTTTGAACATCACCCACGGAGACGCGATTCAGCGCGATGGCATCGGGGGCGTCGACGATTGGCGACTACGACGATGGGTCGGGATTCATTTCGGGTCGCTTTGCGAGACGCTAGGCTCTGGCGCTCGGCCCGGACCTCCGGTCGCCGTGCAAGACCTCGAGATGGACTGCTATCGTCTCTTGCGACGGCGTGACACCGAGCTCATCGGCGATTAGCTTGCGGCAGCGCTCATAGACCCGCAGCGCCGCGGCTCGATTGCCGGCTGCCGCGTACGCGCGCATCAGTAACTGATAGCCAGTCTCGCGGAACGGCTGCGCGGCGATGACCTGTTCGGCGACGTCCGCCGCAACCGACGGCTCGCCGTTCCAGATGTAGATCTCCGCGAGGCACTCGCCTGCGCGGACAAAGCCGGTGGACAGCCGCTCGCGCTGCTGCGCCGCCCAATCGCCCGACTCGCCGGGCAAGAATGGGCGTTTGAGAATGTGGTACGCGACTTGCGCCATGGACCAGGCCTCGCGCTGCGAACCAGCTTTGAGAAGACCCTCGGCCTTGTGCAGCGCATCGGTAGCGACCTCGATGTCGACCCAAGTGTCGCTGGGCAGATTGAGCCGGTAGCAGCCCAGCCCGGCCTCGAGCACGCTCGACTTCTTGAGGCCGGCTCGCGCCAGCAGCACGCGCAGCTTGCTTGCGATGGCATTCAGAGCCGCATCCCATGCGCGCGGCAGGGTCTCGGGCCACACCACCGCCGCGAGTTCCTCGCGGCTTACAGCGACCTCGCGTGTGCAGAGCAGGCGCACGAAGGCAAGCAGACCCTGCTTGCCGGGGAAGACATCCTGCTCAATCAGCCGGCTGTCATACTCGATGGTCACCCGACCGGTGACGTAGATGCGAATTAGCATCGCGGTTAGCGTCCGGCAGCTTCCAAGGATCGCCCAAGGACGCTCCAATAGGCTACGGACATCATCAT
>DASPPB010000072.1:0-26518 GCA_035625725.1 Burkholderiaceae bacterium
GTTCTACCACGTACACAGCGGGCACTGGATGCTCAATATTGGCACTTCACCCGACTTGCTGCAGGTCCAGCCCGGGGGACTTATTGCTCTTGACGAGGATGGGCGCATCGTCGCGCTGAGTCGATCAATGAAGGAGATCGCGACTTCGTTTGGCGTGCCCGAGCCGCTGGCCCAAATGCCGATCGCAGAGTTGCTGCGCCCCCAATCACGTGGCGATATCCGCGACTGGCCAGGGGCGGCTTCGATCCCGATACAGCTGGTCAGCGGCCTGCGAACGACTCCGCTGTTTTGCAAGGTGACGCGGCCCAGCCCGAAGACGCGACTCATTGGTGACGCTCCGGCCGGCGTGCGCATTGACACACGGGAGCGCGTCGAGGGCGGCGCGGCGCGTATCGATGCGCTCGGGCGGCTGAGTTTTGGCGATGCGGCAATGGACCGCAATATCGATTTGGCTCGGCGCTTAGCCACTCGCAAAGTGCCCATCATTTTGTTCGGAGAAACAGGAAGCGGAAAGGAGCTGTTTGCCAGCGCCATTCACGAAGCCAGCGGGAGGATGGGCAAGTTCGTCACGATCAACTGCGGCGCGATTCCCGAGGCGCTGGTCGAAAGCGAACTCTTCGGGTACAGCGACGGTGCATTTACCGGTGCACGGGCCAAGGGAAGGCGGGGCAAGATTCTCGCTTCGTCCGGCGGCACACTGTTCCTTGATGAAATCGGCGACATGCCCTATGCGCTGCAAACCCGCCTGCTGCGTGCTCTAGCGGAGGAAGAAGTAGCGCCTCTTGGGAGTGACACCGCAACGAGAGTGGATTTGCGAGTTGTTTGCGCGACGCACCAGGACCTGCAGACTCTGGTTCGGGCCGGCTCCTTCCGTGCCGACTTGTACCACCGGCTTGCGGGTGCCTGTATCCGTTTGCCGCCCTTGCGCAGCCGAAGTGACACGCGTGCGCTTGTCGAGACGCTTTGGCAAATGGATAGGAATGCGGAAGGCAAGCCCTATCTTTCGCTCTCTGCGGAACTTGAGCGAGTGCTTCTGCACCACGCCTGGCCCGGCAATATTCGCCAGTTGCGCAATGTATTGAGATATATCGCGGCCACCTGCCAGGGCAATGTCGCTACGTGCGACGCCTTACCCGATGGATTCTTGACCGAGAGCCTGGGAAGCGGGCCTGCCCTTCCCCGGGTTTCGGCGAATCCTTCGTCGGCGGCAGCCGACGCACCGCGTCAACCCGGAGTTCCAGATCTCGTTGCGCTCTTGCGCAGCCACCATTGGTGCGTTACGGCAGTCGCGCGCGCTCTCAACGTGTCGCGCTCAACCGTGCATCGGCGGATGAGGGCGCGTGGCATCGTTCCTCCGAACCGACGCGATTAAGAAAATCACCAAGCATTACGCCCGGGGAGCAATTCGTCTCGTCAGCACGCGCTGGCGCCCTCGTACGTCCGCCCTTTGCGAAGCGCCCGACACAAGACATGAGTCGACCGGCAGTTTGGTTTTGATAGGGCCGTTCGAGGCGGGCTCACAAATTGCGCACGACGCGCACCGCCTCGCGTTCCTCGGGATCGCGCGCCCCGCGGAATCCAAGTTGATGCGTGAATTTGAGCATGCGCGCGTTATTTGCCAGCACAATGCCTTCCATCGTCTTCAGGCCTCGGCCGCGCGCGATGCTCATCAGTTCATGCATCAGGATGCCCCCCAGGCCGGAGCCCTGCCAGGCGTCGTCGATCGCGATCGCGAATTCGCAGTTCGTGCCCGAGTCGTCGACGACGTAGCGCACGACACCCAGAAGCACCGTGCTGCCGTCGCGTTGGGTCGCGGCGACGAGTGCCACGTGCTTGATCTGGTCCACGTCAGTCAGGTACTTGAGCTTGGCCTCCGGCAGCTCGCGCAGCGTAACCATGAAGCGCTTGTAGCGTGCCTCCGTAGACAGATGGCGAACGAAGTCGGCCTCGAGCTCCCGGTCTTCGCGACCGATCGGCCGCACCGCCACTGTCGTGCCACGGACGAGGTATTCTCGGCGCGCCAGCGACCCGAAGTCAGGGGCCTGAACTGGCGTAAAGCGCCCGGGCAACCGCGCGCGCGCCCCAAGGAGATAATCCACGGCCGAATTTAGGGTCTCGAGCTGTCCGTACTCCGAGGGGGGAATCGGCACCTTCAGCCGCTCGCTCAGTGCCGCAATGAAATTGAGCCAGTCCAGCGAGTCAAGGTCCACCTGTTCTCGCAAGGGCCGGTTCGGTTCGATGCGTTGCAAGTCGGTGCCCGGCGCTACCGCTTCGATCGCCGAACCAACGTTCTCACGAATCTCGTCGCGTTCCAACGCGTTCTCCCCCGGGCGCCACACGCATGCTACCCCCGAGGCCATCCGGCGGCGCACGGTCGGGATTCGTCCACTCGAGCCGATGTGTTTCAGGATCGCAAACTCGCGGGACAATATCCGCGAAAGGGAGCGTTGCGGTCGCGGCGCTGCGCTCTACGATCCGCGGAGCCGATGGCTGCTTAGAATGATTGACGGCTTGACGGCCGGCCTGCACGCGTCTCGTGTGGCCGGCCTCGCGGGCCGTGCGCACCACATGGGGATTCGAGACAGCGGCTCTTTCGACTACGGAGGGACTCGGTATGGCGGCAGTGTTAATTCCCTTGGCAGAAGGTTTTGAGGAACTCGAAGCCGTGGCTGTCATTGACGTACTGCGGCGCGGCGGCATCAAGGTCGTTGTTGCGAGCCTGGGCCGCGGCCCGGTCAAGGCTTCGCGGGAGACCGTGCTGGTACCGGACGCGGCCCTGGACGACGTGATGCATCAAGATTTCGACATGCTGGTGCTGCCCGGCGGAATGCCCGGTGTGAAACACCTGCGGGAGGATCCGCGAATCAAGAAATTGGTGGCCCGCTATACGCAGCCCGACCGCAGCACCGGCGCGATCTGCGCTGCGCCGTCGGTGCTTGCTGCCTATGGGCACCTCGCGGGCAAGAGTGCTACCAGCAACCCGAAGTTTCGTGATCAGGTCGCCATTGAAGGCGTGCGCTATCGCGAGGATCCCGTCGTCGTTGACGGCAACATCGTGACGTCGCGCGGCGCCGGCACCTCCGTGGCCTTTGCCCTTGCGCTGGTGGAGAAACTTGCCGGACGAGCGACCCGTGAAGACGTCGAGGCTGGTCTCGTGATGGCCCGCTGATTGCCGCGAACCCAAGCAAACAGCAAGCGGCCTCCGATGCGGTACTGGATCGCCACGGCGGCACGCCGCTCCGCTCGCAATGGCGAAGTTCGCTCTTTTGCGGCCGCCGGACCCTGTTTCTGAGTGCGATCGATCGCTCGTCGAATGTTGATGCGGTGAGGCGACACGAGTTGAACCGGCCTGCGGCAAGGCCTCGGAGGCTGCTTCGCGCAATCGTTTTTCCCGCCCGCGGCCGGGTCAAACTCAGGTGCCGGTGGCGACCCGAGCGCGCATTGCGCTTGCGAGGATTTGCAGGCACTGAATTCTGATTTCTTCCGCGGCACCAAGAAAGTGCATCGCGAACGTGCAAACGGCACCCGGGTGCTGGCGCCGGGCTCGATGTCCTTGTGCGTTCCCGACCTACGCAGCGCCCAGGAATGGTGCATTGCATTAACATGAATGTATACGCAAATATCATTACTATTCAGTTTATTGCCGTTCAAGTTCCGTTCATAAGGAACGCCTATTGTTGCATTGCCGCATCCATGAGATGCAGGCCGACTTTCCGCGGGGAGCGGCGACACAGCCTCCACCTCGTGGGGAGTTCGAAAACCCGGTAACCCGCTGGTTTCGCAACGAAAGGAAGGCTCGCATGACCAAGCACGACAAGCACTTTTTCATTGCCCTGGTGTTCTGCCTAGTGCTCTCCGCGTTCATCGTGGTAGGCGCAGAGGGCGTCGTAGAACATCACTGGGCCCAAGCGCCGATGGTCACCTCGGTCGCGTGACGCGACCAATCGGCCGGCCCGATATTCCAAGCTGGCAATGACGAAGGGCGGCCGCAGAGCCGCCTTTCTTTTTGCCGAAATGCGATCATTGCCTGTGCAGGATGGATCCTGCGGGCGGAAATTGCGAGCATGTCCGAGTACAGCATAGACGTCAGCCAGGAAGATTTTTCGACACAGGTCCTCGAAGCCTCTCGCACAATGCCCGTCGTGGTGGACTTCTGGGCTCCCTGGTGCGGACCGTGCAAGGCACTCGGCCCCATTCTCGATCGAGTCGTCGCCGACTTTGGCGGAAAACTCCGCCTTGCCAAGATCAATACCGACGAGAATCAAGAGCTCGCCGCGCACTACGGCGTTCGCGGCATTCCGAACGTCAAAGCGTTTATTGACGGGCAACTCGTGGACGAGTTCAGCGGCGCGCTCTCCGAGCCGCAGGTTCGCCGGTTTCTCGAGGGCTTGCTGCCGTCGCCCGCGCAGCCCATATTGCTCGAAGCGCAAGCGGCCAGACGAGGCGGCAACATCGCGCAGGCGCGCACGTTGTTACAACGGGCCTTGGAGTTGGATCCGTCCCACCCCCAGGCGCAACTGGATCTGGCCGACGTCGAAATCGAATCGGGCAACGTGGAGCCCGCGAGCCGGCTGCTCGCAGCGTTCGAGCCCGAGGATTCGAGCCAACGCGAGCGCTTTGACGCCCTGAAAGCACGGCTGAAACTCGCCGAGGCCGCACGGGGAGCCGATGCGCTCGCTTTGGCGGCACGCGTGAGCGCCGATCCGACGGACCTCGGTGCGCGCCTCGCATTGGCGCAGACTTTGGCGCTGCGCGAGGAGTATCGAGGTGCGTTCGAACAGCTGCTCGAAATTGTGCAAAGAGACCGTAGCTTTCGGGACGACATCGGACGCAAGACGATGTTGACCTTTTTCCAGATTCTCAGCACACGGCCCGAGGCGCAGGACCTGGTACGCGAATACCGTACGGCCCTGGCGCGCACGCTGCACTAAAGCAGTCGGATACAAAAAAAAGCCGGGGGCTGACGGCAACCCGCGCCACGGCGTCCGCGGCCGGCCTTGATTCATGTCTCCCGCGCGCTAAAACGGGGGACAGGTGGCGATCCCCATCAGGGCGCGCCAGGCGATTCGGGCCGGCCGGCGCGCAACCGCTTTCTGGCCCGCGGGCGGCGCTTGCACGCCGCAGGCTTCGCACTAGAGGAGTTCGCGCGCCCTCACTTTCGCGATATTGCGAATCACATCAAGACTCGCGCGCGGTTTGCACAATTGCCCTAGGCCACTACAGAGCAGGGTTGCCGGTATCATTTATCGTTTGCACGCTTGGCCGCGGGGCCGGCTTTGCCCGACCCCAAGCGGCCCGAGCGCTGCAGCAGAAACTCGCACACCCGGCCCCGCCTAGGATGAACCGCACACAAAGCCCGAGCTTTGCCTATGGATTTTCGGTGGTCGACCTGTATCGGCGCGAAGGTCTGCTGCGGCTCGATCAGGTCTTTTTGGAGCAATTGCGAGCTGCCGATTTGAAGTTGCATGAAGAACTGATTGAGGCCCGCGATCGAGCGGCGGAAGTCTCACGCGCGGAAGCCTCCGAGCTCGGAATCCGCATCGCTCCAAGGCTCGAAGACTTTATCGGCAAGCTCTTCGGTATTGACCCCGAGCTTGCGCTGCTCAAGCAGCGCCACACGGAACTGGAACCGCTCTTTCGGGTCAAGCGCGAATTCGTTCAGCGCCAGGCCGCCAAGAAGATCAAACCGCAGGACGCTTCCCAGTTCGATGGCGATGCGCTGTTTGCACAACTGCAGCGGCTGCTGGACGGGTCCTTTAGCGAGCCCCTGTTTGCGCGAAAGGTGAGCGAATGGCTGCTCGACGAGAGCGCGCATGCCCAGTCGCTTGCTGTCGCGCAGCAGTACGCGGCTTGGGCCGTGCACACAGCGGCTGGCCAGCACCGCCACCACGATGGCCTGCTATTCAAAATTCCCGGCACCGTCGATCCGATGAACCTCGTGCGAACCGCCCAGTGGCAAGGAAGCGATGGAGTCGCACAGCTGCAGATCCGAGCCGAGCACCTTCGGCGGCGGGATGGTTTCGGTCTGACCGACGCGGGTTTTGATCTTGCCGGGGCGCTGGATCAGGCCCACTACTGCATCCAGTGCCACCCGCAGAAAAAGGACTCCTGCGCGGACGGGCTCAAGGAGCGCGCCAGTAAGGACGCCCCGCAGTCGGTCGTGTACAAGAAAAGCGCCTTCGGCGTGACGCTGTCGGGCTGCCCCCTGGAGGAGCGCATTTCCGAATTCCATCAGCTCAAAACCCAGGGCTTCCCGATCGGGGCGCTCGCCATGATCACGATCGACAATCCGATGGCGGCGGGCACCGGGCACCGGATCTGCAACGACTGTGTGAAGGCGTGCATCTACCAAAAGCAAGATGCCGTCAACATCCCGCAAGTCGAGACGCGCACCTTGAAGGACGTACTCGGGTTGCCGTTTGGCTTCGAGATCTACAGCCTGCTCACCCGCTGGAACCCGCTCAATCTCGCGCGCCCGTATCCGCGCGCCGCGACCGGCCGCAAGGTGCTGGTCGTCGGCTTGGGGCCGGCCGGCTACACATTGGCGCACCATCTGCTCAACGACGGCCACACGGTCGTAGGCATCGACGGGTTGAAGATCGAGCCGCTGCCAGACGCACTGGCCGGCGTACGGCCTGACGGCAACCGCACTGCCTTCGAGGCGTTACGCGACATCCGGTCGATTGCCGAGCCGCTCGACCAGCGCGTTTTGGCCGGTTTCGGTGGCGTCGCCGAATACGGAATCACCGTGCGCTGGGACAAAAACAATCTGAAACTCATTCGGCTGCTGCTCGCGCGGCGCGAGGAGTTTGCCATGTACGGCGGCGTGCGCTTCGGGGGCACGATCGACCTCGACGACGCTGTCGCGATGGGTTTCGACCATGTTGCACTGTGCATGGGAGCCGGCAAACCGACCACGCTCGATGTGCCCAACGGGCTGGCGCGCGGTGTGCGCGCTGCGTCCGACTTTCTGATGGCGCTCCAGCTCACGGGTGCCGCCAAGCGCGATTCGATCGCGAACTTGCAGTTACGGTTGCCCGTCGTCGTCATCGGCGGAGGGTTGACGGCAATTGATGCGGCGACCGAGTCGCTTGCGTATTACGTTGTACAGGTCGAAAAATTTCTGCACCGCTACGAGGGGCTCGCGCAAGACGTCGGCGAAGATGAAATACGCGATCGCTGGGACGATCTCGACCGCGAGATTGCGGAGGAGTTTCTGGCCCACGCGCGCGCGCTGCGCGCAGAGCGCGAACTCGCGCGCCGGGAAAATCGACCGGCGCGTATCGCCGAGCTCCTGCAACATTGGGGCGGGGCAAAAATCGTCTACCGGCGCCGCCTCGTCGACAGCCCCTCCTACACCCTGAACCACGAGGAGGTGGAAAAGGCGCTCGAAGAGGGGGTCGCATTTCTCGAGGCTTTGTCCCCAGCGGGCGTTGAAGTCGACAATTTCGGTGCGGTCAAGGGGGTCCAGTTTCATCGACAGCGGCTGGGCGAGGACGGCAAGTGGAGCGCCGATGGCGAGCAGTGGATCTCGGCGCACACCGTCCTCGTGGCCGCCGGCACCTCCCCCAACACGGTGCTGGCGCGCGAAGACGCCGCCCATTTTGCCCTTGACGGCCGGTACTTCGCTGCCTGCGACGACGAGGGACGGCCGGTAAAACCCGCCTACGCGCTCGCCAAACCGCAAAGCGCCGACGTGCTACTCACGCGCCTGCCCAACGGGCGGTTTGTGAGCTTCTTCGGGGACCTGCATCCCTCCTATTTCGGCAACGTCGTCAAAGCAATGGCCTCGGCGCGCCAAGGCTACCCCCGGATCTCGCGCCTGCTGGAGCGCATGGCGCCCGCTTCGAGCTTATCAACCAGGGAATTCTTCGCGGCGCTCTCGCGCGATTTGCTCGCTACCGTGCACTTTGTGCAGCGGCTCACGCCCACAATCGTCGAGATCGTCGTCAAAGCGCCGGCGGCTGCGCGCAAATTTGAACCCGGGCAATTTTATCGGCTGCAGAACTTCGAGTCGCTCTCGAAGGTCGTCGCCGACACCCGGCTGCACACCGAGGGGCTCGCGCTCACCGGCGCCTGGGTCGACGCGCAGCAAGGCCTCGTGTCGTGCATCGTGCTCGAAATGGGCGGCTCGTCGAACCTCGTGGCCGCGATGACACCCGGCGAACCGGTGATCCTGATGGGGCCTACCGGGACGCCGACAGAGATCGTCTCGAAGGAGACCGTGCTGCTGGCCGGCGGCGGGCTCGGTAACGCGGTGCTGTTTTCGATCGGACAGGCTTTGAAGGCCCACGGTTCGCGCGTGCTGTACTTCGCCGGCTACAAGAAGGTGATCGACCGCTACAAAATCGACGAGATCGAGGCGGCCGCCGACGTCGTCGTGTGGTGTTGCGATGAGGAGCCGGGATTTGTGGCGCGCCGGCCGCAAGACCGCTCGTTCGTCGGCAATATCGTGCAAGCAATGGAGGCCTACGCGACGGGACGCTTGGGCGAGACTGCCATTCGCACCGAGGAGGCCGACCGGATCATTGCCATCGGTTCGGATCGGATGATGGCGGGCGTGGCCAAAGCTCGGCATGACGTGCTCCGACCGCACCTGAAGGCGAACCACTGTGCCATCGGGTCGATCAACGCGCCGATGCAGTGCATGATGAAAGAAATCTGCGCCCAGTGTCTGCAGCTGCATCACGATGCACGAACGGGCAAAAGCTCAGTGGTCTTCTCCTGCTTCAATCAAGACCAACCGTTGGACGCAGTTGACTTCGGTTCGTTGAACGAACGGCTAAAACAAAATGCGCTGCAAGAAAAGCTCACGGCACAATGGCTCTCGCACTGCGCGCGTCAGTCGGCCTGACGCCTGGCATCGGAAGAATTCACACGCGCCGGGACTTTGACGCACCACGACGGTGCGGTACGTGGATCACCGAGTGCGCTGCGCCTTGGATCTCCGGTTCATGCTGCGCAGCGCGGTTTTGGTTGCTTCCGAGTTCGGGATGCGCCCATCGGCTGTGCGCGATCTCGACTCGAGCGCACCAAGAAGGCGCAAGACTTCCCCTGGACCTAACCCCATAGAGGCACGCTAAAGCAAGGAGTCGACACCGAAACTTTGGTGGCCCCACGTGCGAGTTCGGTTGGTGTCGGCAGCTGCGACGATCGCAGTTGCGACCCCCTCGCTGTTAGGTGGAAAATACGCCCGAAACGTCACGACCGACTAAACGAGGTTCTTTATATCAAGAGGTGCTTTCATGAATCGCAGACTGAAACTTGCGTCCCTGGCCACTGCGCTCGTACTGGGCATTGCAACGGCGGGGATTGCGATCGGCGCGGACAATGACAAGGAAAAGGATACGCAAAAGGCCAAGAACGTCGAAGCCGGCTACGAAGAAACAAAAGACCTGTTGCGTCTTATGGACAAGGACAAGAACGGCAAAGTGTCCAAGAAAGAGTTTATGAGTTACATGGAATCCGAATTCGAACGACTCGACGTCGACCATAACGGCGAGCTCGATGTAAATGAGCTCTCAGGAATCCGAGTCGGCAAGCATACCGGTGGAGCCGGGAGCAAGTAACGCAATGGGCCTCTGGGGCGCGCACAACGACAACCCCTGCTCACGTCCGACTCCTCGCCGGCGCGCGCGCGCGAACGTGGTCGCGATTGAGGCGTACCACGCTCACGAGGTTCGATGAGCCAACCGAATTGGCGGTTCGTGATGCCAATACGACCGCGCGGGACGAGCAAGTTCGGTACATTTCGGATCGTACCCCCGAGCCTGGCCCGCGCGCAGCCGTGGGGGAAGCGGTGTCGGATACTGCGTGCCCACACTGCACACCGGACCCGTCCCCGGCCATCGCGCAGCGCCAAACCGCTCGGTGTCAGGCATTGTCGCTTAAGCCTCTCGGAGCGCGCGGTCACCACTCGTGAACGGCTCTCGGCCGCCTTACAGGCGAGCCGCCGAGACGCCGCCCCTCAGAGTGCGCCCTTACCGGTCTCTCCGGTGCGGATTCGCACGACCTGGCCCAAGTCGTAAACAAAGATCTTGCCGTCACCCAGCTTCCCCGTAGTCGCAGAGCGTTGAATGGCGTCGATCGCCTGCGGAACGATTTCGGCGTCGACAGCTACCTCCAGCCTGATTTTCGGCAGAAAATTGACGACATATTCGCCCCCGCGATAGAGATGCGCGTGTCCTTTTTGCCGGCCGAAGCCCTTGGCCTCGGTAATCGTCACGCCTTGCACCCCCACTGCGGCCAGCGCCTCGCGAACCTCGTCGAGCTTAAACGGCTTGATGATGGCGACAATGAGCTTCATATTTTGTGTGCCGCTGGGGCCCGGCGCCAAGCGGCGCCGAATCGAAAATATGCTACTTCGAAAAGCCCCGCCGTACGGCGCAAAATGCGCGACCTCGGCATGATAATCGCGCCAGCCATGGCTGTCCTTGACCCGCGGGTGGAAATTGCGCCACGCCCAGGCGCCTGCGCAAGCGAGCTATGTTCTTCGACGGCCCGGCGCAAGGCTGTCCGGTGCGACGCTTTCCCCCGATTAGTCGGCTTTGGTGCCGACGGGTGAAGCCGGCGCGGGGCCTTTCTCGGCAACCTCTTGCCGATTCCACCAACCACCGCCAAGCGCTTGGAATAGCGCCACGGTATCGCCGTAGCGATTGCTTTGCGCCTGAACGAGTGTGATGACCGACTGCTGGTATGCCTCCTGTGCAGCCAGCAGGACCAGGTAGTTCACGTAGCCCGATTTGTACTGGCGTTCGGTGACTTCCATCATCACTTTCGCGGCCTGCTCGGCATCTTTGCAGGCCGCCAAACTGTCGGCGTCTGACACAACGGCGTGCAGAGTGTCGGCAACATTCTGCAGCGCGGTAATCACCGCACTGCGATATTGCGCTTGCGCCTGCAAAAGTCCCTGCTCGGCGGCCCGCTGTCGGTGCTGAAGAGTAAAGCCGTCAAAAATTGGTTGTGTGACATTGCCGATAAGATTCCAAAACGGTCCGCCGCTGCGAAACAGCCAGGAAGTCTGGCTTGCCATGCCGCCCGCGGCCCCGCTGATCGTGAACTGCGGCAGGCGGGCCGCGATTGCCACACCTACCTGCGCACTGGCGGAGTGCAATTGTTCCTCTGCGGCGCGCACATCGGGCCGTTGCTCGACCAGCTGGGATGGCAAGGCAACCGGCAAGTCAGTCGGCAGTTTTAGCGATGAAAACTCAAACGCAGTGTCAACGTCCGCATTGGGTGCTTCTCCCAGCAAAGCCCGCAGTAAATCATGTGTGAGCTCCAGCTGCTTTTGCAGGGGCGGCAGTTGCTCGCGCGCCTGGGCCAACGCCGATTCTTGCGCCGCCACGTCCAGACGCATCACATAGCCCAACCGGAACTGATTACGCAGGATCTCCAGCGCCTTGGTGTTTTGCTCGATAAAGCGCTGCGTCGCATCGATCTGGGCATGCAGCGACGCTTCTTGTATCGCCCCAGCCACGACGTTGCCGGCGAGCGTGATGTACGTTGCTTCCATTTCGTAGCGCAGCGAATCGGCTTGCGCCTGCAGCGATTCGACCTGACGCCGGTTTGCGCCGAACACATCCGGCGTGTAACCCACGGTCAGTTGCGCCGTCTGAAAGTTGTAAAACAAGGGCTGCGCGGGAGCGCTCGGGGCGATCACTTGGCCGTTACCCTGGAGACCGGGCGCGTTGGTCGTGGCCACGTTGCCGGGCAACTTTTGCCGCTCAAAATCGTAATCCGCTGATACGGTCGGATAAAAAAATCCACGCTGCGCGGCGGTGTACTCCTGCGCCTGGCGCAGCGCGGCCTGCGCGGCGGCAATGGTCGGATTGGCCCGGAGTGCGCGCTCGACCAACGCGTTGAGCTTGGGCGATTCAAACTGCGTCCACCACGCAAACGGGATGTCCCGCCCCATCACAAAGCGCTGCGCGTCCCCGCCAACCACCGGTGCGGAGGCCGTCGTCTCCGCCATAGGTTTGGGTGCAAAGCTATCGGCCTTGGGTGGCGCCGGGTGCTCGAAGTCCGGGCCCACGGCGCAGGCCGAAACGAAAAGCACAGCCACGACCGCCGAGGTCGGACTAAAGCCGCGCAAAACTACTCGAACGCTCTGCAGAGGCGGTTTCAACGTTTTCTTGCTCCTTGCTTCTTACCGGTTGCACGACCTGCAATCGGCAACACCGATTCTAGGTTCGGGGTGCCGCGCGAACTACTGTGATTAATCCGGTGCGCGCCGCGGCCGCACACTGTGATTTGTCACCGTAGACACTGGCCGCCCGGGACCGCGAACATATGCCGTCCATCCTTCTCGAGGCGGCTCATGCATTTCCTACGCAAACTCGGCACCGCGGCCTGTGCGCTCGCCGCCTTGGCCACGGCGCTCGCCCTTTACGGTTGTTCGGGCTCGGCGAAGGACGCGTCGCAGTCCGCGGCCGCACCCGCAAGCGATACCAAGGCAGCCGGCACACCGGCTGCGCCGGTGGTCGAGCTCAACGACACCCAGCTCAAGACCGTGCAGGTCATCGCGGCATCTGAGCACGTGTTTTCGCCCCAGCGGGTCGCTGTCGGCAGCATCGATTTTGACGAGAACCTCGCCGTTCCGGTGTTCAGTCCCTACCAAGGCAAGATCATCGAGGCCTTCGCGCAGATCGGCGACGAAGTGCCGAAGGGCAAGGCGCTGTTCACGATCGACAGTCCGGACCTGGTTCAGGCCGAATCCACCGTAATTGCCGCCGCGGGTGTACTCGAGTTGACCAACGCCGCCCTGGCCCGAGCCAAAGATCTATACGCAACACAAGGCATTGCCGAGAAAGATCTGCAGCAAGCGATGTCCGATCAGCAAAGCGCCGAAGGTGCGCTCAAGGCGGCGCGCGATGCGGTGCGAGTGTTCGGCAAAACGGAAGCGCAAATCGACGAGATCGTGGCGAAACGCAAAATCGATCCGGCGCTCGTCGTGCCGAGTCCCATTGCCGGGCGCGTCACAGCCCGCAATGCGCAGCCAGGCCTCCTTGTGCAACCCGGCAATGTTCCGGCGCCGTATTCGGTGGCGAACCTCTCGACCATGTGGATGCTGGCCTACGTGGCCGAAAGCGACAGTCCTTTATTTCACCTCGGGCAACAGGTGCGCGTGAAGGTCATGGCGTTTCCAGATCGCGACTTTGAAGCAACGATCACCAATATCGGCGCCACCGTCGATCCGGGAACCCATACGGTGCTGGTGCGCTCGGAGGTTCGCGATCCCAAGCACGAGTTGCGACCGGGGATGTTTGCTACGTATGTCATCCGTGTGGGCCGCCCGGTTAAAGGTACTGCATTGCCACTCAACGGTGTGGTGCGCGAGGGCGACGGCACGATGACAATTTGGGTCACCACGGACCGCAAGCATTTCACGCGGCGCATCGTCACTATCGGGATGCAGCAAGACGGGTTCGACCAGATTGTGGAGGGCCTCAAGCCCGGTGAGTTGGTCGTGAGTGACGGGGCCGTGTTCTTGAGCAACATGCTCAACGAGAGCGCGGAGTCCTAGAGCACCGGTCTGAGGAAACGCACGTGTTCAAAGGTCTACTCGCTTTTTGCCTTACGCGCCGGGCCGTGGTCCTGATGGGTCTGCTCGTCCTTCTCGGCGGCGGAATTATCGCGGTCAACAAACTCAACATCGAGGCCTACCCCAATCCCGCACCCGTGATCTTGGAAATCACAGCGCAGGCGCCAGGTCTGTCCGCCGAGGAGATGGAGCGGTACTACACGACGCCCATGGAAATCGGCCTGTACTCCACGCCCGGCATTGCAAACATACGGTCGACCTCGTTTTACGGTCTGTCGTTCGTGCGCGTGACCTTCAAGTACGGTGTCGACTACTTTTTTGCCTACACCCAGGCCGCGCTCAGCCTACAGCAAAACGTCAATCTGCCCGGCGGCCAGGTACCACAGATCCAGCAATCGAGCCTGGTGGGCGAGGTCTACCGCTACCAAGTCGTGGGTCCGCCTCACTTCGGGCTGACCAATCTTCGCACCGTGCAAGACTGGATTATCTTGCGTCGGCTCTCGACGATTCCTGGTGTGGTCGCGATCAACAGCTGGGGCGGGACGACCAAGGAGTTTGACGTCAAAGTCGACCAAGGCAAGATGCAGGCCTACGGACTGACCGTGCCGCAAATTGTCACGGCGTTGTCCAATTCCAATATCAATGTGGGCGGCCGCGAGATCAACGTCGGCCAACAGTCCGTGAATATCCGTGGGGTCGGACTCGTCGACACAGGCGGCACGGACGACCTGACGAAGGGCTACAAGGTCGATGACATCGAAAACGTCGTCCTGACGCAAATCAACGGGGTGCCGGTCCTCGTCAAGAACGTGGCGCAAGTCGATGTCGGCTACGTGCCGCGCCTGGGAATCGCGGGACGTGATCACGACGACGACATCGCCGCGGCCATCGTGGTCATGGGGCGCACCCAGCACACGAACGAAATCGTGCCGCGCATCAAGACCATGGTCGAGCAGATGAACCGCGATGGCAGTCTGCCGCCGGGTGTGAAGATCGTCCCCTATTACGACCGCACCTCGCTGGTTGACGTCACCACGCACACGGTTTTCCACAACCTGATTTTCGGCTGCGTGCTTGTGTTTCTGATCCAGTGGATTTTCCTCGGCGATCTACGCAGCGCCATTATCGTGGGCGTCAACATTCCATTCGCGCTGCTATTCAGCATCATTTTGCTGGTGCTGCAGGGCGAAGATGCCAATTTGCTCTCCATTGGCGCCGTCGACTTCGGCATCATCGTCGATTCGGCGGTCATTTTGGTGGAAAACATCTTCCGCAACTTCCAGTCCAACGCGGACGTCCGGCACAGGCTCCTCGAGGACCTTGCCGAAGGACAGCTCGGCAGCGATCCGACCCACAGCCGCGACGTCAATCACCGGCGCACCTGGACCAACCGCTTGCGCCTCATCCTCATCAGCGCCCTGCAGGTCGATCGGGCGGTGCTGTTCTCCGTCATGATCACCGTGGCGGCCTTCGTGCCCCTTTTCACCATGCAAGGCGTCGAGGGCCAGATCTTCGGGCCCATGGCTCGCACCTATGCCTATGCGCTAACTGGAGCCTTGATCGCGACCTTCACCGTCACCCCGGTGCTCGCCTCCCTTCTGCTGCCCGCGCACGTCGAGGAGGTCGAGACCTTCCTGGTGCGCGCGATCCGCTCCGTCTACACGCCGTTGCTGCGCTGGTCTCTCGCGCACCGCAAATTCGTGGTCGGCCTTGGGGTGCTTTATCTCGCGATCACCGGCTTGATGATCGCGCGGTTGGGTTCGGAGTTTCTGCCGGCGCTCGAGGAGGGCAATTACTGGATTCGCGCCGCTATGCCGCCGACCATGTCGCTCGAAGCCGGCACGAAGGCCGCGGGCAAGATGCGCGAGATCTTGCTGCGTCACCCCGAAATTGTCACGGTGGTGTCGCAGCACGGGCGGCCGGACAACGGCAGCGACGCGTCGCCATTTTCCAATGTCGAACTCTTCGCACCTCTCAAACCGTTCGATGAATGGCCCTCGGGTCTGACCAAAGAAAAACTTACCGAAGAGCTGCAACAGGAATTCAACGACGAACTGCCGGGGGTGACCTTCAATTTCTCGCAGTACATTCAGGACAACGTCGAGGAGGCCATCTCCGGTGTTAAGGGTGCAAACTCGGTCAAGATCATTGGGCCCAACCTTGTAGTGCTCGAGCAACTCGCGGTGCAGGTGATGGACCAAATGCGGGCGGTGCGAGGCGTAGCGGATCTGGGACTTTTCAATGTCCTGGGCCAACCCAATCTGAACATTCGGGTCGACCGCGCTCGTGCCTCGCGCTATGGCCTAAACAGCGGCGACGTGAACACCGTCGTCCAAGCTGCAATGGGCGGAGTGACCGCGAGCACAATCCTCGAAAACGAGCGCCAGTTCAACCTGGAGGTGCGCTACCAGGCCGCGTACCGCCAAAGCGTCGATGCGGTGGGCAACATCCGAGTCGGCTACTCCACTGCCAGTGGTGCCACGGGTTACGTGCCGTTGCGCGACGTCGCAAACATCAGTCTCGACACCGGCGCTTCTTACATCTACCACGAGGCGACGCAGCGCTACATCCCGATCAAGTTCAGCGTCCGCGGCCGCGACCTAGGCGGCACCGTTGCCGAGGCCCAGGAGCGGATCGCGAAAAACGTTCACTTGCCCACGGGCTACCGCATCGTCTGGGCGGGGGAGTTTGAGGACCTGCAGCAGGCACAAAAGCGCCTAGCGGTGATCGTACCCATCAGCCTGGTGCTAATCCTGATGCTGCTGTACGCGCTCTTTAACTCGCTGCGCGACAGTTTGCTGGCCCTGTCGGGGATTCCCTTTGCCATCGGCGGCGGTGTGCTTGCGCTTTTCGTGACGGGACTGCCTTTCAGCATCTCGGCCGCGATCGGCTTTATTTCTTTGTTCGGCGTTTCCGTCATGAACGGCATCTTGCTGATCACCTACTACCACCAAACGCGCATTCACGGTTTGGGCAACATCGACGCGATGTTTTTGGCCGGCGAGCAGCGTATGCGCCCCATGCTCATGACCGCGCTCTCCGCATGCATTGGTCTGCTCCCCGCGGCGCTATCCCACGGCATCGGTAGCCAGGTGCAGCGGCCGCTGGCGACAGTCGTCGTCGGAGGTTTATTGCTCGGGCCGATCATGCTGCTCGTTGTCGTGCCCGCCCTGCAGACCTTGTTCATGGACAGGGGTGGCCATCCGCCGGCGGCAACCGCGCAGGCACGAGGCCTGGACGCCGAATGAGCGCACTGACAAAACGAGAACTCGCGCTCGCTTTGCTTTGGGCGGTGGCGCTGCTCCTTGCACCCGGGGCCCAACCTCGGGCCGCTGCACTGCCCCGCCTGCTTGAGCCGCATCACAGCGGAATGCCGCGCGATACGGGTGCGGCGGCCATCGGCGGAACCGCACGCGCTGGCAGCGCTGGCGTCGCGCCGTCACGCTTTCCGATTGTCCCGGCCGATACGCCGGCCTTTGCTGGCGCGTCGGCCCGGCAGCGGTCGCGCCCGGGGATGCAGATCAAAACGGGCGGGCCAGCGCAGAACAAGGCGCCGTCCGCGCCCCCGCCGGCTGTGCTGCCGTCGCACGAAACCGCCCACGGAGACGCACACACCCGTCCCCAGTCTCCGGCTCATGGGAGTGCCTCGGCCCACGCGGACGGTGCAAAGGCTGCCAAAGACCTTGCAAGCGTCGGCAATGCAAGCACTGCGGGGCGCACGCCCGTGGAAGGACGCAAATAAGCAATGCAATTACGCCAGCGGCCCGCGGATGTCTCGTCTGATGCCTTGCGCCTGAAAAGTTGGGATGGCGGTCGGGGTCTGAGCGCCCGAGGATCAGGCCGGTAACGCATTCGGATCCGTCGGCTCCCAGTGTGGGGTGGTGTCATGGGCCTGTCTTCGTCGCCTTCGAATAACGGCAAGCCGACCGAGGCGACGCTCGACTGCTACGAACTGCGTTGGTTCACCGACGACATCATCGGCCCCGCGTTCATACTCCTGATCAGCGCATTGATGTATTGGCTGCACCCCTACCGTTTTCCAAACGATCTGCTTTATCTTGGCGCAACCATTTTTTTCTTCTTGATCCTGAGCCTGCTCTTGAGCTCGCTCACCGGCCGATATCGCTTTTGCGATGACAAGATCGTGCATAAGAATCTGTTCGGGATGCGCCAAATCTACTGGAGCGAAGTCCAGGAGTTCGAAGGGGGGCCGCACTGGGAGCATTCCCGCGAACCTCTGCTGCTCTTGGGCGGTGACAAGCAGTTCCTCGTCGCCGCCCCCGCTACGTGGCTAAGTCCTCACAAAGCGCAGATTCTTGCCCTCATGAGGAAAAAGTGCTCTCAGGGTAGCTGGGCATTGCGGGCACCGCGACGAGGCGCATCGTCGCCCCGAAGCAAAAACGTCAAGGTGCGCGAGTGAAAGGGCATCGGACGGCTGTGCCGCGCAACGTAACGGTCTCGGTCAACCGCTCACAAAATGCGCGCTTAGGGTTCAATCAGTCCACCGGTCGCCGCTTTGACCGCCGCCTGGACGCGAGAGGACACGCCAAGCTTTACCCGGGCGTTATCGATGTGAAAGTCGACCGTACGCTTGCTCAGACCCAGGATCAGTGCGATCTCCTCGGAGGTTTTGCCGCGCGCCGACCAGGTCAGGGTTTCGATCTCGCGCGGGCTCAGGTCGACCTGCTGCGACCAGATCTCCATGCGCGCCACGCGCGCCAGTCGCGCGCTGATAATGCTGGCCAGCAAGTCAAAATCGATCGGTTTGGTGACGTAGTCATCGGCACCCAACCGACGCCCTTTCAATTCACTATCGCGATCGCTCAGCGCCGTGAGGAACACGAACGGCATATTGCGAAAATTCGGCGCAATTGCGGTGAGCGCCTCCAAGACCTCGAAGCCCGACATACCAGGCATGTTGATGTCGCACAGCACCAGGTCGGGACGAATTCGCAAAATCGCGGCAAAACCCTCGTTGCCATCGTGCGCCAGGCTCACCGCGTAGCCGCGCTCCTCCAGGTCCTCACGAATCAGGGCCGCGGTTTCTCTGTCGTCCTCAATGCACAGGATCGTTTTGCGGTCTTCGTCCATTGCCGTCTCGATCGAGCAGTTACGATAAAGGGGTACCTGCGGCGTCGGCACCCGCGGCCGCAGCGCGCCGCTTCCCGTATTCTATTGCCCATGGTAAAGGATGCGCGCTGGGCATACGAACGGGCGCGCTGCGGGCGGCAGCGGCACCGACCGGTGCGCCTCCAAAGCGCGCCACCCAACCGAGCAGTATCGTGACGCAACGTCATTCAATTCGCATACGCCTGTCCCTGGCCTTTGTCCTGCTCGGCCTGCTGGTACTCGTCCTAGGACTTTTTAGCGTCTGGTGGCTAAGCGACGTCAATGCGGCGTCGGCGGAGATTCGCGATCGGTGGCTGCAAAGCTCCCATTTGCTGGGAGACCTGAACAATTTCACTTCGGATTATCGCGCCGCCGAGGCGAGCCATCTGCTCGCAACGAGCAGGATCGAGCGGGCCGCAAGCGAAAAGGATCTGCTCGCACTGCAGCGCGCGATCGGACAGGCCTGGCAGCACTACGAACAGCTGCCCCATGACGGGGAAGAACTGCGACTGTGGAAGCAGTTCGCGCAGGACTGGGCTTGGTACCGCCAGATTGCCGGCCAGGTCATTGACCAGTCCGGACAAATGCACCACGCCCAGGCCGTCATGCTCTACGGGCGCGATTCGCGTACTGCATACAACGCCGCGAGCGATACCCTGGGCCAGCTGACCGAACTGACGGTCACTGGCGCGCGAGCAGCAAGCAACCGCGCCGACGAGGTCTACCGACATGCGCGGGTGCTGATTTTCAGCCTCATCGTGCTTGCAGGAGCGATGATTCTCATCGTCATGAGCCATATCACGCGTTCAATCTCCTGGCCGATCCTGGAGCTCGCCCTTCGCATGCATGCGCTTGCGAAAAACGACACTCATATCGAAATTTCCGGTACCGAGCGCAATGACGAGATCGGCGAAATGGCGCGCGCGGTCGTCGTGTTCCGCACCAACGCGATCGAGCTCGCCCATAGCAAGCGGGGCCTCGAGCAGCAGGCCGCCATGCTCGCCGAAAAACTCGAACACGAGCAGCGGCTAAGCAACCTGCAACGCAACTTCGTCTCGATGGCGTCTCATGAGTTTCGAACGCCTCTTACGATCATCGACGGTCAGGCGCAGCGTCTGATCAAAATGGTGGAGCGAATCTCGACGGCAGAACTCGGCGAGCGCGCCGGAAAGATCCGCGCGGCCGTGCGGCGCATGACGAATCTGCTCGAGTCTCTGCTGAACTCCTCGCGCATGACCGATGCGGATCAGAGCCTGTACTTTCATCCGACGCAGTTCAACCCCGCCGCCCTGCTGCACGAGGTGTGCCAGATGCACCGGGAGGTCTCGGCTGACGCTTGGGTGATCGAGCGGCTCAACCACCTGCCAGCCGTCATGGTGGGTGACCCCAAGCTGTTATACCAAGCCGTCAGCAACCTGCTATCGAACGCGATCAAATATTCCCCCGCTGGCAAACCCGTGCAACTCAGTGCAGTGATCGAAAAAAGCCGGATCGTAATTACCGTGCAAGACGAAGGCGTCGGGATTCCGTCGGTCGATTTGCCGCGGCTTTTCGAGCGCTACCATCGGGGCAGCAACGTACAAGGCACCGTCGGAACCGGCATAGGCCTGTACGTAACGAAGACCGTAGCCAATATGCACGGCGGTGATGTGACCGTCCAAAGCCGTGAAGGGGAAGGCTCGAGGTTCACCTTATGGCTGCCACTCGCGCACGCGCCCGCGAGCCGGCAAGCCACCGCCCCGGAAGCCACTCTCGGGGCCTGACCGGGCGAGCTTGGGTCTTGCCCCGCGTCCGCCTCAGCCGCTACTCGTGATCGAAGCTGCGACTAAGGTACGCGAATCAGCAACCCCACCGTTATGCCGACGGACTGCTCGCCTGTCCTAGGGACCGCGCTCCAGTCGGGCTGGACGTACCAGCCGAGGTCCTTGCGTGGCCAGAACATGAAATCAACATCGACTTCCGCCCCGCTATACCAGCCTTGGTCCGGTCCGTTGAGCTTCCGCGTCCATTTGGGCCCGGCACCAACCATCAATTCCGTGGTCGGTGAAAGCTCGTAGGGAACCTTGAAGATGACCACGCCGGACAGTGCGTTCGTTCCCGAGGTAACGAGCGCATCGCCCCCCACCTCTACTTTGAGCCACTCCGGGATGGCGGTCAGTTCCCAGCCCACGGACGCGCCGGCGTTGGCTCCGCTGCCATTGCGCACCGTCCATTCGTTGGTGGCGCCTATTTCCAAAACCGAACCCTCTTCCTTTTCTTTTGCACTTTCCGTTTCTTCGGACTCATGCGCCCGAGCTATGTGCGCCGCACCCAGGAGCAAGCCCAAGACGGGTATAAAGCAAAGCGCCCGCGTGAAAGGGATCGACATAGTTGTTTACCGTAACAGTAGGTTTTGGAGTCGGCGCCGGCAACCGGTGATCCTATCGGATGCGTCTGGGGCGGGCAAATGACGCGTTGGCAAGATGACACGCTCGCATCGAACCCGGAGGGTGCGAAATGCGCATCGTTCGCGTCATCCGCGCGGGAACGTACACCCGGGCGATTCTGCATATGCTGGGCCAACACGCTCGCGAATCCGGTGGGCTCTGCTGATCGACGCAGCGCGCAACCCTTGGTGCCGCACCAGCCGAAGGGGCAAACGCCGAGGCTATGGGTGCGCGCTTTTTACTCTGGGCGGTGCAAAAGAACCTTGTCTTTGTGCTTGCGCATCCACTGAGTGCGCGTTGCACAATTGTCGAAGTGCCGTCGATGCGGGCACCGACAAACCGCAGTCAATAAAGTCGCGCGTTTATCGATTTTTCCATGCCCACACACCGCGAAGAGGCAGTTCCATGAGGAGTTGACGATCGGAACCGCATTTTTTGACAAGTTTTTTCGCGCGCATGCGCTGGCTTTTTTTCCCTCTTGATATTTGCGCCGCTAGGATTGCCTCGTTATGCCCGCCGCAGCCCTTGCCACCGCAGCGCTGGCGGCACGCCCGCGCGGCGCGCCATCGACCAAACTCTTGCCTGGCAATCGCTATTGGCAGGCACAGGCCAAGGACCGTCTCTGGGTGCGATTCGTCTTCGTGCCGAAAAGCAAGATCGAGGTCGATATCTGGTGGAACCGACTCGCGCGGCATCCCGACGTGCAACTGGTCTTTGGTCTGTATGGCGATGCCGTGGAGTTCGGCAGCCTGACCGGAAACGGCTTTAATTCGCCCGCCTTTCACCGTCTGGGTTTTGGCACGTTCGCAGTCAATATCGCCATCCAGGCTCTCAAGGCGGGATTCGCACCTTCGCTGCCCGTGGTGGGAGTGCTCTCCAACACGGACGAAGAGCACCTTGCGGCCGACGAGCGTCAGCGACTCGAGGCCAATCGACGCGCATTTTGGCGTCGATTCGGCCTGAACGTGATCGCGCACGGCGATCCGCCGCTTGACTACCTCGATGGCACGGTGGGCAGCCTGCACGTGGTGACGACGGGCAGCGTGGCGGGCGAGTTTTCGCGCTGCATATCGTTGCAGGACTTCGTCGCCGATCGACCGGAAGGCCTGTAAGGCTGCGCCCCGGGGGGCGCAGCCGCGAGGGCGGTAGCCAGGTGAAGACCGAAATGCAGGGCGCGCGCTATTTTGAGGCGCCCGGGGCGACCGCCGCTCCGATTGCTTGGAAGAACGCGATGTGCTCGCCCTCCCGGTAGCTGACCTCGTCGTCGGTCGTGCCATATGCGTGATTGGCCGAGGTTTTGGCAATGATCAAGTGCAAGGAAGGGTTCACGTAGACGAACTGGTTGTAGACGCCCACGGCCGAATACGCGCCTGCATCACCCACCACCCACCATTGATAGCCGTAGCCCCAATCGGAATCGGCGTTGTGCCGCTCGCTAGGCATCGGGCGCGGCGCCTGCGCGGCCACCGACTGGCGCACCCAGTCAGCCGAGACGACCTGCGCGCCGTTGCATTGACCGTTGTTGAGGTACAACCGGCCCAGCTTGGCGAAATCACGCAGCGTGGCATTCAGGCCGGCCGCAGCCCACTCCACACCCTGGCGATCGGTAAGCCAGTATGCGTCGCTTTCCATCCCCAGCGGCACCCAGAGCTTGGCCGAGAGGTAATCCGACAGGTTCGTGCCGGTGGCGTGGCGCAGGACCATTCCCAAGACTTGCGCATCCATGCTGTCGTAGCCGCGAAAAGTGCCAGGCGCGTATTCGCGCTTGAGGGTCGCCGCGAACGAATCGAGCGAAAGACCCAACGCAAGCCTGGGCCCCAAGCGGTAGACGTCCGAGCCCGGATCTCCGTAATCCTCGTTCCAGCGCACACCCGAGGACATTCGCAGCACGTCCTTGATGCGCACGCCGTCGTAGGCGCTACCCTGCAGCTCGGACGCATACTTGGTCACCGGATCCTCCACACTGGCGATCGCACCCTCGCGAATGGCCACCCCGATGAGCGCCGAGACGAACGATTTGGAAATCGACCAGGCCTCCCAACGGCTGTTGGCATCATTGCCATGCCAGTACTGCTCGAAGACGATTTTGTCGTCCTTGACGATCAAGAGCCCCGTCGTCTCCGTGCTCGCCAAAAATGCCTGCGTGTCCTCGCCACGCCCCTCGTAGACAAAGGTTTCGGGCAAGCCGATGGGTGAGCCCGGGCCAAAGGCGAGGGAGGCGGGGCCGTGGTGCACTGTGCGCGTGGGAAACAGCGAGCGCATGTCGCGGAAGTTTTCGACCTGATCGGCGCCGGAAAACAGACTCTCGAGAAAAACGATCCGACGCACATCGCGCCACCCGACCATGACGCCAATGCACAACACGGCGAAAATGAGCGCGAGCAGGTAGCCCGCGGCCCTGCGGGTGGGCAGCGCAAAGTCCTTGCCGGCATGATCCCCGGGCCGGTGCAAAAGACTTGCCAGCCATCGCGACGCTCCGCTGCCAGGAGCATGGCGGTCGAAGACTCTGCGACCCAAGCCACTCATCTGTGCCTCTCCAATCGCATGACCGCCCGCCCCGAATACCATTAGATTCTTTTAATCAAATGTATCGGATTTAACGACCTTAAGCGGTATCCGATCGTTACGGCTGTTGGGAAATCGCAAAAGTTCTTTGTTCTGTGCGCTCGTCGGGTCCAATTGGGCTGACGAAATTTGGCGCAAACCCATAGACTTGGCGGCCGAGTCCAGGCCCTACAGCTCGAAGCTCGCGCACCCCCGTTGGACAGCCAGGCGGGCCTGAGCGAATTGCCCGCAAGCCGTTTGCGGCTATATTTATCAGAGGCCCAGCACAGCGCACAGGCGTGAGCGCGGGCCGCTACCTTGCCACTGGAGGAGAAGACACATGCTTCGCGCGGGCGGGCTGGGCGCAATGGCGCTGGTCGTGGCAACCTGTGCGGCTGCGTATGCGCAGCCGGTCGAAAACCCAAGTCGCGGCCAGTTGTTGTATGCGACGCATTGCATCGCATGCCACAACAACCAAGTCCACTGGCGCGCGAACAAGCGCGCTACCGACTGGGCGGGACTGGTGGCGCAAGTTCGGCGTTGGCAGGCGGTTCAGGGGCTCGGTTGGAGTGACAACGACATTGCCGACGTTGCCAGATACCTGAACTTGCTGTACTACAACTACCCCACACCCGATTGACGGGCGCCGTGCGCCGACCCGCCTGATACAAGCCGCGGGCGCTTTTGGCGCTGCCCGGGAACCACCTTTAGGAAAGTCTCAGCCATGACGAGCCTGCGCCCCGAGATCGACCCCGATGGTCTGCTCGAGTACTCCGTTGTCTTTACGGATCGGGCGCTTAACCACATGTCGCGGAAGTTCCAGCAGGTCATGCGCGAGGTGGCGCAGATTCTCAAGCAAACATACAACGCGCGCGCCGCAATTGTTGTGCCGGGCGGTGGCACCGTCGGCATGGAGGCCGTGGCGCGGCAGTTCGCGACCGACCGCCGGACGCTGGTCGTGCGCAACGGCTGGTTTAGCTACCGCTGGACGCAGATCCTCGAGATGGGCCGCATCGGCTCTGCGCACACCGTGCTCAAGGCACGAGCCGTCCATAGCGGGCGTCAGGCGCCGTTTGCCCCGCCCCCGGTGGAGAGCGTTGTTGCCGCCATTGGCGAGCAGCGCCCCGACGTCGTCTTTGCGCCGCACGTGGAGACCGCCTCGGGAATCATCCTGCCCGACGGCTATCTGCGCGCCGTGGCCCGGGCTGCGCACGATGTGGGCGCGCTGTTCGTTCTCGACTGCATCGCCTCGGGGGCGGTCTGGATCGACATGCAAGACGCCGGCGTCGACGTACTTTTGAGCGCGCCCCAAAAGGGCTGGAGCGGCTCGCCTTGCAGTGCGTTCGTGATGCTGGGCGAGCGGGCCTTATCGACAATGGCCGCTACGCAAAGCACGAGCTTTGCCACGGACCTCAAAAAGTGGCTGCAAATCATGCAGGCATATGAGGGCGGCTCCCACGCCTATCACTCCACGCTCCCCACCGATGCGCTCACCCGCACACGCGATGCAATGCAAGAAACCTGGGCTTTCGGCCTGGAGAAGCTGCGCGCACGCCAGCTCGATCTGGGCCGGCGCGTGCGCGCCCTCTTCACGAGTCGGGGCCTACGCGACGTGGCGGCCGAGGGTTTCCATGCGCCGGGTGTGGTGGTGATGTACACCGACGATGCAGCCCTGCATTCGGGCACGGCCTTTGCGGCCGCCGGCCTGCAAACCGCAGCCGGCGTACCCTTGCAGTGCGACGAGCCCCCCGACTTCAAGACTTTCCGCATCGGCCTGTTCGGACTGGACAAGCTCTACGACGTCGATCGGACGGTCGCAAATCTGGACTCCGCCCTTGCGCGGGTGCTCCAGCCCTCGTCCTAGGCCATCAACACAACAGCGCTTGCCCGCGCGGCAAATGATCGGCTGGCAAGGAAAGGATCGCCCGTGGACATCCTCGGGCGCAGGGACCAAGTCGAAGCCCGAGAGTGGCCGCCGGCAATGCTTACAGTCTTCGCATCAAAAAAGGCCGGAGTCGCTCCAGCACGCGGGTTGCCCGAGAGGGGACATTTGCGACTCGTGTGGGGCAGCTCCGCACAAAAAACGTGCGAACTGCACCCAAATGCACCTCAGAATTCCGCTTCCAGTTCATCGACCTCCGCCGGTTCCGCACGTGACGCGGCGACCCACTCTTGCATCGGCGGCAGCGCCATGATCCGCTCGCAATAGGCTGCGCAAAGCGGATCAAGCGATACGTCGTACGTGAGAAAACGCGTCACGACGGGTGCAAACATCGCGTCGGCAATACCCGGGCTGTCGCCAAAAAGATAGCGACCTCCGTATTTTTGCAAGCATTCCGTCCAGATCTCGACGATCCGGTCGATGTCGGCTTGCGCTCGTGACCAAATTCGGAACTTGGGAAAATGGGCTCGGATGTTCACCGGCAAGGATGACCGCAAAGCGCTAAAGCCCGAATGCATCTCGCCACACACCGCGCGGCAATGTGCCCGAGCGGCGAGATCGGCCGGCAGCAGCCCCGCCTCCGGCTTGATTTCATTTAGGTACTCTCCGATTGCCAGCGTGTCCCAGACGCGAGTGCCCTCGTGCTCCAGCATCGGCACGCGGATTGAGGCCGATAGCAACAAGATCTCGGCCCGCATCTGCGGATCGTCAGGCGGAATCACGCGCTCACGAAACTCCAGGCCCGCAAACCGCGCCATCAGCCACCCGCGCAAGGCCCATGCGCCGTAGTTCTTGCTGCTGATCGTCAGAACTGCCCTGGCCATTGCGCGTCTCCTCGTGGTCTCGGAGCGACGCAAAGAATGTGCCAAAAAATCTGGCCATGAATGGCGAATGGTTTCTTGTTTCCTTTGCAGCCCCACGCACCTGGTCCGCAATTTGCTTTTGCATCAGGTACGG
>DASPPB010000073.1:0-2291 GCA_035625725.1 Burkholderiaceae bacterium
CATGCAAGCACCGGATTGGGGTTTGCTTACGGCCGAAATTGGTTGACCGTAGGCATGCAATTTGCGCTCGCCGGCGGCCAACCGTCACGGGGCTACGGCACACCCCCACGGCGGCGCACTCGTTTCCGGGGAGCTCGGTCCGCTTTACTTGCCTTCAGCCCCAGGTACCCCGGGGGCTCGGGGGGGCGATGCGCAAGCCTTCTGGGTCGTCAGGTCGCCAAGGACCTCTGGCGCCCGCCAACGCGAGCGCCACATCCCCGTTGCGGGCCGATTGCCGCGATCTCGGCTCGGCGGCCGACAACTGCGGTGCGCCGCCGCCGGGCCTCCGAACGTGCCCGCCAGCGCTCTGGCAAAATCCCGGCGCGGCGCAGGGCCGTGATCGTGACCTTGGAATCGAAAGGGAAGACATCCGATGCAAGATCGTGTTGGCGGCCAACACAGGCCGCGAAAAATGCGCGCTTCCATTGTGGCTCGGGTCGGTAGCGGCCTTGTGCTTGCTGCCTTGGCTGCCCATTGGACACCGGCCGCGGCGACGGATCCGACGCAATCTGTTCCGCCTCCTGTCACCGGCAGCCCCAAGTCGCCGGTGCCCTCCTGGGGCAAGCCGCTGCCCTACCCCGTCGTGATCGCCGACCGGCGCAACAACCGCTTGATCGAGGTCGCGCCTGATAAGCGGATCATCTGGCAGTTCGGCTCGCCCAACCTCAAGATCTATCACGACAACGACGACGTGTATTTTTCGCCGGACGGTCACCTGCTAGCCATCAGCGAGGAGGACAACCAGGACATTCACCTGATCGACTATGACCGTCGCGAACTCATCTGGAGCTACGGCGTGCCCGATGTGCCTGGCAGCGCGCCGGGCTACATGAATTTTCCGGACGACACGCACGTATTGATGGACGGCACCATTCTGGTGTCCGACATCCGCAACTGCCGCATCCTCTTTCTGGACCGCGATTCGGCGTCCATCAAGACGCAGTGGGGAGGACTAAGCCGCAAGGACGGCAACTGGCACAAGGACCCGAACTGCCGCCACGACCCTCCCAAGATGCTGGGTCTGCCCAACGGTGCGGTCGAGCTCGACAACGGCGACATTTTGATTACCGAAATCCTCGGCAGTTGGATCTCGCAGGTCACGCGCGAGGGCAAGCTCGTCTGGGCGACGCCGGCCTTCGGCATGCACTATCCCTCCGACGCGATGCCGACGCACGATGGACAGGTGATCGTGGCCGACTACAGCAAACCGGGTCGGGTCATCGTGTTTGATCCCAAAACCCGCAAGGTGACCTGGGACTACTTTCCGAAGAGCGGCGAGGCGATGCTCAACCACCCCTCGCTCGCCCAGGAACTGCCCAACGGCGACGTCATTCTCAATGACGACTATCGGCACCGCGTGATCGTCATCGACCGGCAGACCAAACAGATCATCTGGCAGTACGGCAAAACCGATCACGCCGGAAGCGGACCCGGGGAGCTCAACAATCCCGACGGCATCGACATCGATGTATTTCGGGACTGGCGCGCGGCTGCAGGCCCAGCCAAACCATAGGGCGCTCGCATCAGTCGCGCGGATGCTGCCCGCAATGGGCCTCAAGGGCGGGTGCGGGCAGCGTCCCTTCGTGCAGCAATCGGGCGTTCACGCGCGCTCGCACGTCTTGCGGATCCAATCGTACGGCGCGGTCGAATTCGCGCGTCGCATCGTTCGGGCGACAGGCAATCGCGTAGGCAATGCCCAGGTTGTTGGCTGCACGCGCGCTTGCCGGTGAGCGTTGCGCCACGGCCTCCCAGAACGCAACCTCGTCGGCGTAAATGCGGTTTTGGCGGATTGTCAGAAATGCCAGGGCGCCGACGAGCGCGACTTGCATCGCAATGGAGGCGATCGGCCCCAGGCGCGCACCCGTTGGCTTTTGCGCCGGAGCAAGCTGCGCCGCGGCCAGGCCCACGAGCCAGGCCGGACCGATCAGCGCGACATAGAGTTGCCGGTCGTTGGCTACATCAAGCCGCGGCAGCACGGAGTTTGTCGGCAAGAGCCAGAGGAAAAACCACAGGGTCCCAAAGCCCAATGCCGGTCGTCGACGCAGCTGGTGGATACCCGCTGCAATTGCCGAAAGAATTACGAAGGCGCGCACCCAGGATGCGGCGTCGGAGACGCTTGCGGCGGGCAGCGCAGGGTCCGGATTGACGGGCGTAATGCAAGCCAGCTGCCCGAAGAACCAGAAAATCGCGTCGGCCTGCGTGAGCAGGTTCGTTCCAATGCCGCGCGCGTGAACACTGGCTTCGAGCAGCCG
>DASPPB010000074.1:0-5013 GCA_035625725.1 Burkholderiaceae bacterium
GTAGCCGCGGGAGACCCCGAACTGCGGCGCAAAAAGATCCGACCGGGGCAGCTCCTCGCACAGACGCGTGAAACCCTCTTCGCGGATGACTCCCTGCAGGCTCGACCACGGAAACGGTTTGCGCGCTAAAAAATCGGACGCGTGTTCGGAAATCTGGGACAGACGGCCGAAGTCAAGATAGTTCATTAGAACCTCACCAGTGCCATAGAAAGATCGCCCGCCGGCCCGGGCGGGGGCGGTATCAATTCCCGCCTTGTCTACTGTGGGGCCGCGGGCCTTGCACTGACCCGCTCCGGCTGTTTCTGCTGTCAGCCCATTGGCGCGCGAAACAATGCGTCCAGTCCCGCGCAACCGCGGCGATGATAGGGGCAAGGATTGCCTTCTTTGGGCGCGCTGCGCGGGTTCTTTGGTCCAGATCAAGCTTTTGGTTTTTCTGGGAACTTTGTGGCCCTTGCTTTTGTTCGAGACGCAGGACGGACAGCGGCCCGCCGCAGTCCGGTCTTCGTGGGGCCTTGTGCGCAACCACTACGTGGGAGCCCCATCGCCCGTATGGGGCGTACCGTGAAATTTCCCCGGGGCCCGCGCCACCGATAGACGGATTTGTGGTATCCATTCGGCAGGCACCCGATCCGGAGCTCGCTACGCGGCGGTCCGGGTTCAACAAAAAAGCGGGTGCCGGCACCCATGATGCTCGTCTTTTTCGCTCTTACGCACGCCGATCGCTCGTTGTTTTGCGCACGCCGACAGCGCGGCAAAGCGGGCGGCAGCCAAAGCGAGCGCAATTGTCATTCAAAGGACTCGACATGAAGATCGATCGCATGATGATGCTGGCGGCGGTAGTCGCCTTTACAGCAGCCGGATGCAGTACTACCCCACCGGAGAAGCCGCCCGAGCCCGCACCGCAGGCCAAGCCGGCCCCTCCGCCACCACCGCCGCCACCGCCCCCACCACCGCCCAAAGTCGAGGCTCCGCCGCCGATACAGATGGATCCGCTCAATGATCCGCACAGCATATTGGCCAAACGCAGCGTGTACTTCGATTTCGACAAATCGATCATTCACGAAAACGACCTTCCCGTCGTGGAGGCGCACGGCAACTATCTGCTCGACCACACCTCGCGCACGATACGCATCGAGGGCAACTGCGACGAGCGTGGCAGCCGCGAGTACAACCTTGCACTGGGACAGCGCCGGGCCGATGCGGTGCGTTCGCGCTTGAAGACCCTGGGAGTCGCGGAAAGTCGCGTGGACACCGTGAGTTACGGCAAGGAACGACCGAAGAATCCGGGTCATAACGAAGCCGCGTGGGCGGAGAATCGCCGCGATGACATCATCTATACGCACTAAGTAGCGATGCCGACTTTCTCGGCAGATTCGCGCGCCAGCACGCCGCGTCGCGCGCTGGTGCGCGAGCAATTTCTTAGGCACTGCATCGCGTGGCTGCTCGTGGGGGCAGCGGCAGGATTTGGTGCCGGTGCCTATGCTGCGCAAGGCTCGAGCGCCGCCGCGCCCGAGTCCAAGGCGCCATCGGGCGGCGATGCGGGCACGCCTGCGAGCAAGTCGCAAGAGGCCCAGAACGCGGCAAAACGATCTGCGGATGCCGCCATGGCGGCGCTGCAAAAAGCGCGGCAGGCCGCAGCCGAGGCGACCCAGAAGACAGCGATCGCGGCCCGGGAGGCGGCGCACGCCGCGGCGCAGGAAGCGAAGGTGGCCGAACGCAAGACCGCCGAGGCCGCCGAGGCCGCTGGCGCGCAGACAAAGGCCGCAGCGCAGATCGCTGCGCAGGCGGCGAAAGAGGCAGCCCGGGCGGCTTCGGAGGCCGCGCATAAGGCCGAGCTCGCCGCCGAAGAGGCCGCCAAATCCGGAAGCGAGGCCGCGAAAAAGGCGACGGCCACTGCCGAGGAGGCGGCGCAAAAAGCCTGGGCATCCGCGCGCGAGGCTGCGGACAAGGCAATAGCCGCTGCCAAGGGCACACCGGCCAAAGATGAGGCGCAGAAAAAGTAGCGCTCGGCCGCGACCGCAGTTTTGCTTCCCCCCCGAGTGCAAAGACCGGCGATCGAGCAACGCACATGTCGGGCAGTCTTGCCGCGCGTCGCAAGCGACTGATCCGAACCTCTTACATTCCCTTGCTACAGGAGTCAGCGATGAAAATGTCCCCTTCCATCCGAGCCCGAATCCTCGTCGCTGCGGCTGCGCTTTTGCCCGGCGTTTGCGCGTTTGCCGCAGACCCGTCCGGGGGCGCGCCGCAGCCCATGGCTCCGCAAGGCATGGCGCCGCAGGAGCGAAGGTTCGACTGGTTCGAACATACCCAGCAGACGCTGGGCGAGCTCAAGGCGAAGTTGAACCTGGCTCCCGGTCAGACGGCGGCGTGGAACAGCTGGTCGGCGGGGGTGCTGGCCGATGCCAAGCAGCAGCTCACGCGCATGAAGGACCGGGAAGAAAAAATGGGAGAAGGTCCTCGGGCGTGGGCCCAGGGCACGACGCCCGAGCGCATGGCCCGCGGCATCGAGCGGCTGCGCGCGGAAATCGAGCGGATGCAAGCGCACCTCACGCAGCTCGAAGCGGCCCAGGGACGCACGTTGGCTTTCTACAATCAGCTCGATGCCAATCAAAAGACGATCTTCGACCTTTTCTGGCAAGAGGTTCACTACCGCATGGTTGACGAGATGGAGACCGGCCACGCACCGCAATGACGGTTCGCATGCGCGCGCAAAGCTTGGTCGCATTTTGGACACGGACCGCGTCGGCAGCACTCGCGTGCGTGGCGCGGGTTTTCCCGGGACCTCACAGCAAGGCTCATGTCATGAAACTGCACCTGTTGAAGTATCGCGTTGCCCTGGGTATCGGTCTGATCGCGGGCGCCGCACTTGGGGCACCAGCAAACGCTGCGCCGCCACCGGGAGGGCACCCCGGCCCGCACCCCGGTCGCCCCGTTGTCGTCTGGCACGATAGTGGTCCGGCCTGGTGGGGATGGGGTCTGGGCCTGGGTCTTGGGCTGGGGCTTGAGGCCGAGTACCTGGCCAATCCGTATCTGTACGAACCGTACCCCGGCTATTACTACCCGTACCCGGGCTACGATTTCCCCGTGACCCCGCCATCTCAGGTCGTCGCTCCTCCCCCTCCTGCCGCCGGAGGCCCGCCTGCACCGGGCAGTGCGCCGCCCGCAAGCTGGTTTTACTGCGACTCGGCCAAAACTTACTTTCCCTACGTGCAGAACTGTCCCGAGCCTTGGCGCATCGTGCCTGCCGCCCCGCCCGGGCCGCCTCGCTAGGGACGCACGAGAGCGCGCGCCCGAGGGATCGGCTGCAACGCGCAGCAGCCGGGGCTTGGGGCGTGCCGCCGCTGCGCCGTCCCTGCGGCCGTCTCAGCAGCCCGCACGCGCGGGCCAAGGGGTGCCGCGATGCTCGTGCTCGGGGCGCCTCGCGAGACCGCTGCGGGTCACTGCACCAGCGTGTGGGCGATGGAGACCCACATGGGGAACTCGCTTAAGTAGATCCAGCGCACTGTCAACTGCCAGAGCACGAGAATTGGCAGCCCGTAGAGGTAAACCGGGTGAATGCGGCGCGATGCGATCCAGTCGCGGCCCGGGCCCGCGAGCATCAGCACATCGGCCAGGTACCTCGTGTGCCCAAGCGAGAGCGAACTCAGCACTGGGGGAAAAGCCGCAAGGGTCAGAATGCACGAGGCCAGGAGCATCAGTCTGCGGTGATACTCCGGGCGCGACCGCCACCAGACCGCGAGTCCAAAGGCAAATCCGAAGGCAGCCATTTCGGATAGCGGCCCGATAACGGCAGCGGGATCGCTGGCACGACCTTCGGCGATGTGATAGCGAGCCAGCGCGACGGCCGTCGCCATGCCCGCGATCGGCAACAGCGTGCCGACAACGATGCCGAAGGAGCCAAGCGTTCGATGCCAGGCAAGGCGGTTGCGGTCGATGAGCAGCGTCTGGCCAAGGAAGAGGAGCACCCACATCGAGCAAAGCGCCACGTGAAAATGAAGAATCCACGGGCGCGGTGAAAGCGGGTGCGAAAGGTCCGAAATGGCGGCGCGCGCGAAAGCCGCGCCGATGATGAGCGCAATGATGATCGCCATCCCAAGATAGAAGTGGCGCACCGGGCGCGCGGTGCGGCTCCCCGTGGATCCCACGGGGCTCACTTCGGTTGAGAGCGAAGACAAACGACCTCCATCGACCCCGCAAAAGTCCGGACCGCACGGCCACGCCTTCGACCGATGCAATCGGCAGCGCTCGGTTTGCAGCCGCTTGCGGGCCTGCAAGCGGCATCCGCAGGCGTTCTTCTGGCTGACGGGACTGCCGCTTGCACGCTACTCGCAGATGCATATCGGCGCAATGGTCGTGCCCGGGCGCCTTGCGAGCGTGCGGCGCGCGCACCCGAGGTTGTGAAAAAAGAAGGGCGCGCGGCCCCGCTCCGCTTTTTTGCAGTGCCTGCGCAAATGCGCAAAGTGCGCGTCCATTGCAATGTTGCTCGACAAGAAGGGTCATTTCAATGTGTGCCGCGGGGCGTTGGCTGCGTGCCACTGCACCGTTTGTCTACGTCAATGCCAGAGGCAACGCGACAAGCCCATTGGGATCTCGGATCGTTCGAGCACGCGATGGCGAGAGCGGTCGGGTCTCAGCCGATTGACCGATGCGATCAGGTCTTTGCGTCTCATCCGCTCACTGTATGTGTCGGGCACTTTCTATGTGACGAAGCGATGACCGTTCGTCGGATGGGACCGAATGCGCGCGCGCAATACCGTGCACGCATTCCCAACCCCTGATCAAGCTGGCAATGGGTGAGTACGGAAACCAGGGAAGGCCGGCGCCGAGGAGACGGCATGGACACCATCGAAGCGGACCCAATGGGCGAGCCGGATCGAAGCAGGCATTGTCGTGCATCGATTTTGCTGTGGGTTGCCGCTGGCGTTTGGACACTGTGCCTTCCGTTGCGGGCGCACGCCGCCGGCGCGGTCGATCCCGGTGTGCGCGGCGGCTCACCGGGCGCCGGTTCGGCAT